>CALKBZ010000006.1 GCA_937775295.1 uncultured Opitutales bacterium
AAAATAGACGGCTGGTTACGGGTAGAGTAATTTCCAGAAGCTGTAAACCTTCCTATTCAATCTTCTAGTGTAAAGCGTAAACCTAGATTAAGTGCACATTTCCGTCAGTTGCAGCATGGGATAATAACCTTTTAGAGAAACTACATCAATTTGCTCAACTCTTCCGCCGCCGTTTCCCACTCGTAGTTTTTCTCTTGCAAGCGTTTCGAGATGCGGGACGCCTGCATATTGAGATCTTTGGCTTTCTCTTTGTCGGCATAAACCCCGGGATTGCCAAGTTGTTCAGTGACTGCGGCTTGCTCAGCTTCGAGCTTGAGGACCTCTACCTCGAGCTTTGCCACTCGCTTTTCGACGCCTTTGCGCCCTTTTGATTCTAGTTTGCGCTTCTCAGCTTCGATGCGACGGCGTTCTTTGGCGCTGACCACTTTTGGTTTTTGACTCGGCTTAGCTTCAAAGTCCGGGCGCGCGTTCTTAATGCCTGCAACGAGGCCACTTTTTTCGGAGGTCGCTTCTGACTTACGCAGATAATAATCGTAGTCACCGGCAAAATTAGTGGTGCTGCCCGCCTGGATTTGAATCGTATGCTTGGCAATGGCACGGATAAAGTGGACGTCGTGACTGACGAAGACGAGGGTGCCGGTGTAATCCTTGAGCGCGCCGATCAACGCATCGATACTGGGCATATCGAGGTGAGTCGTCGGCTCGTCGAGTAGCAGTAGGTTGGGCGGGTTGAGCAGCAGTTTGACCAGCGCTAAGCGGCTCTTTTCACCACCACTGAGGACTTTAACTTTCTTAAAAACGTCGTCGCCGCGAAATAGGAAGGCACCCAAGATGCCGCGTACCTTTTGCTCATTCATGCCTGTTAAGACGCGCTCCATGGCTTCGTCTAGGACGCTGCGCTCGACGTCGAGCACTTCGACGCGTTGCTGAGAGAAGTAGCCGACACTGACATTGTGGCCCATTTCGCGCACGCCGTCTTGAATTTCGACACTCCCGGAGAGAATTTTAAGCAATGTAGATTTACCTGCGCCATTGGGGCCGACTAGCACGATGCGCTGTTGTTTCTCAATGATGAGATTCAGGTCGGTATAGACGACGTGGTCGCCGTAGGCCTGTTGGATATTCTCAAAGGTCGCGACGCGCTGACCGCTACGCTGCGGCTGCGGGAAGCTAAATGAAATGGTATCGGCGGCGTTTTCGGGAGGCGACAGGCGCACCATCTTTTCGAGCGTCTTCATGCGAGCTTGCGCTTGCGAGGCCTTCGATGCTTTGGCGCGGAAGCGGCGCACGAAATCTTCCAAGTGTGAGATTTCGCGTTGCTGGTTATTATAAGCAGCGAGCTGCTGCGCTTCGCGATCAGCCTTTTGAGTCAGGTAATAGTCGTAGTTGCCGTGGTAGCGGTGCAGGTGGCCGTTGGCGATCTCGATGATGCCGTCGCAGACGCCGTTGAGGAATTCACGGTCGTGCGAGATGGTCAGAATGGCGCCAGAGTAGTTGCTCAGCTGATCCTGGAACCAGCCCAAAGTCTCGAGGTCCAAGTGATTGGTCGGCTCATCGAGCATCAGTAGATCTGGCTCCATCACTAGCAAGCGGGCGAGGTGAGCACGCATAATCCAGCCACCGCTCAAAGTATGTGCGGGCTTATCAAAATCCTCTGGGCGGAAGGCGAGGCCTGCTAAGATGCGCTTTGCCTTCGCCTCTAGCGTATAGCCATCCAGATCAATAAATTGCTCGATCGCGTCGATGTGCTCTGGGGAGTCCTGGTCGGGGAACTCGCGCAAAGTATCATAGATGGCGACAAACTCGGGGGAGATCGATGTCGCCAGCTCAGCGACCGTCTCTTCGCCAGCAGGCGCACTTTCCTGTGGGAGGAAGCCGATCACCGTGCCGCGGTCGAGCTCGACCTTGCCGCTGTCGCACTCCGTGGTGCCGAGGATGATGTTGAACAGTGTCGTCTTACCGGCTCCGTTGGGCCCGACCAGACCGATGCGATCGCCTTTTAGGATGCGAAACGAGATATCGGTGAAGAGCGTCTTTTGGCCGTAGCCTTTACTGAGTTTTGAGAAGGTAAGCATAGAAAGATCGCAGAGGTTCGTCGAAGCGAGCAAAGAGACAACGCAAAAGAATTTTTAAATCAGGCTTCGGATCGACGCAGACTTGCATGTGCGAAGTATTCTGTCTTTTTTGGAAAACCACTTGGACAAATGAGCACTATAAATAACAAATCTTCTCTCCTCACGGTTTGGTTTAAACCAGCCAGTTCGATGCGTGTACTGCTCGATGCGGGGCAGGGGCATTCTGCTGCGTTGATGATTGCGGCCTTCTTTGGTGCAGTGCAAAGTGGTCGTTTTTCGTTGGCACAAGCAGAGTCGGGGCCGTTGCCGTTTGTGGTTGGCGCAATTGCGGGTCTGTTTGGCTTGTATTTGTTCGGCTGGTTGACACGTAATTTCGGCCGTTGGTTCGGTGCTGAAAACACGCAACGCGATGCACGAACTGCGCTAGGGCTCGGCTTGTTGCCGTGGACGCTGTTGTCGATGCTACTCTCTTTTATGCTCGGTGCTGAGGTGAACCCCGAAATGATTGTCAGCTACGCACCAGTCTTCTTTTGCGTATTTTTCTATGGCTATGTGATTATTCTGCTGTCGTTGTCTGCGGCACTGCGACTGAGTGTCCTGAAGACTTTCTTTTGCTTGGCCGTGACGATTATTGTCAGTCTGTTTCCGTTGACCTTGTGCGCGCAATTATTGGTCACTCTGTTTGGTTCTGCCGCTTAATTTTTTAGCTATGCTGCAATATCTTAAAATTAAGAATCTCGCGCTCCTCGATGAGGTGACGCTGGAGTTGGATACGGGATTTACCGCTGTCACGGGTGAGACTGGCGCGGGTAAGAGTGTGTTACTTGGTGCGCTGGGCCTGCTCTCGGGTGCACGCACGGATAAAACCATGATTCGCCAAGGGACGGATCGGTTGGAGGTCGAAGCGGCGTTGTATTTTGAAGACTCCGTAGAGATGGATGTCTTGCTAGAGGCCGCCGGCTTGCCGCGCTGCGAGGACGGCGTGCTGTTGCTACAACGTAGTATTCATCGTAAGAAAATGCCACGTGTACAGATTAATGGCAGCATGGCAACGCTCACGCAATTACAGGAGCTAGGGGAGTCGTGGATCGATTTTCACGGCCCCGGTGAGCCGCAAAAACTTTTTCAAGAACGCCGCCAATTGGAAATGCTCGATCTTTATGCGGGCAACGCCGACTTACTTGCGACCTACCAAGTCGGCTATGCCACATGGCGGGCCGCACACAAAGAGATCGACCGCCTCGAATCCGGTGAACGCCTAAACGAGGACGAAATCGATTTTATACGTAAACAGATCAACAAGATCGATAGCATTGATGTCTCAGAGGATTCGATCGAAGCGTTGGAGCGCGACTACACGCGTATGTCGAGTGGACAAGAGCTGGTGACGCTCGCAGCGGATTGCTCCGATGGGCTGTCGGGAGATCAAGGGCTGAGCGAACAACTCAGCATGATCGTCGGGCACTATGAGTCGCTGGTGGCACTCGATGCCGATTCCGAGCCACTGTTGCAGCGTGCGCGTAGTGTGTTGATCGAGATGCAGGATCTCGGTGAAGAAACCGGTCGTCTCGCCAGTGATTTCGATTTCGATGCCGAAGCCGTCGAGGCGACCACCGAACGGATGAATCTCTGGCAAGAAGTGCGGCGTAAATACGGTGGCAGTGTCGAGGGCGTGTTGGTGAAACGCGAAGAGCTGGCGCAAAAGCTAGCAGTGCAGGGCGATATCGAAGGCACGCTTAAAGCCAAACGTGCCGCCGCTGCTAAGCAGGAGCAATCGCTGCGCAAAGAAGCCGCCAAGCTGCGCAAGGCTCGTGAAACAGCTGCTAAGACTTTGGCCGACAAAGCTGCGGCACTGTTACAGGCACTAGGCTTCAAAAAAGCGCGTCTCGAAATTGCGATTCTCATTGAAAAAGAGTTGCAGGATTTTGGCAACAGCCGCTGCGGCTTTCAGTTTGCGCCCAATGCGGGGCAGGACCTATTGCCGCTTAATAAAATCGCTTCCAGTGGTGAGACCGCCCGTGTCATGCTGGCACTGAAGACAGTGCTGGCCGAGGCAGATGCCACGCCGCTGCTGGTCTTCGACGAAGTGGATGCCAATGTCGGCGGCGAAGTCGGTCGTGCGGTCGGAGCTGAGTTGGCGCGACTTGCAGAGCGACATCAGGTGCTGTGTGTGACGCACCTGCCTCAGGTGGCATCACTTGCGCAAAATCATTTTGTCGTCACAAAATCGCAGGATGATGATTCGACCACTGTATCGATCGGTCCGATACATCAGAATCGTGAGTCGCGCTTGAGTGAGCTTTCTCGAATGCTTGGCGATCGCCATTCTGATTCCGCCCGCGCGCATGCCGAAGAGCTGTTGGCGTTCAAATAGTGGATGATTCGGAATGTATGTATCATTTTTGCATCAAACTCTGAGCCGACCATCGTGAACAAACGGTTTTTTCATGAAACGGAGTGAAAAAGATCGAAATACCCCCCCGATGAGGAAAACATGCTTTCATCATGCCCCGTATTTATCTTTCGCCTCCAGATATCAGCCAGCAGGACCACGCTGCGGTTGATGCTGTATTGACTTCGAATTGGGTGGCTCCAGTGGGCCCGCATTTAGAGGCTTTTGAGGCGGCGCTGGCGAAGCGTGCCGGCCGTAAGCATGCGGTGGCACTCAATTCTGGCACCGCTGCGTTGCATCTTGCGCTGCAAATGCTCAATGTGCAGCCGGGCGATACAGTAATCTGCCCGACGCTGACGTTTGCTGCGAGTGCCAATCCGATCTGTTACTGTGGTGCTGATCCAATATTTGTGGATAGCGAACCAAGCACGTGGAATATGGATCCGATTCTACTGGAACTGGAGCTCGGCGAGCGTGCCGCTTCAGGGGAGCTGCCAAAGGCGGCGATCGTGGTGCATCTGTATGGTCAGTGTGCAGACATGGATCCGATTTTGGCGGTTTGTGAGCGCTACAATATTCCTGTGGTGGAAGATGCCGCCGAGGCATTGGGCGCGACTTACAAAGGACGTGCGGCAGGTAGTATGGGTGCGTTTTCTTTTTTCTCTTTTAATGGTAATAAAATAATCACGACTTCGGGCGGCGGCATGTTGCTAGCGGATAAGGCCTCGTGGATTGAGCGGGCGCTTTTTCTATCGACTCAAGCGAAAGAGCCAGTGGCACATTATGAGCATCGCGAGGTCGGTTATAATTATCGGATGAGCAACGTCTTGGCAGGCCTCGGTCTAAGTCAGTTGGATGACCTAGGACGACGTATTGCTGTGAAGCGTGCGCATTTTGAAGCCTATCGTGATGCCTTAGGCGAGTTGCCTGGTGTCGCATTCATGCCCATTGTCGATCCGGATGCGGCGAATTACTGGCTGACTTGCCTGACCGTCGAGCCAGTGGCTGGTGGGAGTTCGCGAGATCAGATCATCGAGACGCTTGCAAATGCAGATGTAGAGGCTCGACCGCTCTGGAAGCCGCTGCACATGCAGCCAGTGTTTCAGGATTGTGCGTCGATTGGCGGCGATTGCGCGGAAGGTTTGTTTGCCAATGGATTGTGTTTGCCGAGTGGTTCAGCGATGAGCGCGGAGGATCGTACGAAGGTCATCGAGATTGTGCGCTCGTGTTTTGCGCAACGACAGCCATAACTAACAGTATTCATTATGGCTGTTAGCATCTTATCGCGTTACTGCAATATTCGGACCCTAGGGTTGTTGCTGTTGTATGCACTCCTTTGTGGGCTGAGTTACATCGTCGCCTTTCAGTTGCGCTTCGATTTTAAGGTGCCGGAGGACTTTTACCTGGATATGGTGAATACCATTTGGTGGGTCGTGGCATTGAAGCTTATGTTACTGGTGGCTTCGGGGCAGGTGGATTGTGTGCTATCCTATTTTCGATTGCCGGATGCCTTGCGCTTGTGGTTGGGGCTATTCGCGGCGAGCGCGATCTTAGTTTCCATGTGGTATGTCTACAATGGCAACGGTGTGCCGCCGCGGGCTGTTATTCTAACGGACTTTCTGTTGAGTTTTTTAATGTTGGCGGGATTTCGCGTGGCAATGCGTATGCAGGCCAGCAGTGGCTTGGAGGATTGGCTCAGCTGGGATGAAGCAGAGAATGTATTAATTATTGGCGCAGGTGAGGTCGGTGCGGGGCTTTGTTCGGAGCTCAAGCATAAGGCCCGTCTCGGCATGCGCCCCGTGGCCTTTCTCGATGATGATGTGAGCAAGATCGGCCGCTATGTGCATGGCGTATTAGTCGCTGATGTCGTCGATGTATTAGCTGAAGTAGCGAAGCGCTACGCGGCGCATAAGGTGATCATCGCATTTCCTTCGGCATCCGTGGGGCGCGTGCGCGCCGTTGCTAAGATGGCGAGCGAGGCTGGGCTTCGAGTGGATACAGTGCCGGCATTGACAGACTTAGTGACTGGGCGTGCGCAGATGACGCAGCTACGTCCAGTTGAGTTGGAGGATTTACTGGGGCGCGATACGGTCGACCTAAACTCGGATCAGATTCGCGCAATGCTTGCGGGTAAACGTGTGCTGGTCACTGGGGCTGGAGGCAGTATCGGTCGCGAGCTCGTGGCCCAAGTGTTAGCTTATGTACCCGCATCGATACTTTGCATCGATCAGGCTGAGCTCGCTATTTTTGATTTGCAGCAGGAAGTCTTGCAGCAGAACGATCCTGCGGGACTGTCTCAAACGTTGATATTAGATGTGCATGAGGTGGTTGAGGTTGAGAAGGTGTTTAAGTCTTTTCAGCCGGAAGTCATTTTTCATGCGGCGGCCCATAAGCATGTTAATTTAATGGAAGCGCAACCTGTTGAGGCCTTGAAGAATAATTTTTTTACGACTGCCGGCTTGGCACGTCTTGCAAGTGCGTCTGGGGTGGAGCGATTTATTCTGATTTCTACGGATAAGGCGATCAATCCAACCAGTGTGATGGGGGCGAGTAAACGACTGGCCGAGTTGTCTTTATTGGAGCAACAAGGGGTGGCGGGAAACACGACAAAATTTATGGCCGTTCGGTTTGGCAATGTGCTGGGCTCCTCGGGTAGCGTCATACCGATCTTTAAGCGCCAAATTGCGGCAGGTGGTCCAGTGACGGTGACCGACCCAGAGGTGACTCGCTTCTTTATGACGGTGCATGAGGCGGTTGGGTTGGTATTGCAGAGTGCGACTCAGGGGGACGGTGGAGAGATTTTCGTCCTCGATATGGGCAAATCCATGAAGATCGTGGATGTGGCTCGTCAGATGATTGCGCTGAGTGGATATATCGAAGGCGAAGGTATTGAGATCGAGTTTATTGGCCTGCAGCCAGGCGAGAAATTATACGAGGAGGTGCAGCATCTCAGTGAGACCCTGCAGCCGACCAACCACTCGCGAGTCATGCGGTTTGTGGCCGAGGGGCCGCGTGCGGATTCGATTGAGTCGATTGCGACTGCGCTCGGTTCCGCGTCGTCGGTGAGTGATCCGAATGAGATTAAACGCACGATACAACGTTTTATCCCTGAGTACACGCCTTACGTCGGCTAGAGTTCTGTCCGACTTAGCTAGGAGTGGTCGAGTGCGGTCTGCCAAATGGCGACTTCGCCGAGATAGCCGATGGTGCGCAGTTGTGTTTCGATTTCGTCGAGTGTGGGCTCTTCAATACCTTGTATGGGATCGCCCGCTAAGGTGGGCTTGGCTTCGCGGATCAGAGCCCAGACTGCCCATGCGCGGGCGCGGCGCAGAGCTTGTCGATCGCCACGCAGGCGAGTGGCCTGATGCTGAAAGCTGATACGCGGGTTGCCAGGGAAATGATTGTCAGGATGGTTTGCGATGATCCATCTGAGTGCGGCATAGGGCAGCGGCCATTGATTGAGTGTCGCAGCGCTTGGCGGGACATCGGCATAGAGCGCGCGCGTGATTGCTAAGATGCTACGCCCGGCATGTCCTTGCAGCCAAAGGAAGTGCCCGTATTTGAGCGCGGTGAAGTAGAAGATTTCACGATCTGCGCCCTTGAGAGCCGTTAAGCAGCGGTGCGACATCTTCGTATCGGGCGTCGGTAGGTGCGGGCAAGGTTGGAGATGACTCATTGAATTAATCACTTACTCCGATTCTTTGGGATCCAGCGCATCGCGGACGCCGTCGCCGATAAAGTTGAGTGCAAAAATAGTGAGCGAGAAAAAGAGGGCAGGGAAGATCAACATCCACGGGTAGATATCGAGTTTCTGTGCGCCGTCGTTGATTAAAATACCCCAAGAGCTCGCGGGTGGTTGCACGCCGAGTCCGAGAAAGCTGAGTATGGATTCAAGTAATATGACGGCTGGGATGGTGAGCGTGGTATAAACGATCACTGGGCCGATTAGATTTGGCAGAATGTGTTTAAAGAGAATGCGGCTGTGGCTTGAGCCGATGACGAGTGCGGCATCCACATAAGTTTTTTTTCGTAAAGCTCGTGTTTGGCCACGAACGATACGCGCCATCGTCAACCATTCGATTGCTCCGATTGCCATAAAGATCAGGAAGATACTCTTCTTGTCGAAAGTCACCGTAAGAATGATGACGGTCATGGTGAATGGTAGTGCGTAAAGGGCATCCACAAAGCGCATCATTGCTGCTTCTGTTTTACCACCGATGTAGCCAGCCAGTGCGCCATAGCTAACTCCGATGATTAATGCGATCAGAGTCGCAGCAAAGCCCACGCCTATTGAGATGCGGCCGCCAGTCAGAATGCGCAGTAATAAGTCGCGCCCAAGGTCGTCGGTTCCAAGCCAATGTTCAGTCGACGGGCTTTGTGCGCCGTATGCGAGGTTTTGCTCTTCGAAACTATAACTGCTTAGCGAGGGACCGATTACGCAGAGTAAGGTAATGCAGATGAAAATCGTGCCACCGATTTGTGCCATACGGTTGCGCTTGAGTCGGTCCCATGCGTCCCCCCCAAGTGATTTGGATGCGACTGAGTTGGCCGCACTTTCTCGTTGTTGCTTAATCATTACGAGTCCGTGGATTCATCCACATCTGGACGATGTCTACGAATAGATTAAAAAGTATAATCAGTGTGGCGTAAAAGAGCACGGTGCCCATGACCATTGTGTAGTCTCTGTTCAGTGCCGCGTTGACGAAGAATGGTCCCATGCCGGGGATGAAGAAAATCGTTTCGACCACAAACGAGCCGCTTATCAATCCGGCTGCTGCTGGTCCCATATAGGCAACCACTGGATACAGGGCGGTGCGCAATGCGTGGCGTATGACTACGGCCCGTTCCTTCAAGCCTTTGGCGCGAGCGGTGCGAATATAGTCATTACGCATGACGTCCAGCATACCGCTGCGCGCAAGGCGTGCGATGTACGCGGCGTACAGCAACCCAAGCGTGATTGCCGGCAGTACGCGGTCGCCAGCATAACTCCAGCCAAGTGGGTTGAACCACCCGAGTTTTAGACTGAAAGTCATCAATAAGATCGGGCCAATCACGAATGAGGGCAGGCAAATACCAATCATCGCAAATGCCATTAGGCCCGTTTCGGCAGGCTTATTGTGTTTTAGCGCTGCGAGTGTGCCAATTGGTATGCCAAGAGCGAGCGAGATGAGTAGGGCCCAACATCCAAGTTCTAATGATACAGGAAAGGCTTGAATGATGATCTCTTGCACATCCCAACCGGGATACTTGTAGGACGGGCCGAGGTCACCCTTGAGAAGATTGCCGAAGAACTGTAAGTATTGCTGGTAGAGTGGCAGGTTCAGTCCGTAGTGCGCTTCGATCTGCTCTTTGATTTCCGGTGGGATTGGTTTCTCATCGTCGAAAGGACCGCCGGGGGCGAGTCGCAGTAGTAGAAAAGTCGCCGTCGCCACGACCCAGAGAGTCGGGATGGATTGGAGCAGGCGTCTGGCAATGAGGGAGAGCACGATGGGAGACTTAAGAGGGCTGAGACTTGAGAGGGCTGAGACTTGAGGGCTGAGACTTTAGGGCTGACTTACTCTTCTAGTGAAATTGCTTGGTAAGGGTGGTTGTCTAAAATGCTTGGATGCCAGCCCTGAACAGCGGGATCAATCAATCGGCTGGTGACATAAAAGTAGATCGGGATGAACGGCATCTCATCCAAGAGAATCGCCTCCGCTTGCTGAAAGAGCGCCATGCGTGCTCCCGGGTTTTGCTCAATGGCGGCATCTAGGATGAGCTGATCGTATTCGGCGTTGCTCCATTGCGAGTGGTTGTTGCCGTTGTCGGTCTGGCCGAGGCTGAGGAAAGTGTTGGGGTCATCGTAGTCGCCAAACCATGCTGCACGGAGGATGTCGAACTCGCCGCTTTCGCGGGTGGAGAGGTATGCTTTCCACTCTTGATTGTGGAGCTCAATGTCGATGCCGAGTTCGGTTTTCCACATTTGTTGAATGGCGACGGCAATTGTGCGATGTGATTCGCTGGTGTTGTAAAGTAGCTCAAAGGTGGGGAAGTCTTTACCTTCAGGGAAACCAGCTTCAGCGAGGAGTTGGCGCGCGAGCTGAGGGTCATGAGGAAGGCGAGCTTCGGCATTATAGCCGCCGGCGTTGGGCGGTGTGAAATGATAGGCCGGTTGCTGGCCAGCTTTGAGCACGTGCGTGGTGATCTCTTCGCGGTTGATTGAGTAAGCCAAGGCTTTGCGTACGCGCGGATCTTTGAACGCCCCGTGCGAGGTGTTAAGCATGTAATAATAGACTCCGAGCGCAGTATCGAAGCGCATACGTTCAGGTTGGTTGGCATGATACCAGTCGATGCGGTGAATCGGCACGGTGCTAGTCACGTGTAGATGGCCTGCGCGAAAGGAACGCTCTTCTGCTTGTGGCTCGATGGGTAAAAAGTGCAGTCCGTTGAGATGCACATTTTTAACATCTCGGTAATAAGGGTTTTTGACTGCGTAGATTTCACTGTTGAGGCGCCAGCGTTGTAGAGTAAAAGGGCCATTGCCCACATAGTTCCCCGCCTTGGTCCATTTTGAAATCCGATCGGTCATTGCGCCGTGCTTAAGAATGCTTGGAGGGTGAACGGGCCACCAGGTATTGTGCGCGAGTAAGCTTAAAAAGTAAGGCGTTGGTGATTCGAGCTCTATGATGAGTGTGGTGGCATTGACTGCTCGTGCGCCGACTTGACTGAAGTCTGTCAGCTCGCCGCGATTAAACGCTTCGGCGCCACGCATGGGGTGTAGCATATAGGCATAGGGTGCACCGAGTAATGGTGTTAAGATGCGCTCAAAGGAAAAGAGGAAATCTGCTGCAGTGACCGAATCGCCATTCGACCAGCGTGCGTTGGGGTCAAAATAAAAGGTATAGGTCAGGCCGTCCTCCGAAATGTCCCAGTGCTGAGCGACGCCCGGTCGCACTAGCATCGTCTTTGCATCCAGTGTGGTAAGCCCCTCAAGAAGAGCAGTCATGACGGAGTATTCGGTGAGGCCAGTGGCGAGTTGCGGGTCGAGCCCAGATGGTTCTGTGCCAATGCCAATGTAGAGTTCTTGATTCGCGTTGCCTCGTTCGACATTACTCTGCTGCTTCGCGCAGCCAACGAAAGGGCCGAGCGCTAGTAAGACAAGACATCCAGTCTGTAGTCGCTGAGTGAGTAAGGAAACCATAGCAAGCTTCTCGATATGTCGCCTTCTGCTTTCGAGCAAGGCGAAACCACTGACAGTGGCTTCAAAGTAAGGGCACGAGTAAGTGCACTAGATTTTCAGTGAATTTGGCGGGCATCAATTTTTTATTCGCTGTAGCTTGTTGGTAGGAAATACTGTCGGTGATGATGTCTTGTGCCCATTGGTCGAGTTGAGCGATGTCTGAAGCGCTGTAATGCAGCAGCGCGATCTCGAAATTTACAAATAGTGAGCGCATGTCGATATTGGCGGAGCCGACCAACGCGACTTTGCCATCCGCGAGGATGACTTTGCCGTGCAGCATGCGAGGTGTGTAGAAGCGGATGTCCACGCCTGCCTCGTGCAGCTCGCGCAGATAGTGATAGCGAGCGATATCGGCGATCGAGTGATTTGAGCGCAGGGGCAGCACGAGGCGTATATTGCGCCCCGTATGTGCTTTGACGATGAGGGATTGAAACAGCACTTCGTCGGGGATGAAGTAGGGCGTGATGATCGTCAGGCTCTGTTTGAACTCTTGGATAATCCGTATGATTTGCTCCCACAGTGGGTCGCTCGCGACATCAGGACCACTGGCGATGACTTCGATCGTGCTGTCGCCAGCCTCTTCAGGTATATGGCGCAACAGTTCGCCATATTTTGCGGGCGACTCGTTGGCGGCAAAAGCCCAGTCCGCTAGAAAAGTTCCGGTTAGGTGCGCGACTGCTGGGCCTTGGGTAATGACGCTGAAATCAGCGAAGCGCTCGGCCATTGGCGTGGTGCCGAGGAAGCGTATATCGAGGTTTTGACCACCTGTAATAGCGCGGTAATTATCGAAGATGGCGATCTTTCGGTGATTGCGTAAATTAGAGGAAATATGGGTTTGAATTGGTAGCACGGGCATAAACATTGCGACGTGTCCGCCGGCTTTGCGTAGCTTGTGGCGTGCAGCGCGAGTTTGATTCCAGCTGCCGAGCGAGTCGAGTAGCAGGCGCACCGTCACGCCTTCGGTGGCGCGCTTGGCTAGGAGTTCGATGATTTTTTTACCGGTGGCATCGCGACTCAGTATGTAGGTGGCAATGTGGATGGTGTGCTCGGCGCGCTCTATTTCTTGGCAGATTCGATGAAAGGCACTCTCACCATCGGGCAGTAGTTCGAAGTGATTCCCTGTCGTTGTCGTATTGGCTCCTAGGTAAGTGAGCATGTCGTGGTTGCATGGCTGGTTGCCGTCAAATCCTACGCTGAGCGAGCGAGCGGCATCAGCGATTTTACGTTTAATTCGCGATTTTTTGCGACTCTTCCGGCCACCAAACATGAAATACAGCGGCACACCGACTAGTGGGAAAAAGACGACGATAAAGAACCACGCGAAAAAATTGCTAGGGTTGCGCTTCTCGATCAAGACGCGGCGGACAATCAGCAGTGCAAGGATAAAACCAAGCACGGCCGTCACGTTTGTGACGAAGAATACGAAAGCGCCGCCCAACCAAGAGGTTAGGGGCTCAAGTAGCTGATCGTTGAGCCATCCCCACATAAACATTACTATGACAAATAGATCTGCTCAGACGAGCCTTTAGATGATTTGCTTCAAATCATTTTTTGGATAAAATAAATACGAGGTTGTCCCGAGTGCTAGAATTTGTTGAATGTAGTGTTTTTCCCTCTGATTATATTATAACGAGAATTTTTATGACAGCTGAATCCAATTCCACTGGCGGGCAACCGCAGCAAGTTAATTTACAGCAAATCGCGCAACAGTTCATGTCTGGGTTACAGCGCCATTTCGATATGCTGGCTTTCAACCTGGCTTCGCGTGAGGCGGTGCAGGAAGACCGCTATAATCAGCATGTGAATATGCCCCGCATTATGCCAGCCGCTCCGCGCCATCAGAATTTCGAGCAAATGCAGGCCTACGCGCGTGACCTGCTGGTGCGCCAGGTGATAGGTGATTCCTTGAATCTGATCGTGACGGCGATGAACAACGCCCACTTCTTCCTCGCACTGGTCAAAGCTACCAGCGCCAATAAAGATGTGACACCTGACGCGCAGAAAGATGCTCAAGCAGCCCAGCAAGCTTTCATTCCCGCCCAAATTGACGAGAAGTTTAATCGCTTCGAAAAAGACTACGGCATCATGTGCGAGCTTGAGGATAGTACTACCTCGATCGGTTTCGTGATGCAAATTTTAATGCAGCAGGGCGGTATCGTCAAAGCAGCACAGGTTGACGGAGAGGGTGAACTCGTCATCGAGTTGAAGGCTGTAGAGAGTCAGAATGCGGAAGTTGTAGATGGGGAGGCGCAGGGGAAACTGGTGGATCTACGTAAGGTCTTCCGCGAGGGCGATGCGGTGTTCTTCAGTGATGTCGAGTTACAACTGGTGTTGGTTTCTGTCGCCTCGTTTGCAGATTCATTATTCAAATCCGTAGCCAAATACGCGCGTTCTATCCAGGACAGTGCGTAGGCATTGCCCTATAGCTCATGTCTGCACGTCAGCTTCGTATCCTTACGCTCAACATCGCACATGGGCGTGGGCTTTCGACGTATCAGGGGTTTCATGGTGCACGGGGGATTACGCGAAATCTCTTGCGGGTCGCCCGATTGCTTAAGCGTGAAGCGGCTGACGTCGTGGCGTTGCAGGAAGTCGATGAGGACTCGCATTGGAATCAGCGCATTCATTTGCTTGATTTTTTAAAAGCAGAGGGCGGTTACCCGCATAGTTATCTCGGTGTGCATAACCGGCGCGGAGGGCGACTGCCGCTCGCGTATGGGAATGGCTTGCTGTCACGTTTTCCGATCGAACATGCCGATCATCAAGCGTTCGGTACCGCAGAGATTGGTGAGAAAGGCTTTCTCTATACCGAGCTGACTTTGCCAGATGGGCACCTACCAATCGTCAACCTGCACTTGGACTATAAGTCGCGACTGCGCCGGATTGAGCAAATCGAGCGGCTCATCGTATTTTTAGAAGAACGGCATACCCAAAAGGGTGAAGAAGGCTATTTGTCGCCAGTCGTGTGTGGTGATTTTAATAGCCGCTCTGGTAAGCCTAATGACGCGGTTGCGCACCTGTTTAAATACTTAGAGGATCAATGTGCTTATCAGATTTACCCGGAAAAAGGCCGTACTTTTCCGTCACTTCTTCCGATTCATTGTTTGGACTTTATTCTCGTGCCGCCGAGCTACAAAGTCATGCGTTGTGAGATCCTACGTTGCTACGTTAGTGACCACCGCCCCGTGGTGGTGGATCTAGAGATTCTCAATGAACTAAAGTAGCAGCGGCTAAATATCAGTTACCCCCTCCCTCCCCACCACTCCGACGAACATGTATCGCTACACCATCATAGTTATAGGCCGTATGAAGAATAAGCCGCTGAGTGCGCTCTGCGACGATTTCTCGAAGCGCCTTAAACGTTCTGGCAACTTCGAGTTGCTCGAACTTAAGGACGGCGATGTCGAAAGCGAGGGTGAGCGGATTCTCGAAGCGTTGACCAAACGAAAAGACGCCCGCGTCTACGCGATGGCTGAAGAGGGCAATACGCGCACTTCCGCAGGCCTCGCCAAGGAGCTGTTTGATCTGCAAGGGCAGCCAGCCATCTTTATCATCGGTGGCGCTTACGGCTTGAGTCCCGCAGTCAAAGCTCGGGCGGACGTGCTGTTTGCCCTGTCGCCACTCACTTTCACGCACGAGATTGCCCGCATGCTGTTGTGCGAGCAGCTCTACCGCGCCGTCTCGATCAACGCCGGCTCGAACTACCACCACGCTTAGCGGTGCGGAATTGTTCTAAGCTATCTTAATGATAATCGGTTGAATAGGCGTGCCGCTCTTCATCGGACCGACCTTGCTCACTGCATTTAATAATAATGCCTCGATTACTTTCCTCGCCTCGCAAGTGCCTGCCTTTGATTAGAGTTTAGCGCTGAACCCTGCGGGCCTGGAACGTCCCTTGGCACTGCAGTACGCAGTGGTTGCCGGTGCGGTGACTGGTGGTGGTTTGACATTGATCGCCAATACGCCGAATCCTGCCGGTCAGAGCATCCTGAGTAAATACTTCGATGGTGGTGTCTCACCAATTAAGTTGATGCTCGGCGCGCTGTTTTCAACGCTGGTGATGGCTGATGTCTTTATCTTTCTGCCTCACTAGGTAGTTCAATCACGCAATCGTACTATTTAACAGGCTCTTCGGTTATCCGAAGGGCCTGTTTTAGTTTTACCCGCCGCCGCAAGACTCTGAACATCTGGCGAATGGCCCAATAGCATTGCACCATTCGACTTTTTTGAAATCAACCGCGTCGCTAGAATAGACAATTAAAGGAGCGTGGGCGACTCGCCCACGTTAACCAACAAGCTGGCGACTCGCCCACGTTAACCAACAATGCTGGCGACTCGCCCACGTTAACCAACAATGCTGGCGACTCGCCCACGTTAACCAACAACGCTGGCGACTCGCCCACGTTAACCAACAACGCGGCGACTCGCCCACGTTAACCAACAATGCTGGCGATTCGCCCGCACTCCTGTTGCAACTCGCAGGCAACCACAGCGGCTGATTTAGAAATTGAGAACCTATGTGGGCGCCGGTACTCCTACATTTAGCCCGAATAGACTGGTTGCGCATGCCAGTTGTCGTCACGCCTCGAGTTCGGGTGATCCCAGTTCAGTATCGTAGCCATTACGGCAAAATGCGCGCGTGTTCTGCTTGACTGACCAATTTGCAGGCAGCGGCTTTGAAAAAAATCTTTCGGTTGTCGGCAATTCGGTCATAGGCCCAATCGCGCAGGCTCAGGGGTAGCAGGCGGGCAATTTGTGCGAGATGACGCCAGCCACTGCGCGTATCAATCAGTGCCAGCAGCACTGCTTCGGAGCGGACCAGCAGCGTGGGTTGACCGTCGGCACTCACACGTTGGTAGACCATGGTACGCAGTGATTCACGATATTGCAGTGGCAAAATGGCCTGCGCGGTGACTCCTTGCAGTGGCGCGAAATACAAGTGCTGGCGGCTATCGCGCTTGATTAAGAAACGAATCGAGGCACTGCATAGGCCACAGTTGCCATCAAAAAATATAATCGCTTTGTTGCTAGGCTTCACAGCACTTATTTATGGAGAGCGCTGTAGCTTTGTCGATTGCCAAAGCCTGTATTCGAGCGCTTCGGCTTGCGCACTTAGGTTTCCTGCGCTTTTCTGACCTTGTGAATTTCAAACTCAATAGTGAATATTCGCCGCAGGGCGATCAGCCGCAGGCAATCAAGGCCTTGGTGGACTCTGTGCGCGCTGGCAACAAGCGACAGACACTACTGGGAGTGACGGGATCAGGGAAGACCTTCACCATGGCGAACATGATCCAGCAGTTGCAGCGCCCAGCATTAATTCTCTCGCACAATAAGACACTGGCCGCGCAGCTTTACTCAGAGTTTAAAGCATTTTTCCCAGATAATGCGGTCGAGTATTTTGTCAGTTTCTATGACTACTATCAGCCCGAGGCCTATATTCCGCAAACCGATACCTATATCGAGAAGGACTCTTCGATTAATGAGGAAATCGAGCGCCTGCGTATTGCTGCGTCGTCGTCGTTGATCAGTCGCAACGATGTGATTGTGATCGCCAGCGTCTCTTGTATTTACGGGCTTGGATCGCCCGAAGATTTTAAAGAGATGATGATTCCACTGAGTGCGGGATTGGAGATTTCGCGCGACGATTTTTTGGAACGCTTGGTCGAAGTGCTGTATGAACGTAATGATGTCGCTTTTACCTGTGGTAAATTTAGAGTGCGTGGTGATGTGGTGGATATTTTCCCTGCTTATATGGAGACTGCGATTCGTGTTGAGTTTTGGGGTGATGAAGTCGAGAGCATACGCGAGCTCGACCCATTGACTGGTGCGACGGGCGGCATTCTGGAACTCTTTAATCTGTATCCGGCTACCCAGTACGCCACACCTAAGGGCAAGATTGAAGCCGCTGTGCCGCAGATACGTGCCGAGCTCGAAGAACGCGTTGCATGGTTCGAGTCGCAGAATCTTCTATTGGAGGCGCAACGTATTCGGATGCGCACCGAATACGATATCGAGTTGCTGCAGGAAATGGGGTTCTGCACGGGAATTGAGAATTACTCCCGTTACCTCTCTGGTCGCAAGCCAGATGAGCGACCGTTTTGCTTGATCGATTTCTTTCCAGATGATTTTTTGCTCTTTATCGATGAGAGTCACGCCACCTTACCCCAGGTGCGTGCTATGTATAATGGCGATCGCGCGCGTAAAGAGCGCTTGGTTGAGTACGGCTTCCGTTTGCCATCGGCGATGGATAATCGTCCACAAACCTTTGTCGAGTTTGAGTCGATCACTGATCAAACGATCTATGTGTCCGCCACCCCCGCTGCGCTCGAGTTAGAAGTGTCCTCCGTTATTGCTGAGCAGGTGATTCGTCCGACGGGATTGGTTGATCCAGGAATGGAAATCCGCCCGATCAAGGGACAGGTGGAAGATTTTATCGGCGAAGTGCGTAAGGCAACTGAGCAGGGTGAACGCACGCTGGCGACGACCTTGACCAAGCGTATGTCGGAAGATCTGAGTGATTATTTGCGTGAAGCGGGCTTGAAAGTGGAATACTTGCATTCGGATATCGATGCAATTGAGCGTGTTGAAATTTTGCGACGCTTGCGACTGGGAGAGTTTGATGTCTTGGTGGGAGTCAATCTGCTGCGCGAAGGCCTCGACTTGCCAGAAGTTGCGCTGGTGGCGATTCTCGATGCCGACAAGGAGGGGTTTTTGCGCAGTGCTACGAGTCTGATTCAGACCTCAGGCCGCGCCGCGCGTCACGAAAAGGGACGTGTTATTTTGTATGCCGATGTCATGACGAAATCGATTGTTCATACATTGGAAGTAACGAGTGCCCGTCGAGAAAAGCAAGTGGCTTACAATCTTGAACACGGCATTACTCCAGTGGGTGTAACACGTAGCATCGATGATGGGCTGCAGACGCCGGGTAAGCGTTACGATGAGAGCGAATCGGAGGACTTACTGGTCGCGGAATCAGGCGACGTTGATGTCGTGCATGTCATCGCTGAGTTGGAGGCTGAGATGCTCGAAGCCGCACAAAAACTTGAATTCGAAAAAGCAGCGATACTACGCGACCAAATCGAGACGCTGCAAACTGGCAAGCACGGTGGCGGCGCCAGTGGTGGAGCTAAGACTAAAGTTCACAAGCGCAAGAAAGCTGTTTATAATGCCAAGGGGCTGCCAAAAAAGCGGCGTTCATAACAATTCAGATGAAGGCAGGAGTTAAACAAATTATTGCGGGTGTGGTCGTATTTGGAATTGGGGCAATTTGTGTGCCATTCGTCATCGTACTGACACTGGTGCGCGATAGTGTGGACCTCCTCGAATTTGAGGTGCCAGGTGCTGCCATAGCATTTGTCGATACGCCCGGTCGCTACTATCTATGGCATGATTATCAGACGGTATATGATGGTCGAACTTATCACAGTCCTATCGAATTACCAGATGGCTTAATGATCGAAATCACCCAGCAGGGCGGAATGCCGCTCGATTTCGTCAGTGATCCGCATTCAAGATTTAGCACGATCGGGCGCGCACGTCAGAGCATTGGCTATGTCGAATTAAGCAAAGCGGGTCAGGTCACGATTGATGTAACTGGAGGGGCGGAGTCGCGTATCTTTTCGTTCTCACCATTCAGCTTTGGCCGCTTTGTCGGACTTATCGTAAAGGGTTTTTTGCTCGCTGGGCTCGCCGCGATCTCATCGCTTGGCCTCATTATCTGGGGAATCGTGAAGCTGGCGAACGCGCCACGGAAATCCGCCAAGGTCAGATCTTAGATCCGCCTGTTCGATTGGGATGTCACATTTGAGTCCTGTTGTTTTTAAGCAAGACGGCTAGGCGGATGGAGCGAAGTGACCAGTCATTACCGATTGAGTCAGTCGGTTTACTGCGGGGCGCGGGGGGGGGGGCAGTTCATATTTAAAACTGTTGTCGGTGCCCATCGTGTTAACCCGCGGGGGATTGACCTAATGGATCCGTTCAAAGCTAAGATTATAGCCTGGGCTGTAGGCACAAAAAAAAGCGCCCGTTAAGGCGCTTTCGAAATTAACGCTCAAAAGCGTCAATGTGTTCGAAATTAAGCGGCATTTACATTCGTAGCGCAGGGACCTTTTTGTCCTGAGCCGATTTCGAATGTAACCTTTTGGCCTTCGTCGAGGGAGGCATAACCATCCATCTGAATTTCTGAGTGATGAACGAAAAGATCCGTTCCGCCATTGTCTGGCGTGATGAAGCCGTAACCCTTTTCAGAGCTGAACCATTTTACTATTCCTGTTTCCATATGTATTATTTACTGAATTAAAATGTACGGTGTATGGGGTTTTCTTAAAAAAGCCACATAAATCGACAGTAATTTATAATAATTTTATCTTAGCAGGCAAGATTAGGGATTTTCTGTTTTGCGTGACTGCAGCCATTTTTTTCAAAAACACATTGACAGCAGGTGCGAATTTAGAATTCTCTGCGACTTCTTCCAAAGAAGCGAGCGTAGCTCAATTGGTAGAGCACCACCTTGCCAAGGTGGATGTCGAGAGTTCGAACCTCTTCGCTCGCTCCATTTTTCGAAGCCCTCAGTCAAACGACTGGGGGCTTTTTATTGGAATAATGAAGAGTGAGGACTCGTCCAGGAAGTTTGACGGAGCACGCTTGCGTGCGGAGATGGCCGGACCGCTAGGTCGCTGCGCAGCAGTGAGGCGCAGGCTCAGGCAACCTCTTCGCTCGCTCCATTTTTCGAAGCCCCGAGTCAAACGACTGGGTTTTTTTTATTGCAACGACTAAGCGGTGAGAACTCTCCTAAGATTTTACCGGAGCACTGGATGTGGAACGGAATTCACCCGCTGCCACAGGGACACGAACTGATCGCCCGCCACTGGTTGCAGGCAGTGAGTAAACGCTGGCCACAGGAATGAACTAAATTACTAACTGATTAAAGATCACAATTTATCTCCCAAGTATACCAATGCAGATGATTTCCTGATGCCGATTAGCGACTAATCAAATTGTTTGCATGGGGATCTATTTTGAAACTTAGTATTTCTATAAAATTATTACTACAAGCACTATTGATAAGTCTGTTGCCACTATCTTTCGCTTACGGAGAGATGAGTTTAGAAGAGCTAGGAAATCGGGTTAAACAGAGCAAAAACTAAGGAGGAATACGTAAAGTGGATGCAGATAGCGATGAGCGAGATGATTAGGGAGAATGGACACAGTCGTGAAGAGCTTCGCGTAGAAATAAAGATAAAGGATCCCTGATGACTAATAAATACAAAGGTGACCTTCTGAAAGATGAGGGATATCGATCGCAGATGTTTAAAAAATCAAGCAGTTCGGATGAATCCACCTATGATGCGACAGCTTACAGATTGGGGATTCGCTTTATGTCTGTCTACTTGAAGGACGGGACGCTGCTTGGTTCGTCAGTTATAGCAAATTAGTCAGCGCGCTCTTTGCGTCTAAAGATAGACTATTCATAGACACTGCGAATTTCTGACTTCTAGAAATGTTAGCACAAAAAAGCCCTAAACCGTTGAGGTTTAGGGCTTAATAATGGCTGCTCGGGCAAGGATCGAACTTGCGACCAAGTGATTAACAGTCACCTGCTCTACCGCTGAGCTACCGAGCAAAAAGTCTCTTTAATTAAGTGCTTTGTAGGCTTCTCAATCAAATTGAAGTCGGCATAAAGTTAATTCAGGGAGTGATTGTCAATGCTTTGTCTTGAGAAAGTGGATATTTTTTGGAGTAATTTCTGATGACTTGCGGAAGCTGTTAGAAATGAACTGATTGGCAAAACGCGTAGAAAGGTGTGATACGCGTATTTTTGCGGTTTTTGTGCTTTGCTCGCTGTAAGTATCCCGTTTTCGTGCTTGTTTCGTGGGGGGAAGCTGTTTTCATCGCGCGTTTCTCATGAAGCGAACACATAACTGCTCCCAACTCCGTAATTCTGACACTGGTTCCACCGTAACGCTTAGCGGCTGGGTGGATTCTGTTCGTGACCACGGAGGTATTCTTTTTGTTGATCTCCGCGATCGCGAAGGTTTGACCCAAATCGTTCTCGATCCATCGAATCAGGGCTTAGAGGCTCAGTTCGGCTCAATTAAGCCGGAGTCGGTGATCTCTGTAACTGGTAAGGTCGATCAGCGCTTTGGTGGCACTTCGAATACGAAACTGGCGACCGGCGAGATCGAAGTCCACGCCTCAGAGCTGGAAATTTTGAACATCTCGAAGACGCCTCCATTCCCAATGGATGATTCGGCGGACAAGGTCAGCGAAGATTTGCGCATGACTTATCGTTACCTCGACCTGCGTCGTGCGACCAACACGAAAATGTTGAAGATGCGCCACGCGACCAGCCGTTCGATCCGTAACTATCTGGATGATCAGGCATTCATCGAGGTCGAGACACCGATGCTATTTAAGAGTACACCTGAGGGTGCGCGTGAGTTCCTGGTGCCGAGCCGCATGAATCCTGGTGCTTTCTATGCGCTGCCGCAATCGCCGCAGCAGTATAAGCAAATGCTTATGGTTGCTGGTGTGGAGCGTTACTATCAGTTGGCGCGTTGTTTCCGTGACGAAGATCTGCGTGCAGACCGTCAGCCAGAATTCACTCAAGTGGACATCGAGTTATCGTTCATCGACCGCGAAGACATGTATGCGTTGATCGAAGGCCTGATGACTAAGGTCTGGAAGGACGTGATCAATGTAGACATTCAGGCGCCGTTCTTGCGCATGAGCTACTTCGATGCAATGAATCGCTTCGGTGTGGACAAGCCTGATATGCGCTTCGACATGGAGTTGCAGGATTGCGGTGAAATTTTCGCTAAGTCTGGTTTTAAGGTATTCTCCGGTGCGATCAAGTCCGGTGGCGCCGTGAAAGCAGTGAACATGAAGGGTCTTGCGGATCTCACTCAAGGTGAGCTGCGTAATCTCGAAGACACTGCGAAGACACTCGGTGCCAAGGGCCTCGCCTTCATCAAGTGTGAAGGTGGCGAATGGAAGTCGCCGATCGTGAAGTTCTTCTCTAATGAGGAGAAGGCTGCACTGACCGAGACATTGAAGATCGAAGATGGCGATATCGTATTCTTCGCTGCGAGCGAGTGGGAGCGTGCCTGCACGATCCTCGGCCGTGTGCGTTTGGATGCGGCTCAGCTGCTCGTGAAGCGCGAAAAGCTGACCATCGACCCGAACGATTACAAATTCCTCTGGGTGATTGAGTTTCCATTGATGATTTTTGATGAAGAGGCAGATCGCTACGTTTCGTCGCACCACCCATTTACTTCACCAGTGGTAGAGGACATTCCACTGCTGGATTCCGATCCGAAGAAGGTCCGTGGTCAGCACTATGACCTTGTGCTCAATGGTGTAGAGCTCGGCGGGGGTAGTATTCGTATCCATCAGCCTGAGTTGCAGAGGAAGGTCTTCGAAGAGGTGCTGCAGATTCCAAAGGATTTGGTTGAGAGCCGTTTCGGCTATATGCTCAAGGCATTTGAATATGGCGCACCGCCGCATGGCGGGATTGCTTTTGGTTTGGACCGTATGGTTACAATCTTGACGCAGCGCACCAGTATCCGCGACGTGATCGCTTTCCCGAAGAATCAAAAAGGACAGGAAATGATGACTTCGAGCCCTGGTATTGCGACGCCCGAGCAGCTGCGCGATTTGCACGTGAGGGCGGTATTGCCAAAAAAGGAAGAGCCTAAGGCTTAACTCTTTTTAATAATAGCTTACTTTCAACTGGAACCCGGACGCTGATCCGGGTTTCTTTTTATTCAAGCCGCTATGTTACCTAAAACCTTACTTCGTTCGATTGTTGCCCTCCTATGTGTGTGTACATTGCAGGCGCAGATGACGCCGAGTGCGCCAGTGCAAAATTTCCGGTTCCCCCATTTTGGCGAGAATGGTTACACGCAGTGGGTGCTGCAGGGGGGCAAGGGGATCTATGACAGTGCTGAGCAGATTCGGATCGAGGAGATGGCGCTGCGCGTCTATTCCGGTGACGAGCGCATGGCACTGGAAATGACCATGGATAGTCCAGAGGCGACGCTGCTCACTACAGAGAATCGAGCGGTCTCGGACGGTCCGATCGAAATCGTTGGAGGGGATTTTAAAGTGTCTGGCGTGGGCTGGACATGGAACGGCCGGACCAAGGAGATCGAGGTGAAGTTTGATGTGGTGGTGGAGTTTACACAGGGCATGGCTGGTGTGCTCACTGGTGCGGTTGCCCCAGAGGGGGCCGCGGTTGAGCGAACTGAGATCCACAGCCGTAGCTTATTGTTGCATACCACTGCAGAGGCTTACCGTTTCACATTTACCGATTCGGTGCATGCCGTCTCAGGTGAGATGGATTTGACGAGTGAAGTGTTGGTGGCGGTTGCGGATGCGCCGAAGGGCAAGGAGGGCGATAGTTCAACCGTCGCGGGGGGGGCATTTGGTGCGATTCGACAACTGATTGCGACGGATCAGGTCGTGATCCATCAAGGCGGCCACGTATTGAAGGCCAGCCATGCCGAGTTCAGATTACGTGAGCAGGCGGCTGAATTTACCGGAAACCCGGAAATATTGGCTGCTTCGGGGGCATATTTGAGTGGCGCGACGATTCGAAGTCAGGAGGGGCGAGTGTTCGTCACTGGTAATGCGGACGATGGGCGTGCACAATTGATCGTATCGCAAGCGGAAGGACTAGGGGTTTTGGGTGCTCAGATCGAGAGTGCGCAGACCATTGTACTGGCCGATTCGATTACGATGCGCGAGTTGGACGCGGGCAATCAATTTCTCTTTGATGGCTCGGTGGAAGTGATGTCAGGTTTGATGATCATGTATTCAAATCAGTTAACGTTGTTTGCTGATCAACCGGCTAAGGGTGCGGCGACGACTGCCACGCCTCGACTGGTGGCAGGTGATGCTGAGATGCTGAAAGTCGGAGCAGTGCGTCGCGTGCTGGCAAAGGGAGCCGTGCGTATTGAGCAGGCCAATAAAGTCGCGACCAGTGATAAGGTGATATTTTACCCGCAAGAGGAGCGCGCTGAACTCTTTGGCTCTCCACGGGTGACTGATGGCGAGGTGATCATTACTGGCGATCGCATGGAGCTCAAGCCAAGCATCGCTGTAGTGTACAGCGATACGGATAAGCGCGTTAAAGTTGTTTTACCGGAGATAGCTGATTTGGGCTATGAGGATAGTCAGGCGTTGACGTTGCAGCCCGATCAGAGCCAGCAGACACCACAGACACCACAGACACCACAGACACCACAAGCACCAGGGAGTGAAACAGTGGTACAATCAAAAACGCTGCGCATGATTGAAGAGACTGACAAGACCCTGTTTCGCTTTACGGAGTCGGTTTCGGTGAGTGGCACGAATGTACACGCGCTTTGTGGACGTTTGGATGTGACTGCCGTTGCAGTGCAAATTGCTGAGACGACAGAGTCGCAGTTAGAAGTGCAGACAATTGAGGCATTTGATAATATCGTTTTTAAGCAGACCGGCCGTGTGGCCACTAGCGACAAGGCGACGATTCAGCCAATCGAAGGTAAGGTGGTACTCGAGGGCAATGCAGTGGTGACAGATGAGATGGGTAAAGTTTCAGGGCATCGCATGACATTGTTGCAGGGGCAACGCCGCGCCATTGTCGAAGGTGATCGTTCTACTGGCAAGCGCGCGACGATGACGCTGCCTGAAATGAAGTCTCGCTCTAAATAAATTTAAAGCAGGATTGGATTGCGGTGTGTTGATCAAGCAGCTTTGCTTTGGGCAATATGGATGATGCTTCAGTGCCTTCGAAGATTGAAACCCGCCAGCTAGTTCGGGAATACGGAAAACGTCGCGTCGTAAATGGCGTGAACATAAACGTCAGCGCGGGCGAGATCGTCGGACTGCTCGGGCCGAATGGGGCGGGTAAGACGACGACCTTCTATATGGTAGTGGGGTTGATCGCAGCGACCTCTGGCCAAGTGTTTCTCGATGGTGAGGATCTGACAGCGTTGCCGATGTACCGTCGTGCACGGCGTGGTATTGGCTATCTGCCGCAAGAAGCCTCGGTCTTTCGGAAGATGACTGTGGAGCAAAACATCCGCGCGATTGCCGAGACCCTGCCGTTGAGTAAGGCCGAGCGAGAAGCGTCGGTCGAAGAGCATCTGTGTGAGCTCGGCTTGCAGCATCTGGCCAATCAAAAGGCTTACACTTTAAGTGGTGGTGAACGCCGGCGTTTGGAGATTTCTCGAGCGCTGGTTACAAAACCTAAGTTTTTGCTGATGGATGAGCCCTTCAGTGGGGTCGACCCAATCAGTGTCAGTGAGGTGCAGAAGATCATCATCCAGCTCAAGCAGCGCGGGATCGGGGTGTTGATCACTGACCATAATGTGCGCGAGACGCTGCGCATCGTCGATCGTGCCTATCTGTTGCATGAGGGCGCGGTTCTAAGTGAAGGAACTGGTGACTTTTTAATTAATGATGCCAAGAGTAAGGAATTCTATCTTGGCCAAAACTTTAATATGTAAGCGGAGGAGCTTTACCCCATGCCCATTCAGCAGAAAAACAACGCGAAGTTCATCGAGTCAGTCTCCGTTCAAGAGTTCTATGATTCTTTCAAAGAGCCGCTTGAGCTCGATCTAGTCGCCGGCGGCGCTGGCTTGGATAAGACCATCAGGGAGCGTAGCTTGAATCGGCCTGCTTTGGCCTTGACTGGCTACTTTAAGTTTTTTGCACGAAAGCGTATCCAGTTGCTGGGCGCAGGAGAGATGGCTTATCTGCGTGATTTGGGACAAGCAGAGGAAGCCCGTGTGCTCGACGAGATCTTTAAGCGGAAAGTACCCTGTATCGTAGTTTCGAGAAATTTAGCACCTTCGAAGATGATGAAGGCCTTGGCGGACAAATATGAGACGCCATTGATCCGATCGCCGCAGAAAACCAAGACATTTACCACTGAAGCAACCTTGTTGCTGGAAGAGAAGTTTGCTCCGCGCACGCACATCCATGGCACCCTGTTGGACGTCAGTGGAATCGGCACCTTGATCTGTGGAGAGAGCGGGGTAGGTAAGAGTGAGTGTGCATTGGCGCTGATTGAGCGTGGGCATAGCCTGGTGGCTGACGATTTAACTCATGTTAAGCGCTTGAGTGATCGAGAGTTGATCGGCACGTCGTCGGAGTTGAGTCGCGGCTACATGGAGTGTCGTGGCCTCGGCATCATTAACATTGCCGAGTTATTCGGCGTGCGTACGGTGCGCTTGAACAAACGCATCGATGTGATCATCAATTTTATCAATTGGGCCTCAGGGATGAGTGAGGATCGCACTGGCCTCGAAGAGAACCATCTCGAGGTGCTTGGTATGAAGGTGCCGTTAATCGAGATTCCAGTTCGGCCTGGGCGGGATATGGCGCGACTCGTTGAAGTAGCTGCGATGATGCGCTCGTTAAAGCAAATGGGCCATGATTCTGCCGCCGAATTTAACGAGCGGCTGATTGCTCACATGGCGAAAAGTAGTAAATAAAAACTCGTCAGTCTGAAAAAAGTTTAATCATACATAACGTTTTTTTAAAAGTCAATATATGCGCCCTTCAGATTGTGGAAATCGCGCTTTTTCAGCGGTTAAGGGAAGTGTCACAGTCTTGTGACACTTGTTGTAAAAAGTGTCTAAAAAGTTATTGGGAATAAATTGTGAATAACTTGTGGAGAAGTTGACCTTGCCAAGCGCTTCGGTGTGCCGCTTTTTCATTTCCAAGTTGGTGCGAATTACCTATTTGACTACTTAATTCTCGTCCTTTCCGTCATCCAAAATCTCTCTTTTACTCTTCCATTTTAATTTCAAGTCATTGTCGTTTAGTTAGCTTATATCTTATTTGAAACATTTCACGCCCGATCTAGAGCGTTTGTTTCGTGGAGTTTAGCAATTAGTCTTTTTTTACCTCCAATTATACGTCTCACTCACCCAACTACACTGTGACACGCACTGTTAATAAACTTTTTATTTTTCAATTTTAATGTGTAATCCAATTATCGCTCTTTCTCTATGGGAAAGCGTCAATCAAGAGCTTAAAAACCTCTTTCCTCAGGACCTCTACGATCTGTGGTTTGAGGAACTCAGGTGCACGCTAGAATCTGATGCAAAGCTTGTGCTCACTGCGCCCAACGAATTCAATGCAATTTGGATTGAGAACAATTATCTGGATATTATCTCTCAGCAGGCACGCAGTTTTGCGGGGACTGCGGTGACGGTCGTTATTGAAGTCGCCAAAGAGCCGGCAACTGAGTCAGGCCTAGCAGCGAATGATACGACCAGTCATTCGGTGAATCGTCTCAATTCTCAAACTCAAGATACTCGCGAAGCACGTTCGGCAGATGCGGTTTCGAATCGAGTCGAGGTGTCGCAGACGCGTCGCACGTTCCTCAATCCAAGCAATACCTTCGACAATTTAGTGGTCGGGTCTGGTAATCAACTCTCTCATGCGGCGAGCATGGCAGTGGCCAATGCCCCGGGGCGTGCTTACAACCCGCTATTCGTTTATGGCGAGACTGGCCTAGGTAAGACTCACTTGATGCATGCTGTGGCACATCAGATGTTGGCCAATAACCCGAAGGCACGTATCGCCTACGTATCGACCGAGAAATTTACCAATGAATTTATTCACGCCATTCGTGAGAATAAGTTAACTAAGTTTCGTAAGTATTACCGTACTGTCGATGCGCTGTTGGTTGATGATATTCACTTTCTCTCTGGTAAAGAGAGCACTCAGGAAGAATTCTTCCACACTTTTAACGATCTCTTTGAGTCCGGTCGGCAGATCTTCCTCGCCAGTGACCGTCCAGCCAATGAGATCGAGCGCCTTGAAAATCGCCTTATTTCCCGCTTTCAGTGGGGCTTAGTCACCGACATTCAGGCACCTGACTTCGAGACGCGTGTTGCGATTTTGCGTAATAAAGCGGCGGCGATGGACATCCAGCTTGATCCAGAGATCATGAATTTCCTAGCGGAGCGTGTTTCACGCAATGTGCGTCGTATGGAAGGGGCGCTCACTCGGATTGCCAGCTACGATGCTTTGATAAACCAGAAGCTAAATCTAGAAGCGGTTGAGCGCTTGTTAAGCGATTTGCTGCACGAAGAAACATTGACCAAGGTCACCGTTGACCAGATCCAGAAGAAGGTGGCCGATTATTATCAAATCCGCTTTAGTGAGATGATTGGCCGTCGCCGTACCAATGTGATTGTCCTTCCGCGTCAGGTGGCGATGTATATCAGCCGTACCTTGACCAGCGATCCGTTGAAAGCGATTGGCGATGCCTTTGGTGGACGTGATCATGGCACTGTGATTCATGCCTGCAAGCAGGTCGAGAACATGATGGAGCAAGACGGGAGCGTGAAACGCGGCGTTGATTATTTAATTAAGCAGGTTTCGCAGGGGCGCGCCTAATAATATTGGTTCGCATTCTGAGAGGGATCGTGTTTTTTTGATCAGAGTTTGAGGACTTCTCTCTTTGTCTTTGTATTGATTCCTTTTAAGCTATATATTTTTCCGATGTCACTTACTGATTCTCAAAAAACAACCGTTTCCACATGGATTGCCGACGGCAAGTCACTCGCTGAAGTGCAGGGCTTACTGCGCGAGGAGTTCTTCATTTCAATGACCTACATGGAAGTGCGTTTCCTTGTCGATGATTTGAACATTGTTTTTACAGAGCCAGAGCCAGAAGTGAATAAAGATGTCGACGCGCAGGCCGAAGTGCCTGAACTCGCGGAGATTCAGCCAGCTGGTGTGACAGTTGATGTGGATGCGATCCCGCGCCCTGGCGCATTGGTGAATGGTTCAGTCGTCTTTAGTGACGGCGTTAAACTCGGCTGGCAGCTATCTAGCACCGGTCAGCTGGGATTAATTCCAGGAGATGATGCTGATTACCGCCCGAATCCTAAAGATCTGCAGAATTTCCAGGATCAATTACAGGATGTGCTGCGCCAAAAAGGTTACTAATTTCCTCGCACGCGGTGCTGTGTGATTGATTGGTAATAGGAGCGTGGGCGAATCGGCGGCGTTGCTCCAACGCCGATGGAAACGAGGGCGAGTCGCTCTCGCCCCGATGGTTACCGTTTCTGTGCCTCGTGAATGGCGACGATTGAGAAGGTCAGCCCAGTGGCATTCACCGACTCGTAGCCAGCGAGCTTGAGTTGCTCGGCTAGCGCCTGTTTGGTCGGAAAGTTTTCTATGGTGCCTGCTAGATAATCATAAGCACTTTTATCACCAGTCGCGATACCTGCTACGAGTGGTAGAATATACTTTAGATATAGGTAGTAAAATGGACGGAACCAGCGATCGGGCTGTGAAAATTCCAGCACGAAGAGCCGCCCCCCTGGCCGTAGTACGCGCAGGATTTCTTTCAGGCCACGTTGACGGTCTTCGAAATTGCGCACTCCGAAAGAGATCGTCACCGCATCTACGCATGCATCGGGCAAGGGCAGATCCATGCAGTCGCCAAAGTTAAACTCGATGTCCGAGTAGGCGGCGTGCTGTGTCTTTTTGCGTCGTGCCACCTCAAGCATCGGCTCGCAAAAGTCGAGGCCCTTGACGGCAACCGTTGAGCCCAGGCGATCTCTGAGCTTGAAGGCGACATCACCGCTTCCGGTGGCGAGATCGACTACGTCTTTTGGTGCACGGGCTTTGACCATGCGGGTGAGGACACGCCTCCAATAGAAATCGATGCCACCACTTAAAAGGTGATTGGCCACGTCGTAGCGTCCGGCGATACCGGCAAACATTTGGCTGACTGCTTTCCCTTCAGGCATAGGTAATAAAATTAGAAATTAAAAATTAGCGCGCGTCGCGCGAAGATAATAAATTAGGTAGATAGGAGTGGGTGCTTTGAGGCGACTGCAGGAACCATGAGGCTATCGGTATGTATCAGTAGTTAGGGATGCTTGTTCAAACCTTCGATGCTGCGCACCACCCATTTTGAGAGTTCCTTATCGGGGTCTTGTATCGCCAGTTTGCCAAGCCTGAAAACTGTTTGGCCGCTATTTCGATGGATAATAGTGAGGCCATGCTCGAAATTATTGAATTTTTCTTCACAAAGTGACTGTACACTACGGGTGCTTTCCAGCACTGCTGTAATAAGTGCCTCTTCGGCCAGCGGTTTAAACTCTAGCGTGAAGCCATGCATCTTCTCAAATCCAGTGGCAAAGCGTTTGATGTCGGCTCGCCAGACATCTTGTTGCAGATGTGCGCCCTGCTCTTTGAGCGCGGCGAGAGCTGGCAGCGGATCTTCGACCATCTCGGCGGTCACATCGAAGCTTTTAATTGCACTCGAGGGCAGCTCAAATTTGAAATCACGGAACAGTCGCTCCAGCACCGTCATTAGTCCGCGGGCGCCAGTGCCTTCGGTGCTGGCCTTTTCGGCAACCGCTAGGATCGCTTCCGCGGTAATGTTGAAAGTAATCCCATAGCCTCGAAAGTCATCGTAATACTGATTGAGAATGCTGCCTTCTGAGGTGGTCAAGATATGTGCTAGGTCTTGCGAGGAGAGGGCGCGGCACGCTACGCGAACCGGCACGCGGCCAATAAATTCAGGTTCAAATCCGTATTTGGTGAAGTCGGTTGTCTCGGCATAGCGCAGATAGCTGGAGAGGTCTTCGCCACTCTCCTGTTGAGCTGCACCAAAGCCCATTTGGCTTTTGGTGAGTCGCTTTTTGATGGTTTCGGAGAGCTTGTCGAATGCGCCGCTGACGATGAAGAGAATATTGCCGGTATTGATGGACTTGCGCTGTGGTGCTTTGCCACGCTGGATCTCCATCGCCGCTTGCATCTGCGCCATCATATCGGTCGGGCTGAGCAAGTTGACTTCAGTCTCCTCCATCAATTTGAGCAAGTTGATCTGCACGCCGCGCCCCGAAACATCGCGGCCTCCGGCACCTGCCTCGCTCGCGATTTTATCGATTTCATCGACGAAGATGATGCCGTGCTCGGCCAATTCGAGATAGCCATCCGCAGCTTTAACTAGGTCGCGCACCAGATCTTCGACATCTGAGCCGACGTAACCGGTTTCCGAGAATTTGGTGGCATCTGCCTTCACGAACGGTACCCCGATCAGCCGTGCGATGTTCTTAATCAAGTAGGTTTTACCCACGCCCGTCGGCCCGAGTAGTAAGATATTTTGCTTACTATATTCTTTCGCGATGGTTTTTTTTCCTGATAAACTCTGGCGCACATGGTTATAGTGATCGCAAATCGCCACCGAAAGTACTTTTTTTGCGTCGTCTTGACGAATGACAAATCGGTTTAAATAGTCTCTGACTTCTTTCGGTTTGAGATGGAAATGGCGAATTTTTTCAAGTGGGTCCGTCGCGCTAACCGCCTCTTCCAGACTGGCTTCGTTGCCATCGTGAATGTCGGCGTCGTCTAAAATATCAGATTCATTGAAGGTATGGGTCGACACCTTGACATTTGAATCTTTAAATAGATCGTTCAGTTGACGTTGAATTTCTTCAAAAGGGTTGGGTGGTTCTTTATCGCTCATGTTTTCTAGTTTGACAGCCTATTTTCGATCAGAAGTATCGAATTAACAATAACTTTCGTTTTTCGTATCATCAAGTTTTCAAAGCATTTATAGCATGTCCAATAACCTTACTAAACGCGATATCGTTTTAGATATCTACGAGAAAACCGACTTTGCACAAAAAGAAGTGCGTGAGTCCGTGCAATTAACACTCGATGCCATCGCTACCGCCCTCAGTGAAGGGCGCAACGTAGAGCTCCGCAATTTCGGTGTCTTCGAAGTGCAAGTGCGTAAATCACGCATTGGTCGCAATCCGAACAAGCCTGAAACAGATGTCGTCATTCCTACGCGTGCGGTGATTAAGTTCAAAGCGGGCAAAGAATTGAAGGCAAAGCTCAAGGATTTGGACGTCGATTCGCTTTAGAACGGTCGCTGTTCGTCCGTATATTCACAGTTTAGGGCTCCTGCTATGCAGTTTCAGTCATTACCCGGTTTTCGGGAATTCTATCCGGATGCGTGTGCACGCCGGAATCATATTTTTGGCCAGTGGCGACAGGTCGCGCGTGCGTTTAGCTTTCAGGAGTACGATGCGCCAGTGCTAGAGCCTCTAGAGCTTTATATCGAGAAGTCTGGCGAAGAGATCGTCGGGCAGTTGTTTAATTTTGAAGATCGCGGGGGTCGCGCAGTTGCGTTGCGTCCAGAGATGACACCGTCGTTGGCACGTTTGATTGGTGCCAAGGCGAATAGCCTGAAAAGGCCCATCAAGTGGTTTAATATTGGTGAGCACTATCGCTACGAGAAACCTCAAAAGGGGCGCTTGCGGGCCTTCTATCAATTTAATGTCGATATTTTCGGTGAAGCGGGCCCCGCTGCCGATGCCGAACTGATTGCACTGCTGGTTCAGGCATTGCGTGTGTTTGGGCTCGATTCGAAGGACTTTAAGGTGCGCCTAAGTGATCGTGACCTATGGTTGCTGTTATTGGCGGCTGAAGGACTCGACGAAACGGGGAGCGCGGCGGCACTAGCTATTATTGACAAGCTAGAGCGCACTGATCGCGTGAAAGTAGTTGCGAAGCTGACTGAAGTAGTGGGCGATGAGGCTGAGGCTTTCCTCACTCGTGTGGAAGAAGTGATTGCGATTCGTGATTTTGAGAGCCTGTCGGCTTATATTCTTAATTTACCGCTGGAGGACGACCTAGCTGAACAGGCTCAGCAGCGGCTCGCGGATTGGCAGGCCTTATTGAGTGGTCTGCAGAGTTCCGGTGCTGGCGACTTCATTCAAATAGACCTAGGCATCGTCCGTGGTCTGGCGTATTACACTGGGTTTGTGTTTGAGGCATTTGAGGCCAGTGGCGAAGGTCGCGCGCTTGCCGGTGGTGGGCGTTACGATGCATTGGTCAAAAAACTAGGCGGGCCGGAAATGCCTGCGGTTGGTTTTGCGATGGGCGATGTGACTTTGGCGGATCTTCTTGAATCGAAGAAGCTCTTAGCCACTTATGTGGAGAGTCCCGACTTTATTGCCATTATCGGTGGTGTGGAGGCGCGTGATGCGGCCTTGGGTGATGCGGCCTTGCTGCGCTCGATGGGCTATCGCGTCGATTATCCGTTGAAAGATCAGGGGTTCGGCAAGCAGTTTAAAGATGCCAACCAGAAAGGCGCGCGATTTGCGCTGATCTATGGCACGGACGAAATTGAAAAAGGCGTGGTCAAGATTCGTGATTTCTCAACTGGAGCAGAGCAAGAGTATCCTCGTCAGGGTTTGGCGGAAATCGTGCCTGAGTTGATGGCTTCGGGGCTTTTTACGACTGAGCAATAGCACTCAAGCGGATACTAATTTTTCCTTTCAGGATAAAGCAGTGCGCATAAGGGTCAACTAAGGTGATTCGTGAAGGATGTCGCTGGGTCGTTGCAAATTCCGAAGATCCCGTCATCGAACTTTAAGCTGCGACTATTGAGGTCGGGAGCGTGACTCAAATCTGCGTGGCCGAGGCTTGCACTGTTCGGGTATGTGACTTCAGTCTGCATGGCTATGAGAGTGTACACCTATAAAAATTGCGATAGCTGCAAGAAAGCCACCAAATGGCTGAGCCAGCAGGGACTTGCCTTTGAGCAAGTTGCGATTCGAGACACCCCACCCAGTGTTGCAGAGCTACGAAAAATGCTGGGCTACCAAGCCGGTGAGTTGCGCAAGTTGTTCAACACTGCCGGTGGCGATTATCGAGAACTAAAGATGAAAGACAAATTGCCGTGCATGGCGGGCGACGATGCGCTGGAGTTACTCGCGAGTCGCGGTAATCTGGTTAAGCGCCCTTTTTTATTGGCGGACGGCTTCGGTCTCGTCGGTTTCAATGAAGTGGATTGGGCATTGGCCTTTAGTCGTTAGGGAATTGGAGGCGACGTGCAAGTGTGTGCGCATCTGTATGCTATCGAGTCAGTGTGCCGCGCGTGACGCCTAGTTGATTGATTTGTTTGACTTCCTTTCCGAGTGTTTCAGCAGCCACTTCTCCGCGCTGCAGTGCGTCGTAGTGTTCCATCGTGCAGCGCACTTCGTCGCCGCTTTCGTTGAGGAATTCGTTGCCCAATGCGGCTACGCCCTTCTTTGCCATCTTGAGGACAATGTTTGCGCTTTCGAGTTAAACAAGGTGTTGCGGTAGCCGGCGTCGGCTTTCTAGGGATGTAGTGCGCCGACGCGGTCTTTGAATTGCACCTGCTGGGCATCGTCGGGCCGGCTGCAGCCGCGGAAGTCCTTACCTTCGGACAGATAGGCGCAGAACATGCAGGGCATGCAGGACATGCAGTGCTCCATTTGAAAACAGTAGTATGTGCTGGTGCAACGTGATCATGAACCAGCCAGTCTGGGACTTGCTCAGCAAGGTGGCGAGTTGCGTGGTATTGAGATCGTCAGGCGCGGTGAGGCGCTCCAGCTGCCGATGAACAATTAAATAATATGCCGTTAGATAATTTCCGACCTTGAGTGAGAAATCGCTGCGCATGCGATGTTCGGAAAGTGCAGTGAGGTGTTCATGGTTGCGGGCGAGAAATCCGTCTGCGTCGCAGTGCTAGGATGAGTTCTCTATGTTTGCTTTAAGAGTTCCTTGGTCCAGCGCCGATGCGGGCCGGAGAGTGTGATGCTGTCGAGCTGGTCGATCGCAATCCAGCTGAGGGAGGGTTGAGGGGGGAGGGCTGAGACTTGAGGTTGCTGAGACTTGAGGTTACTGAGACTTGCATCCAAGGGCGTAATAAAGGGCTGAGGGCTGAGGGCTGAGGGCTGGGATTTTAGGGGGTAGATGGTTTCTGTGATGCGCTTGTTGGTGATGCCGCGAGTCTTAGTGGCGAGTGCTTTGCCAAGTGTGGGCTTGGTCGAGAGGTGTGAGGTGGCAGGTAGCTCGTATTGGCCGGCTAGCTGTTTGGCAGTGTCTGGGATGCGGTGCAGCAGGAGTTTGCCGTCGTGGACGATCCAAAGCCGGTCAATCTGCACTTGCACGGTGGCTTTGCGCTGAATGTTGGGGATACTTTTTTGTGTGCCGCCGCCGGCGGCGGCGCAAAATTGCACGACGGGGCAGACGGTGCAGAGTGGATTGGCCTTTTGGCAGACCGTTGCGCCGAGCTCCATCATTGCTTGGTTGTGGTCGCCGGGGGTTTGAGTGTTGAGGACCGTATCGGCGATGGGGGTGAAGGCTTTGACCGCTTCACCGTTGTTTTTAAAGGTGCGCGCGTCGTTGGTCAGCCGAGCAAGAATACGTACGACATTGCCGTCGACCACGGCCGCGGGGAAATTTTGTGCGATCGAGCTGATCGCTGCCGAGGTGTAAGGGCCGATGCCGGGCAGGGCTTGCCACTCTTTCGCGGTCGTCGGCTTTGGATCGAGGGCGACGTATTGCTGTGCGAGTTTATGGAGGTTACGCGCACGACTGTAGTAGCCGAGCCCTTCCCAGTGCTTGAGCACGTCTTCGCTGGGCGCATCGGCGAGTGTCTGAAAGTGGGGGAAGCGCTTTAGCCAGCGATCAAAGTAGGGCAGCATCGTCTTGATCTGGGTCTGCTGCGCCATCAGCTCTGACACCACGGTCTTGTAAAGCGACGGCTCAGTGCGCCAAGGGAGCGGGCGCTGCGCGGTGGCATACCAGACGGCGAGTGCTTGCTGGAAATCGGCAGTGTTGTTAGTCAGGCAGGTCATTGAGATGTATCAAAGGAAGTATATTTCCGAAAACTCAGCTCCCCTGCGCCTCCGCGCGAGAATAAAACGTCGGTTGAGCTTTTTGTGTGGATACTATTATTTCGCACGAATCGTTCGAGTCGTGAATTACTTATTCGCTGCTGTTTTTATTTGCATTCGATTTGGTCAGTTCCTTTAATCGAGCTTTAAGATAAAGGAGAGCTTCCGGCGGGAAGCTGAGATTCGGGTGCGCTCCACCTGTAGATCCTTTGAACCTGATGCGTGTTAACACCGCCGTAGGAATTATCGAGTCGAATGGGGCAATGGAACTATTGGGCGGATTTTTTTCGAGGAGGTGTGCGCCGTGTCGCAACTTAGTCGATCTATGTCAGTCAATTCTACTTCCGAAATTTCCTCACAACACACGCTGTTTCCGAATTCCGAGCGTGTTTATATCACTGGCTCGCGCCCTGACCTGAAGGTTCCGATGCGTGAGATCCAGCTGTCGCCAACGACGCTTCCAAACGGTGCCGGCGAGCTGCCCAACGAGCCGATTCGCGTCTATGACACTGCGGGTGCATGGGGTGATGCCGGCTATCATGGCGATGTGGAACTGGGCCTGCCGCGCATGCGTGACGCTTGGGTTCGTGAGCGTGGCGACGTCGAAGAATACGATGGCCGCGAGGTGAGGCCTCAGGACGACGGTTACCTGTCTGAGGTGCACAAGGCTGGTGCCCGCACGAAGGATGGGCAACGCAAGTTGGTTGAATTTAAGAACATCCGCCATCGCCCGGTGCGTGCGAAGGCGGGCAAGATCGTGACTCAGTTGCAATATGCACGCGCTGGCATCATCACGCCTGAAATGGAGTTTATCGCGATTCGCGAGAACATGAAGCTGCAGGTGGCAAATCAGGGCGCGGACATTTCTCCGCACGCGGATCAAAATTCACTCAATATTCAGCACCCGGGGCAAAGCTTTGGTGCATCGATCCCAGACGAAATTACGCCCGAGTTTGTGCGTTCAGAAGTGGCCCGTGGCCGCGCGATCATTCCTTGTAATGTGAATCATCCAGAGCTCGAACCGATGATTATCGGCCGTAACTTCTTGGTGAAGATCAACACTAACATCGGCAACTCCGCAGTGGCTTCGTCGATCGAAGAGGAAGTCGAGAAGATGCGTTGGTCTGTAAAGTGGGGTGGTGACACGCTCATGGATCTTTCCACTGGTAAGAATATTCACCAGACGCGTGAATGGATTGTCCGTAACTGCCCGGTCCCGGTCGGCACCGTGCCGATTTATCAGGCGCTGGAAAAAGTGAATGGTAAGGCTGAAGACCTGACTTGGGAGATCTTCCGCGACACCTTGATCGAGCAAGCCGAGCAGGGCGTCGATTACTTTACAATCCATGCGGCTGTGCTGCTACAATACGTGCCGATGACGGCCAAGCGTATGACGGGCATCGTCAGTCGCGGTGGTTCGATCATGGCGAAATGGTGCCTCTCGCATCACAAGGAAAACTTCCTCTACAAACACTGGGATGACATTTGCGAAATCATGGCCGCCTATGATGTGTCGTTCTCGATTGGCGACGGCTTGCGTCCCGGTTCGATTGCGGATGCCAACGACGTCGCGCAATTTGCTGAGCTCAAGACGCAAGGTGAGCTGACTCGCCGTGCACGGGCATTTGGTGTGCAGGTTATGAATGAAGGCCCAGGTCACGTGCCAATGCACCTGATCAAGGAAAACATGGAGAAGCAACTTGAGTGGTGCGATGATGCGCCATTTTACACGCTTGGGCCGTTGACTACTGACATTGCGCCGGGCTACGACCATATCACCAGTGGTATCGGTGCGGCGATGATCGGTTGGTATGGCTGCGCGATGCTCTGCTATGTGACGCCCAAAGAGCACCTCGGCTTGCCGAATAAGGACGACGTCCGCGAGGGTGTGATCACTTATAAAATTGCCGCGCACGCTGCCGACCTCGCCAAGGGGCATCCAGCTTCGCAATACCGCGATAACGCGTTGTCCAAGGCACGCTTTGAATTCCGATGGGAAGATCAGTTCAGTCTGTCGCTCGATCCAGAGAAAGCCAAGTCCTTCCACGACGAGACCTTGCCGCAGGACTCCGCCAAGACCGCGCACTTTTGCTCCATGTGTGGGCCAAATTTTTGCTCGATGAAAATCACTGAGGATGTTCGTGAATATGCTGCGAAGCTTGGTGTTTCCGAACGCGAAGCATTGGAGCAGGGCATGGAGGAGAAATCCGCTGAGTTTAAGAAAAAGGGGGGGGAGGTTTACCTCGCTGGTTCCGAAGTATGAAATTAAGCGTCAACGACGAAGCACGCGAGGTGCCTGAGCGATCCAACCTTCAGGCACTGCTCGCGGAGCTTGGCCTAGAGTCGAAGCCGGGGCTCGCCGTCGCCCTGAATCTGTCTGTCGTTCCTGCTGCTGAGTGGGCAACACAGGTGTTGTCCGAAGACGATGCTGTGCTCGTTATTCAAGCAACACAAGGAGGTTGATTCGATGCCGATTTTAGCAGTGTCTCCAGAATCTGAATACACGAATGAAGCGAAGCTGATCGTGTGCCTATTGGGCGCGGGGCTGGATCGCTATCACTTGCGCAAACCAGAGTGGGGCGCGGCGCGATGTGCCGGGTTAATTGCTGGAATTCCCTGTGAGCTACATCGCCGTATTTCAATCCACCAACACCATGAGCTGGCGGAAACATTCGAAGTAGGATTACATTTTAAGGAGGAGGTTGCGGCGCGTGCCTCCGCTTGCCATGTAGAGTCAAAGCCAGAAGTTGATGGTGCGTCGCGATTCTCCTCCCGATCTGTGCATCAGCTAGACGCTATAGACGTGCATCTGGAAGGCTATGACTATGCCTTTCTGAGCCCCGTGTTTACGTCGATCAGCAAGCCGGGTTACTGGGCGCAGTGGACTGAAGCGAAGCTGCGTGGCGCGCTCGCGTTGCCGCGGATGGCTCAGGTCTATGCATTGGGCGGCATCACGGCTTGCAATGTAGATCGTGCGCTAGAGTTCGGTTTTGATGGTGTGGTCTTGCATGGTTCGCTGTGGCAATCGACGGATCCGCTCGCCGCGTTTGAAGCATTTCGAAAGGAGGCAGTATGAATTGGCCGACGTATATGTGTCTGACGACTGATGGCAGTGAACGTCCGCATACGGATCAGGTGCAGGCCTTGTGCTCTGCTGGTGTCGATTGGGTGCAGCTGCGCGCCAAGGAGATGTCGGACCAGGAACTCGAGTCCATTGCCTTCGAGTGTATGATTCGTTGTCGTGAGATCGGCAGCACCTTTGTGTTGAATGATCGTTTGGACTTAGCGCTGAGGTTGGGAGCTGATGGTGTGCATCTCGGTAAGCTGGATACTCCATGGGCGGAGGCGCGCGAACGTGCCGGTGCGGGTTTCCTGATCGGTGGCACTGTCAATTCAGTGGACGACGCCGAGAGGGCGGTTGCCTCGGGCGTGCTCGATTACGTAGGTGTGGGCCCTTTTAAATTCACGCACACCAAAAAGAATCTCGCCCCTGTTCTGGTCGAGTCTGACTGGCGGGCAATTTTAGAAACACTCGGTGATCTGCCGAGCTATGCAATCGGCGGTATCGAGCCCGCGGACATCCCTGAAGTGCTGGCGCTTGGTGTGACCGGCGCTGCGATCTGTTCGGTGCTGTATCGAAAGCCGAACGTGTCGGATATTTATCAAACTTTACTCAATACCTTATGAATACAGAGCCGCTCATTATCGCTGGGAAGACTTTTGAATCCCGACTTTTCGTAGGCACCGGCAAATATGCCTACGGCCAAATGATGCAGGATAGCATACGTGCGACCGGCAGTCAGCTTGTGACGATGGCGATGCGCCGTGTGCAGACGGATGGCTCCGATGACGGTATCATGGAATTCATGGAGCCGGAGCGCTATAATCTTTTGCCAAATACATCCGGTGTGCGCGACGCGAAAGAAGCGATTTTTGCGGCGCAACTTGCGCGCGAGGCGTTGGAAACGAATTGGTTAAAGTTGGAGATTCATCCCGACCCAAAGTATCTGATGCCCGATCCGATCGAGACGCTCAAGGCCGCCGAGCAATTGGTGAAGGATGGGTTTATCGTGTTGCCGTATATTCATGCTGATCCGGTTTTGTGTAAGCGACTCGAAGAAGTCGGCGTGGCGGCGGTGATGCCGCTGGCGGCTCCAATAGGCAGCAATGAAGGACTCTCTGCCCGTCGCTTTCTAGAGATTATCATCGCGCAAAGCAAAGTGCCCGTGGTGATCGATGCCGGACTCGGCCTGCCGTCGCATGCTGCGGATGCGATGGAAATCGGGGCGGATGCGGTGCTGGTAAATACTGCGATCGCCACTGCAAGTGATCCGATCGCAATGGGCGCAGCCTTTAAAATGGCAGTCGAATGCGGGCGTATGGCATATGAGGCTGGCCGTGGCCAGCAGTCAGTCGAGGCTGTTGGGTCGTCGCCGTTGACCGCGTTTTTGGATGCGTAGCTAAATCTACCCGAATCGAATTAGTATGAGTTTTGTAAATATATTGAACCACCTCTCTTGGGAGGATACGAAGGCCTCTATTCTTGCGAAGACAGCAAGGGATGTGGAGCGTGCCTTGTCGCGTCCGGTCGGTAAGTTGAGCCTGGAGGATTTTCAGGCGCTGATTTCTCCGGTAGCGCAAAATCATTTGGAGCAACTCGCGGCGCTCAGCCATGCGCGCACAGTCGAGCGTTTTGGCTATACGCAGCAGATGTTTGCGCCGCTGTATCTTTCGAATGCGTGCAGTAATATTTGCACCTACTGTGGCTTCAGTGCGAATAACAAGATTCCGCGTAAGATCTTAAATGAGGCGGAGATCGGGCAAGAGCTGGATGCCGTGAAGGCGTTGGGAATGGATCATGTGCTGTTTGTCACCGGTGAAGCGAATTTGCGCGTGGGCGTGCCGTATCTGAGTCGAGCCTTCGAGCTTGCGCGCGAGAAGTTTTCGAGCATGTCGATGGAGGTGCAGCCGATGGAACAGGATTCTTATGAGACTTTGATGCAGTCTGGCCTCAGTGCGGTGTTGGTCTATCAGGAGACTTATAATCGAGAGTCCTACGCGAAATATCATCCGAAGGGGATGAAGAGTAATTTCAATTACCGGCTAGAGACGCCGGATCGTCTCGGCCGGGCGGGGATGAAAAAGATCGGAATGGGTGCGTTGTATGGTTTGGATGACTGGCGCACGGATTCCTTTATGGTGGCGACGCACCTGCGCTATATGGAGCAGACGTATTGGAAAACTAAATACAGTTTGTCTTTTCCGCGGATTCGCCCGCATGAGGGTGAGTTTGAACCGGTGTCGGTGATGACTGATCGGGATTTGGTGCAGTTGATTTGTGCCTATCGTATGTTGAGTGCCGAGGTGGAGCTGTCGATGTCGACTCGTGAGCGCCCGATCTTTCGCGACCATGCGTATAAGCTGGGGATCACGACACTGAGTGCTGGTTCGAAGACGAACCCGGGCGGCTACGCGGTGGATCCGCAGACGCTGGAGCAGTTTGAAATTTCGGACGAACGTAGTCCTGCTGAAGTGGCCACGATGCTGAAGGCGGGGGGCTACGATGTGGTATGGAAGGATTGGGATTCGACCTATGATGGATTTTATCGGAGCAATGCGACTGCCGCTAAGTGCTGTTAACATGGAAAAAGTCGCATTTTGAGACGTCGCTGGTATTGCTGTGTTGGAATCTCTTATGACTACATTATCTCAAAGTGAAATTTCACGGTATCAGCGGCACTTGACTTTGCCGGGGTTTGGCGAGGCGGCTCAGTTAAAATTGAAGGCCGCGCGGGTTTTAATTGTTGGGGCAGGGGGGCTGGGGTGTCCGGCCTTGCAGTATTTAGCGGCTGCGGGTGTTGGCACTTTGGGGATTGTGGATGATGACCGCGTGAGTCGTTCGAATTTACAGCGGCAAATTTTGTATACCGATGCGGACGTGGGCGAGATGAAGGTCGCGGTCGCTGCGGAGCGCCTAATGGCGATGAACCCTGATATCCGCTGCGTGCGGCATGCGCTACGTTTGACGGTTGAGAATGCATTGGAGCTGATTGGGCAGTATGATCTGGTGCTGGATGGCTCGGATAATTTCGCCACGCGCTATTTAGTCAATGATGCCTGCGTTTTGGCGGGCAAGCCATTGGTCTATGGCGCACTGCATCGCTATCAGGGGCAGGTGAGTGTGTTTAATTTTGAAGGAGGGCCTACCTACCGTTGCTTGTTTCCGGAGCCACCGAACCCAAAGGATGCACCCAATTGTTCCGAGATCGGTGTGCTCGGTTTTTTGCCGGGCATCGTTGGCGTGATGCAGGCGACGGAAGTGATCAAGGTGCTGACCGGGATCGGGGAGCCGCTGGCTGGCAAGTTGTTGATTTTTGATGCGTTAAAAATGAGCCAGACGATCGTGCGCTTTAAGCGTGTGCCGGGGTATGCGCAGGTCACGGAGCTCAAAGAAATAGAATATACCTGTGGTGTGTCTTCTACTGAATCTGACAGTGAAGAGATCACACCGGCAGAATTGCAGGCCCAGATGCAATTGAATGGAGCTGCTTTGCAGGTCGTTGATGTGCGCGAGGGTTGGGAGCGTGCGCTTTATCGGATTGATTCGGTGCATGTGCCGCTCGGCAGTATCTTGGATCAGACGGCGGATCTTGAGGCGGCTGGGTTGAAGACGGATTTGCCGACCTGTGTGTATTGCAAAGGTGGCGTGCGCAGTATGAAGGCTTTGCAGGTACTTAAATCACATTACGGGTTCTCTGAAATAAAGAGTCTAGCTGGGGGGATCTTGGAGTGGGGGGAACAGATTGATCCTTCCATCGAGAGTTACTAGCTGCGTTGTTGCGATGGATACTCCTCCCTATGTGCTGACGATTTCTGGCTCCGATAGTTCGGGGCGGGCTGGCATGCAGACCGATAACCGGGCGATTCATGCGGTGGGAGCCTTTCCGTTGAATGTCGTGACGGCGGTGACTTTGCAAAGCCCCACAGGAGTCGAGTCGATTCAGATGATGGATGCTGATTTCGTGGAGGCTCAATTACGCTCGATACTGAAGGCTTATCGAGTGCGAGCCATCAAGAGTGGTATGTTGGGGAATACTGAGATCGTGCGTCGAGTGGCTCAGGTTTTGGCAGAGTATCCTGACATTCCGTATGTGCTGGATCCGGTGCTGCGTTCGACCAGTGGGGCGGGGTTGTTGGAGCCCGATGGAGTGGCGGTGCTGCGATCCCTACTGATGCCGCGTGCGACCGTTACAACCCCAAATCTGAATGAATTAGAGATATTGTGTGAGGGCGCAGGCGATGTTTTCGAGGCGGCGGCTCAGTTGGCGTCTGCATGTAGGCAGTCGATATTGGTTAAGGGCGGTCATGCCACTGGTCCGGATTGTGAAGACTGGTTGCTTTATCCGGATGGGCGTCGTTACTGTTTCTGTGCAAAACGAATTGAAACTCGAAATACACGAGGCACGGGCTGTGCACTGAGTGCTTTGATCGCGGCGTATCTTGCGTGGAAACCTTATGAGCTGGAGGTTTCGATTGCTGCTGCGAAGGACCAACTAGCTGCGGCTCTGAGGGAGCATTCTAAGGAAGCCTGGAAGGGCGGAGGTCCGAGTTTTTATTGAACTCCGTCGCGGGTTGTAGCAATTCAAGTCCATAAACGTTGCTTTGAGGCTGATTTTACTTTCTCGTTTTTTGTTTATACTACCATGCCGAAGAAGAAGACACCTAACACGGAGGACGAAGGTCCAAAAGTTAAAAAGATCTATACGATCAAGCTGACTCAAGCGCAGCTAGAGCATCTGGGGGAACAGTTGGATTCGGCGCCTGCGGGAAAGTGGGCACATTACGACGTGGCTTACTCGCAGTTCGCGTTCAAGGGCGATGGCGTGAATGTGGTCGGCTATCAGAGCGGCAAGCTGGTGGTGCAGGGCAAGAAGACTGAAGATTTTGTGCGTGATGTGCTCGAAGCAGAAATCACTGGCGAGGCACGTCTCGGCTACGATGATGTGCATAATCCTGAGTGGTTCACGCTGCATGCTGGGTGTGATGAAAGTGGTAAGGGCGATTTATTTGGGCCATTGGTGGTCGCTTGTGTGGTCGCCGACGAGGGCATGGTGCGCGACTGGATCGAGGCGGGCGTGTGCGATAGTAAGAAGATTACCGACAATACAATTTTGAAGTTGGATAAAGTGATTCGCCAAACCAAAGGCGTGGTGATCGCGACGGCGTTTGCGCGGATGACGAAGTATAACCATCTGTATAAAAAGTTTGGCAGTAATTTGAATAAGCTGTTGGCATGGTACCATGGCCGTGGGCTTAACGAAGCGCTGGATAAGCGTCCGGCACCGTGGGGGCTGCTCGATCAATTTACCAAGCTGCCCCTCGTGGATGCATATGTGGCCGACCGTAAAGATTTCAAGTTAGTCAGCCGCACCAAGGCGGAGTCCGACCCCGTAGTGGCGGCCGCATCGATCATCGCGCGTGCGATCTATGTGCGGGAAATGAAGCGCCTCTCGGATGAGTTGCAGCCGATCTTGGGCGAGCCATTGATGAAGGGCGCGAGCGCGAAGGTGCTCGAGCAGGCCAAGAAGATCGTCGCGGTGAAGGGGGCGGGCGAATTGGCGGGCTATGCGAAGATGCATTTCAAGACCGCCTACGAGGCGCAAGGCCTAGAGCCACCGAAGAAGCCGGCCTGGTCGAAATTTAAATAAGGAGCACGGAGGGTATAAAACAGAGTTCAGCGCTTCTCTTTACACATGAAAAAGCCCCGTCCATTGGACGGGGCTTTGTTAACTCAATTGATTGTAATTACGCGATTAGATCGAAGCGATCTAAGTGCATAACTTTGACCCAAGCCGCGACGAAGTCTTCGACGAAGGTTTGCTGGGCATCGTTGGAGGCATAGACCTCAGCGATGGCGCGTAGTTCGGAGTTTGAGCCGAAGACGAGATCCACTGCGGAGGCCATCCACTGCGTTTCGTTGCAGCCGCGTGCCTTGCCTTCGTAGAAGTGTGCGCAGCGGGGTGAGACTTTCCACTCGATGTTCATGTCGAGCAGGTTCACGAAAAAGTCATTCGTTAAGGTCTCAGGGCGTTTGGTGAACACGCCGAGCGGAGACTCCGCGGTGTTCGCATTTAGGACGCGCATGCCGCCCACCAACACTGTCATTTCGGGTGCGGTGAGCGTCATCAGTTGTGCCTTGTCGACCAGGAGTGCTTCGGCAGGTGTCTTGATGTCGCTTTGTTGATAATTACGGAATCCGTCTGCTTTAGGTTCAAGCGCTGCAAACGACTCGATGTCGGTGTCCTCCTGAGTGGCATCCATTCGGCCAGGGGTAAATGGCACTTCGACTGCATTGCCAGCAGCTTTGGCAGCTTGCTGCACTGCAGCGCAACCACCTAGCACGATGAGATCGGCCAGAGAGACGCGTTTGCCGCCCGACTGTGAGCTGTTGAAGTCCGCTTGAATGCGCTCAAGGATTTGCAGTGACTTCGCGAGTGTCTCGGGGTTGTTCGCAGCCCAGTCCTTTTGCGGGGCGAGACGGATCCGTGCGCCGTTGGCACCGCCGCGTTTATCAGAATTGCGGAAGGAAGCTGCTGCTGACCATGCGGTATTGACTAGTTCTGCAATGGATAGATCAGCGCCGAGTAGCGTGGCTTTCAGCGCTGAGATGTCTTGCGCGTCGATTAATGGATGGTCTACGGCAGGAATCGGGTCTTGCCAGAGCTCTGTAGTCGCGGGCACTTGCGGCCCCACGTAGCGTGAAATCGGACCCATATCGCGGTGGGTTAATTTGAACCATGCTTTGGCGAAGGCTGTAGCAAATTCCTCTGGGTTCTCCTGGAAACGTTTGGTGATGGGTGCATAGATTGGGTCCATCTTCAGCGCGAGGTCTGAGGTGAACATAATCGGTGCATGGCGCTTCGACGGATCGTGTGCATCAGGCACAGAGTTCGCGGCGGCGCCATCGGCGGGCACCCATTGTGTGGCACCGGCAGGGCTTTTGGTCTGTACCCAGTCGTACGCGAAGAGCGTATCGAGGTAGCTATTGTCCCATTTTGTTGGAGTTGCATTCCAGGCACCTTCTAAGCCGCTGCTGATGGTGTCGCCAGCATTGCCGGTGCCATAGCTATTTTTCCAGCCGAGGCCTTGTTCTTCGATACCAGCGGCTTCTGGTTCAGGGCCGACGTATTGATCGGGGTCGGCCGCACCATGCGCTTTGCCGAAGGTGTGTCCGCCAGCAACCAGGGCGACGGTTTCTTCGTCATTCATCGCCATGCGGCCGAAGGTATCGCGAATGTCTCTGGCGGAGCCGAGTGGATCTGGCTCACCATTGGGGCCTTCAGGGTTCACATATATGAGGCCCATTTGCACTGCACCGAGTGGATTTTCGAGCTCTCGATCACCACTGTAGCGTTCATCAGCGAGCCATTCACTTTCGGGTCCCCAATAGATATCTTCACTAGGCTCCCAGACGTCGGCTCGGCCACCAGAAAAACCCCAGGTCTTGAATCCCATGGTTTCCAGTGCGCAATTGCCAGCGAGTATCATCAGGTCGGCCCATGAAATTTTACGGCCATACTTTTGCTTGATCGGCCACAGTAGGCGACGCGCTTTGTCGAGGTTGACGTTGTCAGGCCAGCTGTTGAGAGGGGCGAAGCGCTGTGATCCGGTAATCGCTCCGCCGCGGCCGTCGGCGATCCGATAGGTGCCGGCGCTGTGCCATGCCATGCGAATGAAAAACGGGCCGTAGTGCCCATAGTCTGCAGGCCACCAAGCTTGCGAGTCTGTCATCAGCACTTCTAGGTCTTTAGTGAGGGCATCCAGATCGAGTGTCTTGAATTCCTTGACGTAGTCAAAGTCGGTGCCCATGGGGTCTGACAAGCTGGACTGCTGGCGCAGCATTCTCAGGTTGAGCTGGTTCGGCCACCATTGCTCGTTGGATGTGGTTGCAGTCGTATTTTGCGCGCGGGTGCCGCCCATCACTGGGCACTTGCTGATATCTGACATATATTTCTTTGGTTTGATGAGTGTTGGGTGGTGCAAAATAAAATAGAATTCAGATTATATTACCATAAACAAACATATAGGTAAAATATTACTTAACTATAAGTACTATAACCTTAGGCTATCATGCAATTACATCAACTCAGATATTTCGTAGAGGTGGCTCGTCAGAAAAATTTCTCACGAGCGGCTGAGTTGTGTCACGTGTCACAGCCTTCTTTAAGTCAGCAGCTTAAGAAGTTGGAAGATGAATTAGGCCAGCCGCTGATACGGCGTAGTCGCCATGGGGCTCAGTTGACTGAGTTTGGTGAGTCGATGCTACCACAGGCCCTGCAGGTCTTGTCGGGGGTGCGTAATATGAGTGAGCAAGCAGAGTATCGACGTGAGGACTATGCGGGGCGTGTCTCGCTTGGGGCGATTCCTACGGTGGCGCCGTATGTATTGCCCAAGTTGATACAAGTATCGTTGATAGAATATCCTCAGATGAAGCTGAGTATTGTCGAGCACACCACGGATGAATTGGTGTCGCAGCTGCGGCAGGGAAATTTAGATTTCGCTTTGTTGAGTCCGCCTTTTGTGGGAGAGCAAGAGATGGAGTTGATGAGTTTATTGGAGGATGAGTTGCTAGTGGTGCTACCCGATCAACATGCTTTGGCAGATCAGCAGATCTTGAAACTGCGTGACCTGAGTGAATTCCCCATGGTTTTGATGAAGGATGTGCACTGCCTGAGTCGACAAAGTGTATCACTCTGTGAGGCATCGGGGTTGCAACCGAGAATCTCTCTAGAGAGTGCTCAAATCGAAACTGTGATTGCGATGGTCGAAGTGGGCATGGGGTTTTCGTTTGTGCCGAAAATGGCCCAGCCGATGTTTAAAGATCGTGCGGTGAGCTTTTTATCAGTCGCACCGACTGCTGTCACTCGGCCGATTGTGTTGGCATCTTCTAGGTATCAAAAAATGAGCGCGACACAGCTTGCGTTCAAAGAGCTAGTACAGCAATTTTTCAACTGCGATGAATAGTGGTCAAAATAAAGCGAGGATGAATCAACTACAACAACATGATTTCACGCAACTACAGTCCGTTGATCGGTTGATCGGAATCGATGAGGCGGGGCGTGGTTGCTTGGCTGGGCCAGTGACCGCAGGCGTATGCGTGTTGACGCGCGATTTTTTTGAATCCAAGGAGGCGCTTGAGCTGAGTGCTGCGATTAATGATTCGAAGCAGTTGAGTGGGCAGGCGCGGGCAGAGCAGCTCGCTATTATTGAGCAGTTGCGCGATCAAGGCTTACTGGACTTCGAAGTCGCTTCGGGCTCGGTGCAAGAAATTGCGGAACTCAATATTCTCGGTGCGACTCGGTTGGCGATGCGTCGAGCAGTTGAAGGATTGGCGGCGCGCGCAAAGGATTGGGAATTGCCATTGGCGGCGGCGGATGGGCCTTTGTTTGAGTCTGAGGGTGGTCTGCGGATCATCGTTGATGGGCGGCCGCTCAAGCCGTTCCCCTATACGCACACTGGTATTATTAAGGGCGATGGCAAATCGCTGGCGATTGCGATGGCGAGTATTGTTGCAAAAGTTTCGCGTGATCGCGTACTGCTTGAGTTGGCTAAACAGTATCCAGAATATGGCTTTGATCAACACAAAGGCTATGGTACTGCGGTGCATCGAACTGCCTTGCATGCGCATGGCGCGACGCCGATTCATCGAGCGCTGTTCTTACGCAACGTGTTGGATCTACAACAATCCGAACATGCATCCAATGAAATCGAGTTGGTCTAATGGCGGCCTCTGATCTAGACCAAATCGCGCAGCGTAATGTGCGCGCTTTTACACTGTTCCGAATGTTTTTCTCGGCACGGTTTTACTACCCAGTCTATGCGCTGCTGTTTTTAGACTACGGTCTTACGCTTGAGCAGTTCGGTCTCTTGAACGGCATTTGGGCTGCAACGATTGTGCTGCTCGAAGTGCCCTCCGGGGCATTGGCCGATACCTTGGGGCGGCGCAAGTTGCTGATCGCCACTGGCATTTTTATGGTGCTGGAAATGTTGGTTCTGCTGGTGGCTCCAATTGACGGCGGGGCGGTGTTGTTTTCTCTTTTTGTGTTGAATCGTGTGTTGAGTGGTGCGGCTGAGGCGGCGGCCAGTGGTGCGGATGAGGCGCTGGCCTATGATTCACTCAAGGCGGCAGGGCAGGAGCACCGCTGGGGGCATGTACTTGAGCGTGTGCAGCGCGACACGTCGTTGGCGTTTTTCGTGGCGATGATGGTGGGGGCAGCTGTCTACGATGCCGAGTTAGTCAATGCGGTGCTGCGATTGTTCGGTTCTGCGCAGGTCGTGGTATCTGAACAGTTGATTAAGGTGCCAATCTTTCTTTCCTTACTGTCGTCGCTGGTCGTGTTGGCGATGGCACTGCGTATGCAGGAAGCCCCGCTTAAGGCACATGTGAGCGTGCGAGCGACGTTGGCTCGCTCTTTGCGGCAGTCGGTTGCAGCGGGTCAATGGATCTGGCTGACTGCATTCCCATTTGGAGTGATCTTGGCAGCGATGGTTGTGGATAGTGTGGTGCGTCAGTTCCTGACACTGGCCAGCGAATATTGGAACGTCATCGAGTTGCCGATCGCCAGTTATGGCTTAATCGGTTCGGGCATGGCGTTGATGGGGGTGTTCGTGCCGAGGGTCGCACGGATACTGGCAGATACATATTCCCCAGTTCAGAACTTTGTGTTCGTCGGTGTGAGTGTATTGCTCGGACTGATGGGGCTTACAATGGCGCTGCCATATTGGGGGATTTTGCCAACGATTCTGCTATATGCGAGTATTCAAATGACGGGTTATTTTGTGAGTCGTTACCTGAACGAAACGGCTCCGTCTGAGCAGCGTGCGACGGTATTGAGCTTTCGTGGTCTATCGACCAATTTCGTCTATGGTGCGGTGGCAATGCTGTATGCCGGGTTGATCGTTTCGATTCGAGCCGATCACTTACAGGTGGTCGAGGGCGCCGCTGCCGCGGTTGAGGATGCTGTCTTTGTCGAGTCGCTGGGTTGGTTCCCTGGCTTCTTCCTGGTCTTATCGTTGTGTGTCTTCTTATCGCACCGCCTTCGGTTTGGCAGATAGTACTAATCAGACGGTTTTAATCTCTCTGCGATGTGTCGAGACTCCTTGCAGGGAATCAGCATTCGATGATGAAAGAGCGCCGGGACGATGTGGTTGTCTGCTGCGATTTTTCAGCGTGAGCTGCGGGTTGGAATGATTAGCCAGTCGAATGGTGTGCGGTAGCGGTGGACCATCGTGTGATCCAGCGCTGCAGCATCTGCATCGAGTTACTGCAGCAACTTGCTTCGAAAATGCATATCACGACTCGCGTCACCTGGCCAGAAATGTGCGTGCAAGGTGCCATGCAGCAGTCCCAAGACACTAAAGAAGTGACTCACCGAGAGGCTCCACCGAGAACTTGCAAATAATAGCGTGAAATCGTGGTGCCCGTCTTAAAGCCGAACAATGCAACTGGGACTGTGCTGCCGATGCTTTGATGGATGTAGACCTTCAGCTTTTCGGCTTGGTTGGCACGGTCGTGCGGGCCGTTGGCGGGCTCGAGGTCTGGGTCGTGGCAGTTGTACCTTGTTCACCTAGAAAGTGAGCCATTCGTCGATAGACGGTACCTTTGTCGCCCATGCCATAGACCGAATGATCGCCATTGGTGTCGCCTAGACGCGTTCGCCTTTTTTTTGTTTGTCGCGCACTGGATCGATGTAGATTGAGACCTTGGCGACGTTATCGCCGAGATGTGCTTTGGCCCGTTTCAGTGCTTTCGCGGTGGAAAGTGTCGGGTTACTAGGTTCGTCGGTAAAGATATTGCGCGCTTCAATCGAATCGTAGACGCCAGAGTTTTGGAGGACACGAATCAAATCAGACTTCACTTCACTAAGAATGAGGTAGCGGTTTTTATCAGCCATGTACAGCAGCAGCTCTTCAAGTGCCATCATCGCAGTGGCATCCATATTGTGCGCATTGCGCATTTTGAGGACGACAATTTTAAGGTTGGGGTCTTCGCAAATACGGCGCATTTGATCGCGGAACAGCTCAGCCGCTCCGAAAAACAGCTCACCTTCGACGTGCACAATCGATACTTCCGGCATGCTGCGTTGCTCGGGCGTTTTGACTTCGGCAAGGTAGCCCTCTTCATTAAAAGCATATTCAATCATCTCTGGTCGGGCGACTTTCTTGAGAAACAGAATAATCGAGATGCCCACACCAATATAGATCGCCATATCGAGCGGCATCAGCAGGCCACTGATAAAGGTCGTGCCGAAGACGATAGCATCGGATTTGGTGGACCGAGTAACGATGCGTATTGCATGTTTATTTATCAGTGAAATGCCGATTGCGATGACAAGCACCGCCAGTGTACTTTGCGGAATAAAGCGAGTATAAGGACCGAGCACGAAGGCTCCGATAAAAACAATGGCACCACTGATATAGCTGGTGAGCACCGTGCAGCCTCCGCTGGTCGCACTGAGCGTGGAGCGCGTCAGCGAGCCGGATGCAGGCATGCCGGAAAAGAAGGCGCAACCGATATTGGCCATGCCGATAGAGAACATCGCTTGGTTGGCATCCAGTCGTGCACCAGTCTTTGCGGCGAGGGATTTGCCGATCGAAATGCCTTCTAAGATACAGAGCAGAGCGATGGCCAATGCCGGGCTCGCGAGTAGCTGGATATTTGCGAGCGACAGTGAGGGCGCTTGAAAAGACCAGTCTGCGGCGTTGATGCCAGAGAGGAAGGCGACGCCTGTATCGTGGCCAACTGTCAGCGCGGCGAGCAACGAAAGCGTGATCAAACAAATCGCGACGTTGGGCAGTGCTTTAAAAAAACGGTTGAGCCAGACATACATCACCACCGTGAAGAGGCTGATGCCGACTGTTATCCAGTGAATGGTCTCAATCGAGGAGGCGATCAATATGATCGAGTCGTAAAAGGTCGCCCCTTTGCGCGGTAGGCTTAAGCCGAGAACCTTGGGGATTTGATTGGCAATAATGAGCAATGCCGCTGCCGTGATATAGCCGGTAATTACCGAACGCGAAATATATTGCACAAAATTTGCGACCTTAAAATAAGCGCCCGCCACCACGAATAGACCCACCATCAGAATCAACAACGGCACAAGATTGAGCATCTGTGTGCCTGCGATGCCGAGGCTGGCAAAGGCACTCAGCAGCATGACCGAAGTCGCATTGGTCGGCCCTAGGGTGATATAGTGGCTCTTGGCGAAAATCGGTGCGACCATCCCCGCGATGGCCGAACCGTAGATTCCGTATTGAATCGGTAGCCCTGCAATCAACGCATAAGCCATCCCTTGTGGAAATGCCAACAGAGCGACATTTAATCCCGCGCGCGTATCACCGAGGAGATGACTCTTAAAGTCATTTTGATAGCCGGAGAGTGACTCTCGGAGCGGAAAAAAGTCGAGGCCGTTATACTCCCTTGCCGCAATTACGGCTTGTTTTACATATTGAAAAATCGAGGACACTAAAGATTCGGTTACGACTTATTTTATGTGTGATTTTTTCAAATGCAAACTTACTGTCCGTTCGGGTAAAGCGTCGCCATGACTTCGGCGTGCAGCGGCGCTTTTGCCGCGATGATGCAGCGTTCGTCGAACGCGTCGCCACCTTTCCAGCCAGTTACGGTGAAACCCGCACCTTGCAGGCAAGGGATGATTGCAGCACAGTCCCAAATTTCCATCATTGGATCGCACATGATGTCGGTGAAGCCAGAGCAGAGTAGGATGTAGCCACCTGCATCGCCCCAAGAGCGGTAGAGTGCGGTCTTCGGAGGCAGCGCAGTCCAGTCGGCATTATTCTGCCAAAGTGTGGTACGAATCGGATCAGTGGTGCACAGGGTTGCTTCGCCCAGAGGGCAGGCCGTACGTCCAGAGACAGGCTTGCCGTTGAGCGTCGTGGTTTCACAGTCGCCGATTACGAGTTGCTTGAGCACTGGTTGATTAATGGCACCGATTACGGGGCGGCCTTTATAAAGTAGGGCGATCAAGGTCGCGAACAAGGGCACTCCTGAAATGAAAGACTTGGTGCCGTCAACAGGGTCGAGCACCCATACGAAATCCGCATCGTCGCGCTCGCTGCCGTATTCTTCGCCAATGATGCCGTGCTCTGGGTAGCGCTCGGCGAGGATTTCGCGAATACGTTTCTCGGCATTTTGATCGGCCAGTGTAACGGGTGTCTTGTCGGACTTACGCTCGATTTCGACATCTGGCCCGTAGTGTGGCATGATCTCTTTGGAAGCCTCTTCGCAAAGGTAGGCAATGAATTCAATAAATTCGTCTTTTTGGGCGCGTGTGAGTTGTGACATATCGACTGGAAGTGCAGGTTGAAAATCGAGCAATGTGGGGTGTGATGCATGTTCTGGCAACCGTAGATTCAGAGGATTTTAATCTGCGATTGGCAGCGGCATATTAGCTGTGGCAAAATCACAATCGCGGCGAATTCGTTTTCGAGGTGTGGCGTTTGGTTTGGTCTTTCACTTTGTGAAATCCGGTCTTGTCGTAATTGCGCAGACGGAACAACTTTCTTTACGTGATTAATACGCCCATACATGTGATTGATTTTGAAGGCAGCCGCCAGAGTGGTATTGTCGAGTATGGCGTGGTCACCCTAGCTGGGGCGAAGATCGTGGCGACTTACACACGGCTGTGCGCTGCAGTGGGTACGATCAGTGACCGAGATCGTCAGCAGCACGGTATTTCGGAACTTGCTGCCGCAGAGCAGGCGCGTTTTGATACAGAGTGGGATTTTTTTGCGCAACTGCGTGCGACGGGGCCGCTCTGTGCGCATAATGCGGCGGTGGAAGATGGCTTGTTGCGTAGCGTTTGGTCGTATCCACGCAGTTCGCCCGATTTCTCGGCAGTGGGCCGATCGGTCGCTAGTTGGGGGCCATGGTTGGATACCTTGTATCTGTATCGTCGTATTTACCCACAACTTGACAGTCATAAACTCGGCGATCTGATCGTGCTGTTTGATTTACAGACGTCGTTAGATAAACATGCCGCGCTGTATTGTCCTGTAAAACGCCGCCATTATCATTGTGCGCTGTACGACACGCTCGCTTCTGCTTTACTGCTGCGTCGTCTCTATGAAGAGCCAGATCTTCATTCGTTAAGTCTGCACTGGTTGTTTTTACACAGCTCTTCGACCGACGCGGTTCGCGATGCGATCGGCCAACAAGACCTTTTTTAGAATCGAATGAGTCATCTGCCTACTATTGTTTTTTTTGGATCGGATGCGATCTGCCTGCCTGTATTGAATTACTTAAAGCATGAAGCTGCGGGCGAATGTGTGCTGCGTGCAGTGGTCTCGCAGCCAGACCGGCGTCAGGGGCGTGGTAAGCAGTTGCAGCCGAACGCGGTTGCAGCCTGGGCGTTGGCGAACGGCGTCGAGCTGTTGCAGCCCGAACAACCGACGCGAGAATTAGCCGACTGGATGGTGGCCGAGGAGATCGCGGTGGCACTGGTCATGGCCTATGGGCATTTCTTGCAGAAATCCCTGCGCGAAGCGGCAACGCATGGCATGTTAAACTTTCACGGCTCACTGCTTCCGCAGTATCGTGGCGCTTCGCCGGTAGAGACCGCGCTGGCCTTTGGTGACGCCGAAACGGGCGTGGGCCTCATGCAGGTCGTCAAAGAAATGGACGCCGGTGGCGTAGCCGATTCAGAGACTGTTCGTATTGGCGAACAGGATACAGGGCCTGAGTTACGCGTCAAAGTGGGCGAGGCCGTTGTGCCATTGTTACGCCGAAATTTGGTGGCGATGCTGGCGGGCGAGTTACAGTTTAAACAGCAGGATATAAGTCTGGTTACGTATTGTCGAAAGATGTGCAAGGGAGACGGGGCCGTCGACTTCACTTTGCCAGCGGTTGCGATCTATAATCGCTTGCGAGCGTTTACGCCCTGGCCAGGCGGGTATTTTGATCATGGCGAAGTACGGATTAAGATCGGTCGAGCTAGTGTCGAACTGGAGTGTGCCGAGTCCGCCGAGCCCGGCACTGTATTGAGCACTAGCCCTGCAGTGCGTGTGGCCACCAGTGAAGGTGTGCTTTGCTGCCATGAACTGCAGCGCCCTAGTGCGCGGATGCTACCTGTTGCGGATTTTCTGTGTGGCTACTCAATAGCCGAGGGCGACCGTTTGATTGGTGGGACTGCCGAGCCATTGGTACGTAAAGAACCCTGAAGGATTTGATGCCTTTATTTGCCTTGGTTTAACGCTTCACTTGAGCCGGTGAGCGACGCAGGGTAAATGCTTTTCCAGCATTAATCGCAGCAACAGGATTTTGCCGCTGGTTTCGGCAGTTGACTGTGGTAGAGGGAGATTAGCAAAATGAGAATCAAGGCGATACCGCTGAGGTGTTGCCACAATTCTGGTTCCATGGCTGTGTGCTGATGAATGCTGTGCTCCATGGTTTGTGCGCCGAGTGTGCTGTTGAGTAGCCAGCCGGCGAGCCACGCGATGACGATAAGACTGCCGAGGTAAATTAACGTGGCTTTGTGTCCGAGCATTTTCCAGAGGGTGATGACGGTTGCGGTATTGGTGGCTGGTCCGGTGATTAGAAAAATAAGGGCTGCGCCCGGCGAAAGTCCCGCGGCCATCAGCGCATACGCCATCGGGATCGATGCAGTCGCGCAAATGTAGAGCGGTAGGCTGATCGCCGTAGCGAGCAAGAAGGCGAGCGGACCGGTACTGAAGTGACCACTGATCAAATCGGGCGGAAGTAGTGTAGTGATGAGCCCCGCAAGTGCGAGGCCAACCAGTAGTGCGACGGCGAGATCGGCAGGCAGTTTGATGAAGCCGTAACGGAGCCCGGTTGAGAGGCGGGAGGGCTGAGGGTTAGAGACCTGAGGCTTGAGCGCAGAGACTTGAGGTGTCTTAATCATACTCGGCGTTGATTGGGGATTAGGATTAGGATTAGGAGTAAGATTAGGGCTCAAGCTTGAGGCTGGAGAGCTGGGCGGAGCGTTGTCCTCTACCCGGTTATTACAAAATAGCTCGATCAGGAATCCGGTGACGATGCCTGAGATGAAAGCGACTGCGACGCGCACCGTGGCGAAGAGGCCACCCATTAGGGAATAGGTCGCTAGAATGCTATCGACGCCAGTTTGTGGGGTGGAGCTAAGGAATGCGGCGGTGGCGCCGCGGCTCGCACCGCTCTGGTGCAGAGAGGCGGCGACTGGTATCACGGAGCAAGAGCAGAGTGGCATAGGAACGCCAATCAAGCAGGCTTTGAACACTGCGCCTATGCCAGGCTTGCCGAGTAGGCGTTGCACTTGTTCTTTGCGGATCAAAATATGCAGCAGACCTGCGATCGCGAATCCGAAGATCAAGTAAGGCGCCATCTCTGCGACCATGTACCAGGTGTTGAGGGCGAATGCTTTGAGGAATGTAATCATCAGGTGATCAGTATTCATCGGGGGGTGGAGCTGACAACACTAAGAACGATGACGGACATCGAATGAAGAAATGTGAGAGGGACGTGTCCGTCTCGTCCGCTGATCGAATCCTAGCTTTTGCGACGCTCTGTGGTCGACTCGGACCACACGGAGGTGGTCCCTCCGATTGGAAGATGTCGCTTGTTAAAAAATGATCTTGGCGTGCGGGACTCGAGAAGTGATCGTAGTGGGCACATGGCTAGTTCTACGGTTGAAGATTATATTAAGCACATATACCTCATTTCTGAGAAATCGGAAAAGGATCAGGTGTCGATGGGCAGTGTTGCTGAGGCTTTGGGCGTCGTGCCTGGTACCGCTACCACGATGGTCAAGGCATTGGCCGATGCCGGTCTGGTCGATTATGCGCCGCGGGTCGGGGTCCATTTGACCGTGCATGGCCGCAAACTGGCGCTGCATGTGCTGCGCCGGCATCGTTTGATTGAGCAATTTTTAGTCGAAGTGCTTGGCTTTGATTGGTCGGAGGTACATGAGGAGGCCGAGTGTATGGAGCATGTGGTTTCGGATTTATTACTTGAGCGGATCGATCAATATCTGGGCCATCCCACAGAGGACCCGCATGGTGACCCGATCCCTTCGGCAGCAGGTGAGTTATTGCACGGCAACTCAGAGAGCTTGGTGGCGTGCCCTTTGGATACGCAGCTTTCTGTGGCGCGTATAACCGACCAAGACCCTGACTTTTTGCAATACATAGCCAGTGCCGGGCTCAACCTTGGCGTGTCCTTGCGAGTGGTGGCGCGCAACTTGAGTTCGGAATCTGTGCGTCTCAAAGTCGGGCCAGCGAATGAGAGCCTAACCTTGGGCTTGGGCGCAGCGGCTAAAGTGTTGGTGCGCGAGGGATAGCTGCAGGGGTACGGCAATTTCAGAAGCTACCTGTTCGGCCGAATCTCAGCCTCTTTATGCGACTATGATAATGGTGGGAAATGATGCTCTATCTCTTGGGTGCCTGCGCGATTTTCAATCTAACTTCTTACGTTTTCGTCGTGCAACGAAAGTGGCGTTACTGAGGAAGGTGAGACCCTGATTGACCGTGATTTGACGTAGTGTACGCATCGCCCCATTGATCGTGTTGAGCTGTGGATTCGTCTTGGGCTCTTGCATCTTTAATAAGATTAGCGGCGCGAGCAGGCTACATAGAATAGAGGTCACCATGGTGCCGCGATAGACGGTGATGATGTTGATATTCATGCCGTCGGCACGACTGAGGATAATGCCAGCGAGCATGGCGGCGATCGTGGCCGCGATGGAGGTCGTGGTTAAATTCAAGCTGATACCTGCGGCTCGGTTACTCTCAGGGATCAGCTTCAAGAGCAGATTAAAGGAGGCTAGCATGTATCCGATTGCCATCGCACCTCCCCAGATCCAGATCGCATACATCCAGTTCAAAGAATCAGGTGTGAGAAATGCCCAGCCAATATCGCCACAGCGCCAGGCAATAAAGCAAATGATCAATACCGGAATTGCCCCATGTCGGTCGATGAGTTGGCCCCAGATACGAGAACCGATCATTCCTGAGATCGTCGCAGCAATGGTGAACCCGGTGAATGCGGCAGGTGAGGCACCTAATTGATTGAGTGCATATAGAGGCGTAATTGCGCCACTAAATGCCATCCAAAAGCCAGCGTATGTGCCGAAGAGCACAAATCGCAGCAGCGGTGTTTCTTTGCGCAGACTGCTGACCTCGTTGATCCAATTTGTATTTGTGATGGCACCGCCAGTTGGATCTTTGGAGACGATCCGGTGCTGGATGAGCATCGAAATGAAGCGCCCAAAGACTGCGATGCCTGCTAATATTAAATACGCGCTGCGGGAGGCATCGAAGGTATACAGCAGCAAGAGGGTCAGTAGCATGTAGCACAAGTTACTGATACTGGTGCTTCGGTTTCGGTTGCCCATATAGCGCCCACGGATGCGTGAGGGCACGAAGCAACTGAGCCATGCCATCCAACTGACTTGTAGAAAAGAGGCAGAAAGAGAGACGAAGGCAAAGAAGATAGTGAAGAACAGCCCCGCTACATCAGGATCGTCCACGGGTAAAAAAGCAATGCCCACCAAGCCGCTTATCCAAAGGCCGGTGTTGAGCCAGCCTTGGCTGAGCGTGAGGTCGCGTGCGCGCATGAAGCGGCCGATCAGTGGAATCAGCAGAATGTGGATTGCATTCGCTAGTGCGGGCATGGCCGCGATCATACCAAACCAAAAAGGGCCGACATTAAAATACGCATTGAGCAGCCCAGCCATTAGGAAGCCGCCCGGTAGGGAGAGGATGGACCACGGCGTCGCGCACAAGCCTTCGAGGGTGCTATTGTGCAAATTACGCCGTGTCTGGCTCATTCTCTCGTGCATGGTGACGCGACTAGTGCACGTGCCCAGGATAATAGGCACTGAGCGCTTTAATGCTTTCAGCGAGTAAGGTCGCATGAGCGGTGTCGGCATTCTGCTTGGCTTTCATGGCTGCTAGGATCACGGCGTGGTGTTTGACTAGACGCTCGGTGTAATCGGCTTGGCTGGGTTTGACGCGTTGCGTGAGGAAGTAATCGCTGATGGTTTCGATGATTTTTTGCGCGTGCTGCTCTTTATTCATCACCCAGCGTGTCGCTTGGTTTCGAGATTGTGCGTCGGTCTTGCCTGCGAGTTCGGCCAGCATAGTCGTGGCTTTGGTAACGGTGGCGGCATCTTCGAGCATGCTTTCGACGCGAGCGCTGTCGTTATAGATACCACAAGGCACTTGGCAGTGGGCGCCTGCTGTCTGAGTTGCTGTGAAAGGTGTGGTCGCTAGTGAGAGTGCAAAAGCGAGTTGGGCTAATTTAGATGGTTTCATAATTCTGGATTGTTGGTGTTGGGATTCGGAGGGCTTTGATTTTACCGTTATGACAGCGGGTGTCCGTAGCGGTTCCTTTGCGCGGGCGCTCTTCGCACCCAGAGGCATAATCGGCGAAGCACCTGCGAATGAAAGTCGCTGCTATAAAAAAGCGACCGTTTCGGTCGCTTTGATTCAAATTACTCTTCGCTGTCGGTCGGGATCTTATTCTCGACCGGAATGATGAGCAATGGGGTCTTGGATTTGACCCATACATTTTGTTCTTTGAAGAATTTAGCGGAAATCACCTCGCAGGCTTCACCGATAGTTTCGACGGGCATGCGGATGCCTTTGGGCGTGGTGTTAAATTCGTGGGCGGCACTGTGGATACGGCCAGCTGTGGTGCCGATGTCGTCGTCTTCAGGGATTTGCGCGATCCAGCCGACGATGTCTTTTTCCTTCAGTGAGCCGTCAGGGTCGGAGACCAGCAGGACGTTTTGCTTCTTAACTGCCGGCGGGCGCAGGGCCTTTTCTTCTTCCTCTGCTTTGAGCTCCAGTTCAATTTCCTGCATGATACCAGCGATCTTGCGGATGTCGGGCTCGTTGCGTTGCAGAATGAATTTGAGGGTTTCGATGTCGATTTTAGGCATGGTGAAAAAACTGTGGAGAATATGAAAGTATGCAGGTTTAAAAGTTCACTATCACGTGTGGAATTGTGACGTCGAGCAATCGAAAAGTGCGCGGATTTATTTTTCGTAGATTAGTTCGGCTCGATCAAGTGCGGCGCCGAAGGCGTCCATCGAGTCGATAAATGTGTACTCGGGAGCAACGCCCCAGTCCCACTTTTTGCCGAGGATGTAGTGCCGCAGTGGTAGTGCTTGGTCGGTGCTGGGAATGCTGACGCTGTCGGATGCGGTGCTGATGACGGCGGCAGCGATATCGCCGCCGTGCTGGAGTTGGGCGATTACGACGAGACTTTCGCTGGTGCGGTAAACTTTGTCGATTTCGATGCTCCAACCGGCATCGGGTGTGTCGAGGCGGATGGAAATGTCTTGTTGCTTCTGAATGCTTGCAGGCTCCGCCTCTTGTGGCGTGTTGAGTGAGCCCGCGACGACGAGCGTGTGCTGCTGTGGCTTTAGATGTTGGCGGATGGTACGGTTGACTTGCTCGGCTGTGACGGCTCGCAGATGTTGCGGGTACTCATCGATATACTCTGGGCCGAATCCGCGTTGCACGAAGCTGAGTACTTGTCCAGCGACCCTAGCAGTGGTGGAAAGCCCAACCAAATAAGCGCCGGAGAGTGTATCGATTGCTTTCTGCACTTCGGCTGGATTGATGCCTTGCTCATACCATTCGGTAAAGACGGCTTCGGTCGCGGCTAAGCCTTGATCGAGCAGGGCGGGCGAAAAGCTGGCGTTGATGCTCCAGTTGCCGGGTGTGAGGATGTCGCCACTGTGGCCGGAGCGGATGCTGTAAGTGAGGCCTTGTTTTTTGCGCACTGTTTGCATGAGTCGTGAGTTGAAGCTGCCGCCAAGTATGTAGTTGCCGAGCATGAATGGAATGTAGTCGGCGTCGGTGCGTCGAATGCCAGTGTTTTGCGCGTAGTGCACTGCGATACTGGTTTTATCCGCGATGTGGATACGCTTAGATTGCTGAATGTTTTTCAGTTGTGCGGGCAGTTCGGCGGGGTAATCGACACCTCCGCTCCAGCCGTCGAAGGCAAATTCGACTGCGGCGGTGAGTTGCTCGAAGTCAATATCGCCAGCGAAGACCAGACGCATCGACTTCGGGCCGTAGTGATCAGTATGAAACTGCATGATGTCTGATATGGAGGTGGCCTGCAGATCTTCGAGTAGCACATCGATTTTTTCGGAGTAATTCGGGTGGCCTTTCGGGTAAAGCATGCGTGCGACTTGCGCGTTGGCTCTGTAGTCGGGATTGTCGATCGCTTGCAGCAGACCCGCGCTTTGTCGGCTCTTTAATGTTTCGAGCACCTCGGGGTCGAATGCTGGTTCGCGCAATTGTTCGGCGAGTAGGCCCATGACTGCACCAGCATCTTCGCGGAGGAATTGACCGGAAAATTTGAGACTGTGAGCGCTGGCTAAAAATCCGATATCAGCGCCGAGGTTGTCAAGACGCTCGGCGATGGCAAAGCGGTCGTTACGCTTGGTGCCTTTGTCGAGCATCAAGGCGGTCAGGCCCGCGAGTGTGGGGGCATCGACTGGGCTGAGTGTCTCGCCTGCGGCAAGGCTGCCGACGAAAGAGACGACATCGCGGATAGGCATGTCGATGGCGATGATTTCGATGCCGGCAATGCTGGCACGCTGCATGTGGCTTGAGAAATCGACTAGCGGTGCTTCGCTTACACGGCGGTGCGCACTGCTGTGAGCGTTTGTTTCGGGGGCGTTGTGGCTAGGGCCGAAGACGGCAGGGTCGCGGAAGTAGTGCGGCCCATGAGCGCTGTGGGTGAGTTGCGCGACGGTGCTCGACTGCTGTGGCACGAACCAGCCGGTGGTGCTATGATTGCGGACGAAATATTTGGCAGCGACGCGTTTGATCTCTTCGGCGGTTACATTCTGAATCGCTTTAGGGAGGTTGACGTAGTTGGTCCAATCACCCATGGCGATCGCTTCGTTGATTTGGTCGGCAATCGCATAGGGGCCATCACGCCCGTAAACGGTGTTGGCTTGAATGACTGATTTGGCGCGCGCGAGTTCGTCTGCAGTGACGCCACCGCCGATTAGTTTTTTGATCTCATTGAGGATGATAGCTTCGGTCTCTTGGTGAGTGGCTTCGGCGGTCAAATAAGCGCCGAGTATAAAGAGGCTGGGGTCGTGGAGTTGAGGCGCGTAAGTGAAGGTGGAACTGGCTTTGCCTTGGTCTTCAAGCGCACGATAGAGACGGCCGGTTTTATCGGCACCGACGATTTGCTCGATTAGAGAGAGCGCTGCCCAGTCTTCGTGGACCCCGGCAGGTGCTTTGAATGCGGTCATTACGACGCCGACTTGGCCGCTGCGTTCGATTATCAGCCGACGGGGGCCGAGTTGCTTGGGCTCGGTGGTTTCTACCACGGGAATCGTGTGCGGTGCTTTTGGCACCGTACCGTAAAATTGCTGCACAGCTTCGAGAGTGGCATCAATGTCAAAGCCGCCGATCACGGTCAGCACTGCGTTTTCGGGCCAGTAAAAGGCGTCATAAAAAGTCCGCAACTTTTCGGGAGTAGTGCTCTCGATGTCTGAGCGCCAGCCAATGGTCGGGTGTGTGTAAGGGTGTGCGACGAAGGCTGCCGAATAGACTTCTTTGATCAAGGTGCTGACGGGGTTGTTTTCGCCGCGTTCGTACTCGTTGCGCACGACGGTCATTTCAGAGGCGAGGTCTGCTTCGCGGATGCGTAGATTGCGCATGCGGTCGGCCTCTAGCTCGATGGTGTGTGCGACATATTCGCTCGGGAGGGTCGCGTAATAGTTGGTGCGGTCGAAATAGGTGGTGGCATTTGAGCGCGCGCCGATACGTTCCATTTGACTGGAATAGTCCGAGCCGTCACTACTATTAAAGCGGTCGGTGCCTTTGAACATCATGTGTTCCAGGATGTGGGTCGCGCCAGTAGTGCCAGTTACTTCATTGCGTGCGCCGACTTGGTAAGTGACCATCACGGTAGCGACCGGCAGGCCTGGATTAGGCATTAGCAGCACGCGTAGCCCATTGTCGCTGAGTCGGTATTCCTGTATGCCATCGAGCGTCTGGATGTATTCAATCCCTTGTGGGAGAGCCGATAGGACAGAACTGAGGGCAAATGTGTAAGTGCAGGCTAAGGTGTAAAAAAGTTTCATAATTTGTATCGTATAGAGTCCATCAGCTTCGAGTAAAAGTTCCTATCTAATTACTGCAAGCATCGCGCTGGCTGTTGGGCATTTTATTTATGTGAGTGCGGTAGGCCTACAAAAAAGCGAATGCCAGAGTGGCATTCGCTTTTTGCAAGGATTGGCGTGAAGACCTACTCTTCGCCTGCGTTGATCACTTCTTCTTCTAGCTCTTCGAGGCGGTTGAGATCCTTCGAAGTCAATAGATCAATCAGCTTCTTGATCGCTGGAGTGAGCACGCGGCCCTTGCGGTGGATCAATGCCAGTGGCCGCTTGTAGGTCTGATTTTTGAATTTCAGCACCTTGAGTAAGCCTTGCGCCTCTTCGCGAATGACGGTCGTTTGCGGCAGGATCGCGATGCCGGCGTTGATCTCGACCGCGCGCTTCACGGTTTCGACATTGTCGAACTCCATGACTGGTTCGGCTTCGATGTTGGCTTCCTTAAAGATAATGTCGGTCGCCTTACGAGTTGGAATGTCTGGTTCGAAACCAATGAATTTTTGGCCGGCCACATCTTGGATATCGACGCTGTTGCGCTGCGCGAAGGGATGTTCAGGGCTGACGACCAACACCAGAATATCGTCGTGGAAGGGCAGCACCTCCAGTTGCTTGTGCTTCTGTGGATAGGCGATCAGGCCCAAGTCGATGGAATTGGTCAGAATGTCTTCGTAAACCATATTGGCGCGGCGATATTCCACACGGATATTCACTTCTGGGAATTTGGCTAAAAAGACTTTTACGTAGGGCGGCAACTCATGCAGGCCAATACTATAAACGGTGGAAATGTGGATCGTGCCGCTGATGACTTTCTTCATCTCCTGCAACTCACTGTTGAGCTTATCGTACAGGTAGAGCATCTCTTTGGCAGATTCGTAGAGCTTTTGACCTTCGCGTGTGAGACGAAATTGTTTCTGGCTTCGATCAACGATCAATATGCTGAAATGCTTTTCCATCGCACGTAGTTGTTGGCTTACGGCAGATTGTGTGATTCCGTTTAGCTTTGCAGCGCGTGAGAAACTTTCACTCTCCACAAGATCGGAAAAAATCTTAAAGTTTTCAATATGCATATGATTGACTATAAACTCACCTAATGGTACTGCAATGCTATAAGCAGATTTTCTTATTTAAGATATAAAGCTTAATATCTCAGCTAATAGACTATGATTTCCTTTAGAGCCTTTGAAAGTAATTTAAAACAGGTGAAAACTCGTATTAACACCGCCTGTGTCGGTGTCGGCCGCTCGGTCGACAGCGTCCAACTGCTACCCGTCACCAAAAACCATCCCTTAGATGCGGTGCTGTATGCAGTGCGTGCTGGCTTGACGGCAGTGGGCGAGAACCGTGTGCAAGAAGCGAGCGAGAAAAATGCAGACTATTTGGGCGAAGTGCGTTGGGAGTTAATCGGTCATTTACAGTCGAATAAGGCGAAAGACGCCGTGGCGATGTTTGATCGAGTGCAGTCGGTGGATTCACTGAAGCTGTTAAATCGCCTTAATCGCTGTGCCGAGCAGGCGGGAAAAAAGCTCTCAATTCTGCTGCAATGCAATACCGGTGCCGATCCCAACAAGTACGGTTTCAGTGTCGGCGAGATGGAGACGGCGCTGGAGGCAGCGGTTGCGGCCGAGTCTTTACAAGTCGACGGCTTGATGACGATTGCGCCGCTCGACGATGATCTGGATGTGGCGAAGGCAGCGTTCGAGGGCTTGCGTGAACTGCGCGATCGACTGTCGGTTGAGTATAAGCTGCCGTTGACCGAGCTCTCGATGGGCATGACTGGTGACCTGGAAGTGGCGATTGCCGCGGGTTCGACGCAGATTCGTGTCGGCACTGCGCTGTATGGTATAAGAGAGCTGAGACTTGAGAGCTGAGACTTGAGGGTGAGAGTGAGAAGTGCTCGGTCAAAAATCCCCGATCGCACGATCGAGGCCAGCTACGCAATCGATCGTGGTATCCGTCGTCACAGTCTGTTGCGAAACCCATTATTTTGCCACAATCACGCGGTGCGGTTTGATTACAGGAATCGGGAGTTTGTGCAACAGTCTGGTCAGACGGGGGGATTGTGCCCCAAAAAATTTTCGGTCTTGCCGATGGAATCGGCTCGTAACTATTTGAGATACTGACTTAAGTATATACTCTCATCGTTATAAAAACGCAGTGAATACCGAAAAAACTTATACTCTCAGGGATCTCGAAACAACCGAATTTAGCGGCACACCGCTGGCTGTAATCGGCCATCCGATTCAGCATTCAGTCAGCCCGGCCATGCACAATGCCGCGTTGGAAAAGTTGAGAGAGACAGACTCGCGTTTCATTGATTGGGCCTACTATCGCTTCGATATTGCGCCTGAGGATTTCGCGCAGGCATTAGCGTTGTTTCATAAGCGGTGCTTTTTGGGATTGAATCTGACGATCCCGCACAAGGTGCAGGCGCTGGATTTGATTCAAGGTATTTCGCCTGATGCACAAAGTATGGGGGCGGTGAATACACTCGTTTGGGATGAACTCGGTTATGATGGCTTTAATACCGATGGCTATGGCTTGTCGCGTGGGCTGGAGTTGGATCTGGGTGTGACGCTGAAAGATGCCAATGTGATTTTGCTCGGTTCTGGTGGCGCGGCACGGGCCGCTGCAGTACAGTGTATGCTTTCGGGCTGTGCGCAGTTGTATGTCGGCAATCGCACGCCAGAGCGGTTACAGGATTTGATGGCAGTGCTAGGCGGAATATCGGGCAGCACACTGACGCGGACTTTTGCCTTAAATGACTTGCCGCAAGATTTGCCGGAGTGTGGCGTGGTGGTCAATGCGACGTCGCTGGGCTTGCAACCCCGCGATCCCGCACCGATCGACGTGGCGCGACTACCTGCCGGTTGGAAAGTCTATGATATGATTTATAATCCAACGAAGACTGCGTTGCTAGAGCAAGCCAGTGCGCGCGCGCTGCCGATTGCGAATGGCCTCTCTATGCTGATCCATCAAGGTGCGCGCTCACTTGAGATTTGGTCGCACAGTAAAGTTGATGATCATGCGATGATGACTGCAGCCTGTCACGCTTTGAAACTTCCGCTTCGCCATGATTGAAAATTTTACATATATTAACGCCGACTTCCCTTGGTTCTTCGCGGTCTTTAGCTTCATTTTTGGAGCGACTGTCGGTAGTTTTTTAAACGTCTGTATTTATCGTATCCCTGCGCAACGTTCCGTGGTCTTTCCCGGCTCGACCTGTGCCTGTGGGAAACCAATTGCATGGTATAATAATATCCCGATTTTGACTTGGGTGTTTCTGCGTGGTCGCGCGAGTTGCTGTGGCGAGAAATTTAGCGCGCGCTATCCTGCGATCGAATTGCTCACAGCTGTGCTGTTTTATGCGTCATGGGTCATGCATCCCCCGGTTGTCGCGATTATCGGTTTCTTGTTCATTGCGTTTTTGATCTGTTCGACTTTTATCGATTTGGATCATATGATTATTCCGGATCGTTTCTCCATCGGTGGCATGCTGATTGGTGTGCTGCTGTCGATTTTATTTCCGTCATTGCAAGGCGTTGAGGGCCAACCGATCATCGCGAATATCGAGTCTGGCGTGCACTCAATCATTGGTGCGCTGATTGGTGCCGGGCTAGTGTATTGGATCGCGGTACTCGGCGAGATCGTTTTTCGCAAGCCAGCAATGGGGGAGGGCGATGTTAAATTTGTCGGTTTCATTGGCGCATTCTGTGGTTGGCAGGGCGCGGTTTTTGCCATGTTTGGCGGGGCCTTTATCGGCACGCTCATTTTGCTGCCAGTCTTGCTGCTGGGACGCATCTTCGGCTGGAAGCAAGGGGGGAACTCTAGTGCGAGTGAGAGTGAAGAGGAGGAAGAGCCTGTCGCATTTGGTTCGCAGGTGCCTTTCGGTCCGATGTTGGCAGTGGGTGGCTTGGTTTATTTTCTCGGCTTTGACCGTTATGTGGATGCATACTTTGCAGATTTCGTGGTCTCTTTCTTTGGCCAGTAAACGAGTTTTGAACATCCGAATATCTTGTGATTGCAATACGACAAACTGGATCCGAAGAGTTTCTTATCGTCAGCATGGCGTATTGCATGACTTGGGAGTTGGCAGGCACGCGGGCATCGGAGCATTGGTCGGGAATTCAAGCATTTGTCTCAGGTGAAAACGCGTTGGGTGAACTGCAACGTTGGGCCATCGAATTGTATGAAGAAGGCCCGCCGACAGCACAGGAGGAGCGCTCGATTCGTGCGCGGATCGATGCCTACTTGCTGCAACCACGCGACGTCGCTTACTTCGGTAGTGGCATTCTCAAGCTCTTACCTGAAGGTCTTCGAGAGACCGCTGCGACACATAGTTCGATGCATGGCTTAGCCATGCCCTCCACTGAGTTCGGCACATTGAAGTCATGGGTGATGGGTTGGAAAACTGCTCAATATCATGCCCCAAAAGTGCGAGCCTTGCCACTGGCCGAGCGTGAGCAAGATTTTAACCGCTTTTTAGAACAGCCTTATTTTGTCGAAAGTTTTCGCCGGTTTTGGCAAGTCGCACCGAAGCGTCGAACGAATCGCCGCACGCGTGTGTTAGTTTGTATTGGTGCAGCGTTGAGTCAGATGGTGCGCGTCGATGAGGCAGCCGATTTAGATCTTTGGGCCGAGCGATTGACCGCGTCGTGCCACTTTACATCACAGACTAAGGATGACCTTCGTTCGTTGATCGATGAGATGTGCGCCATCTCTTATGACGTTCCGGAGTTAGCCTATCGACTGCTCGTCGATGCTCGCGAAATTGATCAACAAAATCTCCATGGCTTCATCCGCTGTTATCGTGATCAACTCTCGGCAATGGCGCCAGAGCTTGCTCGTAATATGCAATTTGGCTTTGAGTAGTCGGTAGCGCCGCTCAGGCTAGCGATCGATGGTTTCTTCGATCGCATTTTGCTGACGGGCGATATCGTGCAGTGTGACGATGCCCAGTAGCTTCGTCGGATCTTTACGGCTAACGATCGGTGCTTGTAGCACGTCTTTGATGACCAGTGTATTTGCGGCGTCGCGAATCGAATTGTCCGGATAGATCTCGATGGTCTGGTGACCTTCGATCCATTGGCTGATCAGTTGCTTGTCGTTGGCGGCTGCCATTTCCTGCAGTTCGTGATGGGTGATCACACCGAGGAGGGTCTGCGAATTCAGTTCTGTGACGACGGGGTAGCCGTGGTGCTTGTGGCCGCCTGCTGTGATGTGCTCTAGGTTAGCTTTTGCGTCGAGAGTTCCGATCACGGTGCGGGAGTCATGCGTCATGATCGTGCTGACCGGTAAGTTGCGCCAATCCTGCTCGCCACGATACGCTGGGAGCTTTTTCAGGCTAATGCCGTCTTGTAGGAGCAGTGCGTCGTAAATCGGGATGGGGCTTAGCTTGGCAGAGATAACGTGAGCCAAGAAGTTGCCGATCATTAGTGGCAGAATTAGCGAATAATTGGCGGTCATCTCAAAGATGATGATGACGGAGGTCAGCGGGCAGCGGATCACCGCGGCGAAGAAAGCGCCGGTTCCGAGTAGTGCGGCGCCGGCAGCGACGGAGCTTATCGCAGTCGAAAAAGCGCACCAGCGCGACTCCGAACAAGGCACGCCGAGCATACTGCCGATAAAGATGACGGGAGCGAAGATGCCACCACTACTACCGGATGCATAGCAAACGGTCGTCGCCACTAGTTTCCCGACTAGTAATAGCAGAATGACTGTCCACAATAGATCGCCATTGAGGGCGGCATTGAGATCGGTATAGCCGATACTGAAAGACTCCGAGGTTTCCGCCACTAAAGTGATACACCGTGACTCCCATCAGGCCGACGCTTAGGCCGCCGAGTGCCGGCTTTGCCCAATTCGGTATGGTCTGCCATTGTTTGAAATGAGCGCGTAATTTGAGTAGGGACTGTGTGAATAAGTGGCCTATTAACCCAGCTGTCGGCCCCATCACCAAGCAGATGAGCATCCACCACGATGTGTGGAAGAAGGTGGTGTCGGCTTGCAGGGCGGCATGTTCACCGAGCAAAGTACGTTCGACGACCGCGGCGACCACCACCGCGATGAGGATGCCCCCCAGCGCTTTACTACTGAAATTGTCGAGCAGTTCTTCAAACACAAAAGTGATTGCTGCGATTGGCGCGTTGAACGCTGCCGAGATACCCGCGCCCATACCGACCGGAATCATCGCTTGTACGCGCAGCTTGCCCAAGCCGAAGACTCGACCTAACTTCGAAGACACCGCACTACAGATGTGCACCGTCGGTCCTTCTCGACCTAGGCTATTACCGAAGGCCACCGAGATCGTGCCGATGATGAAACGCCAAAACGCTTCCGAGGTCTTGATTATGCCGAAATTTTGGTAATAGGCTGCTTTGGTCTGCGGGATCCCCGAGCCACTGGCGGTGGGGGAGACATGGTGAATCATCAGGCCGACAATCAGACCTGCCAATGCCGGTGAGAGTACCATCGCGGGTAGCGCCCAGACGCCCAGACCTTCATAGAAATTAAAGAGAAACTCAAAAATTCTAGTAATCGCTAAGTGAAAGCTCACCCCGACGAGTCCGCAGAGCACGCCTGCACAGATGCACAGCATTAGAAAACGCTGAGTATCATCAAAGCGTCCTCGCATCCAGTTCGGCAAATTATTCAGGCTAAAACGTTCCTTAGGCATCTTTAAGACAGTCAAAAAGAAGAGCTGTCGAGGGGCTTACTAACATCGAGATCTAGTATTGCAAAACTCTTTTGTGAATGTGCGGAAGAAATTTGAAAAAATTACTTGGCAAGCCGCAAAACACTCCTACAGTCCCCAACTTTCCCCTTGGTGAGATATGCAAGTGGCTAAAGCACGTAGACTGTAAATCTATTCTCTTTGAGTTCGCTGGTTCGAATCCGGCTCTCACCACCATTTTAAAAGGCCCACTCTTCGGAGTGGGCCTTTTTTATGTTGTGAGCTGGATGAAGAACCAGCCGCTGGTTGTTCGGATTCCCTTTTGGGCTCGGGGTTGCCGGCTCTCACCACCATTTTAAGACCCGCTCCTCGGAGCGGTTTTTTTTTATGGCTTGAGCAAAAGTAGAAGCGGCTTCCAGTCGCTTATTGTAGAACGCGCTTCTGCGCCGAGCGCCGGGCGTGTTGGTTGTGCCCACGAGGGCGCGTTTAGGTGGGGCGAAAGGACCACACCGCCGTTGCACTGTTCGAGCATAATAACTGCCAAAGAACCACGTCCTATACTCAGACAGAGTTTCCGAATTGACGAAGATCCGCAATCCACACTTAGTCAGTCGTTATTGCAGCGCGGGTGTCGTATAACGGCTATTATGTGACCTTCCCAAGGTTGAGACGAGGGTTCGACTCCCTCCACCCGCAGCATCTCCTTAACCCGCTCAAACACTGAGTTTAGCGGGTTTTTAGTACCTTTGGGGGTATGTCCGAACTGTGACATTATGGCTCTAAAATGACTGAATTTGACTAGATTTAATCTGATTTAGTCGGACGTCAGATGTTTTTTCTGTGCCGATAAACCAGCAAGCATCGGGTGCTGGTTTGTCTGAGATGACGCGTGAGCGTGCATTGAAGATCCTCGATCAGGAGGATGGCGAATTACCAAAGTCAGCCATGCTTCGCTGTCGCGTACGTTATTTCACTGGCGGTGCGATCTTGGGCTCTGCTGAGTTTGTGCGCGGCTTTACTGGTGCCTGGCAAATGGAGCGTGGGCGTAAGCACCCGCCGAAGGTGAATGCGATGAAGGGCTCGGGATGGGGCGACCTCGCGGTAATTCAGGGATTGAGGCGGCAGGTCTTCGGTTGATTCGTGTCCTCTTGATTGGCTATCTACTCACTATCTATTGCTAAAACTCCCGGCTGAGGGCGATTCGGTAACGTCGGCCTGCTAGGCTGTAGAGTGAAGTGTCATAGCCGTCGGCAAATGCGCCGGCGGCGAACGGTGGTGCTTCGTCGCTTACATTGTCAACGCCGACGGTGAGTGTGGTGTTACTGAGCCACACATCAGCGGTCGAGCGCCAGCGATAACTGGTGACGAGATCGAGTGTCGTGTATGAGTCGATTTCGCGTGATTTTTTGTCGTTGGTGAAGGCGGCATTGTCGTCGAGTGAATGGGTGTAGTTGAGCGTGCCGCCGAGGGTGAGCCCTTTACGTAACCAAATGAGTTCAAGGTAGCCTTTGTAACGAGGAATTGAGCCTCGCCCAATGATATTGCCGCCAGCTGCGCGTGGATCAACCATATCACCGAGGTAAGACTGATACGGGGAGTCGTCCGAGGCTTTTAGTTTATAAGTCAGGACTTGATTCACACCGAGAGTCGCTTGCCAGAGACCATTCGCAGTCGGTTCCTTGTAGCTGAGTTTGGTGTCGATCCCATCGGCGGTTGATTCCGCTGCATTAAACCAGTTTGCGTAGACAAGGTAGAGGGCTTGAGTGCTAGTACGGATGACAGATGCGTCCCCAATGTCGTTGCCTAGTGCTGCTTGATCGACGAAGTGTTGCGCACCATTGACGATGACATCCTCAGTCTCGATTCGGTAGTAATCGACCGATACGCGCCAGCCCCGTGTCTTGTTGGGTTCGAATGCGACGCCGATATTCAGGTTGGTGGATTTCTCTGGATCGAGAGTCGGAATTGCCTCTGACGTTGGTTGGTATGGTTGAGTTGTTTAGCGTAAAGCCAAGTGGGTCATTATAGATCGGCGAAATACCCAGAGTATCCTCCTCCATAGCTTTCGGTGAGGGTCGGTGCTCGGAAGGATGTGCCATATGCGAGCACGTAGCTGAATCGCTTCGTGTGGTTGGTAGACGAGCGCTGCTTTGTAGACAAAGGCGTCATAGTCATTGGAGTCATGACTGCTACCGGCAGTGGGCTTATCCTGATAGTCTTCGTATCGGGCGGACAGGCTCAGGTCTAGCTTTTGATGATCGTTGGAAAATATCGGGATCAACGTTTCGGCGTAGATCGATGCAACTCCGCGTTCGGCTGAAAAGGAGCTTTCCTCAACGCCTCCCAAATTTGAACCAGACTCAAATAGAGAGTCTATATCGACATCGATTTCTTCTTTTCGAAATTCGAATCCAGTCGCGAGTAGAACTGTGCCGCTCGGGAGTTCAAAGATCGGGGCATTGGCTTTTAGATCATAGCTCCAGAATTCTTCGTCGTAGTGATTTGTTGGGTTGCGGGCGGCGGTCGCGAGCGCTGCGGCATTGTCATATTCCGGGCCAGATGTATATGCGGATGCAAATGGGTTGAATGCCCCGGAGGTAATGAGACCTACCATCGCGGATTTGTCTGCGATGCCAGAGTAGTGCGCATCGAGATCTGTTTTGATGTAGAGGCCTGCCGTTTCCCAATTCCACTCACCGATTTGACCACGTAATCCGACGAGCCCGCGCATTGCGGTTTTCTCTTGATCGATTTCAAGATTACCAATTTCAAAGCTGCGGTAGTTGACTTGATTCAAATCGTCAGGGTCGATGCCTGTCGGACGGTGTGGACTGCTTTTTGACGCTGCGAGGATTGTAGGCTCAAAAAAAGAGCCAGACCACGGAGCAGGGGCTAGCCCATTGTTGAACTCGCTGTCGGTATAGAGCAGTTCGCTCCAGATTTGCAGGGTAGGGGTAATATCGTGGCTAATGTTTGCCATGATGTTGCTGCGCTCCACTTCCGGAATCGCCACGGCCGACTCGCTGAAGTTGTAGCGTTCATTCTTCTCATCCCACGGGCGATAGTCGGATAGATCGCTCGGCGCTGAGATGCTATCCTTCAAAACATATTCAGTGCCGCCGACATTAATGCGCCCAGGGTAGATGGGGCTGCCTTGGTTTTGACCACTTTGATTACGTCGGTCAGTATCCCTAGATATGTGACGATCACGCGCCTCAATGGAATTGCGCTGATACCAACTGCCGAGTAGCAGGAGGTGTGTCGATTCGTTGAGATCTTGGCCGGTCAGGAAGGAAATTGTTTTCTCTGAAGCATCTCCATCTGAGGTGTCGCTGTAGCTCGAATCAACACGGTTGCCAGTGAAAGTGTCGTGTAAGAGTATGTTGACGGTGCCTGCCACGGCGTCAGATCCATAGGCGACGGAGGTGCCATCAGTGGCGACCTGGATCTCTCGAATCGCGGCGGAGGGGATTAAGTTAAGATCGGCAAATCCACCATGCTGATATCCAACAGCGCTGTTGCCTCCCGCACGTCGGCCATTGATTAAGGTCAAGGTCGATAAATTTCCGAGCCCATGTATATTCGCACCAGCCGAGCCGGTGCCACTGTTGCTGTCATTTTCGGAGTTGGTCGTGCCGAATGAGAAGGGCTGCTTGCGAAGCGCTTCGATCGGTGAGGCATTGCCCCAGAGATCCAATGAATCTGAGTCGATCACAGTGAGCGGAGCTGGACTGGTTTCACTCGAAACAGGCAGGTGACTACCGGTAACGGTGTAGGGGTCCAGTACTGTCAACGACGACTCTGTTGCCAGTTGAGCGCTAAGAGGCATCAGGGGGGCGAGGAGTAATAATGTAAGTGCTATTCGGGCGCGGGGCTGCATGTAACTATTGTTCAGATCATTATCTGTTCTAGATCATTGCAGTGCCTACAAGGTAAATAGTGCGCTGAGTCAGCTTTTTGCATCTTACATTATCCTTAGGGGATTCAAACTCGATGACATCGACCCAAATGCTGCAAGTTGTCATCGACTAGGTTTTGAATAATTATCTCCTAGTGTTTGAACGTAATAGCAGCAAATGTTATAGGTGCATTAAGTCGCTGAGTGGGCCGATTACCGAGCTTCATACGTCTCTAGGTGCCGTTCGGTATAGATGCGCACGATGGAGAATGTGGGCGCGTGGTGATTCTGTCGAGGTTCAATCAAATAAAGAGCCTGCAAGTCTTTGACTTGCAGGCTCTTAAAAAGATGGCGGAGAAGATGGGATTTGAACCCATGGAACCCTTTTGAGGTTCACTTCTTTAGCAAAGAAGCGCTTTCGGCCACTCAGCCACTTCTCCATACCAATACCGAGGAAGAAAGCGGGCTGAGCGCGAAGATCAATCCTTATTTTCAGAGAATTTAAGAAACTCTCCGAATCGCGGAAAATACTGGATGTTCCGCTGGATTTTAGCAGAAGCCACAACGCAACCTGCCTTCGAATATTAGATACGGTGCTCTTCGATGTCGTAGACGTCGAACCAAGTGTAAACGATTTTGTCGGAAGGGATGAACTCTGCGACGTAGCCTTCGAGAAAAAGCTGAAGCTCGATCGCCATCTCACTGATCCGCTTGGTGCGTAGATCGTTGTTCCATTGTACCAGTGCCTCCTGTGTGTGATCAATCGCGGTGGCTTGGATCCACTCGGCTACAGCGGCATTATCAGCGCCAGTAGCCACAAAAGCTTTGAAGTTCTCCGCAGTGATTCCGGCAAAAGTGAGGAACAGTTGGTCGAGTGGGCAATCGAAGTGATACTCACCTGCAGTCCCTGCGATCACCGCTCGGCACTTGTCGAGTGTGCGCGCTGCGATGACGTAGCCAGCTAGTGTCGCGCGCGGGCTGCGGGGGAATTCTTTACTGAGATCGATTGAGCTTACGTTGGATGTGGACGTTATGGATAGGAGAGCGTTTGAAGGAACTACCTATTCCAATTTATTCGTCGGTTCCTTCGGGGCAGGTTTAACCATACGTCAGTCACTTTTAACAATCTTTCAGAAATGGAGCTGTCACGCTAGCCTTTGTCTGTTTAATGCCTTCGACTGCACCTTGATAGAGCAGTTCACCTCCTGCATCGCCGCCGTTGGGGCCGATCTCTACTAGATAGTCGGCATCGGCGATCACGTCCAAATGGTGTTCAATGACGACTACGGTGTGACCTTTGTCGACCAGGCGGTGCAACAATTCGATGAGGCGTTCAACGTCACTGAGGTGAAGGCCGATAGTGGGCTCTTCTAGAATGTAGAGGTTGCCTTGGCCTTTGTCGTATTGGCGCTCTTTGTAGGTGGGCATGCCTTTGGCTAATTCGCTGACGAGTTTGAGGCGTTGGGCTTCGCCTCCAGAAAGGGTGGGAGAATATTGCCCGAGCGCGATGTAGCCAAGCCCAGTTTCGACCATGGCTTCGAGTAAACCTTTTAGGCCGGTGTGGAAGCTGAAGAATTCGGCGGCTTCCTCGAAACTCATGAGTAAGGCGTCGGCGATGTTTTTTCCATTCCAGCGCAGTTCGTCGAGTTCGGCGCCGTAGCGTCGACCGTTGCAATCCTCACAGGTCACATAAGTGTCAGGCATGAAATTCATTTCTAGCTTCAGCCGGCCTGCGCCTTTGCAGGTCTCGCAGCGACCCCCCTTAGTGTTGAAAGAGAAGGTGCCGGCGCTGTAGCCTCGAGCGCGGGCTTCGGGCAGGCTAGCGTAGATGTCGCGGATGATGTCGAACGCACCGATGTAAGTGGCGGGCGTAGAGCGCGGAGTTTTACCGATCGGGGATTGATCGACTTCGATCACTTTTCGCACGGTTTCTGCACCGTGCAGCGCTTTAAAAACCATCCCGCTCTTCGAGCTCCCCTCGTTAAACAGGTGGGAAGTTTGTTTGGGAGTCAGCTTAGCTGATTTGATTTCGATCGCGGACTCGACCAGTGGCTTTAATAAGTCGCGGGTCAGGGTGGATTTACCGGCACCCGAGACGCCGCAGATTGCGGTGAGGCGGTGCTTGGGGATTTGTACATCGAAGCCCTTGAGGTTACGCAAGGCAGCGCCTTCTAGACAGATCCATTGCTCGTTGCTCTTTTTTTTGCGAGGGCTCCATTGCGCGGGGAGGGGGCGACATGTCCCTCGTAAGGGGTGCGGCATGCTCTTGCGTAAGTATTTGCCGGTGATCGATGCCTGGTTTGTACGCAGTTGTGCGAGTGTGCCACAGGCGACTATTTCGCCGCCATGGATGCCTGCGGCTGGGCCGATGTCGATGATTTGATCGGCGTGCTTCATGGTGTCCTCGTCGTGTTCGACGATGAGGAGCGTATTGCCACGATCGCGGAGTTGTTCCAGGGCGGTGATCAGTTGTTCGTTGTCGCGCGCGTGTAGGCCGATAGAAGGCTCATCGAGCACATAGAGAACGCCAGAAAGGTTGGAGCCGAGTTGAGCTGCGAGTCGGATGCGTTGCGCCTCACCGCCTGAGAGTGTCGCAGTGGCGCGATCGAGGCCAAGGTAATTGAGGCCAACGCGATCCATAAAGCGTAGTCGCTCTTCAATTTCAGGGAGGAGCTCTTCAAGTACGGGCCCGCTGCGCTTGTCGGTTTTTACGCGCTTGAGCGTGTCGATCAATTCGTTGGGTGTCAGTGCCAGCAGCTCTGGGAGACTGACAGCGTTGTTGGTTGAACGTTGTTGGTTGTTTGAGGTTTTAAGGGGGAGCTTAACGGCGCGGCTGAGTGGGTTGAGGCGTTCCCCGTTACAATCTGGGCACGTGTCGCCGTCTTCGACGCCGTCGGGCACATCGATGGCGGCGGCTTCGTCTTTACTCATCCAGTTAAAGATTTGGCCATAACCGCGGCAGCTCGAGCACCAGCCACGTGCGCTATTCCATGAGAAGTTTTTCGGATCTAGCTCGGGGAAGGCTTCACCAGTGATGGGGTCGGTGCGTTTCGTGGAGAGCCAAGATACGATCTCGCTTTTCGAGTTGAGCAAAAAGGCGGTGCCTTTGCCGAGTTTGAGAGCTTCTTTGAGTGCGGAGGGCAATGCTCTGTCATTGTCGCCCTCTGCCTTCGCGGAAACGACGGAGCGTTTCCCTCCATTGAGGTTGGCAATGACTAGTTCGATATCGTGCTCACTATAGCGATCTAGCTTTTGGAACTGATTGATGGGCACGAGTTGGCCGTCGATACGTAAAGTCTCATAGCCGTGGTCACTGGCCCAGTCTGCGAGGGGTTGGTGGTGGCCTTTGCGCCCACGCACCAGCTGAGCGCAGATATAAAGCTGCTTTGCGTTGGATTCGGCGAGGATTGTTTTGAGGCGCTTGAGTAGTGCGCCTTCGCTCTGACTGATCACAGCTTCGCCAGAGCTAGGAGAATGTTGAATGCCAATTCGTGCATACAGTAAGCGTAGGTGTTGAGCGACCTCGGTAATTGTGGCAACGGTCGATTTACGCGTGCCTTTGGTCACGCGTTGCTCAATTGCGACGGTGGGCGCGATGCCGTGCAGCTCATCGACATCGGCACGTGGCATTTGCTCCACAAATTGGCGTGCATACGCAGACATCGATTCCATGAAGCGCCGTTGACCTTCGGCAAATATGATGTCGAAGGCGAGGGACGATTTGCCAGAACCTGAAACGCCAGTGATGACGCTGATCTTATTGTGCGGAATCTCGCAGGAGATATTTTTGAGGTTGTGCTCCCGGGCGCCACGGACGCTGAGAGAACGAGGGTGAGCGTTGTAAGTGGACTTTGGTTCGGCTGCTTTGATCTCGGCGGAGGGCAGCGGGGTCATCCCTGTCAGTGCATGGCGCAGGTATGCGGCAGTTTCGCACTTGGTTTTTGCGATGTCAGACGGTTTGCCTTGTGCGACGATTTGACCGCCGCCAAGACCTGCTTCGGGACCGATTTCGACGATCCAATCGGCAATTTTGAGTATGTCGATATTATGCTCAATGACAATAAGCGAGTGACCCGCATTGACTAGGCCTTGCAAGACGCCGATGAGGCGTTTGACGTCGGCACGGTGTAAGCCTGTGGTGGGTTCGTCGATTAGAATGAGCGCATGCCCGGACTTTTCGGCAATCTTTCCGAGATAGCGGATTAGTTTAAGGCGTTGAGACTCGCCGCCGGAGAGTGTATTGAGAGGTTGCCCGAGTTTTAGATAACCGAGGCCGACATCGATCATTGGGGTGAGGCAACGAGTGACTTTCGGGTAGTCGGCGAAGAAAACGACTGCGTCGTCGACATCCAGTTCGAGGATCTCGGTAATACTGAGAGCGTTGAATTGAATCTCCAAAACTTCGGGTTTGAAGCGTTGACCGTCGCAGCTTTGGCAGGGCACGAAGAGGTCGGATACGAATTGCATCTCGATACGTTCGTAGCCGAGCCCCGAACAGGTTTCACAGCGACCGTCACCGCTGTTGAAAGAGAAATGCCCAGGCATCATGCCCGCCGATTGAGCGGAGTCTAGTTTTGCAAATAATTTGCGAATTTCAGTCCACGCATCGGAGTAGCTAGCTGGGTTGGATCGTGGTGTTTTACTGACGGGGCTCTGATCGATGAGCACCACATCGGAAAGCGGTAAGGTGGAGTCGATATCTTTGATCGTCGCGGGGTCGTCGGTAATCAGTCCTTTTTGGGCGAGTAAATTTTGATAGATGACGTTGTTCAGTAGTGTGCTTTTTCCAGAGCCAGAGACGCCGCTCAGGCAGACGAAGGCTTGCTGCGGAATGTGCAGATCAACTTCCTTGAGGTTGTGCTTACTCGCGCCATAGATGGAGAGCTTAGGGCCTTTCTTGGTATTGCGAAGTTTTTTGGGTGGATCGATTGTTTCGCGCCCAGAGAGGAAGCGTCCAGTAATGGTATCCGAAAGTAGGATACGATTATAATCGCCATTGAAAATGAGTTGGCCGCCGTGGATGCCGGGCTTCGGGCCGATTTCGATCAGGTTGTCGGCGGCACGCATGACAGCTTCATCGTGCTCGACCACGACCACTGTGTTACCTTGATCGGTGAGTCGGCGCAGAATCGAAATGAGGCGATCCATATCACGGGCATGTAGGCCAACGGATGGTTCATCGAGCACGAAGAGTGTGTCCACCAGAGATGAGCCGAGACAGGAGGTGAGGTTGACTCGCATAGTCTCGCCGCCTGAAAGGGTACGGGAGGTGCGGTCGAGCGTCAGATAGCCCAAGCCGACATGGTCGAGGAAGGACAGCCGGCTGATGATTTCGCTGAGTGCCGAGTGATCAGTGGGTGGCAATGCTCCGTCATTGCTACCCTGACTTGAATGCGGCAACGACGGAGCGATGCCTTTTAGCAACGTGAGTAACTCGCTGACACTTTTTTGGTAAAGGTCGGGTAGGGTGTGATCGTTCCATTTCCAGTTGAGTGCTTCGGGTTTGAGGCGTGAACCGTTGCAGTCTGGGCAACGCGAATAGCTCCTGAACTTCGAGAGAAATACACGGACGTGCATTTTGTAGATTTTACTCTTGAGCCAGTCGAAGAAACGATGAATTCCATACCACTGATTGTGGTTTTCTTTATATCTCGGTTCGCCTTCTAATATGAAGAGGATTTCCTTTTTGCTCAATTTTGACCACGGCAGGTCGGTGCGAATTTTGTGTTTTTTGGCCGCGCGCTGTAGGTCGCGTAGACTTTCGCTATAGACTGCGCCATGGAACGCACGGATGGCACCGTCGTCGACTGATAAGCTCTTGTCGGGAGTGACTAAGTTATAATCGATCTCGATGATGCGTCCGAAGCCCTTACATTTTTCGCAGGCGCCAATCGGTGAATTGAAAGAAAAGAGCGGTGCTGTGGCAGGTCGATACGTAATGCCTGTCTCAGGAGAATGTAGCCCGTGGGTGAACTCGGCGAGAGTTGCGCCATCTGTATCTAATATTTTAATCTGCCCTTTGCCGAAGGTGAGCGCGGCCTGTGCGGCTTCGATGAAACGAGAGCGGGTCTTGTCGTTGATCGCGATGCGATCTTGAACGACAAGAAGTGAAGAGTGAGGAGTGAGGAGTGAGGAGTCCGAACTCAGTAGTTCGTCAATGCGCATGATTGTTTTTTTGCCACTGCCCACTACCTGACTTTCACCCTCACTCGCCGAAAGCGTACTAGCACTCGGTGCGCAGCACAGCGCGACACGCGTATAACCTTGGGCCGAAAGGGGTTGGAGGATCTCGCTCCAGTCGAATTTTTCGGGACGAGTGATCGGGAATGCGATCAGCACGGTTTGGTCTTTGTGCGCGTTGAGTAGCTTTTTCCAAATCGATTGTGGGTTGTCGTCGGTGATTGGCTCACCTGTGGCGGGATCGATCAGGGTGGCGACATTAGGAAACCAGGCTTTAAAGAAATCGCAGAGCTCGGTGATAGTGCCGACGGTGGAGCGCGAGGTTTTAACCGTGTTGGACTGTTGAATCGCGATCGATGGGCGAATGTTCTCGACCGAATCGACTTTCGGGCGATCCATCAGCTCCATAAATTGGCGCGTGTAGGGGGAGAATGTCTCGACGTAGCGTCGCTGGCCTTCGGCGTGCAGGGTCTCAAACACGAGGGAGGATTTGCCCGCGCCGCTGAGTCCGGTGACGACGGTGAGTTGCCCGATGGGTAGGTCGAGGTCGAACCCCTTGAGGTTGTTTTGGCGGACGCCGCGAAGGTGGATGTATTCTTTGGAGGCCATCGTGTATGAGCCAGAGGAGGCTAAAAAGTGTAAAACGGTAAGAGGTCTAAACGTGTCAGGCTGCCATACCTTACACTCGGGGGCTTTCTGGAAAGAAAAGAAGAGATTATTTTAGTTCATCCCTAGTAAGTGTGGCTGGCCCGAACTGAGTGGGTCGGACGTGCTTTAAGTTTCAGTGGCCGGTGTTTGGCACTCTTCAACGGCTCGGCGCAGTCGGCGACGTAGGTGGGTGCGGCGGACTTGTTGATCGTTGTTTTTAATGGCCATGGCGTAGGCGTCTAAGGAACCGACTAGATAGACTTTTTGCCGCGCTCGTGTGATGCCAGTGTAGACCAGGTTACGCTGCAGGAGCATGAAGTGTTGTTTCAATAAGGGAATGATGACGATGGGGTATTCGCTGCCTTGGCTTTTGTGAATCGAAATGCAATAGGCGAGTTGAACTTCGGAGAGCTCGCCTTTGGTATATTCAATGATATCGCCGGTGAACTCGATGGTGATACTAGAGCTGTCGGCGGCAATGCTGCGGATGATGCCCATGTCACCATTGAAGACATTTTTGTCGTAGTTATTGCGGGTCTGGATAACTTTATCCCCGATGCGAAAGGTGCTATCGCTATAGAGAATTTCAGCGGGCAGCGGCTGGCGTGTTGTTTCGCGAAAATGGGTTTGTTTGGCGGGCGCGTAGTCGGGGTCGGAACGGAGTTTGGACTCGGCGGCGGATTTTGGGTTGAGGCATTCTTGGATCTCGGCGTTGAGCACGGTGATGCCACCAGTGCCGCGATGCATCGGCGACATGACCTGAATATCGCGCACGGCGTTTACTTTATGGTGTTTGGGGATGTAATCGCGGGCCAAATACAAAATCGCTTGAACGCACTGTTCTGGAGTGTCGGCTTCGATGAAGCTAAAGTCCTTACTGGCGTCGAGGTCGCGGAGGCTGCGGAAAGTTGATCCTGGATGGGATTCACCTTTAAGGATACCGTGAGCTGTGGTGACAATGCCGCTTTCTTTCCCTTGTCGGTAAATGGTATTGAGCCGAGTGACGGTGGCTGGCGGAGCGGCCATGAGATCGCCCAAGACATTTCCGGCGCCAACCGAAGGGAGCTGATCAGCGTCGCCTACCAGCAGCAGGTGCGCACTGCTTGGGACTGCTTGTAGCAGGCTGGCAGCGAGGCGGGTGTCGAGCATACTGGTTTCATCCAGGATGAGTAAGTCGCAGGGTAGTGGGTTGTCCTCGTTGTAAGTGAAGGTACGCGAGGCGCCGTCGTATTTGAGTAGTCGATGGATCGTGCTTGCGGGCGCACCGGAGGCCTCGGCCAAGCGTTGCGCAGCACGTCCCGTGGGCGAAGCGAGTAGGATTCGGGTGTGCTTGGCGCGGAGAATATCGACGACTGCGCGGAGGATGGTGGTTTTGCCTGTGCCAGGGCCACCGGTGATGATGGAGACTTTTGAAGTAAGTGTTTTGCGCAGGGCCTCGGCCTGTTGATCAGCAAACTCGAAGCCAGCTTTCTGCTGTGCCCATGCGATCGCTGGCTCGATCTTGATTATAGGTAAAATCGATGCGGTACTGTCGATTCGAGCGATGGCTTCGGCGATGCGTTTTTCTGCGCTGGCGGTGGTGGGCATCTGACAGGCGGGGCCGATATATTCATTCTTTTCATCGAAGGCCTTAATTGAAAGTAGTTTCTTGGCGTCGTTGAGCGCATGAATGCGGCGCTGAATATCGACGGGATCGACGCCGAGCAGTTTGGTGGCATATTCGAGGATCATTTGCTCGGTGCCCAGTGTGTGCCCCTCGTCTTCAAGGGTACGCATGGTATGGAGGATGCCGGCGTCGATGCGTTCTTTGCAATTAGTCGGAAAGCCGAGGTTGAGGGCTATTTTATCCGCGGTTTTGAAGCCAATACGCTCGATATCTTCGGCGAGCCGGTAGGGCTCGTCTTGTAGGATTCGCTTGGCACCGCTGCCGTATTTTTTGACGAGGCGCACGCATTGGGATGGGGTGACGCCATAGGTCTGCAGAAACATCATCACATCGCGCACCGCACTTTGATCGTCCCACGCCGCCTTAATAGATTTGGCGCGTGTTTTGCCGATGCCAGGAATTTCGTGAAGTCGGCCAGAGTTTTCGCTAATGATCTTCAGGGTGTCGGCTCCAAAGTGGTCGACAATTTTTTTAGCATAGGATTTGCCGATGCCATGAATTAGGCCGCTGCCGAGGTACTTGCGGATGCCGTGCACGGAGGCTGGAAGCTGGGACTTGAAGCTGCCGACTTTAAACTGATCGCCGTGCGTGCTGTGACGAGTCCATTGGCCGTTGAGCTTAAGCGTCTCACCGCATTGTACACCCGGGAGGGGACCGAGAATGGTAACGGGGCGCTTGCCGTCGGCAACGCTGACCTCAGCCACGCAATAGGCATTCTCTTCGTTGAAGAAAATGATCCGTTCGAGGACGCCTGTGATGGATTCGTTTGAGTGGTTCTCTGCCATGGTTGCGGGCTTTTTAATAGACCTACAGAAGCGAGACGTAAGGTCAATGCGTGTATGACTTCTCACGCAAAATCGATCGCCGAGTGTGAGTGCTTTTAAAATCAGCAGGTGGTTTTTATTGCGAGAGACTCACGAGGTGTGCTGGCGGTGATCAGAGGGTAGGCCCCGCAGGGTCTTACTCAGCATCAATGGTAAAGATTAGAGGGTCGAAATGCTCGTCGAAGATCGCATCGATTCCGGCTAAAATGAGGGGTGCCTGTGAGACTTGAGCATTCTAAATAAAAAGGTCGCGAGCAGCCGCGACCACTACCGCGCATTTATCCTATAATCCTCGGCTTGCTGTCGCGACTGCTGCCGCACCGCCGATTTCTTTAGGTTCGATTGTAACCGCTGCTACATTTAAGAGGATGCCGTTGAAGATCTGCAGTTGATTTCCTCTCAGTTCCAAATACCTTACCAACTGTGATGTTAAAAATCGTTCAACTCGTGATGGCCTGTTCCATCTTTAACCCGTTCTGCTGTTGCACAGCAGGGGTGTTGAGTTCGGGCGATGTGGACACGGCACATAATTGCTGCCAGTCGCAATCCGCTGGTGTGCCTGCAGAGGGTGATGCAAGCCAAGAGCATGATATGGCCGAATGCCCACATGCTGCGTTAAAGGATTACGATGTGGCGAATCTTAAGGATGTAACTGCTGCGCATGGCAATGGCACGCTGTTGCCTGCACTGCTGATCGTGTTTGATTGGTTTGCTTTTGAGGCAGCAATTTCAACTAAGATGTCTTTGCGCGAAACCACCATTTCGCAGGCACCGCCGCGATCGTTGGCACAGGTTTATTGTGTCTATAGGGTCTGATTGATACCTATTTTGTGTGGACGCAGGGCGTCGCATTGAGTGCTGGGATCGTGATCCGCAGGCTTAATTGACACATCGGTTAACCGTTTTATGGCGTTAGCTATCTGCAAGTATTTTGCAATGCTCTCAAAGTCGAAAAAATTGCTGAAGAGTCAGGTCCAGTGATGCGATGGTGCATCGGGGATTTATTAAACAACTACGATTTTAAAAAAAATGAGGGTTTTCAGAATTACCTTCGTTACAGATTAGGAAAATTATCATGACATTTAAGATTCATATTTTAGTGCGGTGTGTCGGAGGGCTAGGTCTTCTACTGTCATCCGCTGCCATTCTCATTGGGAAAGATACTGCCCAGTTTCAAGGACGTTCGCTGAAGGACTATTTGCATCAGGCGCAACTTGCTAACCCGCAACTGAAGGCTTACAAACAGCACTATAATGCCGCATTAAGTCGTATTCCGCAGGTCACTGCGTTGCCAGACCCCATGTTGCAAGTGACTAGCTTTGTTGAGTCGGTGCAGACGCGCACTGGGCCACAGGAAAATGTTATTATGCTGAGTCAACGTATTCCGTGGTTTGGTAAGTTGCGCAGCCGAGGGAATGTCGCTTCCGCAGAGGCGGAGGCGCTTTGGTATGCCTATCAGAATCAGCAGCTGATGATTGCCCGTATGGTTTCTCTTGAATTCTACGAATATGGCTACACTGAGGAGGCGATTCGACTGACTAAAGAGAATCGTGATTTATTAAGCGACCTAGAGCCGATCGTGGAGGAGAAGGTACGTTCCGGTGGTGAGATCAATGCCTTGCTTCGCCTTAAAGTCGAAATCGGTAAGGTCGATGATCGCGTTAAATCGCTCACGCAAAAACGCGTTGCTCAGTCAGCCAAATTGAGTGAGCTACTTGCACTGCCGGAAAGCACATTATTGGCATGGCCAACATGGGGAGTCCCCGAGCCAGTTTTTTTGAATGGCCCAGCATTGATTCAAGCCGTTCGTGCAAATAACCCAGAGCTACAGATGCTAAGTCGTAAATTGACCAGCGCAGAAGCGCGCCGGGAAATAGCAAGATTGGAAAGCTATCCAGACATTACCTTTGGTATCAATTACATCCAGGTGGGGAATCCTGAGGTGATGAAAGATACCCCTGATGCAGGCCAAGACCCTTGGGGGGTAACGGTCGCTGTGAATATCCCTATTTGGTTTGATAAATACGATGCGGCTAAGGCCGAAGCACTTGCCAGCAAGCGTGCAACTGAGAATGAATACGAGAATCGCTTCAACGCACTGCGTGCCGAATTGAGCGCGAGTGTCGCTCTACTCAATGACGCCAATCGGCGACTCAAGCTCTACGGCGAAGAGCTGCTGGGACTGGCCGAGCAAGTGGTGGAAAATACACGAAGCAGCTACGAAAGTGGCCGCACTGGCATCCTTGAAGTGATCGACAGCAAGCGCTCCTTGCTTGACCTACAACTGCTCTACTGGCGCGCCGCTTCAGACGCATCGCAGCAACGAATTGTCATTCAAGCCTTAGCTAATCAACCCATCCACGAAAGCTTTAACGCTGCCAACGAACATGAATAATAAACTAATATACTTGATTGGCGGCACTGCGGTCGCCGCACTCGTTCTTGGTGTTGCAATCGGGCGCATTACACAGTCCAACCCAGACAGTCACAACCACGCAGCCGAAGAGTCCGCATCGACTGATGGCGCGGCTGATCAGCCGACGACTTGGATTTGCTCGATGCACCCGCAGATTCAGGCACCAGAACTAGGTGACTGCCCGATTTGCGGGATGGATCTGATCCCGCTGATGAATGATTCGGGTGCGGATGACGGGCCGCGCACGATGAGTATGAGCGAGAGTTCACGGGCGCTTGCCGATATTCAAACGACGCTAGTGCTACAAGACTACCCGGAAGCACAAGTGCGGCTCATCGGAAAGCTCGATTATGATGAAACGCTTGAGAAGTCGTTGACCGCTCGTTTTGCGGCTCGAATAGATGAACTCTTTGTTAATTTTACGGGGATCCGTGTTAAAGCAGGGGAGCACTTGGCGAAGGTCTATAGTCCCGAGCTCTTATCTGCTCAGCGCGAATTGTTGACGGCGTATCGTGCCAATCCTGAGAGTTCGATTACACGTGCGGCAAAGGAAAAGCTGCGCTTGTGGGATCTACTTCCTGAGCAGATTGATGCGATCATTGAGAGTGGTAACGCAAAAGATTACTTCGTACTCAAGGCTCCAATCGGAGGTGTGGTTGTGAGGAAGAATGTGAAGGAGGGGGACTACGTGAAAACTGGTACCGTCCTTTTTCGCATTGTTGATCTGAGTGAGTTGTGGCTCTTTCTAGATGCCTACGAGTCCGATCTTGCCTGGTTACGTTTCGGGCAGGATGTTGCTTTTTCCGTCGCAGCGATGCCGGGGGAGAGTTTTCATGGAAAGATTGCATTCATCGACCCTGAGGTGAATCGCAAGACGCGCACGGTGCCGATTCGTGTGGACGTGCCGAATCCGGATGGCTTACTGAAGCCTGGTATGTTTGTTCGTGCTGTGGTGGCTTCGCGACTGGCGGAACACGGCAAAGTCTATGCACCTGAATTTGCAGGCCAGTGGATTAGTCCGATGCATCCCGAGATTATTAAAGACGGCCCCGGGGAATGTGATGTTTGCGGGATGGATCTCGTGCCCGCAAGGGAGCTTGGTTATGTGGACAATACCGCAGGGACGGCTCCGCTGATTATCCCCACTTCGGCGGTTCTTCGCACCGGGAAACGAGCCGTTGTCTATGTCGAAAAGACGGATGCAGAACGGCCCACATTCGAAGGCCGGGAAATCGTGCTCGGTCCGCGCGCGGGAGAATACTATCTGGTCACTGCGGGGCTAGCTGCGGGCGAACGTGTCGTGACTCACGGAGCGTTCAAAATCGATAGTGCCCTGCAGATTCAAGCTAAGCCGAGTATGATGAATCCGCAAGGCGGCGGGGCGACTCCTAGCCATAATCACGGTGGAGAAATCGCTACCGTTGATCCCCATGCGGGTCACGTCATGGCTGCGAGGCTTGAGAGTTCGACAGAGCAAGCGGTGCAACTGATGGAGCCGTATCTAGCGATGCAATCGGCACTTGCCTCTGACGATTTGGACGCCGCCAAAGCGCAAGCTAAAGCGATGATGGCGACCACCGGGCATTCCGGCGCCTTGCCTGAATTATTACATACGATGCTCGCTGCCGACTCGCTTGATGCGATGCGCAAGCCGCATTTTGAGACGCTCTCGAATGCGCTTATTGCAGCGATCAAAGCCAACTCGAATGCCATCGAAGGTGATCTATACTTGATGAATTGTCCCATGGTGTATGGCGACCGCGGGGCCGACTGGCTGCAAGACAACGACCAACTCCTGAACCCATATTTCGGTGCGATGATGCTCAAGTGTGGAGATCTTAAGGAAACCATCAGTTCAACAGAAACGGACCATAGCGAACATGAGTAATAATTCATTTAATCCAATCAACAGCTTGATCCGCTTTTGTCTCGAGAATAAGCTCGTAGTGGTTCTCTTCACTACGGTTCTGATTCTATGGGGGCTGATGGTTGCGCCGTTTGATTGGGAGTTTAAAAACCTGCCGCGTGATCCGGTACCAGTGGATGCGATTCCGGACATTGGTGAAAATCAACAGATTGTGTTCACCGAATGGATGGGGCGATCACCGCAAGACATTGAGGATCAGATCACGTATCCGCTGACTACGGCCTTGTTGGGCTTACCACAGGTCAAGACGGTACGCAGCTACTCGATGTTCGGCTTCTCTTCGATCTACATTATCTTCAAGGAAGAGGCTGAGTTTTATTGGACGCGTAGCCGTATCCTTGAGAAACTAAATAGCTTGTCGATCGGCACACTGCCAGAGGGCGTTTCGCCTAAACTAGGACCGGATGCGACCGGCCTCGGACAGGTTTTCTGGTATACGCTAGAGGGGATGGATGCCGACGGTCAGCCGACTGGCGGTTGGGATCTAGATGAGATTCGAAGTGCGCAAGATTGGTATGTGCGCTATGCGCTACAAGGCGTCGATGGGGTGGCCGAAGTCGCTTCGATTGGTGGCTACGTCAAAGAGTATCAAGTCGATGTCGATCCTGCTGCGTTGCGAGCGTATGGCATTGCTCTGCACGAAGTGTTCGATGCGGTGCGTGGTAGTAATCGCGATGTCGGTGCCCGCACGATTGAGATTAACCGCGTGGAGTATGTTATCCGTGGGCTAGGGTTTATTAAGAGTCTGGATGACTTGCGAAAGACAGTGATCACGCAGCGGGATAATGTGCCAATTACGCTTGAGCAGATTGCAGTGATTCAGTTTGGCCCCGCACTGCGTCGCGGGGCGCTAGATAAAGCGGGTGCGGAGGCTGTTGGTGGTGTCGTAGTCACACGCTATGGTGAAAATCCGCTGGCTGTGATTCAGCGAGTAAAGACTAAGATCGCTGAGATCGAATCTGGTATGCCGAAGAAGACCTTGGAGGACGGCACTGTCAGTCAGCTCAAGCTGGTGCCTTTTTATGATCGCACTGGATTGATTCGAGAAACCCTGGGGACGCTAGAAGACGCGGTGCGTCAGCAAATTCTAGTGACGATTATTGTTGTTGTGGTGATGCTGTTACATTTGCGCAGTGCGTCGCTGATCTCTGGTGTGCTGCCGCTTTCAGTGTTGTTTGCCTTTGTCGCGATGAAGTTGTTCGGAGTGGATGCCAACGTCGTGGCACTTTCGGGGATCGCCATCGCGATAGGCACCATCGTGGACATGGGCGTTGTGTTGATCGAAAATATCTTGAAGCATTTGGACGAAGCATCAGGGGAGGAGGATCGACTCGAAGTCGTTTACCGCGCCTGCACTGAAGTGAGTGGGGCGGTGGTGACGGCTGTGTTGACGACTGTTGTCAGTTTCTTGCCTATTCTTACGATGGAAGCGGCGGAGGGTAAGTTATTTCAGCCGTTGGCATACACTAAGACCTTTGCGTTGATTGGCTCGATTGTAGTCGTTCTGACGGTGGTCCCGTCTTTAGCGCATTGGTTTTTAGCCACGAAGAGGCAGCAAAGAACACAAAAAAAAGCGACAGAAACAGGATCGATTGGAAAAGCGTTTCGTTTCTTTTTGTGCCTGTTTGTGGCCTTAATGACATCAGTGTTTTTAGCAAATGATTGGCAGCCATTCGGGCCAGAGCGTGACTTTTCGAATCTTAGTTTTGTGGTGTTTCTAATTGGTGGCCTGCTGGGCGGTGTGCATTTGTTTATCAAATACTATGCGTGGATGCTGGCTTATTTGCTGCGAGTGAAATTGGTGTTTTTAAGCCTGTGCAGTCTGTTTGTACTATTCGGCTTGATGGTCTGGCTGGGGGTCGGGTCGCTCACTGGTTGGATGCCGCAGTTCGTTAAAGCTTCGAAGCCTTATGTAGCGATGAATCATGCTGTGCCTGGTTTGGGCAAGGAATTTATGCCTTCTTTGGATGAAGGCTCTTTTTTGTTTATGCCGAGCACCATGCCGCATGCTTCGATTGGGGAAGTGATGGATGTGATGCGTAAGCAAGATATGGCGATTAATGCCATCCCTGAGGTGGAGTTGGCGGTGGGTAAACTAGGTCGTGTGGAGAGTCCGCTCGATCCCGCGCCGATCTCAATGATTGAAACCATCATCAGCTATAAGTCGGAATACATTACCGATGCAGACGGGCATGAGTTGACCTTTGCCTATGACCGAGATAAAAGAGCCTTCGTTCGCGATGCCGTTGGCGAGTTGATTGCCGACGAAGATGGACGACCTTTCCGGCAGTGGCGCGATGAGATTAAAACCCCCGATGATATTTGGGATAGCATTATTGCAGCAGCGGCGATCCCCGGTACGACATCGGCTCCGAAGCTGCAACCGATTGCCACGCGATTGGTGATGCTGCAAAGTGGGATGCGTGCACCGATGGGATTGAAGGTCTATGGCCCTGACTTGGAAACCTTAGACGCGGTCGCGTTGGATTTTGAAGTGCTGCTCAAGCAAGTGCCGTCAATTAAGTCAGGGGCGGTGTTGGCTGACCGTATTGTGGGGAAGCCGTACCTTGAAATCGATATTGATCGGGATGCGATTGCGCGGCACGGCATTAAAATTTCGATGGTGCAGGACGTGATTGAAGTGGCCATCGGAGGTAAGCCCGTCACCCAGACCGTGGAAGGGCGTGAGCGCTATACGGTGCGGGTGCGCTACATGCGTGAGCTGCGTGATTCGATTGAATCGATTGAGGGGGTCTTAGTTGCGTCGCCGCAGGGCACGCAAATTCCACTGCGCGAGTTGGCCACAATCAATTACGTGCGCGGGCCGCAGATGATTAAGAGTGAGGATACCTTTCTTGTGGGGTATGTGATCTTTGACAAGCGCGATGGATACGCCGAAGTCGAAGTGGTGGAGCAGGCACAGGCATTCATAGAGCAACAGATTGCTCGTGGTGCGTTAAATATACCGGACGGTGTGAGCTATCGATTTACCGGCAGTTATGAGAATCAAGTGCGTTCGGAGAAGCGCTTGCTAGTGGTGCTTCCGATTGCGTTGTTTGCGATTTGGTTGATTCTCTATTTCCAGTTCAAGCGCGTTTCGACCACGCTGTTGGTATTCTCCGGCATCGCTTTTGCATGGTCGGGCGGATTCATTTTGCTGTGGCTGTATGGGCAGTCCTGGTTCTTGAATTTTGATCTGTTTGGAACTAACCTGCGCACGCTATTTCAGATGGGCACAATCAATTTGAGCGTAGCGGTCTGGGTGGGGTTCCTCGCGTTGTTCGGTATTGCGACGGATAACGGCGTGATCGTCTGCACCTACCTGCAACAGCGTTTTAAGGAAAAGCCCCCAGGGACGATTGAGGCTATTCGAGCAGCGACGGTCGAAGCCGGGGAGCGTCGGGTGCGCCCGGCGATGATAACTAGTGTGACCACGATTCTCGCACTGCTGCCAGTGCTCACTTCGACCGGGCGCGGTGCCGATATCATGGTGCCGATGGCGATCCCATCCTTCGGCGGCATGTGCTTGGCATTGTTAACGATCTTTGTGGTGCCCGTACTTTACTGCGGGCTGGCTGAGATAAGCCTAGCAATAAAACATCTGTCCGATACCAAATAATAACTAATTCTACATCTCAAATCCCTCGAGAAGCCGTGAGCCTCCAAGCCTTTGCAAACAAAGCCAGAGATCTTCTTTTCGTCTGGCTTCGGACTTATCGCTGCAGTTGGCCTAGTCTCTGGCTTCTTCAGCGTCGTCTCACTGCTTCGCTTCTTTTTCGTTCTTCTTTGATTTGATGGCGTCAGGATCGGAGCCGTGCTTGTCGGATTGATTTTGAGCCGTTCTTTGTTTGTCAGGCTTCCCCGCGTCATCCTGTTTTACCGCGTTTAGGCTGAAGGTGAAAGTCAATAGGCTGAGGGCGATGAGGATTATGTGTTTCAATGGTAGGTGCAAAATAACGTTTTTAAAGAATCATAAGTGTTTTAGCTTAGCTAAATATTCGTGCTGCTACGTGGTGGACATCGCCCGAAGACTTCTTATTAAATGATGGCTATGAAATTGCAGCGCGCAGCAATAACGATGTTGATCGTTTTTTTGACCTTTTATTTGCTCTATTTGGGGCAGGCCCTGTTGCTGCCCCTCGTGATTGCTGGAGCGGTCGCCTACCTGATCAATATTTTAGCACATACAATTTGTCGGCTGCGTATCGGTCGTGTGTCGCTGCCTCGGCCGATAGCCATGATTGTGGCGATTGCAGTGATCTTAGCTTCGTTGAGTTTAGTGGTTCAATTGATCACGGTAAATATCGCCAGTGTGATCAAAGTTGCACCCCTCTATCAGCAGAATTTGGAGGGTTTAATTTATAAAGGGTATGAGCTATTCGGGGTTCAGGAGGCACCTAATATTAAAGAGATCTTTGCTCAGATCAATTTGAGTAGTTATTTACAGGATATTGGGGGCACTGTGCGCTCGTTGCTCAGTCGGACTGGAATCATTATTTTGTATTTGATCTTCCTTTTGTTAGAGCAGCGCACATTTACTGCAAAAATGCATGGACTGGTTCGAGATCCGGATCGTCTCGAAGAGGTCTTAGAGCTGATTGAAAAGATTCGTTCAGATATCCGCTCCTATATCGGGATTAAAGTCCTTACTAGTGCGGCGACAGGATTGTTAAGCTATTCGGTCTTAAGCCTCGTCGGAGTCGATTTTGCGAGCTTTTGGGCGGTTCTTATCTTTTTCCTTAATTTCATCCCGACGATAGGGTCAATCGTCGCGACTGCGTTTCCGTCGGTCTTGGCTTTGGTGCAGTTTGATACGCTCGGCCCCTTTGTGATCACAGCCTCGGTATTAACGGGCTTACAATTCTGTATCGGTAGTCTTTTGGAGCCGCGGTTGATGGGTAACCGATTGAATCTAAGTCCGATCGTTATTCTGCTGTCGCTTGGCCTGTGGGGCTCGGTCTGGGGGATTCCGGGCATGTTTTTGTGCGTGCCAATCACTGTGATTATGGTGATTATCTTCTCCTATTTCCCAGAGACACGACCTGCGGCTATTCTGCTGTCGGGCACGGGGGAGTTAAGTGTTGGCCCTCGGCGTGGCGATACTGCTGCCAAGAAACAAGGGGCGTCGAATTAGTTGCCTTAATCAGGCGCACATCTGGCCAATCGCTTTTAAGTCTGCATCTGACATGCCGCGCACCGCGGCCCTAGTTGTGGGCGTGTGGCTATTGGTACTGAATTGCTACAGGAGTTTGCTGGCTTTAGGGCGCTGCGGTCGGATTCTTTGCGTGGGAGGTCGTTTACCAGCGCTGATAAGCGAGGTGGTCATCGAATATTAGGTCGATTTCGAGCATTTTCCGGGTTTCTTGGCTGCAGGGCGGGTGGATGATATCTTTTGCGCGCCGCAACTGCACCATCTCCCAGAGCTGGCGCAGTTGCGGCGTTCCAGCGAGTGGACTTTGAGTAAGTATTGAAAGTCGGAGCACTGGCGCAGCGTCTCGGCACACGAATTCTATCGGTGATCCGTTCGAATGCTACTGATCCAGCGGCGAACTCGATTTATGCGCGGACAAGGCTGCGATGTGGTGTGGTTTAATCGGATTGCAACTACCTCTGTGATATATTTTCGGCCAACTCGCTGTTGGCGGGTAGTTTGAAACACAACGGGGTTAGGTCTACATAAGTGCTGGAAAATGGGCCAGTTTGTGTTGCTTGGAGCACTGGTTTTACGCAGTCGATTACGGAAATATCGATGTATCGCACCAGCTTCGGTGGTTCGAGAGGTATTGAATGATCGGCCTGGCGCGCATGTGTACCAAAAAGATGCCATCGTTGATTTGTCTGTGTTGCCGTCTAGGTCCTTCAGTTAAAGGGATCAGGCGAATGTGTGCCTGATTGGCTTGATGTTCGGCAGATCAACTAAGCTTTCTTGATTCTTTTGTGTAATAATGTTCGCACGATTTAATTTAAACTGTAACCTTCTTAGATTACTTTTTTATATGGCTCGTGCATGAGTCGATTAATGACTAATAAACTTATTATATATGTTTCTACCAAAAATCATTCAAGGTGGCATGGGTGCCGGAGTTTCTGATTGGAGACTCGCAAATTCGGTGTCTTCTGTTGGGCAGCTCGGAGTGGTCTCCGGGACAGCGTTGGACACAGTACTGGTTCGTCGTTTACAACATGGAGATGTGGGGGGCCACATGCGTCGTGGATTGGCTGCGTTTCCAGTGCCAGCCGTTGCAGAGCGTATTTTAGCGCGTTATTTTAAGGCTGAAGCCGAGCAAGACGAAAAGCCAGCCAGGCTGATCCCGGGCTTCCGTATCGATCCCACTGCAAATGTCGTCGATTTGACGATAGCGGCCAACTTCGTCGAGGTCTTCCTCGCTAAGGAAGGGCATCAAGGCCACGTTGGTGTGAATTTCCTTGAAAAGATTCAGATGCCGAATCTAACCTCTATGTTTGGCGCCATGCTTGCAGGCGTGGACAACGTCCTGATGGGCGCGGGAATTCCACGCACCATTCCGGGTATTTTGGATGCCTTATCTGAGTGGAAACCAGTCGAAATGCGAATCAATGTCGAAGATGCCGACAAAGAAGATGCGTATTTCAGTCGCTTTGATCCACTCGAATGGATCCGTTCGCACCTACCTGATATCGAGTTGCCGAAGCTGAAACGCCCCGACTTCTTTCCGATCATTTCCTCCAATGTCTTGGCGCTTACTTTAGCGAAGAAATCGACTGGTAAAGTCAATGGTTTCATCGTCGAGCGTCATGTTGCGGGTGGTCATAATGCACCGCCACGCGGAGGAATGAAGCTGGATGAGAAGAATGAGCCAATTTACGGCGTAAAGGACGAAGCAAATTTGGAGCAACTCAGTAAAATGGGGATTCCTTTCTGGCTCGCTGGTGGTGGTTCTTCCGAGACCGGTCTTAAAGACGCCTTGGCAGCTGGTGCTGCGGGTATTCAAGTCGGCACTGCCTTTGCTTATAGTAATGAGTCGGGCTTCGCGTTCTCAATCAAGAAACGCGTGTTAGAGAAAGTGAAAACGGGTGAGGTCAAGATTTTTACTGATGCCCGTGGCTCGCCAACTGGCTTCCCGTTTAAGGTTGTAAATCTCGAAGGTACGATCTTCGAAGAGAAGGTATATAAATCTCGTAAGCGTATCTGCGACCTCTGCTATTTGCGCCATCCTTACAAGAAGGCAGACGCGACGGTCGGCTATCGTTGCCCGTCCGAGCCGGTGAAGGATTACCTGAAGAAAGGTGGTAAGGAAGAAGACACTGTCGGTCGTAAATGTCTCTGCAATGGTCTGATTGCTGCGATCGGTATGCCGCAGAAGTACAAAGATGGAGGTGTTGAGCCAGCAATTGTAACGAGTGGTGACGATGTCACTAAGTTGGGTCGTTTTGTAAATTGGGACACCTTGAGCTATTCATCACATGATGTGATCGACGAGTTATTGAGTCAGATTGCACCGGTTCAATAAAGTCGGCTATCACCACAATAACTTTAAAAGGGGAGGCATTGTATGCCTCCTCTTTTTTTGTGCTCTGCAAGGGCGACCTCCGTGCTGTCCACGAATATTTGAAATGCGATAACTTGTTAACGATCAAAGTCGATCTACTGTGATGAGTGCTGGGGAGGTTGTTAACAGAATCAAGTCTGTTGAGTGGTGCCGCGGACTCCTCGCAGAGCTCCTGTTCGCTCTGGTATGTCTAGTTGCCAATCGCCGTAGTTAGTGGTCTCGCCAGCAAGTGACGATGAATTTGGCTAACGCGGTAATCACGCAGGTGAACCCTCGTATCACGACCTCCGCACCTAGTAATTATTATTGTCGCTCGCTTTGAAGCGCTGGCCGTTGAGCTCTGCGAGTAGCTCACGGGCGGCCGAGACGCCGAGGCGATCAGCGCCAGCTTCGATCAGCGCTAGTGCATTGCTGAGTGTACGGATGCCGCCACTGGCTTTAATTTTGATCGATCCCTTGCGGTTGTCGGCGAAGAGTTTGATATCTTCAATAGTTGCTCCGCCTGAGCCAAAGCCGGTCGAGGTCTTAATGAAATCGGCACCAGCCTTTTCACAGATTGCTAGTGCGGTTAATTTCTGTGCCTCATTTAAATAGCAAGCCTCAACGATGACCTTGGTTACTAGCTTAGATTCGCGAGCGACTACGCAAAGGCGGACGATTTCTTCGGTTACGATAGTTTTATCGCCAGCCCGTAGTGCGGCATAGTTCATTACGATATCGACCTCGTTAGCACCATTGGCCTTGGCGTGTATGATCTCCTCGCGCTTTGACTCCAAGCTTGAGCGCCCATGTGGAAAGCCGATTACGGTGCACACTTTTGCCTTGGAGTTATATAAGATGTCGGAGCAAATCGAGACACTGCTGGGATAGATGCAAACCGATGCGTATCCAGCGAGTGCAGCCTCATCACTGAGGGCACAAATTTCACCATCACTGGCGTCAAGTTTTAGATTTGTAGCATCAAGTGTGGCTGCGAAGTCTGAAGCATTCATGAGTAGTTTTGAATAAGGGAGTTGTTAGCGAGCATCTGCATGGATGTATGAATTCCAAGTTATATCTGCGTTGAACTCATCTGGATTGGATGTATGCTGTGATCTTCCATATGCTGATCCCTCAAGAAATTATTGCAATGAAACGAGTCTACCGCGCGGTGAGTCGTGCTCAGATGAAGCTATTGGTGACTGGAATGGTGCATGGAGTAGTGTCTGGTGGATTTCGGGACTATCAAGTCAGTGCGTTAGTCGTTGGCGCGGTGGTGCATTTATCAGCGGTGGGGCGTCGTGCGATCACTTATTCGGCTCAACCAGTTGCCTGTTCGAATGTGATTATCGATCAAATGTCTGAGTCTTAACCAGTTAACTTTATGAAGCTACCTAAACTACCGACTGAAATCACTGATTTTAAACCAGAAATCGGCTTAATCCTAGGCTCGGGGCTGGGATTTTTTGCCGATGATCGGATTGAAATCGTTGGGCATCTGCCGTATGCTGAGATCGAAGGCTTCCCAGTCTCAACAGTGCCCGGGCATGTTGGACAATTTGTTTTCGGATATGTGGATGGCCGTCGGGTGATTTGCATGCAGGGTCGCTTTCATTTTTATGAGGGTTATCGGATGGATCAGTTAACTTTACCGGTTCGAATGATGTATGAACTCGGCGTAAAGACCCTGTTTGTGACAAATGCAGCAGGCGGGATCAATCCCAGCTATGTGCCAGGCGATTTCATGTTGATTCATGATCATATTAATTTTCTGGGCACCAATCCGCTGATAGGCGCGGTTGTTGATGTGGGCGTACGCTTTCCGGATATGACGGAGGTATACGACAAAGCTTTACGCCAAAAAATCCGTGAATGGGCGCAAAGCCAAAGCATACGATTACAGGAAGGCATCTATCTCGCTACCACCGGGCCTAGCTTTGAAACACCCGCAGAGATTCGTGCTTTCGCAACTTTAGGGGCTGATGCGGTCGGCATGTCGACTGTGCCAGAAGCGATCGTTGCACGCCAATTAGGAATTCGTGTGATCGGACTTTCCTGTATCACCAACGCGGCGGCCGGAATATCCTCGGGCCCGCTCTCCCATGAGGAGGTGGCTGAGACGGCAGGTGGTGTGCACCTAGAATTTGCTGCCTTACTCGCCGCTGCGATTGCTCTATCTTAACTCACTTTAAGAGATTTATCTTCTAACGACTAAATTCAGTCACCATCCTCTCCGCAAGATTACCTAATAATCTTGCGCGATCGAGCGCCGCCGCAAACCATGTTTGACGCTCGATCGTGGAGCGCTGCTGCAGGTGAGCCAGGGATTGATCCGCCACACGGGCGGCGGATTTTTCACCAGTGTTCGCAATTGAGCCGTGTCGCTGCGATCGCAAAGTTAATCGCTGCCGAAGCGGCGTTCCCATTCGTTCCAGCTGACTTCACTGAAGGTCGGTCTGCCGAACGGAGAGGTGTGTGGGGTATCGCAGCTAAGTAGGTCTTTGGCGAGTTGCTCGACGGCTTGATCGGTCAACGAATCGCTGCGTCGGTAGCTGCCTTCGACAGCGAGGCGTGCGATGACATCCGAGTCGAGTGCGTTTGGTTTACGCATGCCGCCGCGTTGGCGAATCAAATCCACGAGATCACGGATGAAGGGCTCTGCCTGCTCGGGAGATAGCCATGTCGGCACTGCTTCGATACGGTAGAAATTGCGTCCGAATTCTTCGACTTGAAAGCCTTGCGCGTTCAACTGCTGTAGTTGTGATTTAAGTGCTGCAGATGCCAGTGGCTCGAATTCGATCGGATGCGGGATCAGTAAGCGTTGGCTGGTAGCTTTGTCGTTTTTGAATTCTTTGCTGATGCGTTCAAAGCGCACGCGTTGATCGGCGTGGCGAAGGTGTAACATTACTAGTCCGCGGGGGGTGTCGAATAGCGCATAGCGCTTCTTTAATACAATAATCAAACGCCAGTCGGGAGTCGTTTGGGGTGTTGCAGGCGATGGACTTACATCGAGTGTCGGGGCAACTGCTTGCGGTGCAGTGCCAATCGCGTTTGTATGAGTCGCTTTGCTGACTGCAGGGTAGATCGGTGAGCTTGGGAGGATAGCGACTTTCGGCTTTTCGATGCCTGGTACTTTGGCTGCGAGGGAGGCAGGCGTCTCGATTTTCACGTCAGCCGCGAGCGGAATTTGCGTCACTGCTTGCGCGATATTATCGGCCCGACTAGCGGCCAGAGTCTCGGTTATTGCATTCAGTACGAAGCGGCGAATGGCCCCGTCGTCGCGGAAGCGCACCTCACGCTTGGCAGGATGGACATTGACATCCACTTCTTGCGGTTGAATTTCGAGAAATAGAAATGCGGGCGGATAACGGCCTTTTTGAATGCGGCCATGATAGGCGTCGAGCACGGCTAGACTCAGCGTGCGACTATCTACTGGGCGGCGATTGACCAGTGTCACAAGTTCGCGACGGGTTGATCGTCCCACTCCTGGCTTTGCAGTAAGTCCTCTCAAGCGGAAGCCAGTCTTCGGATCACTGACATCGACGGGGATCAAATCATCCGCAAGGTTGCGGCCCCAGATTTCGGCGATACGGTCGCGCAGGTTTTCGCAGGCGGGTGACTGAAATACTGTGCGCCCATTTTCCAGCACACGGAAAGCGACATTCGGATGTGCCACTGCGAACAGGCGACAATTATATGTGATATGAGCAGTTTCGGTGGGATCAGTCTTTAGGAACTTACGCCGCGCGGGCACAGAATTAAACAGATGTGCGACTTCGATCACGGTACCAACCGGCATGCCGCAGTCTTTCTTCTCAATCATTTTGCCGCCGTTGATGAAGATCTCGGTGCCGTGCTCCCATTCTTTTGAACGGGTGCGCAGGGTAAATTTGGAGACCGAAGCGATGGATGGTAGCGCTTCGCCACGAAAGCCGAAGCTACACACCTCGTTGAGGTCGGCAGCTTCGCGGATCTTACTTGTCGCGTGGCGCTCTAGGCAGAGCAGTGACTCGTCTGGTGACATGCCCTTACCGTTGTCCGTAATGCGGATGTAGGACTTACCGCCGTTGCGGAACTCGACCTCGATCTGAGTCGCGCCAGCATCGAGACTATTTTCGACTAGTTCTTTGACCACTGCGACTGGGCGCTCAATCACCTCGCCTGCGGCGATTTGGTTGGCGACTCGATCGGATAGTATGTGGATTGAAGACATGTTGAATGCAATAATCTGTATTGTGTGAAGCAGGACCGCCACGCTGCAAAACAATTTATTTATAAACGAGTTTACTTAACTCGCGTCTCGCATAATTTCGAGATCTATACCATGCGTGGGTGACCCGCTCAACTTTTTAAACGTTTTATAATAAGCCAGATGCAAAATCGCCTCTCTAAAGAGAACAGTCTCTATCTCAAGCAACATGCCGAAAATCCAGTCGATTGGTATCCCTGGGGCAAAGAGGCCTTGGCTGCCGCGGAAGCGTCGGGCAAGCCGTTGCTGGTTTCGATCGGCTACTCTGCCTGCCACTGGTGCCACGTGATGGCACATGAAAGTTTCGAGAGTGATTACATTGCGAAGTTGATGAATCAGCACTTCATTTGTGTGAAGGTAGACCGCGAGGAGCGCCCCGACGTCGATCAAGTTTACATGGAAGCGGTGCAGATGCTTCAGCAATCCGGCGGCTGGCCCTTAAATGTTTTTTGCCTGCCGGATGGCCGCCCGTTTTTTGGTGGCACTTATTTCCCACCCGAAGATCGCGGGCAAGGCTTGATTCCATGGCCGCAAGTGTTGATGCGTATCTCTGATCACTACAAGCGCTCCCGAGCCGAGCTAGAAGAGAATGCGGATGCGATTCAGAAAAATATTATGGCTTCGACCATGGCTGCCAGCACTGGCGGGTGGGATAATTCATTTTTGATTGAGGCAGCCAATGGGATTTGCGGCACGCACGACGATCAATATGGCGGGTTCGGTGGCGCACCGAAATTCCCACCTTCGATGACTTTGAATTTTCTACGTGCGCTCCGCCGTAGCGCGGCAGTCGATGCAGAGCCAGCGCTCGGCGAGCGTATCGATTCCGTTTGTCACACGACGCTGCGTGCGATGGCGCATGGTGGATTATTTGATCAGTTCGGTGGCGGATTTGCTCGTTATAGCGTCGATCCGCATTGGTTGATTCCGCATTTCGAGAAGATGCTTTATGATAATGCATTGCTGATCGATGCCTACACCCGCGGCTGGTTGGATAATCAAGATCCGCTTTACGCTGCAGTCGTCGAAGAGACGATTGGCTGGTTGGAACGAGAAATGAGCGCGGATGGCGGGGGCTTCTATGCTGCGCTCGATGCGGATAGCGATGGCGAAGAAGGGCGCTACTATGTGTGGACACCCGAAGAAATCGATTCGGTGCTTGGGCCGACTGAAGAGGCTCGCGAAATCCGTTTGGCTTATAACATCACCGCCGAGGGGAACTTTGAGCATGGCAGTTCGAACCCCGCGTTGGTGGATGCTGATATCGGTGTGCGTGACAAACTCGCAGCAGCTCGTACGAAATTGTTGGCGTATCGCGAAGCCAATCGTGTGCGTCCCGGCAAAGATACCAAGATCAACACCGCGTGGAATTGTATGTTGATCCGATCGGTCGCAGATGCCGGATTTTATTTCAAACGTCCGGAGTGGCTGCAGTGCGCGCGCAAAGCTGCTGATTTTATTTGGGAAGAACTCACCGAACAGCAAGGCGGCGACCTGCGCTTGAAGGCTGTTTATTATCAAGGTTCTGGTGCACAGGTCGATGGCTTTTTACATGATTATGCACTGGCAGCAGAGGCCTTCTTGGCGATCGCGTCGAAGATTGATGTTCTAGAAGCGGGGGCATCCGCTAGGTATCAGGCGCGTGCACAAGCCTGTGTCGATAGCGCGCTGCGCTATTTTGAGGATCCACACGCGATCGGGTGTTTTTTTACTGCGGAAGACACCGAGACACCTGTTGCGCGTCGCAAGGAGTGGTTCGATAATGCCACCCCTTCGGGTAACGCTGCCTTGCTGCACGCGCTGTCTGGGCTCTACGCACTCACCGGGGAAGGCCGTTACGACAGCGCACTGCGCGCTACGCTGCCTGCCTTTGCTGATTATGCACAGAAAGTCGCCGCCGGAGTCGCTCATGCACTGGAAGCGGTAACCACGCACGCCATCGGCATCGCCGTCATTAAAGTGCGTGCAGGTGTCTCGCTTGAAGACTTGCAAGTCGCACTCGCAGCCGCGCCCTGGCGCCGAGTTTTCATTCAGACCACGACTGACGAGCAATCCGCTGATTATCAGGTCTGTATCGGCACGCAATGTCTGTCACCCACCAACGTGCTGTCTGAAGTTGTGGAGGTGCTGTAGGGAGAACCGCTTGAGTGTCGCCGGGTCCTGCCCTTGGTGTTCGGGAATTGCGCTGCAGATCCTCAGGGCACACTGGTCCTGTGTGTAGTTTTATTAGTGATGTACCCTGAGAGAACAGGACATGAGATTCTCTTAGAAAAAGAATCAAATCATAAAAATGCAACGCTACACGACCGAGTTTAAAAACGAGGCAGTAAAGATGAATAATCGGCATATAATATAATAGATGAAGCGGTTGGCGAATTGAGCGGCAGCCGGGCCCGATCAGCGAGTGACGCCGACAGGCGGTCTAAGAGTGAATCCGCCGGCGGATGAATAGACTGATGCGGTGGAGCTGCCGCAGAGGGCTAGCAGAGCGACTCCGTCCTTCGTTTGACCAGGGGGAGATACCGTCGTTGTGGTACCTTCGCATTGAATTTCTTCACTGGGCAGTTGTACTCGGCTGATTTGTATCGGTCGAATGGCTGCTGTGCAGCTCGATCATCGGTAATTCCCAGAGGGGTTCGGTTTGATCGGTAATGGTAAAGATGGTGGCCCATTCACGCGTCAAACTGCCGAGTGTTTTGAGGGCTGCGTCGCTCCAGCCCTGCTCGGTGATTTCGCGCACTAAGTAGCTGGCGCCCCCTTGCGGAGGCCGTGTGACAAAATAGTATTTTGTAGTTTTCCCATTGGGGCTCGCGGGGATGAGGACACCAGGATTTCGCCGAAAGGCCAGCTCAAGTATTTTCCGTCCATCACGGCGTGCCGTATCGACCGCAAAGTGTTTGTCATTGCGTGTGTCACGGCGACTGCACCAGACGAGCTCGAAGGATTGCTCTGACTGCTGCAGCTGGTTGGCTAAGGTGAGAAAGTCGCCGTCGTAGCGTGGCACACTTTGTTGAATCTGAGTGACAAAGTCGGCTGATGCGGGGGGGGCAATACGTGGCGGATCGAAGACCACGATGCCATAGCCATGGAGGGCGACAACGTTGTAGTCTTTCTTGAATTGATTGCCCCACGGATTATAAAAGAGCATTTCTTGGCGTCGATCATCGTAGCCGACGATAACACAGCCATGCCCCATGCTGCCAAATACACTTGGGCGAAAGGAAATATAGATGGGGCCGGTCTTGACTAAAGCGTTTCGTATGACGGGTAAAATCTTGGCATTGAATTCTGCTTCGCCCTCCCACAGCAGAGTGCGTCCGTCAAAGCCGATTTTGCCCATGGCGAGGGACATATCGCTGGGATAAGTGCCTTCGTTTGAGATGGATGCTTTGGAGGAGAGCTGTGCGATTTGATCCTGGTCAGTTTTGACGGCGTGGAAGCCTGCAATCATTGCAGCAGAGGCAGGCACGCAGAAATTTCCTTTTTGCGTGACCATTGGCACTCGTTTGCATTCAAATTTTATTGGCAGCGGCGGTATGGCCATTGCCGGTGCTTCACCTGCAGAGAGGATCGAACTGAGCGCAACGATTAGACCGACACCGACAACGTGGAACGGTCGGCATCGCATTCCGAATCCGGTAGTGCTCATTCCAATGCTAGCGGATGGCCGAAGCGACGTTGTTTTGTAAATTGAGCGCGCGGGCGAGGGTATACTCAAATACCTGGGAATTGCCATTTTGACTGACCCATTGAAGATGCTGATCGGCAGCATCGGTTTCGCCGAGTAGGCGCAAGTAAAGCCCAATGTAAGTGTGTGCTTCGGTTTCTTCGGCGGAATTGGTGACAAAACTGATGAGATCGGCTTCGCCTATTTTCTCGCTTAAATAATCAATCACTGGCGCGGGCCATTGATTGACTGGCTTATTTTTGTTGGCGTATGCGAGTGTGCGTAGGGCGTTTTGGGCATCGCCTGATTCATGGTACGAGAAGTAGGCAATTAGCAGTGGATATGTGGAAGTCTCACCCTTGCGACTATACATGAGCGAAGCTTTTTTTGCGGACTCAGCTGCGTCGATAAATTCGCCACGGCACATCTGTGTCCATGCCAATGATTCGTAAAAGAATCCATTTACTGGCTGATCGACAGTAGCCATTTGAAATGAGGTGAGTGCGGTGTCGAAGTCCTCTAAGTTAAAGGCGGCGAGCCCGCGCCCATTCCATGCGAACGCGTGTTGTGGATAGTGCTCCACAATCACATCGTAAGAAGTGAAGGCTTCCTGGTGGCGCTCTTGCTTGGCAAAGATCATGGCTTGCCCGAGTCGTGCAGAGAGATTCTTGGCGTCAACCTGAAGCGCTTGCTCAAATGCGATCAATGCTTTTGCAGGCTGTCCGCCTTCGAGCTGCGCATAGCCTTCAGTGATCAGTGGGCTGGTACTGGGCACGAAATTCTGGTCTGTGTCCGCATTTACAAAAGGCTGTGCTAGAATTAAGCTAGTGACGACGAGAATGCCGACGAATTGACACTTTTGAGGGGAGGTAAATCTGTTGTCTGATAAACACATATGTAAAAAAGGATAACTTACATGATTGCGGGGACAATACCAATTTGTAGGCTATTTTATTGCGAAATAAGGGATGTATCCCGATCACTTCAAGCCCTCAGAGACGTACTTAGACGATTTTGAGTCAGAGTAATTTATGAGTATTAGCCAGAAGAGCTTTGTGGGTAGTGGCCGTGACCGGTATTGATCCGAGTGCGCCGATCTTTGGCATGTGGATTGCTTTAATTTGAACCTTCACTTTCTTGTGTGAATGTGACACGTTTCACGTTTAATTTAATTACGCGGCAGACTAGAGTGCATGAATTACGAACAACCTAAGAATCCTTTACACGGCTATACGCTTGAGCAGATTGTTACCAGTCTCTCTGATTATTATGGATGGGAGGGCTTAGGCGGTCGCATCGAGGTCCGCTGCTTCAACGAAGATCCATCGGTCAAATCCAGCCTGAAGTTTCTACGTAGGACACCTTGGGCGCGTAAGAAGGTAGAGGATCTATTTATTTATACGATGGCGAAATACGGCACGACAGAGGGAGCAGGGGCGGATGAGCTTGAAAGTTCGCCGAAAAGCGAGTAGCGAATTGGTGGTTTGCGATTTTGTGCTTTAACTCTGTACGCTCTTGGTTCCTATCTTAACAGATGAATTTGATTACTCCAGAACTGCGCTCGCAAATCCAAGAAGTGACCCGTCGTGCCGGCCACATTTGGAGGTATCTTTGACGCTGATACCAAGACGACTCGTATCGCAGAGTTAGAGGATCTGATGGCAAACCCTGATTTCTGGGGCGACCAAACTGCTGCGCAAAAAGTAATCGCCGAGGCGAATCGCCTGAAGGTTACAGTGAATCCGTCCAAAGCATTTCGTGCTGAACTCGGTGATCTTGCTGCAATGCTGGAACTCGTCGATGAGATGGCTGATGATCCCGATGCAGAATCGTATCAACAGGAGGTGCTAGATACGTTGGCACGCCTACAGCCTAAGCTCGATGAGCTGGAGTTGGCGTCGTTCTTGAGCGGCCCGAATGATGGCTGCAATGCTTTGCTCACGGTGCATGCTGGGGCGGGCGGCACGGAGTCGTGCGACTGGGCTGATATGCTCTTTCGCATGTATTCGCGCTGGGGCGAACAAGCGGGCTTTACTGTCGATGTGTTGGATCTTTCACCCGGGGAAGAAGCTGGCATCAGTGGAGCGACGATTCGTATTTCCGGTCCAAATGCGTTTGGTTATGCCAAGGCAGAGCGTGGAGTGCACCGGCTAGTGCGCATCAGCCCATTTGATTCCGCCTCCCGCCGTCATACTTCATTCTCTTCGGTCGATGTGATTGCCGAGTTGGAAGATGATGCCGATATTGTGGTCGATCCGTCGGATCTCCGCACAGATGTGTATCGTGCTAGTGGTAAGGGAGGTCAGCACGTTAATAAGACGGAGTCTGCGGTGCGGCTCACTCACATTCCGTCTGGTATCGTGGTGACTTGTCAGAATGACCGTTCTCAAATCAAGAATAAGGCCTCTGCGATGCGCACCTTGAAATCCCGGCTGTATGAAAAACAGGAGGATGAGAAGCGCAGCGAAATCGAGAAATTCTATGGTGAAAAGGGCGACATTGCTTGGGGTAACCAGATCCGCTCGTATGTCTTTCAGCCGTATCAAATGATTAAGGATCTACGCACTGGCGTAGAGTCTGGTAATATTCAAGCGGTCATGGATGGTGCGCTGGATCCATTTATTCATGCGTGGTTGCGAGCAGGCGGTCCGACTTCGCGGGTATCAGCTGCAGAGCGAGAATTTGGCAATGAGTAATTTAGACGACAGTGTGGCAGGCTTGAGCTTCGAGGCGGTGCAACAGACTTTTTCGGAGCAGAGCTTATTCGAAAATAAGAGTTGGCGCACCTCGCCGGTGGCGTTTCCGCTGGATGCGAAGCAGGTGGCTGAGATCGAATTGATCGGCCAAGCTTGCTACGATTTTTACCGTGCGCATGAGACATTGTATCTGCGTTCGGCGACGGATAAAAATTTGCTGCGTAATCGTGAGTTGAAGGCGCCGTGGGTTGCTGAGTACCTCGATCGTGGCAAGCCAACAGCGCTGATTGAACATGCGCGCTCGAAGGCGCTGCGTGGCTCGACGCCGATGGTGGTGCGGCCAGACCTATTGATGACCGATAATGGTTTTGCGCTGACCGAGATGGACTCGGTGCCGGGTGGCATCGGGTTGACGGCATTTTTGAATCGCCTCTATGCGGGCGTGCATGCGGATGCGTTAATCGGTTCGGGCGAGCAGAATATGGTCGAAGCCTTTTATCAGGCGCTGTGTAGTGCTGCGCCAAATGTAGTGGCGCCTTATATCGCAATTCTGGTTAGTGATGAGGCTGCGACCTATCGCCCAGAGATGGAATGGATCGCCGAGCAACTGCGAGCCAATGGGCGCCGTGTGTACGTGCATCATACCGACGATGTGATGCCGATGGGCGATACGATTTGTGTGCCGATGGATGGCGAGCCACAACAGGTGGATGTGATTTATCGCTTCTGGGAGCTGTTTGACTTGGCGAATGTATTGATCGCCGAACATTTGGTAACAGCGGGGCGTGAGTCGCCACTGAGTCTGACGCCGCCGATGCGGCCTTTTCAGGAAGAGAAACTCAACTTGGCGCTGTTGCACCACCATATTCTCGAAGATTTCTGGAAAGAGAATTTATCGAAGGCCTCGTATCAGGTGCTCAAGCGGGTGATTCCGCAAACTTGGGTCATGGATCCGGTGGACTTGCCGCCGAATGCAGTACTCGACGCGCCACTGATTGGTGGTAAGCCGATGACTCGCTGGTCGCAACTAGCCGATGCGAGCAAGAAGGAGCGTAATTTGATTATTAAGATTAGCGGGTTTCATGAGACTGCGTGGGGCGCACGCAGTGTGACACTAGGCAGTGACTCGTCGAAGGCGGAATGGCAGGCTGCAATTCAACAAGCGGTGACAATGGCCGATACTTCGTTGCACATTTTGCAAACTTACGAAAAGCCGCGGCGTTTGTCGCATCCTGTCTATCGGGACGATGGCAGTATCTATCAGATGGAGGGTCGGGTGCGATTGTGCCCGTATTACTTCGTGGATAAAAAGGCGCAACGCGCTGAGTTGCACGGCGTGCTCGCCACTTTGTGCCCGGCGGATAAGAAAATCATCCATGGGATGAAAGACGCAGCTCTGCTGCCGTGCGTGCTCGCCGGCGGCGAGTGAGCTGGAGGGAAACGCTCCGTCGTTTCCATGTATTGATTGGACCGTCTGGGACTATCGGTAGCAACGACGGAGTGTTTCCCTCCGCTATAATATCGCGGGATAAACCCGCTCGCTGCGTTGAAGCCTAGGGGCTGGTTGTATGCCATGCCCTCTGTGCTTCCGCTGAGGAAGCCCGAGGCGGTGTAAACTGTTGAACACGCACAATTTTATTTGCGCTTGTGTGGAATGCAGTGCTGCTGCCTATTTTGCTGGGGAATTTCGCAGAACTGGCGCTTTTTTTTGCTTTACCGCTTTCAACTGCTTCGGAAATAGTTACGTTTTTGACGTTTCCTTGGATCCGATTCAAGACTAGAGGAGATCTTTTTCGCCAATTTTACACAGACACACATATTATGACCACAACAGCTAAAAAAACGGCTAAAAAAACGGCCAAATCTGCTGCTAAAAAAACCGCTGCCAACAGCGCATCAGCAAGCAAGGCGTCAGAGCCATCTTTCCGCTTTAGTACTGCGGCTACCACCGAATCAATCAAGACCTCGATTCTCAATCACCTGCGTTTTACGCTGGCGCGTCACCCTGAAAACGCGAGCCAGGACGAGTGGTGGATGGCTACTTGCCATGCGGTGCGTGACCGCATACTCGACCGCTTCATGAAGACTCAAGCGGTGCATCATGAGAAAAAGGTGCGTCGTGCTTACTACTTGAGTTTGGAGTATTTGATGGGCCGCTTGTTGGTCAATAATCTGCACAATTCCGGTCTGTTCGAGCAAACACGTGATGCGCTCGGCGAGCTTGGCCAAGATTTTACCGCAATCGCTGACGAAGAGGCTGATATGGGGCTCGGTAATGGTGGCCTCGGTCGCTTGGCCGCGTGTTTCCTTGATTCCCTCGCAACGCTGGACCTGCCAGCGATTGGCTATGGTATTCATTACGAGTTTGGTCTATTTCGTCAGGAGTTTAAAGACGGATACCAAGTTGAGCATCCAGATGCTTGGATGGAAAAGGGCTGCCCTTGGGAAGTGATGCGGCCGAACTTCGCGCAGCAAGTACAGCTCTACGGCCGAGTCGAGCATCACATCGATGACAAGGGGGGATTTCGTCCGGTGTGGGTCGATCAGAAGACGATCGAAGGCGTGCCCTATGATATCGCAATCGTCGGTTACGGAGCCGAAACTGTTAATTTTCTGCGTCTTTGGGATTCGAAAGCATCGAGCGAGTTTGATTTCAACATCTTCAATGAGGGTGGCTATGTCGAAGCCGTTCGCGAAAAGGCTTTGAGTGAGTCGATCTCCAAAGTGCTGTATCCGAATGACTCGACTGAAAATGGTAAAGAGCTCCGTCTAGTGCAGCAGTATTTCTTCGTGAGTTGCTCGTTGAAGGATATCATGCGTCGCTTCCTGGCCAATCACAGCGATTGGGCCGAATTCCCTGATTTTAATGCGATCCAGTTGAATGATACGCACCCTGCGATTGCGATTCCTGAGTTGATGCGCTTGCTCATCGATGATCATGGTCTGAATTGGGATGATGCATGGGCCATTACTAGCAAAACGTGCAACTACACTAACCATACGCTTCTCCCTGAGGCGCTAGAGAAGTGGAGCGTGCCGCTCTTCGAAAAAGTCCTTCCGCGTCATTTAGAGATTATCTACGAGATTAACTCACAGTTTCTTGAACATGTAGTTGAGGCTAAGTGGCCGGGCGACGGTGCGAAGAAAACGGAGCTTTCGATCATTGAAGAGGGCTATCCGAAGATGATTCGCATGGCGTATCTTTCTGTCGTAGGTTCGACTAAGGTGAATGGTGTCGCGGCATTGCACACCAATTTGCTAAAGAAAAATCTGTTCGCGACATTCCACGAATTGTATCCGAACAAGTTGATCAACATGACCAATGGTATTACACCACGTCGCTGGTTGTTGGCTTGTAATCCAGGACTGAGTGGTTTGATCACAGAGAAGGTAGGCCCTGAATGGCCGAAGTATCTCAATCAACTAGAGGGTATTGCACAGTTTGCCGATGATGCGAATTTCCAGAAGCGATTCATGGACATCAAGCGTGCAAATAAACAAGCATTTGCTGATTTCGTGTTGGAGGACTCTGGCACAGTGATTAGCCCTGACGCACTGTTCGACGTACAGATCAAGCGTCTGCACGAATACAAACGTCAGCACCTGAACGTGCTGCATATTCTGACGCTTTACCGTCGCCTACTGAATGATCCAGCTTACGAAATGAATCCACGTGTATTCATCTTCGGTGCGAAGGCTGCACCAGGCTACGCATTGGCGAAGAACATCATCCGTGCGATCAACAAAATTGCCGAAAAGGTAAACAACGACTCGCGGATCAACGATAAGATCAAGGTCGTCTTCCCGCAAAACTATCGTGTCACCATGGCCGAGAAGATGATTCCAGCCGCCGACCTGTCTGAGCAGATTTCGACTGCGGGTAAGGAAGCATCCGGCACTGGTAACATGAAGCTCGCGTTAAATGGTGCGCTGACGATCGGTACCCTCGATGGTGCGAATGTCGAGATCTGTGAAGAAGTCGGTGAGGAGAACATCTTTATCTTTGGAAACACGGTCGATGAGGTCGAAGTATTGAAGGTTCAAGGCTATAACCCATACGATTACTACAATAGTAATTGGGAGTTAAAATCCGTGATCGATTGGTTGCGTTCTGACTACTTTACACCAGGAGAAAAAGATGCCTTTGCCCCGCTTTGTAGTAGCCTGTTAGAAGGCGGAGATCCATATCTCTGCTTGGCTGACTATGCCGACTACATTCGCGCTCAGGAAGAGGTGGATAAGGCATTCAGTGACAAGCAGCGTTGGGCGAAGATGGCGATTATCAACACCGCGAAGATGGGTAAGTTCTCATCCGACCGCACGATTGGCCAATACGCCGAACAGATTTGGAACTTGAAACCAGTTAAAGTCGGTCAATAAGCTAAACTCATAGAGGGATTTGCCGGGGGCGGCGCGTACCATGCTTCTGTGGGACGCGCCGCGCCCGGTTTTTTGTGCTTGTTCGTTGGCTGTCGGGAGCGTGCTGGTGGGTTGTCTTAAACCAAATAAAGTGCTTTTTTTGATGTAGCCGACTCGCTCTGCCGAGACGTTTTTTTCGGTTTCCCGTATTTCACCATAAATACGGGAAACGACGGGAGAGCGCCATTGCGACTACCAACCTGTGGATTTATACCGTTGAGATCGTCTCGCTTGCACGAAGCGCCTGTGCCGGTGCTGGTTCGTTACGTCATGCACGAAGCGGTCTTCGAAGGGTTATCATCTAGAGCTTGCCGAACAGCAACGCCCCTACAAATTATCCTTCTTCAACCAGCGTGGCGTCTTTAACCAAGCGGCAGAACTCTTTCTTGGTGAGTTGCTTGTGTGTGCCATCTCTGGTGAACGGATCCTCCATCATTTTAAAGTCTACGCTGAGGCGCTCTAATTCAACAATGCGTATGTAGCCAGTTTCGTTTTTCCAGATTTGTCCCTGTTTGAGTTTCATTGGTGCGTTTTGGATGTGCTTTGTGGGAGAGTCGAGATTTGTTTATTGTCCAGCTTGTGCGCGTTGCATCGCACGAGCGGCATCTTCGGGGCGGTTGAGCTGCCCGTATGCGAGTGAAAGATTGTACCACGCGCGGCTGAAGCTAGGCTCGATGGCGACGGTTTCTTCTAGAAATCCGGCTGCGCTTTCGAGATCTTTTCGCTCGGCTGCGAGCAGTCCCAGTGAATATGGGAAGGAAGGGTTTTTCGGTGCTAACTCCCAGCCCAGGTACAGTGTTTTTTGGGAGGCTTGATTGAGGCCTGCGCCGCTCAGTAAAATTGCGGCTTGATGATACATTTCTGGGTTGAGCTGATCCATCAGGATCGCGCGCTCGACATATTTCTGAGTGTCTGCACTGCGTCCTTCGCTATTTGCCTCATTGGCAAGCATCAGTAGGGTTTGTGGGCGATCGGTGTTGAATTCGTTATATTCCTCCCATTCTTTTTTCGCGATAGAATCAGGGATTAATTGATTCGCGGCGATGCCACGCGCTGCTGCGATGCGGACGCTGCGTGAACTGTCGGCAAGCGTTTCAATTGCGGCATCGGCTTGCCCAGCACTACCTAGCATGCCGACTGCGCGGCTGCGGACCATCGGGTTGACGTCGCTGAGGAGTGCCTTGAGCACCTTGACCACAGATTGATTGGGCAGGTAGTTGCCTAGGAGGCCAGTATAGGCGGCGCGCCAGCCAGGTAGGTCTTCGTCTTTTAATAGCTCGAGCAGCTTTGGTAGGGCACTTGGATCGAGGTTGTGAGCGGCTGCGATAATGCGGGCACGCTTGCGCTGACGGTTATCGACCATCTTCTCGCCATACCATTGCTCAGACCATTCGACCGCCCAATCGACACTCTCGTCAGTGTGGCATTTGTTGCAGGCGTTCGGGATGCCGAGCTCTTTGGTGAGCAGTGGGTCTGGGGAAAGGAATGCGTGATCGCCGCGTGGGTCGACTTGCATGTAAGTGGTTTTCGACATGTGGCAATTCACGCACATATTACCCGTGCTGCCTTGGCTGTGGAAGCTGTGGGCGATGGGTTCGATGATTGGCGCATTTTGAACTCCGCCAGAGTGGCAACGCATGCAAAGCAGGTTGTTCTCAATTGGTAAGATTGTTTTAAGCGTGTGCGGGTTGTGGCAATCTTTGCAGCTCACCCCTGCATGTGCCATGCGGCTCATCTGGAACGAGCCATAGACGAAGTCTTCGTCTAGGATTTGTCCATCATGATGGTAGAGGTTCGGCTGGTCGGGCAAGGACAGCGAGAAGTGATCGTGGTAGTCATCGCCCGGTAAAAAGGTGTCGGCTGTTAGCTGATCGCGGCGCGAGTGGCAGCTGGCGCAATTGTGCTCAGTTTGGACGGTACTGAGCTTCGATAACCCAGCACTGTAGTTGCCGCTTTTGGCTGCGACGACGTGTTCTTCGAGGCCGGTATGGCATTCTGCACAGGCCAGTCCTTGTTGTGTCCATGTCGAATCATAGCTGTTAGATTCGAAGTCGAAGTTCTTCTCGAATTCAGTGGTGTGGCAATACGCGCAATTGGCATTCCAGTTCATGCCTTGATTCGCCCAGTGACCCCATTCGCCTGGAAGACGATCTTCCCCCGCGTATACATCGTACCAACGGTCCTCTTTGACATCGTAGGTGGCACTGATGGTTTGAAATTTATCTCCAGGTAGTTGTGCCAGATATTGGCGGAGTGGCGTTTCGCCGATCACGCCGACAAGATCGTAGCTGGTAATGCTGTCGTCATCATGGATCACGCGTAGCTCAAATTTGCCGTTGGTTTCGGCCATTTCATAAGTCACGCCTGATTCCTGAATACGACGAACTGGGGTGAAGGCTGCGCGATCGAACTTGATCGAGATGGGACGGTTGGCTTTGGCGTGGTGGCTATTCTTCCAGTCGTCGACCTCATCTGCGTGACACTCGACGCAGGCCTCTGGGCCAATTTTGGCTTGGCGCGCTGGGTTATGGGAAATTGGAAATATGCCGTATTCGATGTTTGCCGCCTGGGCATTCGGTGACTTTTCAGTCGCAGAGTAACTCGCATTTTGCTGCTGATCGCAGGCGCACAATGAGAGGAGCCAAAGGCCCAGCAGGAGATGTATCGTGCGAGCGAGCTGGATAGGAGTAGGGGGCATTGCCCAAATGTCCAAAAATGCCCGACTCAGGTCAAGGCTTCTGGGGCTGGCTGGCTGAAATATTAAACCAAATAGCAGCGGTGTTTTGCGTTAATAGCCGTGTGGCGGCGGTTTATTGTTGGTCGGCACTTTTGGGCCGATTCGTTTTATCCGGCAAAGGGGGATCACGGATGAGATTTTGCCTGTGATGATCTATGTGCTGGTACTTTTCCTACATGCTTATCGTGGAGTGCGTTGGGGGAGCGATCACGTGGTTATCTTTGACGATCAAACTTAAAATATCATGCAGGCACTTGTGCGCAGTGATGCTTGACCGCGCACACATCTCGGACTGAATTTTTTACGATTTCTCTATTAATTGTAATGGTGTTTGGCGAATTGGCACACTAGCCGCTAATCTAATATTCTTGTTAGTTTCACTTTCGAAACACCAATCAGCTTTCATTTTGTTCTATCGGGGAGGCGAAATGAAGTGCGCAGCCAGTTTATACATTAGAGTTCTGGGCGTGGCGGTTGTTGCCTTGCTCGTGGAGCATTCTTTTTTAGTTATTTCGACGTATCAATATTATGAAAAATCCGACATACACATATGATGTCTTAAACTCGTTCGAACCGATGGTGATCGCTTCCAATACGATTTCTAGACAGCAGGATTTCGAGTTAATGCAAGCAAGCACACTTGATATATATGTGATTTATGGTGGTGATAGTGGCACGTCAGATTTGGCTGACGAAGTGGTTTTAATTGTCTCATTTTTGGCGCTGATGATCCTTATGTATCGAAAGATAAAGCATGCTCCTAGAAGCAACTAATACTAGGCTGTGATGCGCTTTAAGGCGAATCATTGCGATCGATAAGCGTGACAAGCTTACGTACAGTTTTTCCTCCAAGGGCAGTCCGAGATTACGGCCCATGGGTCAGGAGCGTTGCGATCAAGTGGCTCAGTGCTCGCTTCCATGGATGTGCAGATCCCGGAGCAGATCAGTCTTTTATCTGCCAGTGTGGATCAATCAGCCTTAAGTCTTGGGCTGAACATGCGTGACGTCGGTTATTCGCCGGAAAAGAAAATGTGCTTTGAGTGGCTGCGGCAGCAAAATTTGAGCCGTGCATCGATTGTTGGCGCAGTGCTATTGGCGCCGTTCATAGTTTCCCTTTAGAGCGTCACCGCTCGGAGCTAGGCGAGGTGCTTGCCGCTCAGTAGTATCTCGATCGGTGCGCCATCTAATTCTTAGGTGTGTCATCGCCGCCTGGATTTGGTCCGCTAGAAATCTACTAGCTCTTTAAATACCTAGCGTTATTGTTGGCGCAGCCATTGCTGTGGTGATTGACCGAATTGTTTTTTAAAGGCACGAGAGAAATAGTAAACTGTCGAGTAGCCCAGAGCGCTTGCAGTTTCAGTAACACTGTTACCCTCGCGGAGCAGAAGGTCGCGTGCGCGGTTGAGTTTAATGATGTTCTCGAATTCACGCGGGGAGTAGCCGGTCTGCTTCTTGAAGGCGAAGCGGAAGCGGGAGTAGCTGACGCCGAGTTCTTGTGCGAGTGCTTCGAGGTCGGTATGAGTGGCCAGATTGGCGAGCATCGAGGCTTTGGCTTGAACCACGAGTGCGCTGTCCTTGCTCTGTGAGCGACTTTCGCTCAGAGTTCCGGATCTTAGAAACGCAAGTGTCAGTGGCACATGGCTGGCTAGTATTTGTTCCTTGGCGGCAACAGGTTGTTGTAACCAATAGAGAATCTGGTCGAAATGCTGAATAAGGGCATCGGTCTGGCCCGCTTTAAGTATGGGATCCTCTGGCGAGAAAAAAGCCTCCATGATGCGATCCGCCTCTTTTCCGCGGAAGCCAATCCAGTATTCTGACCAGCCAGTTTCAGCGTCCGGATGGTAGCGGTGCCACTCACTAGGGAAGACCAGAATCGCATCCCCCGTACGCACCTCCGTTTTGGGTTGGGTGCGTGATTCGAAGATGCCGGACCCAGTCGTAATGTAGATGATCTGATATTCGTCGAGTGTTCGTCGCCCAGATGTGTCAAAAAGGTAACTGTGTGGGTGCCCCTTACTTGGATATTCGGAGTGCGGAGGCACATTTTGCCGACCCGCGTGCACTAGTCGCCAGCCCCATCTCTTGGCCTGCTGGTCCGTGGGGAGGTAGCGGCTAAAGCTCTCGATATCTGTGGTCATGGACTGTGATCGTCTAGGTAATGTCAAAAAGTGCAAATATAATGTCAGCGGGTGTATTCATTTTTACCTAAAATTAGGTTATTCTCTGTGTTTTAATCACTACCAATTAATATGTTTGATCAAGTAAAAGAACTGTATGCTTCAATTGGCGTAAATGTAGAGCAAGCCATCGAAGCGATGGGTAAGACCCCAATTTCGTTGCATTGCTGGCAAGGCGACGACGTGGTCGGCTTTGAAGTCGGTGCCGGAGCCCTTGGCAGTGGTCTCGCCGTGACGGGGAACTATCCAGGCAAGGCGCGCACGATCGCCGAGCTGCGACAGGACTTAGAAAAAGTGCTATCAATGTTGCCCGGTAAGCACCGTCTGAACCTGCATGCGATTTACGGCGATTTTGGCGGCGAGTCGGTCGACCGCGATAAGATCGAAGTGAAGCACTTCCAGAGCTGGATCGATTGGGCGAAAGAGCAGGGTATCGGTCTTGATTTTAATCCATCCTGTTTTTCACACCCGAAAGCCGACGATGGTTTGACCTTGAGTCATCCGGACCCGGAGATTCGCGCGTTTTGGATCGAACACTGTAAGCGCAGTCGAATCATTAGCGCAGCGATGGGCGAGCAACTTGGTAGCGCTAGTGTGATGAATGTCTGGGTGCCAGATGGTATGAAAGATATGCCAGCAGATCGTCAAAGCTATCGTCAACGACTGTCTGTCAGTCTGGATGAGGTCTTTGCTAAAAAGTTGAATCCGGCGCACCATATCGATGCGGTCGAATGTAAGTTGTTTGGTATCGGTTCTGAAAGTATGGTGGTTGGTTCGCATGAGTTCTACATGGGCTATGCGATCAAAAATCAGATCGCACTGTGTTTGGACGCCGGCCACTTCCATCCGACTGAGGGAATCGCCGATAAGATTTCATCCGTCATGATGTATGTGCCTGAGCTCTTGTTGCACGTCTCTCGCGGAGTGCGTTGGGATAGTGACCACGTCGTGCTCTTTGATGATCAAACTCAAAACATCATGCAGGAGCTTGTGCGTTGTGACGTGTTGCCACGCACACATATCGGACTGGATTTCTTCGATGCTTCCATTAATCGTATTGGCGCATGGGCAATTGGCACACGTGCGGCTCAGAAGTCGCTCTTGTTAGCTCTACTTGAACCGCGCGAGCAATTGCGTGCAGCCGAACTTGCTGGCGATTATACCACACGTTTAGCACTACTTGAACAAGCCAAGGCCTTGCCATGGTCGGTCGTGTGGGAAGAGTTCTGTAAGCGCAACGAAGTGCCCGGTGAGTTGTCGCTGCTCGATGAAGTCAAAGGCTACGAAGCATCCGTTCTTTCCGGCCGTCAATAAGGCCAATCAATTTGCCGCACTTTCGAAACAAAAATCAGCTTTTTTTGCTCTATAGGGGGGCGAATTAAAGTGTACTTCCAGTTTATGCGTTAGGGTACCTTAGGGGGCTGGATGTAAGATTTATGTTTCGTTAGTGTTGCATTTTTATTTTATTATTAAGATTAGTTTTAACTGTAAAAACTGCCGCTAGAATTCAATTACCATATATAAACTATGCCCCAAAAATCTAAACCGATCGAGTCTCCTGTTGTTGAAGAGTTTGAATCGACCCCCGTTCCTGAACGCGCGCAAAAAGGCGCGAAAGCTTTTTGGGGCATGTATGCAGGTGAACATGCCGCAGGCACGGAGTTCATGATCGGGCCGCTCTTTCTACTTGCTGGAGTGAGTCTGCAAAATATCTTCTGGGGCTTGCTGCTGGGGAATTTCTTGGCGGTGTTGAGCTGGCGATTTATTTGTGCGCCGATTGCCACGAAAGCACGTTTAACCCTGTATTGCCATTTGGAGAAAATCGCCGGCAAGGATCTGGTTAAGGTTTACAATTTTGCGAATGGCGTGCTGTTTTGCTTCCTCGCTGGCGCGATGATTACCGTGTCCGCCACAGCAGTGGGGATTCCGTTTAATTTGGAAATGCCAGCCTTTGATGCGATTTATCCGAACAGTGCATCCTTTATTATGATTGTGGTGGCTGTCGGGGTAGTCATTTCAGCAGTCGCCGGTATTGGTTATAATGCGGTGAGTCGTTTTGCGAATATTGCAGCCCCATGGATGGTGCTGGTTTTCTTGGGTTGTGGGATCGTTGCGCTCAAGCAATTAGGCGTCGATTCTTGGGCGGGGCTAAATGCCATCTGGACGGAGTCGATCAGCTTTGCGCAAGGTGGCGAGGTGACCACGTCGATGGGATTCCTCGAAGTTGTTTTATTTGCATGGTTTTGTAATGCCGCGATGCACGTCGGCATGTCGGACCTTTCGGTGTTTCGTTATGCTAAAAAGGCCTCCAGTGGTTGGGCCACAGCAGGTGGTATGTATGTCGGGCACTATATGGCTTGGATAGCTGCAGCGTTGATGTTGGCGGCGCAGATTAAGTTGACTCAAAGTGCCGATCCAGTTCCCGGCCCGATGGCTTTTAACGTGGTCGGTATCGCAGGTATCATTTGTGTGGTGGTTGCTGGTTGGACGACTGCCAACCCCACGATCTATCGCGCAGGTTTGGCGTTTCAGGCAATGCTGCCTGGCACGAGTCGCTTAAGTATGACCTTACTTGCGGGGGGTGTTGCTACCACTGCAGCGATTTTTCCAGCCTTTGCATTTAAGTTGCTTGGTTTTGTCGGTTTATATGGCACTATTCTCGCACCGATGGGCGCGGTGATCTTCGCCGATTGGTATTTGAGTAAACGCATCGGAGTCACACCTTTTCACGCCGAAGCGAGTGGGTGCGGTGTCAATAAATCGGTTTTATTCGCGTGGCTGATTCCGGTGACTGTCTCGCTTTATTTTATTTTCGCGCAAGGCGTGACCACTTGGTATTTCGTTTTACCCGCTTGGCTTGCTTGCGGGGTCTTATTTCTCGTCTTTAGTCGTTTGAGAGGCACACCACAGTCATCAGTTAAGAAAGGATATCTCGCATGAAAAATACCTGTAAATGGATCGGACTGTTATCGATTGCGGTGACTTTTATTCTTCCGCTCGCGTTCTTCATCGAGCAAATCTCATTGGCAGCGATGAAGCAGGGTTTGCTGATTGCGACACTGGTTTGGTTTGGCACTTCGGTGTTTTGGATCGGCACCAAAGTACCAGAACAGCCAAAGGGTGATCCGATTCTTTAATCCTTAGCGATTCTGGGCAGAGCAGTGGCTGTTGCCGACTGCTGGCTTCCACCCTTTGCTTAGTTGTAGTATGCCTCCCCGCTACGCTCTCTGAGCTTCGCAGAACATGCTGGAGACCTCGGTCGACGATGTACCTTTTTTGTTGAAGCAGGGGTGAGGGTTCGTCTCCGTGCCAGCCGTAGTTAAATAAGCTCAGTGGCAATGCGGACGACCGGGATGCCATCCCCTGTTGATTTTACTCCTAATTAATCTCCTCCAGACTGCCATATCTGCCAGTTTTCATCTCTAGCTGGGCTATTCTCTAATTAATGCTGAATATTACGGGTCGCTGTTGACCTTCGGCCTGAATTCGTGTGCATTTTTGCATGGAACCGAATTATTCGAAATTAGCTAAGGTATTGATTGGATTCTCGACGAATCTGCAAAAAGGGGAGCGCGTGCTGATCGATGCGTTTGATATCCCACAGGCGATGGTGGTTGCGTTAGTGCGCGCGGCGCGCGAACTCGGGGCAATCCCGTTTGTGAACTTACAGGATGCACGTATCAGCCGTGAACTCGTTAATGAGATTGATATTGAGCAGTTTGAGACGCAGGCGGTTTGGGAGCTGGCGCGCATGCAGAAGATGGACGCCTACATCGCGGTGCGTGGTTCGGATAATATTTTTGAGATGTCAGACGTGGATCCTGCCAAAGTATCGCGCGTGATGAAGGCGATGAAGGCAGTGCTCGACTACCGCGTAAATAAAACGAAGTGGGTGATTCTTCGTTGGCCAACACCTGCAATGGCGCAACAGGCGATGATGAGCACAGAAAGCTTTGAAGACTTTTTCTTCCGTGTCTGTACACAGGACTACTCGCGTATGGTGAAGGGGATGCAGGCGCTAGAGACGCTGATGGCAAGCACTGATCAAGTGCACCTCAAAGGGCCGGATACAGATCTGCGTTTCTCGATCAAAGGCATCGGTGCGGTTGCTTGTGGCGGCTCGCACAATATCCCAGATGGTGAGGTCTTCTCTTGTCCAGTTAAAGATTCGGTCGAAGGCGAAATTACTTATAATGCGCCGACGATCTATCAGGGCGTGTCCTTCGATCGGATCCACTTGAAATTTGCAAAGGGTAAGATCGTGCACGCAGACGGCAGCAATGCCGAGCGCTTGAATGAGATACTCGATTCGGATGCGGGTGCGCGCTATATCGGCGAGTTTGCGATCGGGTTCAATCCGCACATTCTTGAGCCAATGCGTGATATTCTGTTTGATGAAAAGATTGCTGGCTCTTTCCACTTCACGCCAGGCCAAGCCTACGAAGAGGCAGACAATGGTAATCGCTCTCAAGTGCACTGGGACATGGTGCAAATCCAGCGCCCTGAGTATGGTGGTGGTGAAATATGGTTTGATGGCGAGCTGATCCGCAAAGACGGTTTATTCGTCAAAGAAGAGCTGAAGACGCTTAACCCAGATTACTTGCTGGGGGCGTGATGTCCGTCTCTGTCCTAACTTTTAGCTGCTGATTTTTTTTATATGCATTCCCCGATCCCGCCAAAGACAGCTGACTTCATTCGTCGCCTTCCCAAGACTGAGACGCACCTGCACATTGAAGGAGCGTTACCGCACGAACTGTTGCAGCAGCTTGATCCCGATCAGTTTAGCGAGCCTCAGGCGTGTTGGGCGCAGGATTTCAGATGGCAGTGCTTTGAGGATTTTGAGCATCACTTGATTGAGCATGCGATGCATTGGTTTACCACGCCTGAGCGTTATTACGAAGCGGCTAAGGTGATTTTTGAGGGTCAACTCGCTCGTAATGTGCGTTACGTGGAAACCTCGTTTCATGCTGGGATGATTCAATTCATTGATATTCCGGGGCCGGAAATCTTGGCGGCGATTCGTAGTGCGGTGCCTACTGGGATGGAAGTGCGCGTGTTCATGGGCATGGCGCGTAATTCTTACAACGAGGTATTGGCTCCAGTACTTAAGGAATGTGTGCATTGGGAAGGTCTTGCTGGGCTCGATCTACATGGGGTCGAATCTATACCTTTGGAAGATTGGACGCCCAAGCTGTGGGCAAGGGCGCGGGATGCGGGCTTGGAGATGAAGGCCCATGCTGGTGAATTCGGTCCTGCTTCGAATGTGCGTGAGGCGATTGAAGTGCTGGGCGTGCGTCGTATCCAACATGGTGTGCGCGCGATCGAGGACGACGCTGTGGTGGATCTAGCAATTGAGAGTGGCACGACCTTTGATGTCTGCCCGATCAGTAACGTGAAGCTTAATGTGGTAAAGGAGCTCGAACAGCACCCGATTCGTCAGTTTGTGGATCGTGGCCTCCGCTGTACGATTAGCACGGATGACCCGTTTTCCTTTGGTAACAATGTCGAAGATGAGTATGGGGCATTGAGTGCTGGCCTGAAGTTTAGCCATGTCGAGCTCGCGCAGATTGCCAAGAATGGCTTCGAAGTCGCACTCGTGGATCAGGCGACACGTGCACAGTGGATTGCTGAAGTGGACGCAGTTGTGGAGTCAACATGATCGTGCGGTGTGAGGCCGGGAATATTTGCGCGCCTATATAAATGGCGAATAAAAAGCTAAAACCAATTGAGCTGTTTCAAACAGACGAATCGATTTGAGCGGGCTTTTGGGGCGTTACCCAATGATCGACCGAAGAATCCACGAGGAAAGCGCCGTTTAATGTTTCGCGCCCCAGCAGCATGCGATGGATCATATTTTTGCGGCAAACTAGATTGACCAATATGCGTTGCTCGACATGTCCCAATCGCAATATTGTTTCCACGAAAATGCGATCGTGGCTGTGGCCCGCGCTACTGCGGACCCGCTTGCGTAACTGTATCGGCTCTTCGAGTTTAAGGAGTCGCGTCTGTTTGCGGTCCAGACGGACCGTGAACCGAACACGTTCACCGGGCAATTCGATGATCTCTCCACAATCAATTGCACTGCTCTTGGCGCCAGTGTCTGCTTTGGCACGAATGCGAATGCCCCAATCGGGTAATTCAACCCATTCGCGCCAACCAATAGTTGTTTTCGATTTCATGCGTTTTCTTCTATTTCGGTTATGGTTATGTTGGTTGCCAGCTGAGAGCGAATGTCCGTCTCAATCGTGCCTTGTTCCAGGCCGTCAATGCTCGCCTCCATCTTGCGCTGCGAATACTTCGTGTTGTGAAGCGCAATGTGGACGACTGGATCGCCGGGCCCCACTGCCGGCATCGTGGTCATCCCCATCACGATACCATCGTGTGGGCAGCGTATAATTTCCTTTTGCATCCCCAGCAAACTGGTGCTGCTGGCGACCGCTTGCCCTTCGACTACTGCTTCGCCCGGTGCGATATGGAAGTGTAGGAAGCCGCCGGTTTCGGAGCGAATCCAACGTGTCTCCTTCACCACTACCTGATGAGGCGGTGCTTCGTAGGCATCGCTGTCGGTCATCTTTAGTTCGTGTAAAACGTTAATGATACCGCGGGTTGTTAGATCCAAGACCGCGGGCTCCACTTTCCAAACTTCGCCTGCTTCAAGCACGACTGTCGGGCACCCCGCGTTCACTGATTCCTTGCGTAGCGAGTGATCGGGGCCAGTGCCATTGACGATCACCTCGCAACCGAACGCTTTTGCCAAGCGCGCGCAATCAGGATTCTCGCAGTCGGCGCGCACGTTTGGAAAGTTGGTGCGTCGCACTGCTGCGGTATGCAAATCGATGATGTAGTCGCAACGACCGACCACCTCGCTAAAGATTAACTTTGCCAAGCGTGCGCTTAAACTACCGGTAGCGCTACCAGGGAAGCATCGGTTTAGATCGCGTCGATCCGGGCTGTAGCGACTGTGCCGCTCAAAGCCCATGATGTTGAGCACAGGCACGAGTATTAATGCCCCGCGTTTTAACTCAAAAGGTGGTTCTTGAATAATGCCACGAATGGCACCAGTTCCGTTGATCTCATCGCCATGCAGGGCACCTGTGATTCCCAGTACGGGGCCAGGTTCTGGGGCCCGCCAGACCATGAGTGGTAGGTTGATGTTTGCCCCGCTAAAACTCTTACCTACTTGTAGTTGTAAGCGCTTGCGTTGGCCTAGGCCGATTTTTTGAGTGCCCCAAATCCCAATATCTAAGCTCATACTGTGTGTCTTTCGGTGACAGGTGTGGCTGGCAATGGCTTTAGTTTACTGCGCTTTTTGCGCTGGTCGGGGATTAGTTCTTTCATGTTGTCTGATCGACCATAGCAGAGCAGTGAGTCGTCTGCTTCCAGCACGCGAGTTCCTTTCGGATTTGAAATCACGGCACTGCCACGTCGCAGTGTGAGCACGACGACGTCTTGTTGGCGCAGGCCAGTCGCTTCGATCGTCATGCCAACAAAGTTGCTGCCCTCGGGGATGTTGATATCTGCGACGCCGTAACCGCGGCTCACTGTGAGACGTTGGCGAATGTCAATTTCAGGGAATTTTACTTGATCTGCGATGTAGTCGATCACCGCGCCAGCGATATCTAGACCAGTGGCACGCTCGATCCCTTCGAAGCCGGGGGACGAATTGACTTCCATCACTTGTGGGCCGTTGGCTCCCTCCAGCATGTCAACGCCACAGGCACGGAGGCCCATGATTTGTGCGGCACGCACTGCCGCCTCAGCGTAAACGGGGTCCAGCTCAATGGCCTCTGCCTTGCCACCTCGGTGCACATTACTGCGGAACTCTTGTCCCTGAGCGGTGCGTCGAATCGCTGCGACCACCCGATCGCCGATGACAAACGCGCGAACGTCCTTACCTTTACTTTCGGCGACAAATTTTTGCAGCAACACTTGTTGGTTTGTGCTGTGTAAAGTCTCAACGATCGCTTTTGCGATTTCAGGCTTATCTGCTAGAATGACGCCAACACCTTGAGTGCCTTCGAGCAATTTGATAATCACGGGCGCACCACCGACGCGTTCTAGCGCTTCTTGCACGTCTCGTTTGTCGTTGACGTAAGCAGTCCGTGGAATGCCGATGTCGTGGCGTGAGAGGATCTGTAAACTTCTCAGCTTGTCGCGTGAGTTGCTGATGCCCGCCGATGTGTTCGGGGTGTAGATGTCCATTTGCTCGAATTGGCGAACCACTGCCGTGCCGTAGCGCGTGAGCGAGGTGCCGATACGAGGTAGAATGGCGTCGGGCGTCTCAATCTGCGAGCCACGATAATAGAGGTCTGGTTCCCCATGAGCGAGTCCGAGCGTCAAGCGCGTAGTGTTTAAAACTTTAACGGAATGATTCCGTTGTTTGGCTGCCTCAATAAGCCGTAGGGTCGAGTAGCATTTAGGTGCACAGGATAGGATCGATAGGTTCACTATATAGATAGCATCCTTTCTGTTGTGAAAGGAAAGCTAATTTTGTGTACTCATTCGGGTTCGCCAGCTCCGAATCGAGAGCTATTCAGGACTATCTCGCCTCCGGAAGTATGATCTGATTCTGAAATGAAGTCCTCTACATTGATTGATCAAAATAAGTGATTAGCAAGGGCTGGATGTTTAATGATATTAGTATTTTTAGGAATGGAGTTTGGCTCGGGGTGTTTGGATGCGCGGCTCGGCTGGCTGTGGCTTAGGGCAGCGCAGCGATCGAGTGGACGGCAACCACGATGTGGATAGCAGGCGCGAGGATCTCGATGATAGCGGGATTTCCTCGGGCGAGTTAATTGGCTCGTTTGACGATTTCTCGTTTGGTGCCTGGCCGACAGTGAAGTCTATGAGGAGCTGAATTTGTTTGCCGCCGATGGATTCCAGCTTGGAGACGTCGCACTTTAGGTCGGTTACACGCTTCTAGAGTTTGCTTCAGATTCGGGAAATGATGATGAGCTGAGTATCGCGTCTGAAGTCGAAGTGCTCGGTGGCTTGATCGTAGGAGTCGGCGCAGTGTATTCGATTGAGGATAGTTTTGTCGAAATTGCGCTGTCCTATCCGTTGGCGTTTTTTGATGAGCGGTTGTGGCTCGTGCCTTTGGTGCACGAGGGATTTAATTATGGCTATCGCAGCGAATCACACAATGGCCCGAACCACGTGCAAATCAGTGTCGATCTCGAGTATCGATTAACCGAACGTACTGCGCTGGTCGGCTATGTGGCCCAAAGCTTCGCGCAGGATGATGTCGAACGCGAGAATCTGGGAGACGTGAGTTGGTTCGGCCTTGGGCTGAATACTCAGTTTTAGTGCGCAGTGTGTGACTTCGCTGATCACATCTCACGCGCTGTGGTTAGTGCGCTTCCAACCAGTTGTTGCCGAGGCCGATGTCGATCTCGATGGGGCATTTCAAATCAAGCGCCTGTTTCATGCCTTCGGTGACAAGGGTGCGCACTGCGGCTTCTTCGTTTGGATCGAGGTCAAAGATCAATTCATCATGCACCTGAAGGAGCATGCGAGTGTTGAGCTTTTGTGCGACCAATGCGTTTTGCACGTTCACCATCGCGATTTTAATCATGTCGGCTGCAGTGCCTTGGATTGGCATGTTGATCGCATTGCGCTCCGCAGCGGCACGAATCGTGCCGTTTCTGGAGTTTATGTCCTGCAGATAACGGCGACGTCCGGTGATGGTCTCGACGTAGCCCTTGGCTTTGGCGCTGTCTTGCATGCGCAACATGTAGCCAGGGATACCGGGGAACTGCGCGAAGTAGTTGTTAATGATCTCTTGTGCTTCGGTGCGTGAGACGGTGCCGAGTCGCTGCGCCAGCCCGAAGGCGGAAATTCCGTAAGGGATGCCGAAGTTGACCATCTTGGCGGTGCTGCGTTGCTCGCGGGTGACTTCGTTGAGTGGAACCTCGAAGATCTTCGCGGCAGTTGCTGCGTGAATGTCGCGACCTTCACGAAAGGCGGTGAGCAGGCCTTCGTCTTCGGTGAGTGCGGCGAGGATGCGTAGCTCGATTTGCGAGTAATCGGCGGAGAGTAGTTTCCAGCCTGGGCGTGCGATAAAGGCTTTGCGAATTTCGCGGCCTTGGGCGCTGCGCACGGGAATATTTTGCAGGTTGGGATCGTTTGAGGACAGGCGCCCGGTCGAGGTTTGCACTTGGCCGTAGTTGGTGTGCACGCGGCCACTCACTGAATCGATCGAGTTCGGCAGTGCGTCGATGTAAGTGCTCTTGAGTTTGGTGAGCTGGCGGTATTCGAGAATGTTGGCGACGATGGGGTGCTTCGACGCGAGCGACGAAAGTACTTGTTCGTTGGTCGCGTATTGGCCGGTCTTGGTCTTCTTTGGTTTTTCAACGAGCTTCAGCTCGTCGAACAGAATTTCGCCAAGTTGCTTGGGAGAGTTGAGGTTAAACTCACGTCCAGCCGCCGCGCTGATCGAGTCGCGCAGTGTTTCAATGTGGCCTTCGAGTGACTTGCCCGTTTCGACCAGCGTCGCTTCGTTCATCAAGATCCCTTCGCGCTCCATTGCGACCAGCACGGGGAGCAGAGGCGTTTCGATTTCGTAGAAGACTTTGGCTTGGCCGCTCTCTTCGAGCTTCACTTTAAAGAGTTCCCAGAGTTGCAGCGTTACATCGGCGTCTTCGATCGCGTAATCCGCAAGGGCTTGGGGTTTGACCGAAGAGTAGTCAATTGGCTGGCCCTTCTTGACCTCGGGAATGAGTTCGCTGAAACGGATGGTGGTGTATTGCAGAAAGTCTTCCGATAGCGTGTCGAGGTTGTGGCGCTGCTCTGGATCGATCAACGCGTGTGCCAGCATGGTGTCGTAGCATTTGCCGGCGACGTCGATGCCTTGCTCGGCTAGAATTGATAGGTCGAACTTCAAGTTATGGCCGATTTTGGCCAGGTTGCTGTTACTAAATACAGGGCGCAGTGCTTCGAAAACGGTGGCTGAGTTGTCGCTAGAAACAGGCACGAACCAGCCGCTGTGTGCTTTGGTCGCAAATGAGATACCAACCAAATCGACGCTACGCGGATTGAGCCCGGTGGTTTCGGTATCAAAGGCGAAGCTGCCGGCATTGCGGAGCTCGTCGGTCAGTTGCTTGAGTGTGTCAGCAGAATTGGCGATGCGGTAGTCGGTCTTTATATCAGCGAATTTTTTAAAGGTGACTGCGGGTAGTAGATCGAGTTGCAGATCGCCCGAACTGTCGGAGGTGGGTTGCTTGGCCTTTGTTTTTTCGTCGTCCTCACTCATCAGCACGAGCTCGGCGCTGGCTTCTTGGATGGTGAACTCACTGCCGAAGATTCGTTTGGCTAGCGTGCGAAATTCAAATTCGGCAAACAGTGGCACGAGCTTGTCTTTGCTCGGCGCGTCGAGGCGTAGGCTATCCCAATCGGCATCGATCGGCACGTCGAGTTGAATGGTGGCGAGCGTTTTGGAGAGGCGGGCTTGTTCGGCGTTGTCGCGCACGCGTTCTTGTTGCTTGCCTTTTAGCTCGTCGACGTGGGCGATGATGTTGCCGACGTTGTCGTAGGCTGCGAGGAGCTTGGCTGCCGTCTTCGGCCCGATGCCAGGCACGCCAGGGATATTGTCGGAAACGTCGCCACAGAGGCCGAGCATATCAATGACTTGATCGACGCGAATGATGTCCCACTTTTTTTTGATCTCATCGACGCCTAAAATTTCTGCGCCATCACCTTGGCGGGAGGGGCGATACATTTTGATCTTTTCAGTCACAAGTTGGCCAAAGTCCTTATCTGGGGTGACCATGAAAACTTCGTCAAAGCCATCGGCCTCAGCACGGTGAGCGAGGGTGCCGATAATATCGTCGGCCTCGTAGCCATCCATCTTGAGTACAGGAATACCGAAAGCTTCGGCGACACGGCTAAGGTGCGGCATCGCTTCGGCTAGGTCTTCCGGCATCGCTTCGCGTTGTGCCTTGTATTCTGGATGCAGAATATGGCGTGCGGTCGGCGCAGAGGTATCGAAGACCACCGCGAGGTGGCTAGGCTGCTTCTTGGTGATCAATTCGATCAAGGTCGCAGTAAATCCAAAAATGGCCGACGAGTTGAAGCCTTTTGAGGTATAAATCGGGCTACGGATCAGGGCAAAGTGTGCACGGTAGGCGAGGGCCATACCATCGAGAAGATAGAGCGTCTTGGGCATTCAAAGAACGTCCAACATCAAACGCCGAACGTCGAACCTTGAATCTGATTTTTTATGGGGGGTAGGTCATCATTATACTCGTAATCTTATTCCTAATCTCCACACAGCTAATTAAGGATAAGATGACGAGTAAGATTCAGTGATTTGCTCAGATTGCAGAGAGGTCGCGCAGGCGCGTCCCACAACGCATCTTGTGCAAATTTTTGTGTGCAGTGCAATCGATTGCGGTGCGGGTACCCAAGGGCATAATAAACGCACCTGCGCGCTACCTAACGGCAGAGTGCGTCAACGGCTTTGCGTGTTGGTAGTGCGTTGCGGGCGCCGGATTTTAGGCAAGTGAGTGCACCAGTGGCGCAGGCGCGGCGCATGTTTTGCTTGGCTTTGAGCCCTTCGGCGATACCGAGCGCAAATGCGCCGTGGAAGGCATCGCCGGCTCCAGTGGTGTCGACTGTTTCAATATCAAATGCGGGTATATGGTGTTGGTCGTATTGGTCTTGCCAATACACGCCGTCCACTCCCCAGGTGCAGGCGATGAGCGGCGCTGCGCCATCGAGCGCCGCCAGGGCGGTGCGTGGATCGTCTTCGCCGCTGTAGTGTTTGGCGAATTTCTCGGAGGTGATCAGGTAATCGACCTTGTTGTAGAGTAGTTGGGTGCCGTCGTTGATAGAACCGGCGTCCAATATTGAAGGGATGCCGAGCGCTCTGGCTTCTTCGATCAGTGCGAGCGAGAGCAGCGGTTGGTGGCCGTCGACTAATAGCACCTTGGCGGGAAACTTTGCTAGGCTGATCGTGTCCTCCGCTGCCAGCGCTGAGGGGGCACGATAGTCGATGATCGAGCGCTCACCGTTGGGCTTGATGGTGACTGCTGCGATTGGTGTAGGTGCATCGCCGCGATGTAGGACGTCAGCATGCACGCCATGGGTTGCGAACTCGCGGAGGTGCGCGTCGCCAAAGGCATCGTTGCCTAAGTAGCCGCAGAAGCGCGCTGAGCCGCCGAGCCGTGCAATAGTGACTGCTGCATTTGCCGCTGGTCCACCGCCACTGGTATGCATGGTAGTGGCGCGTAGCTTTTCATCGGCTGTCGGGTGGTGCGATACATTGAAATTAATATCCACACACGCATAGCCTACGCAAAGAACGTCGACTGGAGTGGGGGTGGACATTGGTTAAGGAGTCAGCATGTAGAGATTGAATACCCGTAGCGTCGTTGCTTGCAACGGCCATTGCTCGCTAGATGACTCTGAGACCGTCGCCAGCAACGACGCCACGAATATAATATTCCTAGTACACATCGCGCAGGTAGCGCTTGTCGGCTTTGAGCCGCTTGACGTAATCGATGGCGGCTTCTTCGCTGAGTCCTCCCTCTTGGGCGATTACATCGTGCAATGCTTTATCGACATCATGGGCCATGCGAGTGGCATCACCACAGACGCAAAAAGAGGCGCCTTGTTCGAGCCATGCATACAGCTCCTTGGCGTTTTCACGCATGCGGTCCTGCACATAAACTTTCTCTGCTTGGTCGCGAGAGAAGGCTACGTCGAGCTTGGTGAGTACACCATCGCTCAAGTAGCTTTGCCACTCGGTCTGGTAGAGGAAGTCAGTCAAATAATGTTGCTCGCCGAAGATGAGCCAGTTCTTGCCCTTGGCCTCGGTGGCTTTGCGCTCTTCGATAAATGCGCGGAACGGTGCGATGCCAGTTCCAGGGCCGACCATGATGAGTGGCGTATCTGGATTCGCCGGAACCTTGAAGTGCTTGTTCGGTGAGACGAAGATGTCGACTTTCTCGCCTTCCACGATACGATCCGACAAATAAGTAGAGCAGACGCCTTTGCGCTCACGGCCGTGGGCATCGTATCGAACGACACCGACAGTCAGGTGAACTTCGCCTTCGTGTGCCTTCAGGCTCGATGCGATTGAATAGAGACGAGGTGGCAACTTGCGCATGATGCTGACGAGATCATCTGGGGTGATTTCGGGAGCACTGAACTGATGTAGGACATCAATCAATTCACGGCCATAAAGGTAAGCCTGGAGTTGCTTCTTGTTCTCCGGCTTCAACAGGTCATCCAACTCTTTGTTTTGTGAGATTGCGTAGTAGCGATTGAGTACAGGGAGTGAAATACCTGTCACATCCAACTTGCTGGTGAGTGCAGTCTCTAATGTGCAGTCGCCATCCTTCAGGGTGACGATCGCGTCGCGGTCGAGGCCAGTGGTCTTTAAGATATCCTCGACAACATCCGTCGCATTGTGCGGGATCACTGCGAGTGCATCGCCAGCTTCATAGGTCATGCCGGAACCCTCGAGGTCGAGTTCGAGGTGAATTGTTTCCTTCGCAGAGCCTGCGCCGTTGAGCAGCACGCGCTCTTTGAGTTCCGATGGAAATGGGTTCTTACGAGAGTATTTAACCGGTGCAGTCACCGGTGCAGTGGCAGTTGCTGGTGCGGCGGCGGGAGCGGCCAACTCCTTTAGTGCGGCGAGGGCACCTGTTTGCCATGCGTCGTAGTCGTCGTCGAAATCAACGTCGCAGTCCTTGCGATTGAACACGCGCCGTGCACCCAAGGCTTCGAGGCGGGCGTCGATATTGATGCCCGTGGTGCAAAAATTCTCATAGCTGGTGTCGCCGAGGCCGAGTACCGAGAAACGAGTGCCTTCGAGCCTCGGTGCTTGGTCGCTCATGAGCGCTTCGATGAAATCGATCGAATTTTCCGGAGGATCGCCTTCGCCCCATGTGCTGACGAGCACGAGTAGGTTCTCGATGCCCTTGAGCTTAGCTGGTTTGATGTCGCTCATGTTGATGGCCTTCGCTTGAAAGCCGGCCTTTGCCGCGGTTTTTACAGTTTGATCTGCGAGGCTTTCAGCGTTGCCCGACTCAGAGCCGAACAGAACAGTTAATGTCGGCGCTATCACAGGTACAACTGCTGCGGCGCCACCTTTACCATCACGGCCAACACGGAGGCCACTAATAAAGCCTTCCATCCAAATCAATTGGTCGGGTTGAAGATTCGGCAAGAATCCGTTGAGCCATTGCACCTGGTCGGGTGTGAAGGGTGCTGTGTTTGATAGGAAAGCGTCAGAGTTGCTCATGATAGTTCGCGGTTTGGAAAGTGTAGAAATCAAAGCATTGTACGGCTGAAATGCAATACGAATTCGGCCTTTTAATTCTTTTCTTAGGTTTATGAGTGACAAACTAAAGAAAGGAGCTAGTGTTAATACAAGTTTTATTTGCGCATCCAGTAATCTTTGATATTTACGAGGGTCCGCTTAATGCATTCATTCCGACTATTATTATGATTTCCGACAGTCAAACACCGCAGAAACTGCACAAAAACGAAGGCATCAAAGATAGCAGCAACTATTTACGTGGCACCATCCTCGAGGGGCTCGCCGATGTCTCCACGGGTTCGATCGCAGCCGATGACCAGCAATTGACGAAATTCCACGGTCTCTACCAGCAAGACGACCGCGATGTGCGCAGCGCACGGCGTAAGCACAAGCTCGATAAAGCATTCTCATTCTTGTCGCGTATCTGTCTGCCAGGTGGTATCTGCACGGCTGAGCAGTGGATCCTCATGGATGAACTCTCTAACTATTGCGCGTTTAACACGTTGAAACTGACGACACGTCAGGCCTTCCAGCTGCACGGTATCCTCAAGGGCAACCTCAAGGAGGTCATCAGCCGTTGTAATGACGTGGCGATGACTACGCTTGCTGCCTGTGGCGATGTGAATCGCAATGTTATGTGTAATCCCAACCCCTTTGCTTCTAAAGTGCATACTCAGGTGCAACAAATCACTGACGAGATTGACGCGCACCTTAAGCCGCAGACACCGGCATTTTCTGAAATGTGGCTTGATGGTAAGCCACTCAAACTGACTGTTCCTCAAGCAGCTGAACGCTCTCTGGACTGTGGTGGCAACGATGTGGAGCCACTGTATGGCAAGACCTACCTGCCGCGTAAATTCAAAATCGCTGTGGCGGTTCCGCCTTACAACGACGTTGATATTTTTGCAAACTGCCTCGGTTTCATCGCAATCCTCGAAGACGGCAAGCTGGCTGGTTTTAATGTGACTGTCGGTGGGGGCATGGGAATGACTCATGGCAATGAGAAGACCTTTCCACGCTTGGCTGATGTCATGGCATTCTGCACACCTGAGCAAGCAGTCGCAGTGGCAGAGAAAATAGTCACCATTCAGCGCGACCACGGCAAGCGTGAAGCGCGCACCAACGCGCGTTTCAAATACACCGTCGAACGTTTTGGGGTGGACTGGATCCGCAACGAGCTCGAGTCACGTCTTGGTTACAAGCTCGAAGATGCGCGCGATTATAAATTTACCAGCACGGGCGATCGCTACGGCTGGTGCGAAGGCACTAACGGCAAATGGAATCTCGGTTTGTTTATCGAAGGTGGGCGTATCGTTGACACTGACGGTAGCCCACTCAAGACTGGTATGCTCGAAATCGCTAAAGTGCACACGGGGGACTTCCGACTCACTGGCAATCAGAACGTGCTGATCGGCAATGTCGATGCCGCCGACAAAGGTAAAATCGACACCCTCGTTGCGCAATATAAGCTTGATGCCTACAAGACTGCATCGGGCATGCGTCGCAGCCAGATTGCTTGTGTAGCACTGCCAACATGCGGACTCGCACTTGCTGAGTCCGAGCGCTATCTGCCGACTCTAGTCACCGACCTCGAGGTGATTCTCGAAGAAGCCGGACTCCGTGATGACGAGATCGTGATTCGCTCAACAGGTTGCCCGAACGGCTGTGCCCGTCCGTATCTCGGTGAGATCGGGCTGGTTGGTAAAGTTCCCGGTAAGTATAACCTGTATCTTGGTGCTGGCTTCGACGGCGAACGCTTGAACAAGCTCTATCGCACCTCGATCACCAACGAGCAAATTATTGAAGAGCTTCGTCCGCTGCTCCTAGCTTACGCCAAAGAGCGCAATGAAGGCGAACGCTTCGGCGACTTCGTGATTCGCAAGGACTACGTGAAAGCAACCACTGCTGGCAATAACTTCCACGCGAACCTAGCAAGCTAGTCAGAGACGAACTAGCACTAATTTTTATCAGCCAATGTTCACATGAGCATTGGCTGATTTTGTATACTTAGCTTGTCACTGATTTAGCCCAAGAATATACCACTGCTGAGACCTTTTCGCCTGTAAATGCTGGAAGGGAACGCTCCGTCATTTCCGTGCCTCCATCTTAATTGAATTCGCTAATTCTATTCAAACGACGGAGCGTTTTCCTTCAAAAATCCTTTTAATGTCCTACTCCAGTATCGCTCGATTTTATAAACTGATCGAATCAGTGACGATCGGGGGTTCGTTGCTGGATGCACGGCTTGGCCACCTACAGCGACTTGCTGAAGGGCCTGCGATTCATCACGCACTCTTGGTCGGTGAGGGCAATGGTTCCTTTCTGCTGCCGTTCGCACAGCAGTTTCCCAATACGCGGATTACTGTGCTCGATGAAAGCCCTGCAATGTTGCGGGTGGCCCAAAATAGGCTCGAAGCCGCAGGTATCGACACCGCTCGCATTGCCTTTTGGCAGGTGGACATGACCACTGAGCAGTTGCCCGAAGATCGCTACGATTTGATCGTCACTCTGTTTTTTTTCGATAATTTCGATGCCGCTACCGTTCGGCGGGTCGTGCCAGTCCTTGAGCGCGCCAGCACGGCGTCCGCCCAATGGTTGCTCTCGGACTTTCAGATTCCCGCCAGTGGTTGGCGGCGACTCCGCGCCCGTATTTGGCTCATCATCTTGTATGCCTTCTTTCGCTGCGTGGCAAAGATCCCCGCCCGCACAGTGCCACCCGTTGAGGCCATCCTAGCGGCAACCAGTTTCAAGCAGGTCGCTCGTGAAACCTATAGCGCCGAAATGCTCTACAGCACGCTGTATGGAAGGGCGTGATACGGATCTTGGCACTGTTATACAGCCAGTCACTACGGATGTTTGTAGCGAATGGATTTCTGCCAATACGATCGCATAATTCGATTCCCAGCCATTGCGTATGTATTTTGTAATGGAATGGGCGCGACCCGCACTCATTGTGGGTTGTACGTGGATGTGTTGCCCACACTCCTTTAACTGTTTATTGTAGCTAAGCGGGTCGTTTTTATCTGCAGATATATCACTGGTTTTCCAGCAATTGACGAAGTGTCTAAAAAACGACAAATATCTGGAACTTCTTTACCGGAGCGGATACTATATTAGTTGTCATGCAATGCATGACTTTTTCATATGTTAGTTAGGGGTAACTAGTAAGGTATAAAACAAACTCCCCATCTTTCTTCGGAAGGGTGGGGTTTCATGTTACTGGGCTACGAAGTAAGGCTTGGTACGCTTTAATGTGGGCGATTTTAAAGATAACGGCATGCCCCTGCCCTAGTTTTGATGCTGTCCCTAGTTTGGCGCAGTCCGATTTTCCAAGGGGAACGGGCTTATTATTAGCCTTTCTTCTTTAGGCGTTTAGCCTCTTTTTTTTCCTTAGCGGTTTTTTGTGGAGCCTTCTTAGTCTTACTTTTTGCGTCGAGTGATTTTGCCATAATAGTTTGTCGGTTGTTTTTGGAATATGAGGAAGAGCAAGAAGGTTAGTCGATTCCTATTCCAGAGCAAACTCAGGCTTTCGCAAAATGAGCAATGCAGAATGAGCTGAAACATAAACATTGAGGCTAGGCGGAAAAGCAAAAAAAAAGCGCTCTATAAAAGAGCGCTTTTTGTATTAAATTCGATTGAATTTCTTATTCTGTGATGGCTTCGACTGCTTCAGCAGCATTGTCGCCTGCTTCTTCAACCGCATCCACTGCTTGGTCTGCATCGCTTTTTTCGCCACAACCAGTGAGGAAGCTAGCACCTGCAAGTGCGATGACAGAGAATAGAAGAGTGATTTTTTGGGGTTCCATAATAATATTTATATACGTAGGTGGTTGATGATTTTGACTTGATTTAGTCTAAATCTTAGTTTGCCAATATGTAGTTAGTGTTCAGGTGTGTCAATGATAGTCGTTAGGATATATTAGCTTAAGGATAAGTGTTAATTCGATGTATGATAGTTACTTATGTATTTTTCGTGTTTTACGGAGTTGACGCGGATACAATCCACATTCACGCACTGTCGGTATGAATTTTTCATTGGAAGGTCTGCGCTATGAGGCGCTAGAGGCGCAGCTTGCAGAATCAGGAGTCAACCCTGTGCATGCGAGGCCGTTGTTTAGTGCTGTGCAACGTCGTCTGCTGCAAAATGATTTAGAGTCAGCGGAAGGTGTCCTACCACCGCTCCAGCGTTGGTTGGCGAGTGAGCAGGCGGTCAAGCCCTGTGCAATGGAACTAGTGGATGATACGGCCAGTTCGGACGGATTTACGCGCAAATATCTTCTGCGTCTGCACGATGGCACCGAAGTAGAGTCTGTGCAAATGGGCTTCCCGGGGCGCTACACCGCATGCCTAAGCAGTCAGGTCGGTTGTGCCATGGGCTGTGTCTTTTGTGCCACCGGGCAGATGGGTTTTTCAAGGCATTTAACTGCTAGCGAGATCGTCGCACAGGCGCATCACGTCGAACGTGAACTGCGCCGTACTCAAGGGAGTACCTTGCGTAATATTGTGATGATGGGCATGGGCGAGCCGTTACACAACTTTGAGCCAACTATGGAGGCGCTGGATATCATCACCGATGATCGTGGAATGAATATTGGGCCAGCGCGGGTGGTGATCAGCACGGTGGGCTATATTCCTGGCATTCAGAAACTGACCCGCCACCCGAAACGCTATTCACTGGCGGTGAGCTTGCATGGTGCGAGTGACGAAGAACGCGGTAAGTTGATCCCGATTAACAAGCGTTGGCCGTTGGCTGAGTTACTCGAAACGTGCCGTGAGTATTCAGCGATCAAGCGTGCCCGAGTGTTCTTTGCGTGGACTCTCATCGGCGGTGCGAACGATAGCGACGATCATGCACAGCGTTTGGCAGAGCTGTTAAAAGGAATGGATGCGCATGTGAATTTAATCCCGCTTAATCCGACCGAAGGTTTCGATGGCACGATGCCGACGGAGGAACGCTCACAAGCGTTCCAAAAAATCATTCAAGAGGCGGGAATTCCGAGCACAATCCGACAACGACGTGGGATTGATGTTGCGGCTGGCTGCGGTCAGTTGAAAGCGCAGCGCGTAAAGTGCGCGGACCGTAAATCTGGTATCAATGTACCGATGGGCGGGTCGTGATAATAGGCTAGGTATGCACATCTAGCAGACTGTTTAAGCATGGCTTTAAGTCGTGTAGGACGGTCATCGCTGTGCCAGTGATGTCTCTAGTCATTGCCGTGGTGAAGCCGAATGTGCTGGCTAAAGTATTCTACGCTTTACGTCGTGCTTGCACCGCTTGGGCGAGTGCATCGAGGATCGCTTCGGTGGCTGGCATGTCGATGCATTCGTCAGTGATGCTTTGGCCGTAAGTGTTGTCGCTACTCACGTCGTAGTTTTGGCGGCCAGCGACGAGGTGGCTTTCGAGCATGACGCCAGCGATGCCTTGCTGGCCGGCTGAGATTTGTTCGGCGAGTGTGTTGGCGACGATAGTTTGACGGGTGTAGTCCTTGTTACTGTTCCCGTGGCTGCAATCGACAATTAGCTTTTGCGGCAAGTCGACGGCGGCGAGTTGCTCTAAGATTGATTCGACATCCTTGGCCTCGTAGTTCGGGCCTGTACGGTTGCCGCCACGCAGAATTAGGTGTGCCGATGGGTTGCCTGTGGTTTGGAAGATTGCGGTCACGCCTTGCTTGGTAACGGACGGAAACCAGTGTGGTTGAGCCGCAGAGCGCACGGCATCAATCGCGATTTGCACGTTGCCGCTGGTGCCGTTTTTGAAACCGACTGGCATGGATAGGCCAGAGGCGAGTTCGCGGTGGATTTGGCTTTCGGTGGTGCGTGCGCCGATCGCGGACCATGCGATAGCATCTGCAATGAACTGTGGAATGATGGTGTCGAGGAATTCGGCACCAGTCGGTAGACCGAGTTCGCAAATATCGACCAATAGCTTGCGGCCGATGCGTAGGCCGGAGTTGATCTCGAAGCTGCCGTCGATACCAGGGTCATTAATGAGCCCCTTCCAGCCAACTACGGTGCGTGGCTTTTCGAAATACACACGCATGATCACTTGCAAGTCAGCCTGATACTTTTTAGCAAGTGGAAGCAGTTGCTGTGCATATTCAATTGCTGCCTTGGGATCATGAATCGAGCAGGGGCCGACGACGACGATCAGGCGATCGTCTGTGCCATTGAGGATGGCTTCGCTCTGCGCGCGTCCGTTCTCAACTACAGCTGTTGCTTTTTCGGTGAGCGGAATTTCCTCAATCAGTATTGCAGGTGGCAAGAGTGGGCGGTTGTCGGCGATACGGCGGTTGTCGTGTGTTGTGGACATATGTGGGTGAGAGAATGGAGTTCTAAAAAATGAGACTTGAAAGAAGTGTATTACTAGAAGTTAGATGCTTTGGTGTTCGGGTTTCAGGACGCCGATACAAGGAAGTTGGCGGTAGCGCTCGGCGAAGTCTAGGCCATAGCCGACGACAAATTCGTCGGGAATTTCGAAACCCACGAAATCTGCTTCGAATTCAACTGCGCGGCGGGCCTTCTTATCGAGCAGCACACAGGTCTTGAGGCTAGCTGGATTCATGCTCTGTAGCACTTTGGAGACAGCGGCGAGAGTGTTGCCGGTGTCGAGAATGTCGTCCATCAGTAGCACATCGACACCTTCAATGTTGAGGCGAATTCGGTCGATGATTTCTGGCGCTTGCTCGGGCGATGCACTATTGCGATAGCTTGAGACACGGATGCAATCGAGCCGCAGTGGAATATTCAGCTGTCGAATGATGTCGGCGACAAAGATCACCGCACCATTGATGATTGCTATGATGGCGATGTCACGACCGGCATAGGCTGCATTGATCTCTGCACCTAGCTCTTTCAGGCGAGAGTGGATTTGCTCCTCAGACAGAAGAACGCAGGCGAGATCGTTGAGTTGAGAGGAGGGGGGGGAGTCGATTGGCATGGCGTGTTTGGCTTGGCGCTAAAACCGGTGTGTGATTACATCCCGGGCAGGCCGGGCATGCCACCACCTTCTCCCATTTGTGCCTTCATGGCTTTCATCATCTTACGGCCTTTGCCGCCGTTCATCATTTTCATCATCTTTTGCATCTGTCCGAATTGTTTGAGCAGTGCATTGACGTCGCGCACTTGAACGCCAGAGCCATCGGCAATGCGCTTGAGGCGACTGCCGCGAAGGATACGTGGCTGGCGGCGCTCTTTGAGAGTCATAGAAAGAATGATGGCTTCGGTACGGGCCATTTTCTTTTCCTCTTCGTCGCCGACTTGGATGCCGCTGGCACCGGGAAGCATGCTAACGATGGAGCTGAGTGAGCCCATTTTTTTGACCTGCTGCATTTGCGAAAGGAAGTCTTCGAGGTTGAAGTCGGCCTTGCGCATTTTCTCTGCAAGTCGCTCGGCTTCTTTCTCGTCGATATTCTCCTGCGCCCGCTCGACGAGGGAGACGACATCACCCATGCCTAAAATACGAGAGGCGAGACGATCCGGATGGAAGACTTCAAATTCGTCTGACTTTTCGCCAAGTCCTATGAATTTAATCGGCACCTCGGAGATAGACTTCATCGAGAGTGCCGCGCCGCCGCGGGCATCACCATCGAGCTTTGTCAGAATAATACCTGTGCAGCCGACTGCTTCGTGGAAGTGCTTGGCAACATTGACCGCCTCTTGACCGAGTGCCGAGTCGGCAACGAGTAGAATTTCGTCTGGTTGGACGGCATCCTTTAGTTGCTTGATCTCCTCGATTAGATCGGTGTCGATTTGGAGACGACCAGCGGTATCAAAAATAATGAGGTTGGCGTCAGCCAATTTCGCAGCTTCGAGGCCGCGCTTGCCGATTTTGATGACGTCTTTCTCTTCACGATCGCCGTAGAAGATGCAGCCTTCGTTCTTGGCTAGCATCTCGAGCTGATCGATCGCCGCGGGGCGATACACGTCGCAGGCCACGAGGGCGGGACGGTATGCGCGCTTTTTGGCGAGGTAGCGGGCGAGCTTACCACTGCTGGTGGTTTTACCAGAGCCGTGCAGGCCGACCATCATGATGCGCAGCGGTTTCTTGTCTTCGAGGTCAGTGGCCCCTTCGCCGAGGAGCTTTACCAGCTCGTCGTGGATGATTTTGATGACTTGTTGGCTAGGGGTGACTGATTTCAGTACTTCCTGACCGACGCATTGCGCCTGAACATTGGCGACAAACGCGCGTGCCACTTTAAAATGAACATCGGCCGAGAGTAGGGCTTTGCGCACTTCTTTGAGTGCCTCGGCCATATTGTCTTCGCTGAGTTTGCCAACACCGCGGAGGTTTCGGAGGGCTGAGCCCAATTTGTCTGTAAGATTTTCGAGCATTTTGGTGGTGAAATTAAGGTTTTGAAATTAATAGGTACCTACGGTAGAGGCAAAGTAATTTTTCAGTAGATCGGCGTCTGCTGATCGAATTGTCTCAGATCACCACGAGTCTAAGTGCTCCGTTGATTGAAATACGCTAAACCTATGTTAAAACGGATGCTTTACATATAGCCCTCTTATCGTAGTTTAACCCGCTTTGGCTCGCTTGACCACCTCTCAGTCACAGAGCAGTATATTTATAAATAATATGAAGCAACGCACCATTCTCAGAGAAGTTTCGATCAGTGGGAAATCCTTGCACACGGGTGAAGAAGTTCAACTGACTTTGAAACCAGCAGCCGTGAATCACGGTATCGTCTTCCAGCGCATGGATCTTTTTGGAAAACCAGAGCTGAAGCCACTGGTCGAATTTGTGACCGATCTAGTGCGTAGCACCACGATTGCTGATGGGCATGCGAAGGTAAATACCGTGGAGCACGTCTTGAGTGCATTGAGCGGTTGTGGGGTGGACAATGTTCTGGTCGAAATGGATGCCAGTGAGCCGCCGATTCTGGATGGTTCTGCCAAGCATTTTGTGAACTTGATCCAACAAGCCGAACCGGTTGAGCAGGATGCGGAGCGTGAGTATTTCGTGCTGGATGAGCCGATTTCTGTAACTCGTGGTGCTAGCTCCATCATTGCGCTGCCACACGATGGTTTCCGTGTGACGTGTACATCCACCGATGATCGCGGCATTCACACGCAGCACTTGAGCCTCGATATTGATCCTGAGTCCTATGTGGCACAGATCGCGCCGGCTCGCACCTTTACTATATATGAAGACATCGAAGAGCTATTGAAGCTTGGTAAGATCAAAGGTGGTAGTCTCGACAGTGCGATCGTGATCAAGGGGGACAAAATTCTCTCTAAGGAGCCGCTTCGCTTTAAGGAAGAATTCGTTCGTCACAAGATCCTTGATATCGTCGGTGATATCGTGCTGGTCGGTATGCCGATCAAGGCACACTTCATTGCGGTGCGACCAGGCCATGCGCTGAATGCAGAACTCTCTAAGGTGCTTCGCCAGAAAATGCTGGAGAAGATCAAGGGTGCTACGAAAGCTGTAGCGCCTAAGAAGGCCGCCGCAGTAATGGATGCACCTGAGACGGTAATGGATATTCGTCGCGTGATGGATCTGCTGCCGCATCGCTATCCTTTCATCATGATCGATCGCGTGATTGAGCTGGTGAGCGAAGATGAATTGGTGGCATTGAAGAATGTCACGATTAACGAGCCGTACTTTCAAGGTCACTACCCAGGCCGTCCAGTGATGCCTGGTGTTTTGCAAATCGAAGCAATGGCGCAGGCTGCCGGTGTTTTGCTGCTGCGCAAGTTGCCTGTTGAGGAAAACAAAATCGCATTCTTTATGAGTGTGGACAAGGTCAAGTTCCGTCGCGCGGTGGAGCCCGGCGATTCAGTCGAGATTCGTGTGAAACTTGTCAAGATTCGGGGTAACAAGATCGCGACTGCGACCGGTGTTTGCTCCGTTGGCGGTAAGGTCGTTTCCAGCGCTGAGCTTATGTTCATGCTGGCAGATGTTTCGGAATAAGGTTAACAAATCAAATGGCTACAGACGTTCATCCTTCTGCAATTATAGAGCAGGGTGCCGAACTTGACGAAGATGTCAGTGTCGGTGCCTATGCCTATATCGGTGCGCAAGTTAAAGTCGGCAAAGGCACTATAGTGATGCACCACGCGACAGTCGATGGTGTGACCACAATGGGGCAAAGTAATGAGGTGCACCCGTATGCCTATGTAGGCGGCAAAACTCATGATTTGAAATATCGGGGTGGTGTGCATCGTTTGCAGATTGGCGCGTACAATGTCTTTCGCGAGTTTACCACAGTGCACTGTGCGACATCAGCCGAGCAACTTACGGTGGTCGGCAATCATAATAACATTTTATCCTACAGTCATATTGCCCACGAATGCGTGGTCGGTGATCATTTGGTGATGAGCAGTCACGCCGCGCTGGGCGGGCATGTGATCGTTGATGACTATGCCAATATTGGCTGGGGCGCTGGTATTCATCAGTTCTGTCGAATCGGTACACGCGCAATGGTTGGTGCCACTTCGAAGGTCGTGCAAGACGTACCTCCGTATGTGATCAGCGATGGTAACCCAGCTGTCGCGCGCGCCATTAATAAGGTCGGGCTCGAACGCGCTGGTTACAGTAAGGAAGATATTTCCTTGGCGCGCCGCATTTTTAAAGCTTTTTTTAAAGACGGCCTGAACCGCAGTCAGGCAGTCGAGTGGTTGCGCGCTAATGAAGATATTGAGCATCGTGTGGTGAAGACCTTCTTGGACTTTACTGCAGATAGTCAGCGCGGGTTGGGTTGAGGATTTTTCTAGAAGACTGTTCTCTATTCTAGCTGTTATTCGGTATCGTCCCTAATCCTCGCACTAATTGATGCGCTCAGCGGCGAGTATCTATAACTGATGTGGTAGTCTGAGAGAGCTGAGAGTCGGGTACAAAAAAGCTTCGTCCGGTTAAGGACGAAGCTGATTTAAAAGGATGCCTATTTGGCTTACTGCTCGTCGAGTACTTCGGCTGCTGAATCTTCGCTGATACCACGAGCGACTAACTCGCTGGCGAGTGCATTGGAGCTGACATAAGATGCGTAGCGTTGCAGGAAGCTGCGTGCTTGAACTAAGTTTTCGTCCTCCGATGTGATTTCTGGAATGCTTTTTTCTTCGACATAGACGAAGGTGCCGACGACCCCGCTAGTTAGCATCGGTGAGATTTCTCCAGCTTCCATACTTTGTGCTTTTTGTAGAGCAGCTTGATTGAAGGCGCGTGGTGCTTCGCCAATTTTGAAGGTTTCGTTTACGGTGACTTTGAGGGCAAGTGCTTCAGCAGCTTCGACGAAGGTGCTGCCTTCGGCGATTTTTGCTTTGAGTGCGGTTTCCAAGCGCTCGCCATTTTCGTTGAAGAGACGGCGCTTTTCTTCGGCAGTGTAGTCGACAGTGACAACTGCTTCGACTGTTTCGAAGGCGGGGATCTCTGGCGCGATGCGACCTGTGTAGATCAGCACGCCGAAGCCTCCGTCAATCGCATAGGCGTCTGAGAAGTAGCGGCTCTTGGAAAGTGTGAACGCGGATTCGAGCATCTCGGTCGATAGAGCACGACGTGCAGCGCCTTCGGCTGTGTAAGGTGCGATCTCTGTGAGCGCTAAGCCAGACTGGTTGAGCAGCTGATTGAAGGCGGCCGAGTCTTGCTCGACGTTGTCGCTGTAGAGTTTGTAGGCAAAGCTCTGTGCGGCTTCGTTGGCGAGGCGCTGTGCGGCTTCAGTGGCAAGGTCGGTCGCAACGGCATCGCGCACAGTCTCGAATGTGACGGCAGGTACTTCTGCCGCGGCGTCCTCAGCTTTTGGTTGAGTGGCCTTGTAGGCTGCGATGAAGCGAGCGCGGTTAGCGATAAAGTGGGGGCGTAGATCAGACTCTTGAGCGGCGATAACTTGTTCGGCATAGTTGGCTGCCGAAAAGATGATGTAGCTGGCTTGGATACGCTCGGCAATTTCGTAGCGACTGTTGTTGGCACTATAGTATGCAGTTAGTGCTTCCTTAGTGGGTGTGATTTCTGGAGTGAATGCAGCGTAGCTGATCTCGGCAGTGGCGAGTTTAAGGGATGTTTCATTGCGCTGTGTTAGTGCCAGTGCTTCGGCAGGCAGCAGGTAGCCTGGGCCGGAGAGGGCGCTGCCAACTTGATCGATACGATAGTCTTCTTCGAGCACGGTAACGAAAAGACCTTGCGGCATGTTTGGGTTGGATTCGATGTTGTCTACGAAGCTGGTGTAGGCATCGCGGCTAAACTGATCATCGGCGCCACGGAAGGCAGCTTTGGTCATAATGTAGCCTTCAAGTGTCTTCTGGTCGGGGGCTGGCACACCGATCTCTTCTGCTAAGTGCAGGAGGGCAATGCGGCTGGTGACCTGCGACTGGAATTGTTGCTCGTTCTGGATCGGACGACCTGTGTTGAGAATCGCACTCAGCGAAACCTTTTCACTAATGATCCCCATTTCGCGAGGTGAATTGAGGTCGTAACCATAGAAATTTTGCTCACGGTAAGCGCTTTGGTCGGATGTGCAGCCCGGCGTGTTACCTATCGTGAAAACGAAGGCGACAATGATGACCGACAACAGAGTTAGGAATATCCAGCGGCCGTGGCGGATGAGGTGGTTTTGGATCCAAGAAATCATGACAAAGGAAATTAGAAAATTCGGAGGTTAGATACAGGTTATGACCTGTCAATCTCTTGCTTGCATGTATGTCAACAGATTCGAGACTGATTGGATTTGTCTGACTAGCGACTAATTAAATCGTGGATCGTGAGTGTGGCCTTGGGGCAGCCCTTCAAACTGATGATTTCTTCTAAATAGATGTCCAGTTCAGGTGTGTGCTGAACGACCAGTTCGGCACCGTCATTGTTCCCGTAAGATTGGAATGTCTGCTTAAACGCACCGAGCGTAATAAATTCTAGCGGGTGCCCCGGTTGGTAGGCATGGTCGCGTTCGTCTTCAATTGATTTGATGACGATTGCGTTGAGGTAGCCGAGTTCGCACAGACGATTGATACTTGAATTTAATATGTGGCTGGGCACCCGAAGCTGTTTGTGGAGTTCGCTAGCACGCGAAGGGGAGGCGCCGGCCTGAAAGCGCTTGCCGACGAGAATCAGCACCGCCAGTGAAATGATCTCTTGAGTGTGTTCACTAGTTTTTTGCCAGGCATTCTCATTTGTCAGATAATCGGCGTTTTGCACTGCGTAGGTTACCTGACCTCCAAATAAAATGAGTAACCAAAAGACGTAGAGCCCAAGCATGAGCACGACGATGATGCCGACTGATCCATATAAGCTGCGGGTGTCGACTACACGCTGCACATATAAAAATGAGAGCATATTATACAGTTGTAGCAATATGACGACTAGGGTTGCTCCGGTGAAGGCCGCCTTCCAATTAACTTGTGTATTGGGGATAAAACGGAAGAAGACTGCCAGCAGTATAGTGATTAGAATAAAAGCAATGATGGGGCTCAAGATCAGGGCAAGGGATAGAAATTCGCCGCCGAAGGGCAAATGCTCCATTAATTGTGCGATCTTTGTGACCGTGACTAAGGTCAGCGCTGCCGCGCCCATGACTGCTCCGAGGCTGATAAAAGTCCAATATACTACGATGCGCTCGCCGAGTTTTCGGCCTTGATCGACGCCCCAGAGTGAGTTGAACGAGGCTTCAATCGAGGAGAGTACTTGGATGCCGATCACAAACAACATGAGCGAGCCGACGACGCCGACGGTGCCGGACTGTGCCGCTGCGATAAAGCTATTGATCATCTCGGTAATTTCAGGGGCTAACTCAGCGTTATCGATATTATCATCGTTGGTATCGATTGAGAGTTGAGGTGCAGCGTAGGAGATCGCAGTTTCGATCCATTCCACCGCACGATTTTCGGCGGGTGATTCGCCATTAGTCGGATTTGCTGGAGATTGGTCGATTACGAAGCTCGAGACCATAATACCCAGTGCAATGAGCGGGCCAATGCCGATCAGCGAATAGAAGGTTAACGCAGCCGATTGCACTGGTAGTTTATTCCTCCGGAGCCCTTGAAATGTGAGTGTGAGGACGCGCAGTAAGAGATAGAAGCGAGCGCGCGCTGTTTTACGGCCGAGGTGCTCTAGCTGCCAAATGTCTTTGTCCAGCAGGTCGCGGGTACGCGACAATTGCTTGCGCATGCGCACTGACCAGTTGGCCTCTGTTTGCAGAGGCGCGGTGTGTTCTTTACGAGTCAAAATAATTAGCTTCGAGTGTTATCCAGAAGGTATTAGCTTGTAATACATGCTATCAAAAAATCCGACGAAGTGGTCGAGGATTGCTAAGTAGGCTAGGGTTGCGTTGCCGCCGATGCCGAGTGTCATCGCCACGAGCATGGTCGAGAGGTTCTGTGCGATGGTAGCGAAAAAAATCCCCAAACCAGCCGCTGCGGAGGCGATTAAGATGATTGGGTCGCCGAGTGCCCAGCCGACATAAATGCCAAAGCCCAGGGTGAGCATCGCGCGGCTACGTAGCAGTGGGTAGATCTCAGTGACCGAGAGGAACAAGAGCGCTGCCATGATGAAATCAAAAAGTCCGACAATTATGAATGGGTAGTTGAAGATCGTGCTGATTTTTTCTGCTGAGATGGCTTCGTTAATAGCCGAGAAGTGCGGTGCGAGCAGGAAGACGGCCGAAAGCATCATCATCAGGCCGATGCTGCTGTTCGAGAGTACTGCGGCTTTTTGAAGGCTCTTTTCTTTCTTTTTTAAGTAGCGCGTGTTCTCTGTGATTTGGCCCGCTTCAGCTAAGGTCGAGAGAGGTGACGCATCAAAGGAGCCACGGGATTCTTCGCGGTCGGGAGTGCGGATGTAGTAGTCTGCCATGATTTGAAGTGGTGCGACTTTGTTGCTGAGTCTAGCTCTGCAATCTTGGAATGGCCTATAAATAGTCATTCAAACGGCTCTCCAGCAAGCGAAAATAAATGATTCTGGTATGCTGCTGATCTTCGGATAACGTGAAATTAAAGAAGGCTCATCGCCATTTCTAGTCGGATGCTTCCTTATGTGGGCCTGCAGGAGCAACCTGGAGTGTGGGCGACTCGTGCAATTGATCCTGTGTTGCTGCAGAGGAGGGCGATTCGCTCGCAGCTTCAGCTGCGAGGTCTTTGGGGATTTGTAGCCATTGCCCTAGAAGATAGCAGAACTCAGGGGTGATCGTGACGCTTGTGGACACTGATAGGAACAAAACTGGACCATCTTAGCGAGATCAGCACCCTTAACGTCGAGACGTTCACCAAGTTTAGAGCTGCCATCAGTTTTTTGACCGAAGTCGTAGCTGTATTTGACTGTTCTCGTCACTTTGCGCTGGGCTGCTTTTTTTTTGACTTTTAAACTTTTTCAGCTGGCATGAAAACGACTTAAGTGCGTTCGATTTAGGTGCTGAGGCACAGCGCTTTAAATTTTTTTCAGTAAGCATAAATAGTTTGACGAATGAATTTCGCGATTCCTTTAGACGAATTAGAAGACCTGTAGCCGGTTTTATTGAATAATTTATTTATTTGGCGCATTTTCAGTGTTGCGGTTACACTGTGATTTTATTCAAAAGTTTGTCATATTTATGACGGAATACCCAAACAGTGACGAAGACGATTTTTCAAACAGTGACGAGGGTGAGTTTGATTGGGATGATGAGTTGCCGGCAGATCCGGAAGAGAATGGAATGTCCTTCTTGGAGCATCTGGAGGATTTCCGTTGGACGGTTGGCCGTAGTATTTTAGCGTTCCTCCTCGGTGTTTTGATTGTTGGCTGCCTAATGCCGCATGTCGGTGCATATCTACAGATGCCTTTAATTAAGGCTTATGGCTCGGCGGAGTTGGTCGGAGAGAAGTTAATTACTTACAAGCCGATGGGTGTCTTTTCGGTTTTTATTCAGATTGCGTTGTTGGGGGGCTTAGTACTTTCGATGCCTTTTGTTCTGTATTTTATGGCATGCTTCATCGCTCCGGGGCTGACGGATCGAGAGCGCAAAGTGGTGCGTCCTGCTTGTTTCGCTGCATTTGTTTTATTCCTTTCAGGGGTCGCAGTCGCATTTTATGCGATTCTACCGCTCACGTTGGCTTTCTCGGTTAAGTTCAACCAAGTGATGGGCTTTCAGGTGCTGTTGGCCGCGTCGGAATATTACAACATGGTCGTCTGGTTCTCCTTGGCGACGGGCGCGATCTTTCAGTTTCCGCTTATTATAGTAATCTTAATCTTCATTCAAGTGTTAGCGGTTAAGCAGCTGAGGGCGATTCGTCGGGCGGTTTTTGTCGGGACGATGATCTTTGCGGCGCTGCTAACTCCTGGCGGTGACTTTCTATCTCTGCCGTTGACGACGGGGATTCTATATGGGCTTTACGAGCTGGCTATCTTAGTCGGTTCGCGTATTGAGAAGAAGCGTACTGCTGCTGAATTAGCAGAGCTTGAGGCCCAGGAATAATCGCTGTCCCGAATTATCGAGGAGTGATTCGTTCCGTGGGACCGGGTGGCCTCTGGTCTGAAATGGCCAGGGTCGCTCTACGTGGCCTGCCGCAACTGCTTAGTTTAGTGGCAATGCGGCCGACGCTGAGGTCGTCCCTCCCAGTTATTCGATTCGTAATGCTCGCCCCTGGGCACGAGGTCTGCGGGTCTCACCTCTGGCCGAGTCTCAACCAGTTTCTTTCTCTGTATCACCGAACAGCTAAGGCACAAAAAAGGCCGCATCCTGAATGCAGGATGCGGCTTTTTCTAGAAATTAACTAAAGTTTAATCTACTGAGCTTCTTTGTTGCGCTTACGCTGATCGACTAGGACGAGCATGAACATGTGGCATGCAAACCAAAAGGTCGTACTGATCGGGATCGCAGTGAAGCAAGCTTGTAGCTGCGCAATTGTCGGGTCAGTCGAAAAAGTGAATGGACGCAACAAAAACGACATTAGGATGAAGACTCCAAGTGTAAGAATTGCCCCAAGAGCGATGTGGCTTTTGGTGAGTAGTTTCTGGTAGGGTGCTATTTCCATTTATGCACATCAGAAAATGCAGTCATGAGCGACTGTCAAAGCGAAATTCATCAATTATTTAAGGAAACGCTATTAAATCCGGTGTCTTTTTATGAGGTTAGGGCCGTTTCTGTTGAATTTATCGCTTGAACTCGGGTGCGCACTGCGCAATTTAGCGACTTTCCTAATTTCCATCCGCGATATTTTATGAGCGCCTTATTCATCAGCCTTCTCACTCTAGTTCTTATTCTTATTTCTGCTTTCGTCATCCTGCTGGTCTTGATGCAACGCACTAGCCAAAGCGGAGGTATGGGAGCGGCGCTTGGAGGCGGTGCGGCTGAGTCGGCATTTGGTTCGGATACGAGTAGCATACTAACCAAGGGTACCATTTATGGTATTATTGCTTTCTTCATAGTAGCATTAGTCTTGTTCCTTATATATCAATCTGAGGCGTCCAATCATACGCAGATCGTCAGTGCGGGTGAGTTAATTAGCGCTGAAGAGGTGGCCCCTGCGGCTGTGCCTGTTGTTGGAGGCACCGCGGGGACAATTGAAGTGGTTGCTCCAGTTTTTGACGCAGAAGCGTCAACGACTGAGACTGTGCCAACTTCAAATTAATGCATTCAATAAAGACACCTACATTTTCCTTTAGACTAAGGTCAGCTGTTCTCGGTTTTACCGCAGCTGGCCTTTTCTATGTCTGGTTACCTAGTCTCTCTAATGCCCAGCGAGCTGGAGATAGTGGTCCACGGCCTTCGATTATGGAGAAGATTGATGCAGAGGAGGGAGCGAAGCGCATCGCGTCTTTTAGGGCGCAGCGCTTGAATGGTGATTACTGTTTAAAGTTTCAATTGGAGCATAAACCTAAGAGGAGCAGTCGAACTGTCCGATATAATGGTGTCATGTTTGGTTCGTGGAATGAGCGTGGGCCTGTTAGCCGGTTTCAATTATATCCGGAGCGGGTAAGGCGAGGCAAACTTGTTGAGGTCCCTCCGATTGAGTTAATCGTGCAAAACGGGGTCACGCCTGAAGTATGGATTCGCCATGACGCCGCCGAACCATTTACACGCATTAAAGATGGGGCCTTGTTTGAGCCAATCTTTGATGGTGTTATTTACACCCCCTTTGATTTGCAAATGCCATTCATTTATTGGGATGACTATGAATATGAGGGGCCCGCGAATGTCTTGAGTCGTATCGGCCAGCGTTTTCTCATGAAGCCACCTGAAGGTTCATTGTCTGCTCGGCATGGAATCTCAGGCGTGCGGATTGCTTTAGACGATATGTATGATGGGTTACTTGAATTTGAAGTCTTTGGTGTGGATGGCGAGCCACGTTCCGAGTTCACGCTGCGGAGCTTTCAGAAAGTACAGGGGCAGTATATCCCGAAGGAAACTGTATTGTCCAAAGTCGACGGCGGTAACGTTCAAGACTCCACTGGTTTTAGGGTAAAGGAGGCGAGCGTTGGTTTGATTTTTGACGCAGCGGTTTTTAGTCCCGACAGTGGCGTGGATGCTCCTGAGATTTCTGTGGAACTTTTTAATGTTTTGTAAGTTTATTGCGGCTATTTTTTTGCGGGGATATTTGTATAAATCTATTGTATTGACATAGTTGCTACACTTTGCATCTTCGCATCCGTGTCAGATGCGACGTAATTATGAGTAGCGAAACTACCAGCCCCTTAACTTTCGATCTTCAACAAGAACTGCTTGATAAGCTCAAGCAGTTACAAAAAAAAGTTGGTGCACGCTCACTTAGCGAAATTGTTCGCTATGCAGTGAGTGTTTTTGATTCTTCAGACATTGATTTAAAAGCATCCGTTCACCGTCAAATCTCTGTGCGTTTATCTTTAGAACTTCGTCAGCGACTTACTCGTTTAAGTCAGCAGAAGAAGGTAAGTGTTGGAGAACTGTTGCGAGCAGCGCTTGAGTCTCTACCAGCCGAATTATCGGATTTTAACCCCAAACAAACTATGCCTAAGAAGAAAAAAACTACTAAGAAAGCGACCAAAAAAATCGCTAAAAAAGCTCCAGCTCCAAAGGCTGTTAATAAAAAGGTAGCGATTAAGAAAGCTACAAAAAAGACAGTCCTTAAAAAAGCAGCGCCAAAGAAAAAAGCTGTAAAGAAGGCAGTCAAAACAGCGGTACCCAAAAAAGTAGCGCCTAAAAAAGTCGTGAAGAAAAAAGCCGTTAAAAAAGTAGCGCCTAAAAAAGTCGTGAAGAAAAAAGCCGTTAAAAAAGTAGCGCCTAAAAAAGTCGTGAAGAAAAAAGCCGTTAAAAAAGTAGCGCCTAAAAAAGTCGTGAAGAAAAAAGCCGTTAAAAAAGTAGCGCCTAAGAAAGTCGTGACGAAAAAGGCCGTTAAAAAAGTAGCGCCTAAGAAAGTCGTGACGAAAAAGGCCGTTAAAAAAGTAGCGCCTAAGAAAGTCGTGACGAAAAAGGCCGTTAAAAAAGTAGCGCCTAAGAAAGTCGTGACGAAAAAGGCCGTTAAAAAAGTAGCGCCTAAGAAAGTCGTGACGAAAAAGACCGTTAAAAAAGTAGCGCCTAAGAAAGTCGTGACGAAAAAGGCCGTTAAAAAAGTAGCGCCTAAAAAAGTTGTGACGAAAAAGGCCGTTAAAAAAGCGGCGCCTAAAAAAGTTGTGAAAAAGAAAGTCGTTAAAAAAGCGGCTGCTAAGAATAAAGCTGCCAAGAAAAAGGCGAACAAGAAGTAATCGCGTTTTTCCTAGAATATTAGGCTAGGCTTGCATTTGCTTAGGCAGAGGTTTTGATTCTGCGCTCTCGATACGTTGCTACACGAGCAAACGTGCCGAGAGCGCATTTTTTGTCATGACTAACCAAGCAAAACTATCCTCCTGGGCCAGCAACATCGCTCCATCACCAACGCTGGCTGTTGATTCTAAAGCAAAAGAGCTCAAAGCAGCTGGCGAAGACGTCTGCGGCTTTGGTGCTGGTGAACCGGATTTCGATACTCCAGAATTTATTAAGGAAGCCTGTATTCAGGCGATCCGCGAAGGAAAGACGAAATATGCGCCTGCTCCAGGCATCCCCGCGCTGCGCGAGGCCCTGGCCGCGCATTATCGTAACAACAACGGCGTCGAAGGTGTCACAGCGGCTCAAATCGTCGTCAGCCCCGGCGGTAAGTATTCCTGCTACCTGGCGATTCTCGCCGTGGTCAGCCCTGGCGACGAAGTCATCATCCCTGCGCCGTATTGGGTAAGCTACCCTGAAATGGTTAAACTCGCTGGTGGTGTGCCGAAGACGGTATTCGCCGGTATGGAGAGTGGCTTTAAGATTACACCGGAGCAATTGCGCGCGGCCATTACGCCGAGAACTCGCATGGTGATCATTAACAGCCCGTCCAACCCGACTGGTGCGATCTATTCACCAGAAGAGCTTAAAGCGCTCACAGAGGTAGCGGTTGAAGCAGGCATTTACATAATGTCCGACGAGATCTACGAGTATCTCCTATATGATGGTGTAAAGCATGTCAGCCCAGCATCCTTCTCTAAGCAAGCTGCGGACCTAGTGATCACAGTCGCTGGCTTTAGTAAGACATTTTCAATGACAGGCTGGCGTCTCGGCACATTGATGGCTCCCTTGCACATTGCGAAGGCGGTCGCGAACCTGCAGAGCCAGACCAGCTCGAATGCCACCACGTTTGCACAATACGGTGCATTGGCTGCGATGCAGAACTGGGACAAGTCGATGCAAGCGGTCAATGGCATGCTCGAAGTCTTTGATGCACGCCGTTTACGCCTTCTCGAAGGTTTGCGTGCAATTCCTGGCGTCGAGTGCGCGCGTGCTCAAGGTGCGTTCTATCTCTTCCCCAATATTTCGAAGCTCGGTTTAACTGACAGCGAATTTGCGGCACGTATTCTCGAAGAGGAGAAGGTGGCAGTGGTTCCTGGTAGTGCATTTGGAGCCGATGGCTACATCCGCCTCAGTTATGCGACTTCAGACGATGTCATCGATAAGGGCCTCGAACGCCTAGCCCGTTTCTGCGCGAAACTGGGCTAACGAAAGGCGGACGCGATTGTCCGCCTTTTTGTTGTCTGTCTTTCAGGCACATCTGTTAATTTTTCAAAAAACTAGAAGAACATCTCATTATGAGCGATAAAGCTAAAATCATTTACACCATCACTGACGAAGCGCCGGCTCTTGCCACGCATTCGCTGCTGCCGATTATTGCAGCCTATACTAGTGCCGCTGGTGTGGCGGTTGAAACTCGTGACATTTCCCTGTCGGGTCGTATCCTCGCAAACTTCCCAGACGCATTGACTGCAGAGCAACGCGTCTCCGATGCCTTGGCTGAACTGGGTGACCTCGCGAAGGCGTCCGATGCGAATATCATTAAGCTGCCAAACATTTCAGCTTCGGTGCCGCAAATGAATGCGGCGATCGCTGAGCTACAGGCAAAAGGCTACGCACTTCCAGAATATCCAGAAGTGGCAACGACCGACGAAGAGAAGGCTGTTAAAGCGACCTACGACAAGATCAAGGGGAGTGCGGTGAATCCAGTTCTGCGTGAAGGGAACTCCGACCGCCGCGCCGCTGGTGCCGTGAAGCAATACGCTAAGGATAACCCACACCGTATGGGTGCATGGAGCGCGGATTCCAAGTCCACTGTCGCGAGCATGACTGCCGGCGATTTCTTCGATAACGAAAAGTCGGTCACCATTCCTGCTGCGACCACTGCCAAGATCGAATTGATCGCAGCGGATGGCAGTGTAACTGTGTTGAAGGACGGTCTCGCTCTCCTCGAGGGTGAAGTGCTCGACTCCACTTTCATGAGTGCTCAGGCACTGCGTGACTTCCTCGCTGGCGAGATCGCTGCTTCGAAGGCTGCGGACATCTTGTTCTCGCTGCACATGAAGGCGACCATGATGAAAGTCTCGGATCCGATCATTTTCGGTCACGCCGTCACTGTGTTCTTTAAGGATGTATTCGACAAACATGCAGCTCTCATCGCCGAACTTGGTGTGGATGTGAAAAATGGTTTCGGCGATTTGTATGCCAAGATCGAATCACTGCCGGCTGACAAGAAGGCCGAAATCGAAGCGGATATCGCTGCGGTTTACGCCTCGGCTCCTGACATGGCGATGGTCGATTCCGACAAGGGCATCACCAATCTTCACGTTCCGAGTGACGTGATTATTGATGCGTCCATGCCAGCAGCGATTCGCACCTCAGGTCAGATGTGGAACCTCGCCGGTTCATTGCAAGACACCAACTTCGTCATCCCTGATCGCTGCTATGCCGGCGTCTATGCGGCGACGGTAGAATTCTGTAAGAAGAACGGCGCGTTCGATCCAACCACAATGGGCACCGTGCCAAATGTGGGACTCATGGCTCAAAAGGCCGAGGAGTATGGCTCGCACGATAAGACATTCGAAATCCCAGCAGCTGGCACCGTTCGTATCTCAGATGCAGCAGGCAAGGTTTTGCTTGAGCACACTGTGGAGCAGGGTGACATCTGGCGTGCCTGCCAAGTCAAGGACGCACCGATCCGCGATTGGGTGAAACTTGCTGTCACACGCGCTCGCGCAACTGGCACACCTGCGATCTTCTGGCTCAACTCAGAGCGTGCGCATGACGCGCAACTGATCGAGAAGGTGACTATTTACCTGCAGGATCACGACACCACTGGACTCGACATTCGCATTCTCGCACCAGTCGAAGCCACCGAGCTGACACTGCAGCGCACGAAGGATGGCGAAGACACAATTTCCGTTACTGGTAACGTATTGCGCGACTACCTGACCGATTTGTTTCCGATCCTTGAGCTCGGCACCAGTGCCAAGATGCTTTCCATCGTTCCATTAATGAACGGCGGCGGTCTGTTCGAAACAGGTGCTGGAGGTTCTGCTCCGAAGCACGTGCAGCAGTTCGAAAAGGAAAACCACTTGCGCTGGGACTCTCTTGGAGAATTTCTCGCACTCGGCGTGTCTCTTGAGCATCTCGCGACTGTGTTTCGCAACGACAAGGCGCAAACGCTCGCCGATACACTCGACGTGGCCAACACCAAGTTCCTCAAAGAGAACAAGTCACCGTCCCGTAAGGTCAACGAACTCGACAATCGTGGCAGCCACTTCTACCTCGCACTTTACTGGGCGCAGGCACTCGCTGCTCAAGATAAGGATGCCGATCTAAAAGCCCGTTTCGCACCACTTGCTGATGCGCTTACTTCGAACGAAGCGAAGATCGTCGATGAGTTAAACGCCGCACAAGGCGTGGCGATGGACATCGGTGGTTACTTCCGCCCGGATCTCGCTAAGGCTCAAGCAGCCATGCGTCCGAGCGCGACCTTCAACGCCGCACTCGCCGCGTTGTAAGACTGCCACAACTTCAAATGCAAAGCCCCCATCGCAAGACGGGGGCTTTTTTGTTGAAAGAATTGAGATACTCAAATTTTTTTTGAACGTTGGGCGCTCAGGCACGTCTAAGCTTATATATAAACTTAGTATGTAGTAACTTTGTTTGTTGTTTGTTAAGAAGCGTCGTCCGATTGATCGGGTGGCGCTTTTTGTTTGGACATTACTGAGCGACCAAAGCTATTGAGCGATCAACGCTGCCGCGCCTAAAATTGCGGCATTGCCCATGGGGAGGGTGGACTCGATGATTTTAATCTTATTCTTATAAGTGGGGATCAGGTGTTGCTCAAACGACTTGCGGACTGGATCTAGTAGGATCGGTCCAGCTTTGACTGGGCCGCCAAACAAGAAAAAGGCCGCTGGGCTAGTGACGAGTGCGGTGGAGGCTAATGCCTCGCCCAGTAGACGCCCGGTGAATTCCATCGTAGCTTTAGCGACTGGATCGCCTTTTTCAGCGGCGTCGGCCACGTCTTTTGAGTTGAGTTTTCCGATATTGAGGTGGTCCAGTGCGGTTGTGCCGCCGAGTTGGGCCAGCATTTCAAAGAAGGTGCGACGTATTCCAGTCGCGGAGCAGTAGTTTTCCAAACTGCCGCGACGACCGAAACCACAGTAGCGGCCATCGGGAATCACACTGATATGGCCGACTTCGCCAGCAAAGCCATCGTGGCCATAGACAAGTTGGTTGTTTACGAAGACACCACTGCCTAGGCCAGTGCCCAGTGTGATCATAATGAAATCTGAGTAATCCTTGGCAGCACCGAATTTTTTTTCTCCGATGGCTGCGGCATTGGCATCGTTGGTGAGGTCAATGGCCGGGAGGTTGAGCCGCGCCTTCATTAATTCGACCAGCGGCGTGTTGCCTTTGAAGTTCAGATTCGGCGGTTGTTCAATGCAGCCACTACGGTGGTTGCCGTTGGGTGCGCCGATACCGAGTCCGAGCCACTCAAACTGAACTCCCGGCAGTTGACTCTCGGTTTGTGAGATGACTGCCCGCACGGCTTCGGCCAAGCGATCCGCATACGCGGTGGCGTCGCTATAATCGCTGGTTGAGAAGGTTTCTTTATGCAGCACCTTGCCGTCTGGAGAAACTGAGCCGACACATGTGTTTGTGCCGCCGATATCGGTGCCGAGTGAAATTTTCATAAAAGTGATCAGGTTGAACGCCTAGTTGCTGTTTATCGACAGGAACTCGCTTTGTGGAAGCCTCCACAAAGCGAGGATTTAGCATGATTGGAAGCAGAAAATTGGTTTACTTCGAATCGTGAGTGATTCTTGCGAACTGCGCAGAGTCAGTATAACAAGTTCATTATATGAATATTTATCTTTTGCGCCATGCCCAAGCGGAGTCGAGCTACCCAGATAGTCAACGTATTCTAAGTGCGCAAGGGCGTGCGGATGCCGAGCGGCTCGGCCTTTTTTTACGCTCTAAGGAGACGGCTCAGCCTTCGGTTTTGTGGTGCAGTCCATATCGACGGGCGCAGGAGACCGCAGCAATTATCTTGAATGCTTGGGGAGGTACAGTTGAGCAACGCCGAGAGGAGGCATGTTTGGAGCCTGATATAAACCCGGCATCGGTGGCTGAGGGATTGTTAGAGTTGCAGCGAGACGTGCTCGTCGTTGGGCATAACCCAAATATTTCAATTTTGGCTTCGCTGCTCCTGAGCGCCGAACGTGGGCGTACTCGGACTAATTTCAATACCTGTAATATGGCATGCCTTTCGGTGGCTCCGATCCCGAATTTTGGAGAAGTGGGGCCGTGTGTGTTGAGTTGGATGCTGGATCCGCGGATGTTGTAGCTTTTTATTGCTTATGAGGTTGAGTGCTGCGCGTCCTTTCCGTTTGGTATACGTCGATGATGCGCATAGTCACAGATTTACAGCAACGCAGTGGATGCACTTGCGAGCTATGCGGCGCGGCCGAAGGCTTGGCAGTTTACGAAGTGCCGCCGACATCGGATGGCACCGCAGATGAAGCGCTGCTAATCTGTGGTATATGTCGCGAGCAGATAGGTGATCCCGAGCAGGTGGATGTACATCATTGGCGCTGCTTGACTGAAAGTATGTGGAGCGAGGTGCCGGCGGTACAGGTCATGGCATGGCGTATGTTAACTCGTCTTAGTGTGAACGAGGCATGGGCACAGAATTTGCTCGATACGCTGTTTCTCGAAGACGAAGTTCAGTCGTGGGCCGAGGCGGAAGCCAAAGAGGCAGATGCGGTGCTTAAGTATATCGATTGCAACGGTGCGCTTCTCGAAGCCGGCGATACGGTGACGCTGGTTAAAGACCTTGTGGTTAAAGGCGGCGGTTTCACTGCAAAACGTGGCACTGCGGTGCGCCGTATCTTACTGGACCAACAAAATGCGACGCAGATTGAAGGCCGGGTAAATGGCCAGCATATCGTAATTTTGACGAAGTATGTGAAGAAGGCGTAGGGGGGAGGTCACTGCCTGATCGTCGTTTTTCTGCGTGGTGTCGTTACTTGCAAAGGTCTCCCAGTAATCTCTGATGCTGTCGATGGTCGTTGCAGGCAACCATCTCCAGCAGCTGAATTATTGAGCTACCAATACATCGAGCATCGCAAACAATACGGTTTGCATGTGCTCGTAGGTCGAGTCTGGCTCGGCGAGCATCCGATCGGCGTCTTGAATATAGCGCGCATTGACCAGCTCATTGCGACTCGCTGCGATTAGGAGCGCGAGGCTTTGTGGCGTCATCTCCAGATGGCATTGTAGCGCCAGCACACGCTCTTGGTAGAGGAAGCCTTGATTTTCACAGGCGAGGCTGAATGCGATAGGCTGTGCGCCTTCTGGAATTTCGAATGTATCGCCATGCCAGTGTAAAACGCCTAATTCGTCGGGGAGTGGCAGCGAATCTGGGCAATCTGTACTTCGACGGATCGGGAACCAGCCGATCTCTGTGTTCGCACCTTTGCTGACGGTGGCACCGAGTGCATCTGCGATCAATTGTGCGCCGAGACACACGCCAATCACATACTTACTAGCTGCAATCGCATCACGGACATAGGATTTTTCTTTGGCCAGCCATGGATAGGTCGCGTCTTCATTGATGTTCATCGGGCCGCCCATCACGAGTAGCGCATCGAATGTCTCTGGTCCCGGGAGTGGTTGATTTTGGTAGACTGCGGTGACTTCGAGCTCGTGGCCTCGTGTTAGTGCCCAGAGTGCCAAGCTCCCTGGGCCTTCGAATGCGATATGTTTTAAGCAGAGAATTTTCATGCGTTGTAACTTTGTCTCGGTTGAATCTATAAATGTACGGTGAATCGAGTTTGTTTTTCTCGTTTTTTACGTTAATTAAATGAAGTGATGAATAATGCCCG
>CALKBZ010000007.1 GCA_937775295.1 uncultured Opitutales bacterium
GTGCGAAATAAAACTCAGCAGTTTAAACCACCCGTTTCGCTAAAGCACACGAAGCACATGAAGGGACATACGTACGAGTTGCCCCCTCCGAAGATCCGCCAGAGATCGCACTGGAGCGGAGCCTCAAGCTTAGACTCAGAATCCATCGCCAATCTCCACCCTCATACCGCAGTCTCCCATTACGGTTGCGAAGCCTTCCACAGCTACTCATAAAGCCGCGCAAAGCCACAACCTTTTAACCAGAATTGCACGCCCCTCGACCGAATGGACCGCGCACGCAGGTAACATTTAAACATACAACCGATGCCAGTTGAATCCACACTTCCAATCGTAGCGCGAACCGCTCAGCCTTAAAAATTCGAATCATTATTCCGAAATTTTGAAGCCAGCCAAGCTGACCACACAAAAAACCCGCGCTCTTGCGAGCACGGGCTTTTGAAAATAAGATCTGGCGCCAAAGGCACCTGCGCGAATTAACTAAACGTTAATCGAGATATCAACACCAGCGGGGAGGTTGAGCTTCTTTAGCTCGTCCACTGTGGCTGCTGTAGGCTCGATGATGTCGATCAAGCGCTTGTGCGTACGGACTTCGAATTGGTCCATGGACTTTTTATTAACGTGCGGAGAACGATTCACCGTGAGCATTCCGATGTGAGTCGGAAGTGGCACGGGGCCGGTAACGCGCGCGCCTGAGCGCTTTGCGGTTTCAACGATGTCTGTTGCAGACTGGTCGATGACGCGATAATCGAAGCCTTTAAGGCGGATACGGATACGTGGTGTGCTCATATATTTAGTTTGGTTAAGGTGTTACTTATGTGATGCTTAAAAAACGACGGAGGATTAAGAATAAGATTAGAATTAAGATTAAGATTATAATCCAAAATGCCTACGGCTAGTATCTCCCACGAGTGGATGTTTCTAGAATTTGATTTACTACGTTCGACGGCACTTCATCAAAGCGCTCGGGTTCCATGCTAAAGGAAGCACGGCCTTTGCTCAATGATCGCATGATCGTCGAATAGCCGAACATTTCCACGAGGGGAACGAGGGCCGAAATTGATATGAACGAGGGCTTCGCATTGATCTTTTGTATCTGCCCGCGGCGGCGATTCAAGTCGCCCATGATGTCGCCCTGATAATCTTCCGGGGTTTCGACTTCCACATGCATGAGCGGTTCCAACAAGATTGGACCCGCGACAAGCATCGCTTCACGGAAAGCAAAAATGCCCGCCATTTTAAATGCGATTTCTGAGGAATCGACTTCATGGAAAGAACCGTCGAAAAGTGTTACTTTGATATCCACCACTGGATAGCCCGCGACGGTGCCATTGCACGTCGCCTCTTTAATGCCATCCATTGCTGGTTTGATAAATTCTTTAGGAATGACGCCTCCGACCGTTTTATCGATCACTTCAATACCTGCGCCACGCTCTAGCGGTTCGACCTTAATACGGACATGCCCATACTGCCCCTTACCTCCGGATTGGCGGACGAACTTGCCGTCGCCTTCCGCCGGAGTGGTTATCGTTTCGCGATAAGCAATCTGTGGACGACCAGCTTCGGCCCCCACTTTGAATTCCCGAAATAGGCGGTCTCTAATAATTTCTAGGTGCAACTCCCCCATTCCAGCGATCAATGTCTGACCGGTTTCTTCGTCGGTACTAACAACGAAGGTCGGATCTTCTTCAGCTAGGCGTTGAAGACCGAGCGCCATCTTCTCTTGATCGGCAGTAGTTTTCGGCTCGATACACATCGAGATCACTGGCTCTGGGAATGTCGGTGGCTCAATGCGCACATCATAGCCCTTGGCGCAAAGTGTATCACCGGTCACGACATCACGCGCACCAACCAACGCGCAAATGTCGCCGGAGTATGCCGTGTCGATGTCTTCGCGGGCATCCGCCTTCATAATGAGGAGACGGGAAATACGTTCGACTTTACCTGTGCGCGAATTGTGTAGCACAGAGCCTTTAGAAATTGAGCCAGAGTAAACGCGGAAAAACACCAACTTACCGACGTAGCCGTCATTCATCAGCTTAAACGCAAGGCCTGTCAGCTTTGCATTGTCGTCTGGTTTGATCTCAACGGGACGCCCCTTCGAGTCTTCGCCCACCATCGGCGGCACATCCAGTGGCGACGGTAAGAAGTTAACGACTGACTCAAGCACAGATTGAACACCCTTGTTCTTGAATGCACTACCTGGCATGACGCCACAGAAATCGAGCGAAATCGTGGCAGTACGGATCGCCCTGCGAATATCATCGGCAGTCAGCTCCTGACCTTCGAGATATTTATCGGCGAGGCCTTCATCAAAGTCAGCTAGTACTTCAATCAGCTTTTCGCGGTACTCCTCAGCCTGGTCGATATAGTCGGCCGGGATGTCGGTCACCTCGACTGTCATACCAGACCCATCAGCTGGATCATACAGTGTCGCCTGCATGGAGGCGAGGTCGATGAGTCCCTTAAAGCCCTCTTCAGCTCCAATTGGAATGAAGATCGGATGTGCATTGGCGCCCAAGCGTTCACGCATGGTCTCAATTGCAGTGAAATAGTCCGCTCCGGTGCGATCCATCTTATTTACGAATGCAATGCGCGGCACATTGTATTTCGTCATTTGTCGCCAGACCGTTTCGGACTGCGGCTGGACGCCGGCAACGGCGCAAAATACGCCGACTGCCCCGTCTAACACGCGAAGTGAACGCTCCACTTCGGCGGTAAAATCGACGTGCCCAGGGGTGTCGATAATATTAATCTGGTTCTGAATACCGGCGTAAGAGCCGTGCTGATTCGTCCAATTACATGAAATTGCAGCAGAGGTAATTGTAATACCTCGCTCACGCTCTTGATCCATCCAATCCGTGACCGCGCTCCCCTCATGAACTTCGCCCATTTTATGGACGACGCCCGTATAGAAGAGGATACGCTCGGTCGTGGTAGTTTTGCCCGCGTCAATATGTGCAACTATACCGATATTACGCGTATGCTCCAAGGGGAACATACGTTTCGACGAGTTTACACTGGCTGACATAGTAGCGGACATTGAAATGGACTGGAAAAGAACAGGGGGCGAAGCAGGAACCGAAACTACCAGCGCAGGTGAGCAAACGCGCGGTTTGCTTGAGCCATACGGTGTGTTTCTTCCTTCTTCTTAACGATCGCGCCGGTATTGTTGTAGGCATCGACGATCTCGTCAGCAAGTGCTTCATTCATAGGAACGCCTTTGCGCTTACGAGCAGCTCCGACCATCCAACGGAAAGCGAGGCTCTGCTGGCGATCAAATGATACTTCGACCGGCACTTGGTATGTAGCACCACCTACGCGGCGGCTCTTCACTTCAAGCTTAGGGCGAACATTCTCAAGGGCACCCATAATCAAATCAACTGGATCACCCTTGCCTACTTTTTCGCTTACACGCTCGAAAGCAGTGTAGACGATGCGTTGAGCAACAGTGCGCTTACCGCGCTCCATGATCATGTTAACCAGAGTGGTAACCACTTCGCTATTATAGCGTGGGTCTGGAATTAAAGGGCGTTTAACGGCTTGTCTACGACGTGACATAATAAAATACGTTTAATGATTAATCCGTTAATTAGCGACCTTAGGGCGCTTAACACCGTATTTAGAACGGCTACGGCGGCGTTTTTCAACACCAACACAGTCAAGTGTGCCACGCACGATGTGGTAACGAACACCAGGAAGATCCTTCACACGACCACCGCGAACGAGGACGATGCTGTGCTCCTGAAGATTATGACCTTCATCAGGAATATAAGCGATGACTTCGATTCCATTAGTAAGACGAACCTTTGCCACCTTACGGATAGCGGAATTCGGCTTTTTAGGTGTACGTGTCATGACCTGGACACAGACGCCGCGGCGGAATGGATTAGCGCGAAGTGCAGGTGACTTCGTCTTCTCCTTCTGCACAATACGCGGATTGCGGACGAGTTGATTAATTGTAGGCATTGAAAATTTGAATCGCTGGATTTTGAGAAAGACGGCGAAAGTAGCGCTTTGAAAAAGCTGTGCAAGAATTATTCTTGATTTTTTTCACGATCCGACTGGCGATATTTTTAGATTGTTTAATTGAGAGATAAAAAGAGGCGAGCAGTGTTTGATCTGCCCGCCTCTGTAAAGGATTGAAACGGATTAGCTAGCCTCTTCGCTTTTAGCGACTTCGGCCGGTGCTTCAGCAGCTTCGGTGTTTTCAGCTGCGGCTTCAGGGGCCACTTCGACTTCTGGAGTCGGCTCTGGAGCTGGGATGGCAACGCCTTCCACTAGCTTTGCAGCTTCTTCTGGAGTCAACTGCACCGGCTCTGCACCGAGCGTGTCGATGCGGAGGTTACGGTAAACAGGCAGGCCTGTTCCAGCCGGAATGAGGTGCCCCATAATGACGTTTTCCTTGAAGCCCTTGAGATTATCAACCTTGCCCAGTGTAGAAGCGTCGGTGAGAACACGTGTGGTTTCTTGGAAGGACGCGGCAGAGATAAAGGACTCTGTCTCAAGAGACGCCTTGGTAATACCGAGGAGCACTGGCTCACCTTCAGCAGGCATGCCACCAGCATCTTCGATATGATCATTGGCGCTCATGAACATGAAGCGGTCAACTTGCTCACCCCAGAAGAAATCAGAGTCACCTGGATCAGTGATTCGGACCTTCTTGAGCATTTGCGAGATGATCACCTCAATGTGCTTATCATTAATGGAAACACCTTGGAGGCGGTAAACCTTCTGAATCTCAGCGATCAGGTAATCCTGAACAGCCGATGGTCCGAGAATGTCGAGCACTTCGTGCGGATCGGCACCACCTTCAGTGAGGTGCTGACCACGATGGACCAAATCACCGACCTGAACAGTTAGGTGCTTACCGTGCGGAATGAGATGCGCTTCTTCTTGATCTGTTTCAGGATCAGTGACGAGGAGCTTCTTTTTGCCGCGAACAGTGCCATCCAGCGAAACGATACCGTCGATCTTAGCCATTTCTGCGGCTTCCTTCGGACGGCGTGCTTCAAAGAGCTCAGCAACACGCGGCAGACCACCAGTAATATCCTGCGTTTTGGACGCCTGACGTGGTGTCTTCGCAAGCATGGTGCCCGGTGCGATCTCGTCGTCTTCATTGACGGAGAGCTGCGCTCCAGTCGGAATCGCATAGGTAGCGATCACCTTGCCAGCGTCGTCAAGAATCTCGACTTGCGGGTTAAGGTCTTCCTTGTGCTCGATCACGACAGTCGCGATACGGCCAGTGGACTCGTCGAGCTCGCGCTTCACGGTGACCCCAGGGATCATTTCGTGGTAGCCGATACGACCAGCCTTCTCGGAGAGAATCGGAATATTGTGCGGATCCCACATGGCGAGGATGTCGCCCTTATTGATCGAACCACCATCAGCAACGGTCAGAACCGAACCAACGATGATCTTGTAGATTTCGATTTCGCGATCGTCTTCATCAAGAATCTGGACAGAGCCAGTCTTGTTGAGAACGATATTTGCGCCATCAGCAGTCTGCACGATACGGAGGCCACGGTATTGAACCTTACCACCGACGCGGATCTTAATTTCAGGATTCTTAAGCACACCACTCGCGATACCGCCGATGTGGAATGTTCGCATTGTTAGTTGCGTGCCCGGCTCACCAATCGACTGAGCGGCGATGATACCAACTGCAGAACCACGTTCAACCATGGCGTTTGTCGCCGGATTAATACCGTATTCGAGTGCAGTGATGCCGACCTTCTTACGAGTGGTGAGTGAAGAAAGAACCTTCACGCGCTCGATGCCCAGATCTTCGATCTGCTTAGCAGCTGCCTCGGTAATGAGCTCACCGTTCTTGACGAGGATCTCATCAGGACTCAGTGGGTTCTTAATATCGTTCGATGAGCAACGCCCTTCGATACGATCATACAGGCTGACAATTTCGTCGTCACCTTCGTAGATCGCATGCTTCCAGACACCGTCACGGTTGCCATCATCATATTCTTCGATGATGCAGTCCATCGCCACGTCACAGAGCTTACGAGTGAGGTAACCAGCATCCGCGGTTTTAAGAGCGGTATCGGCTAGACCCTTACGAGCACCGTGAGTCGAGATGAAGTATTCGAGAACGGACAGACCTTCACGGAAAGACGAGAGAATCGGACGTTCGATAATTTCACCAGATGGCTTGGCCATCAAACCACGAGTTCCGCATAACTGACGGACCTGTTGTTTGTTACCACGAGCACCTGAATCCATCATCAAGTAAACCGGATTCACGGTATCTTTACCGCCATTGGTCTTCAACTCATGGAATACTGCCTTCGCGATTTCATCGGTGCAACCAGTCCAGATATCAATAATCTTATTGTAACGCTCACCTTCGGTGATGATACCCTTACCATACTGACCTTCGACCTCGTCGATGCGCTTACGAGAAGCAGCAACAATTGCTGGCTTGGTAGGCGGGATGATCATGTCATCGATACCGATGGAGACACCCGCACGAGTTGCAACCTTGAAACCGACGTCCTTAAGGATGTCGAGCGTCTCAACTGTGCGAACGCGGCCGACAGTCTTATAAGTCTGAAGAATCAAATCACCCAACTTGCTCTTAGGCACTGGGAAGTTGATAAACCCTAGCTCGTTTGGCCAGATGGTGTTGAAGACCACTCGACCGATCGTGGTACGAATAATCTTCTTGGTGGTGTTACCGTAAGGTGTTTCTTCCTTACCAAAGTCAGGATTGATGTAGTTGATCCAATCGTGGTCCTTGAACGCACCATCAGCGACGGCGGTTTCCACTTCGTCAGAGCTGACGAGCATGGACAGACGCTTGCCTTCGACTGGCTTAACCGGTGGGTCAAGCGTGAGGAAGTAAGAACCTAGGACGATGTCCTGCGAAGGAGTCAAAATCGGCTTACCACTGGAAGGTGAGAAGATATTGTGCGTCGCCATCATGAGAGTCTTCGCTTCCATCACTGCTTCGAGTGATAGAGGCACGTGGACCGCCATTTGGTCACCATCGAAGTCAGCATTATAAGCTGTGCAAACGAGTGGGTGAACACGAATCGCATTACCTTCAATCAATACGGGCTCGAAGGCCTGAATGGAAAGACGGTGCAAAGTAGGCGCACGATTTAACAGAACCGGATGTCCCTTTGTGACTTCTTCAAGAATATCCCAAACTTCTGGAGACTGCTTCTCGATCATCTTACGCGCACCACGAACGGTGTGCACGAAGCCGAGCTCTTTGAGGCGGCGGATGATGAATGGCTCGAACAGAACGAGTGCCATCTTCTTAGGAAGACCACACTGGCTGAGCTTCAGCGTAGGACCAGAAACAATCACCGAACGACCGGAGTAATCAACGCGCTTACCGAGAAGATTCTGACGGAAGCGACCTTGCTTACCTTTAAGCATGTCGGAGAGTGATTTCAGTGGGCGATTACCCGCACCAGTGACTGCACGACCGTGACGACCATTATCGAACAACGCATCCACAGCTTCCTGCAGCATGCGCTTCTCATTATTAATGATCACGTCTGGAGTCTTCAGTTGAAGCAGGTTCTTCAGGCGATTGTTACGGTTGATCACACGACGGTAAAGGTCGTTCAAATCGGATGTCGCGAAACGGCCACCTTCAAGCGGCACCAACGGACGAAGATCTGGTGGAATGACAGGCAGGACTTCGAGGACCATCCACTCTGGACGAGTACCGGACTCCATGAAGCCTTGAATTGTCTTCAGGCGCTTGGAGAGCTTTTTCTTGATCTGCTTCGAACGAGTCGCATGCATTTGCTCATGCAGCTCTGCAACGGTGGACTCTAGTTCAACGCGTGCCAGAGCATCGCGAACACCAGCCGCACCCATCTTCGCGACGAACGAATCATCACCATACTCGTCTTGAGCTTGGAGATACTCCTGCTCGGTAAGGAGCTGACGCTCTTCGAGTGGAGTCTTGCCCGGATCGATCACAAGATAGTTCTCGTAATAGATGACGCGCTCAAGATTACGCGCAGTGATGTCGAGGAGAAGGCCGAGACGACTCGGCATGCTCTTCAAGAACCAGATGTGAGAGACTGGAACGGCGAGTTCGATATGCCCCATGCGGTCGCGACGAACGCGAGACACGGTCACTTCGACACCACAACGGTCGCAGATCACACCCTTATATTTGATACGCTTGTATTTACCACAAGCGCACTCGTAGTCACGCACTGGACCGAAGATGCGTTGGCAGAAAAGACCACCTGGCTCCGGTTTGAATGTGCGGTAATTAATCGTCTCGGGGTTCTTCACCTCACCGCGGGACCATTCACGAATGGCCTCGGGGGAAGCGACAGAGATGCCGACTTGATCGAAGGACTTGGTGGCTTCATAGCCAAGAATGTCGCGTGCTACTTCAGTGCTCATTGATAAAAAACCTTTTTTGAAATTTGCGTTTAAACGATACTCTTAGCAGGTCGCATCAAGCACAGTGCTCGATGTGAACTTACCGTCGGAGCTGAGACGAACGTCAAGACAGAGACTCTGAATTTCCTTCATCAAAACGTTGAACGATTGAGGCGTGCCGGCATGCAAGCTATTATCACCCTTAACGAGTGATTCATAGATACGTGTTCGACCTGCAACATCATCGGATTTAACAGTGAGGAGCTCCTGCAATGTATATGCAGCGCCGTAGGCCTCAAGTGCCCAAACTTCCATCTCCCCGAAACGCTGACCACCATACTGCGCCTTACCACCGAGCGGTTGCTGGGTAATGAGGGAGTAAGGACCAACCGCACGAGCGTGAATCTTGGATGACACGAGGTGATTGAGCTTCAACATATACATGTATCCAACCACAACCTCTTGAGCCAGTGGCTCACCGGACTGACCATCGAAGAGAACACTCTTACCAGATGTCGGCAGGCCTGCTTCGTCGAGATATTCACGGACTCGTGATTCACTAATGCCGTCAAACACTGGAGTTGCCACCTTGATGCCGAGCTTCTTACAAGCCCAACCGAGGTGAGTCTCAAGGACCTGTCCAACATTCATCCGAGAAGGAACACCAAGTGGGTTCAAGCAAATCTCAACTGGAGTACCGTCTGGCAGGTGTGGCATGTCTTCTTCAGGAACAACCTTAGCGACAACACCCTTATTACCGTGACGACCAGCCATCTTATCGCCGACCTGCATCTTACATTTCTTAGCGATGTAGACCTTAACACTCTTAACAACGCCTTGATCTGCATCTTCACCAGACTCGACACCTGTGATCTTACGCTCACGGTCGTAGTCGAGCTCGTCGAACCTACTTTGGTAGTTGCTGACAATCTCCATGATCTTGATCTTCACCGGTGAAGGATCGATCTCGATGTGCTTGGAGACAGCTGCTAGACGACGAAGTAATGTCTTCGTGATCTTACGATTCGCAGGGATGATGATCTCGTCGGTGTCGCCATTCTTGACGTCCAGAGGGATCTTTTCCCCCAACAGGATGTTAGAAAGCGCTTCAGTAAGATCTTCGCGAAGCTTATCACTCTGCGAGCGATACTCTTCGTTGATCTTCTTCACCTGACGACGGCGATCGGAAGCGGAAAGTTCTTCTGGCTCACCATCGACACGGGCCGAAACCTTTATGTCCATGACGATCCCACGAACGCCTGATGGCACCACGAGTGAAGAATCCTTCACGTCAGCTGCCTTCTCACCGAAAATCGCGCGAAGTAGTTTTTCTTCCGGAGCGAGCTCAGTTTCAGACTTTGGAGTGATCTTACCGACGAGAATATCGCCAGGCTTCACTTCCGCACCGACACGAATGACACCGTCGTGGTTGAGATCCTTCAGAGCCTCTTCACCCACATTAGGAATATCGCGTGTAATTTCTTCAGGTCCAAGCTTGGTATCACGGGCAGTTACTTCAAACTCGTCCACGTGGATCGAGGTGAAGATGTCGTCCTTAACAATCTTCTCGGAGATAAGAATCGCATCCTCGAAGTTATAACCATTCCACGGCATGAAGGCCACGAGAATGTTACGGCCGATTGCAAGCTCACCATTATCAGTGGAAGCACCGTCTGCGATCACGTCACCCTTCTTAACAGGCTGGCCCTTCGCAACGATTGGCTTCTGATTGAAGCAAGTGCCCGCATTCGAGCGCATGAACTTGCGAAGGTTGTAGACGAAGATGCCCTTCTTCGCATCTGTAATCAACTCCTTCATTTTCGGAATTTCTCCATCCGAAGTCAGTACGATGCGGTTGGCGTCAACTGAAGCAATAATCCCGTCGATGTCTGCGATTTCGACTGTCTTCGAGTCGATCGCAACACGGCTTTCAATACCGGTGCCAACAAATGGCGCCTCCGATTGAAGCAATGGCACACCTTGACGTTGCATATTTGACCCCATCAGCGCGCGATTCGCATCATCATGCTCGAGGAATGGAATGATACCCGCAGCAACCGAGATCAGCTGCTTTGGAGACACGTCCATGTAGTTCACGTCTTTACCTTCAACCTCGAGCACCTCATCACGCTTACGGCATGTGACGCGGCCAACGAGATTGCTCTTGTCGTCGAGTTCGGAATTCGCCTGCGCAATCATGTGCGGCTCTTCCTGGTCGGCGTTCAAGTATTCGACTTCGTCAGTTACGTGACCATCCACAACCTTACGGTATGGAGTTTCAATGAAACCAAATTCATTGATGGTAGAGTAAAGTGATAACGAGTTGATAAGACCGATGTTCGGACCTTCCGGTGTTTCAATCGGGCAAATACGACCGTAGTGAGACGGGTGAACGTCACGCACTTCGAAACCAGCACGCTCACGATTCAAACCACCGGGTCCAAGAGCGGACAGACGGCGTTTGTGTGTGAGCTCAGCAAGCGGATTAATTTGGTCCATGAACTGGGAGAGCTGACTACGCGCAAAGAAATCGCGGATAACAGTGCTCAAAGCCTTTGGATTGATCAGCTTCTGTGGAGAGATCGAGTCAACACTTTGATCGTAAAGTGTCATCCGCTCTTTAACGAGACGTTCTGTGCGAGCTAGGCCGACACGACACTGGTTAGCAAGAAGCTCTCCCACTGTGCGCACACGACGACTACCCAAGTGGTCAATATCGTCGAGCATTCCGTCACCGCGCTTCAAGCGTGTGAGGTACTTAGTCGCTTCAACTACGTCTTCAGCGCTGATCACGCGGAAGTCCAAATCGGTGTCCATCGCCAGCTTCTGATTGAGCTTGTAACGACCGACACGACCCAAGTCATAACGACGTGGATCTTGGAAGAGACGCTTGAGCAATGCCTTGGCATTTGCAGTTGTGGGGGGCTCACCCGGGCGAAGTCGCTTGTAGATATCCTTAAGCGCTTCTTCCTCGTTCTGAGTCGGATCCTTCTTAAGGCAGCGAATGATGGCACCATCGTCGACAGTTGTGTCAATCGTCGTGACCTTCTTTAGACCAGCCTTTGCAAATGATCGAACAATCGTCTTGGTGAGCGGTTCAAACGCACGTGCAAGCACAACGCCCTTATCCGCATCAACGATGTCTTCGGTGAGCACAAGATTCGAAACCGAGTCACGCTTCAACGCCGCAGCGACTGTGATTTCATCCAACTCATAGAAAAGATTAAGGATGTCTGCATCTGAGCTGTAACCCATCGCACGCAGCAGCGTGGTGAGCAGGAACTTACGACGACGACGACGACGGTCGAGGTAGACATACAAGAGATCGTTTTGATCGAACTGCACTTCAAGCCAAGTGCCACGGTCTGGAATAATACGAAAGGCATGCAGCACCTTGCCGCTGGTGTGTACGCTCTCTTCGAAAGCGATACCAGGCGAGCGGTGGAGCTGGCTAACAATAACGCGCTCGGCGCCGTTAATGATGAAAGAACCGCGCTCGGAGATCATCGGCAATTCGCCCATGTAGATCTCTTCGTCCTTGATGTGGTCTTCTTCGCGGAGGCGAAGCTTCACATACAATGAAACAGAGTAAGTAACACCCTCACGGATCGCTTCGATCTCAGTTTCGCGTGGTGGTGTTGCAGTGTAGCTAACATATTCGAGATGGCAGCGACTGTCATAACTCTCAATGGGAAACACCTCGGAAAATACGGCTTCGAGGCCCACTTGTTTACGTTGCGTAGGAGCCAGATCCATTTGAAGGAATTCCGTAAAGGAATCGATCTGATTTTCAATCAGATTGGGTGGCTGGATAACTTCCTTGAGCTTACCGAAATTAATGCGTTTTGACATAGAGTGGATGTCCGATGGCGGTTAAAAGAGTGTGAAACTAACATGTGCCGCCCTAGGGTCGGCTAAAAGACAAAAACAGCTAGGCGAGGCTCACCCGATTTGGATGAGCTCACCTAACTGTGAAAATTGTGGGCTATTGAATATAAGCTGGGATGAGTATCCGATTACTTTAATTCTACCTTAGCACCTGCAGCTTCGAGCTTCTTCTTGATCTCTTCTGCTTCGTCCTTAGTAGCACCTTCCTTGACAGGCTTAGGTGCACTTTCTACGAGGTCCTTAGCTTCCTTCAGACCGAGGCCTGTGATTGCGCGAACTTCCTTAATGGAAGCGATCTTGTTCTCGCCATGAGCTACGAAGATGACGTCAAATTCGTCTTTTTCTTCAACCGCTTCTGCTACAGCACCGCCAGCAGCAGCAACAGCGACAGGAGCCGCAGCGCTTACGCCCCACTTCTCTTCGAGTGTTTTAACTAGATCAGCCACTTCGAGCACTGTTTGTGCGGAGAGGAAATCGATTACTTGTTCTTTTGTGATGTCTGCCATGATGTTATACCTTTCAATTGGTTAGCGTCCCAAGTGTTGGGACATTTAAGAGGGGATTTCCTCCTAACCGGATTATTTTGGTTATTTTAAGGCCGCCCATCCAAGAGATGAACGACCAAAAATTGATTTGAGGACTATTCGCCGTCTTTTTCGGCCTTGGCCTGGAGAGCGAAGAGTATGCTTTGTGGAACAGCGTTGAGGACGCGGACGAATCCAGTCGCAGGCTGCGTAAGAAGTCCGAGAAGTTGAGAGCGAAGCGCCTCGAGTCCTGGAAGTTTCGCCAATATAGCGATCTCTTCCCGAGTCAGAACCTTCTCGTCAAGGATGCCGGCTTTGACGTCGATCTTATCCTTTTTCTTGAAGAACGCTCCGAGTGCTTTAGCGACTCCGGATGGGTTATCACCACCGACGATAATCGCAGTTTGACCAGTCAAGTGCTCACTGAGATCAGGGAGGTCCTTGGCTGCGGCTGCGACACCGAAAATGCTGTTTTTAACAACGTGGAACTCCGCATTGTGCTCTGCAAGAGAGGCACGCAGTTCTGCGATTTCTTCCACGGTGATACGCTCGTAATTAGCGAGGTATACATAATCGGACTTGTTGAGGTGTTCGTTCACCTCTTCAACTAGATATTGTTTTTCTGGTCTCATGTGATGTCAGTCTCCCTTAGCTCTTGTTATAAGATGCAGCGTCAACGCCGATCCCTGGGCTCATAGTCGAGCTCAATGCGAGCGACTTGATGAACTTGCCACTAGCGCCTTGAGGACGTGCGTCATTGAGGGCATTGATTGCCGCCTCAGCATTGTCCACAATTTGCTCTGGCGTGAAGGAGCGCTTGCCCACGACGATGGCGACGTTTGCAGTCTTATCCATCTTGAACTCAACGCGACCAGCTTTTACCAGCTTAATGCCTTCAGCAATATCGTCAGTCACAGTGCCAGACTTTGGATTCGGCATGAGGCCACGAGGTCCCAGCACGCGAGCTACCTTACGGACGCTCTTCATCGCACTAGTTGTAGAGATCGCGACGTCGAAGTCGATCCATCCACCCATTACCTTCTCGATAAGATCATCGAAGCCGGCTTCGTCTGCGCCCGCTGCAAGAGCTTCTTCAGGATTTTCGGTGAACACGATAACGCGAACAGTCTTACCGCTACCGTGAGGGAGCTGAAGAGTGCCGCGCACCATTTGATCACTCTTACGAGGATCGACCGTAAGATTTGCGTAGAGTTCAACGGTTTCGTCGAACTTCGCCTTAGGTAGTTTGTTTAGTAACGCAGACGCTTCTGCGACCGAATAGGTCTTCTCCAAGTCAACCATTTCGGCTGATTGGCGATAGCGCTTGCTTCCCTTAATTTGCTGGGTGGCCATAGTAGTTATATTTAGTGGTTAAAAAATTATCCCGCGACCTCAAGTCCCATCGACCGAGCAGTGCCCGCGATGATCTTGAAAGCTGCTTCCTCATCTGATGCATTAAGATCGTTCTTTTTGATCTCAATGATTTCGAGGATTTGCTTGCGCGTGACGGTCCCGACTTTGTCGCGATTCGGCACACCCGATCCCTTAGCGATACCGGCAGCCTTCTTAAGAAGGACAGCTGCTGGTGGAGATTTCAGGATGAAACTGAAGGAGCGATCGGCGTAGACTGTAATGACAACAGGTAGGATCATGCCCGCCTGGTCTTTAGTCTTCGCGTTATACTCCTTACAGAAGCCCATGATGTTTACACCCTGCGCACCGAGAGCTGGACCAACCGGAGGGGCTGGGTTAGCTGCACCTGCTGGCAGTTGTAAGCGAATTTGTCCTATTACTTTTTTAGACATTGCTGTTTAGCTTTCTTCTGTTCTCTGGACTTGCCAGTATTCAAGTTCAACAGGCGTGAATCGCCCGAAAATAGATACGGAAACCTTTAACTTACCCTTATCAGGGTCGATTTCCTCGATTTTGCCAACTAGGTTCATAAATGGACCGTCGTTGACCTTAACCATTTCACCGATATCGTATTCGATCTTAGGCTTTTCTTTGCCTTCGGCTTCCTGGACTTGGTTGATAATGCGCTCGATCTCGCTCTTTTTGAGAGGATTCGGGCGGTCACCACCAACAAAATTAATGATACCATGGCCTTCGCGAACGAAATACCAAGGTTTTTGCAACAAGTTGCCATCATCATCGTACAAGCGCATATTAACGAAAATATAGCCCGGGTAGAATTTACGCGTAATTGTCTTTTTCTTGCCGCTCTTTACTTCCGAAACAGTCTCGGTAGGCATGAGCACCTCAAAGACGTAGTCCTCCATCTCTTCGATCGCGATGAACTTATCAAGGTACTTCTTAGCCTTGCCCTCTTGATTAGAGAGAGTTTGGACAGCGAACCAATTGGGGCCTGAAAATGAATTAGACATATTTACGTCTGGATCTTAAAAAATTAAAGGTGCCTGAAATCGATGTTGATTTGGCGACGTGCTACTGAACCCAAGAGGTGAGCAGATCGACACCATTCATGAGCGAAAAGTCGGTCAGCGCGATAAAGGAGCCAAGAATTGCAGTCGCGACAAGAACTACGATTGTCGAATCACGCAATTCAGTCTTGGTCGGCCAAGTGGCTTTTTTGAGCTCGGTTACCGTCTCCTTGTAGAAAAGACGGATGCTGGTGAATGGATTTTTCATTTGATGTAAAAATGGCAGGAGAGGAGGGACTTGAACCCACAACTTACGGTTTTGGAGACCGTTGCTCTACCAATTGAACTACTCTCCTGTGGTTTTTCAACTATAGTGCTATTTAAGACAGTAAAGCCGAGAGCCCTTTTTAGAGCCCTCGGCAGAAACTGAAATCGAACTGGCTTAGATTATTTAATAACTTCAGTCACACGACCGGCACCGATGGTACGGCCACCTTCGCGAATCGCGAAACGTTGACCAGCTTCCATCGCGATCTTCTTACCGAGCTCAATAGTAACAGTAAGATTATCACCAGGCATGACCATCTCAACACCCTCTGGGCACTTGATGATACCAGTGACATCGGCAGTGCCGAAGAAGAACTGTGGACGGTAACCGTCGAAGAATGGTGTGTGACGACCACCCTCGTCCTTAGTCAGGACATAAAGCTCAGCCAGACCAGTCGTGTGCGGAGTAATTGAACCCGGCTTAGCGATCACGTGACCACGCTCGATGGCTTCCTTATCGATGCCGCGAAGAAGGATACCAACATTGTCGCCGGCTTGACCTTGATCGAGTTGCTTGCGGAACATTTCAACACCTGTAACAGTTGTCTTCATTGTATCACCAAGACCGACAATTTCGATTTCTTCGCCAACTTTAACAACACCACGCTCGATACGTCCTGTTGCAACTGTTCCACGACCTGTGATCGAGAAAACGTCTTCAACAGACATGAGGAGTGGCTTGTCAGTTTCACGCAAAGGCTCCGCAACATCTTTGTCGATCGCATCCATAAGCGCTGTGATCGCTTCAGCGCCACCAGGCTTGCCGTCAAGAGCAGCAGTCGCAGAACCACGCACGATAGTGATATCATCACCCGGGTAGTCGTATTTAGAAAGGAGATCACGGACTTCCATCTCGACAAGCTCAAGAAGCTCTTCGTCGTCAAGCAGGTCGACTTTATTAAGCCATACCACAATAGTAGGAACACCAATCTGCTGAGCCAAGAGGATGTGCTCACGAGTCTGTGGCATTGGGCCATCAGACGCAGAAACAACCAAAATTGCGCCGTCCATTTGAGCAGCACCTGTGATCATGTTCTTAACGAAGTCAGCGTGACCTGGGCAGTCAACGTGTGCGTAGTGACGCAATTCTGTTTCGTATTCAACGTGAGCAACAGCAATCGTGACAGTCTTTGTAGCGTCACGAACCGTGCCGCCCTTAGCGATATCCGCATATGACTTGAACTTCGCAAGGCCCTTGTCTGCTTGAACCTTGAGAATCGCAGTCGTTGTAGTTGTTTTACCGTGGTCAATGTGGCCAATAGTGCCGACGTTGACGTGTGGTTTAGTTCTTTCGAATGTTTCCTTAGCCATGATTGATGTGATTTAGTGTTATGAGATTGTGATTATATTTTTACTGGAGCCCTCGAGCGGAATCGAACCGCCGACCTCATCCTTACCAAGGATGCGCTCTACCACTGAGCTACAAGGGCGCATTAGCAAAGACTATGAAAAGAGCTATTTCACTACCAACACCGACGGCGTGGAAAATGAAAGTCCGCGAAAATGCTCCCCACTACTAGACCCGTCAACACTTAATTCAAAAAAAACAGCACTACTTTTAAACCGCTTATTTACAGGCACTTCGCCCACCGAAAAGCCGCGAAAAGCCGCTCACTATTAAGTAGGTCATCGCAGCGACCAGAATTACAGAAGGCCCACTCGGCAGATCCAGCGAAAAGCTTAACCCCAAGCCCACAAAAACGAAGGCAATATTTAGCAAAATTGCCACAAACAGCATGCGCCACAAGCTCCGCGCGCCGATTGCCCCGATCGCGGGCGGCAGCGTCAGCAGTGCGATCACAAGGACGATCCCCACAAAAGAGACCATAATTACCACCGTTAGCGCGGTCAGCATCAGCAGCAACACATACACCCAATTCGCACGCACCCCTCGAAGCGAAGCATACTCGGCGTCAAAACACACCGCAATGATCTGCCGGTGCCAAATCCCCAGAATCCCCAAAATCAATCCGCCGACGCCACCTGCGATCCAAAGATCCGCACTCGTTACCAGTAAGATATCACCAAAGAAATAAGCCATCGGGTCCACATAGCCGGGCGTTCGTGCAATAAACAGTAGGCCAACCGCCATCCCCGTCACCCAAATAGATCCAATCAACGCATCCTCGCGCTGCCGCGATCGCAACGACACCCAACCGATCAAGCCAGCAGCCATTAACGCCGCCAGTAGCGCCCCCAACATCGGGTGCAGCCACTCCCAGCCAAACACAGCGCGACAATACAGCGCCACACCGATGCCACCCAGCGCCGAGTGCGCAATCGCCGCCGCTAGATAACTAATACGCCGCGCCACCACAAAGGTGCCCACCGCGCCGAGCGGGATGCTACCAATTAGCCCCAAAAACAACGCATAGCGTAGAAACACCAGATCCGGATCGAGTAGTGCCTGTAAAAAATTCAACATTCGTAATTCAAAATTCTATCTTTCAAGTCTCAGCCCTCACCCCTCAAGTCTTAGCCCTCTAAGAGTGATGATGCTCCCCATGACTATCCAGATGCTCATGATCATGCTGCACCATGCGCACCTCAAACCCGTACAGTTGCCGCAAGCGATCACCCGTCAACTCAGTCGTCGGATGCACATGCACGCAGCGATTCACGCAAACCACCTTCGGTACAGAACGCGACACAAAGGCCAAATCGTGCGACACCGTCACCAACGTCAAATCCTCCTTCAGTGCCTTCAAGCTCTTCAACAAGCGCTCCTCCGCAGCCACATCCACGTGCGCGGTCGGCTCATCCAGCAATAATACATCCACTTCCGCTGCCAACGCTCGCGCGATCAACACCGCCTGGCGTTGCCCTCCCGAAAGTGCGGCAAACGAGCCCTGCGCTCGATCTGCCATGCCCATCTGCTCCAGTGCCTCCAGCGCTCGTGACGTATCCCTGCGATTAGCAAAGCCAAAAGTGCTCCGCTCCAACCGCCCCATCAGCACCACGTCGAGCACCGTGACCGGGAACAGCGGATCAAAATCAATATGCTGCGGCACATACCCCACTCGCGCACGCGCGCGCTTCGGCGTATCGCCAAGCAAATGCACCCTGCCCTGATCTGGCTGCAACAGCCCCAGCATCAGCTTCAACAAAGTCGACTTACCGCCACCGTTTGGGCCCACTACACAAACCGACTCGCCTTTATATATATCGAAGTCGGCATCCTCCACCACCAACGAGCCCCCGTAGCTAAAAGAAACACCCTCAAAGCAGATCGCCGGCTCTCCCGGATTCGACTCACCGCCACAACTTGTATGCGCACTACAATCACTCATCGCGCAAAGCTCCCCTCCAGTGCATCCGCGATTCTCGACATCCCAATTGTATAGTCTACGGGCAATACATTCAGCTCCACCACATCGACCTCCAGCGCATCCGCTAAAATCGTCGCCGTCGTGCGACCGAACTCAGGCTGCGTAAAAATTGCTCCGACCTGCGCCGCCCGCGCCTGACCAATCAACTCTGCGACTCGCCCCGCCGATGGTGCCGTACCCGACTCCTCGATCGACAGCTGCACCAAACCATAGCGCTCGGCAAAATGCCCCAGCGCAGGGTGGTTAATAAAAAACGCCCGCCCCGCATACGGCGCCAACTGCGTACGAATTACAGCATCCAGCTCAAGCAAGTCCGCAATCAACCGATGCGCATTCTCACCAAACACTTCCGCTGACTCTGGTTGCACTTCGGTCAATGCATCTCGCATCTGCTCAACCACTGCAACCATGCGCACTGGATCCATCCAAATATGCGGATCATTCTCGCCATGTTCATGGCGCCCGTCTGTGCACGCCAAATCATCATGCTGCTCCAAAACCTCGTCGCCGGTTTGCACCAGTCGCACACCCCTCATCGACGAGCGCATTCGCTTAAACAACGACCCTTCGATCGGCATGCCGATGCCAAAATACACATCCGCCTGCGCCAACTGAGCCATCTGCGCCACACTCGGGGCATACATCTCGGGGCTCTGCCCAGGACGCACCAACACCTTAGCCGACACCTGATCACCACCGACCCGCTCTACAAAATACTTCTGCGGCTGCACCGTGCTCCACACGGCAATCGCGCTCCCCTCCGAACGCTCCTCCTGCCCACACGCAATGCAAAGCATCGCAGCCAAGACGGCGACGAGACCAAAAGAGAAAGACCTACTCCACTGAATCTGCATAACAAATAGAAAACCGAAGAATCACCCATGACACTCACCCCCCCCGCCACAATAACAAAACTGTCACGCCCACGCATTGCTGGCCTGATAGCGCTGCATCAGCAGGTAAATCACATACTGGCTAACAACCGCTGCGTCGATTCCGCCTCCCGCTAATCATAATCCTACTATTAATCCGAATCAGCCCACGAATGAAAAGGAGTAAGACTAAGAGTAGGATTATGATTAAGAAGGCATCCCGAACTACTGCCCCAATCCGAATGCGCCGTGCACCACACGAGTGGCCTCTTCTGCATCCTTCGGATCAATGCCGACCGAGATCTTGATTTCCGAGGTGCTGACGAGCTGAATATTAATGCTCGCAACCGCGAGTGCATCAAAGAGCTTGGCCGCGACACCAGAGTGCGAGCGCATGCCGACGCCGACCACCGACACCTTAGCAATATCGTTGGCTTCAAACAGTTTGCCGCTGGCTTCATCTGGGAATGACTCCGTAACGACCTTCTCGGCGCGATAGATATCTTCACGCGGCACAGTGAACGTCATGTTCGCCTTACCATCGCGACCGATATTCTGCACGATCATATCGACGCTGATATTCGCATCCGCCAAGGCCTTGAAAAGCTTGGCAGCCGTGCCCGGGCGATCGGGCAAATCGCTAGCAACGATCTTTGCCTGGTTTTTATCAAGTGCGACACCGCTCACGACGACGTCTTCCATAGAGGCTGCTTCTTCTTTCACGATAGTTCCTGGGTTGTTGTTAAAACTGGAGCGGACTTCAAATATGACATTAAACTTTTGCGCAAACTCGACGGCGCGATTTTGCATGACTTTCGAACCGCTGCTGGCGAGTTCGAGCATTTCTTCGTAGGAAATCTCATCGAGCTTGGTCGCATTTGGGACGAGACGCGGGTCAGCAGTGTAAACACCATCCACATCGGTGCAGATTTGGCAAAGGTCCGCCTTCAGCGCCGCCGCGATCGCAATCGCACTGAGATCAGAGCCACCACGACCGAGCGTAGTGATTTGACCATCGGCCGAGTGACCTTGAAAGCCGGCCAAGATGACGACCTTACCCGCATCGAGCTGGGTTTGAATATCGCCACCCGAAATGCTGGTGATACGCGCACGCGTGTGTTCCGGATCAGTCAAAATACCTGCCTGCGCTCCGGTGCGAGAAACCGCTGGCACACCTAAGGCGTGCAGCGCCATCGCAGTTAGAGCGATGGTCTCTTGTTCACCGACGGTGAGGAGCATGTCCATCTCACGTTCATCTGGCATCGGGTTGAGCGCCCTCGCTCGGGCGATCAAGTCGTTGGTCACCCCCGAGCGAGCCGACACCACGACAATTACTTGATTGCCAGCATCACGTGTATCCTTAACCCGACGGGCTACATTCTTGATGCGATCGACATCGCCAACCGATGTGCCGCCATATTTTTGAACGATGAGTGCCATTTTTTTAAAAAGCTGACGAAGCGCGAGTAGCGCGGAGATGGTGAATCGGAACGATTTGCCCCGAAGGGGTGAGTGAAGTGGGTGCCCTTTGGGCAACTGAAGGAACAAATTTAAAAAATCTGTTCCGAGGAACGAAGTGACGGCAAGACCGGGCGCGGAGCGAACCGGAACAAGTAAAGAGAGTGTCACAGGGAATACTAGGTCTGATAAGTTTCAAGAACAGATTTTCACCCGGGATCGAGAAATACCGATCCCTAGCAGGCTCATCTCCACACTAGAGCTGCTCAAATCGACAGATCCCGGCAAAGTCATATAATCTAAATACTGACGCTACCCAACGCTCAGTTCTGATCGCAAACCCACCTTTTACGCCTGACTAATAGCTCGGTTCGAAGATGCGCAAGCTCACTGGGGTCTCAACGACTACTACTTCAGCAGCAAGCGCAGCCTTCGCAGCCGCCACCGAAGTCTCATTGCTTTTATGCGTCGTCAGCATAATCAGAGCCGTGCCGTCCGTCAGTTCTTTCTGATTAACCGTCGCAAAACTGATATGGTGCGCGGCGAGAATGTTCGAGATCTTCGCCAACACGCCTTCTTCGTCCTTCACATGAACGCGCAAATAATAGCGCCCAGTGAGTTCCGCAGGAGCCGCCAGTTTCAGTCCATCCGCAAGTTGCCGGTAGAGCGCTTCATCTTCCTCCAAAATCACTGGCCTCGGCGCGCCCTGAATCATATAGACCGCATCGGCGATATCACTAATCACAGAACTAGAGGTCGCATCCTGCCCCGCACCACGACCAATCAGCACAGTCGTGCCGACCACATCGCCCGTCACACTGACACCATTATAGACCTCGTCCACTCCTGCGATCACTTCCTTTTTGGAAATCAGCGCAGGATGCAAACGCACAGACAATTTGTTCGCCTCAAAGTCACGCGCAATCACAGCGAGCAGCTTGATCTTATAGCCCAGCTCACCGGCGATTTCGATGTCTGTGCCGGAGATCTCTCGGATACCTTCGCAAATAATTTCTTCGAGCTTCACCCACTTGCCATGCGCGAGATACGCAAGGATCACCGCCTTGTGCGCGGCATCGATGCCATCGAGGTCGAGCGCCTCGTCGGCCTCGACATAGCCGAGCTTGCGTGCGTCGCCGAGTGTCTCGTCAAAGCTCAGGCCCTCACGCTCCATGCGTGTAAGGATGTAATTGGACGTGCCATTGAGAATACCAAAAATAAGCTTAAAGCGATTCGCCACCAAGGCCTCGCGGATCGTCTTAATGATCGGGATACCACCAGCAACCGATGCCTCGTAGAAATAGTGCCCGCCATTTTCGTTGGCGATTTTGAACAGCTCTTCGCCATGCTCGCAGACCAGCGCCTTATTCGCAGTCACCACGACTTTACCTTGCTGCAGCGCACGGCGGGTTAGCTCGAGCGCCTCCCCTGTCCCGCCCATCATCTCACAGACGATGTCGATCTCTGCATTGTCCACCACGCGGGATGGATCGGTCGAGTAACACTCTGCAGGCACCGCCACCTCGCGCGGCTTGGAGGCATTCTTGACCACGACTTGAGTGATATCGAGCTGCGCGCCGAGACGGTACTCCAGTGCTTGGCGGTTCTTCTCGATATTTTTCCAGACCCCTTGGCCGACGACGCCGAAACCAAGAAGACCGATACGAATGATGCGTTTTTGAGACATAGTAGTAGTGAGAGTGAGCCTTCGGCTAGTGAAAGTGAGTGAAAGTGGCGAGTGCAGCTATTCGCCCGAAGAAATAGGGCGCGCAATCCGCGATGCGCCAAACAATCCAGACAACATGAGGCGTGATAAGTTTCAAGAGTGAAACAGCGATTCCTGCCTGTCTATCGAGAAACAGACTTTACGACTGACGCCTAAAACTGCTGCAAATCCTCGACCAGCACCCGCTTCTCGTGTTCGGAGCCGGGAAGAAAGTAGGCTGAGACCACACCAAGCTCCACACGAACGATGACGATCCCCTGCCCTTCGACTTCGAACGATCCATCCTCTTCGGCGAATGCCGTGCCAAGTAGATTCTCCGAAATGTCCATTATCAGATTGTGCGCATGCCACGCGACGTAGCCATCCCAATCAGTGGGCTCTGCCGGCGTCGATGCTACTGCTGCTTGCGCATGAAGGTAGCGATTTTTAGCTTCAACAGATTCTTGAGCCAACACGACATACGAATTGTAATGCTGCTGCACTGCCCTTAACCAATCCAGCGTAACGTCACTCTGCTGAAGCGCGTCATCATCCATGCCACTAGAGCGCGCAACCAGTGCCTTACTATCCGCCGTCATCTTATCTGCGATAAACTCCAGACCACGCTCAACGTTATCCCATTCGATCGAGGCGAATAGATACTCATACTCTTTGAACAGCGCCACATCGCTCTGATATTTCCGCAATCGATTATTACCCAAATCGACATCCTCAACGCGGACTGAAGGAAACTGCGAACGCAATGCCCCAAGTGAGGCTTCGAGCTTCATCGCATCGACCGGCGACATGCCCTCGATGGAACTCACCCCCGCTAAGTCTTCAACCCGCCCAGTGATCTTATTTTCAAACAGCTCGCGCTGACGCAGAATTCGCTCACGTGCGACATCGCTTAAAACGGAGACAACCAGTACCTCTGCAGCACTAATACTCTCTCCTGGCAAGCCATCGAAACGCAAGATACCAGACGTCTTCAGCACCGCCTTAGCCACTGTTACGTCGCGCTTCACTGCGGCCGTCGGTTTCGACGGAGCATCCGAACACGCGCCCAGAAAAAAGAGCGACACAAAAACAGACGAAAGAGAAAACAGGCGAAACAACATAACGGCGCAGATAAAAACTAACCTTCCGAAGCACGTCAACTCATTGCGCCGGCCCCCTACTTTTTAAAACTATTTTCCGTACCCTTAAGCATGCGGGAAATATTTGAGCGGTGTCGCAGCACGATTAGCACGCCTAACACGACCCCCAGCGTCAAACGCGGATCTCCAGAGCCATACAACCAATAAGCGCTGATTGGCAAACTCACCGCAAATAAGATTGAGGCAATTGCAACCATGCGGATGGTAAAATAAATCGCTGCCCAAGCGGCCACCCCGAGCAGTAAGACGATCGGCATAATCGCCACTAATCCGCCCATGGTCGTGGCGACACCCTTGCCGCCTTTAAATTTCAAAAAGACCGAAAAGCTGTGCCCGATGATCGAAGCGATCAGCCCAATGATACCGAGTTGCAAGCCCTCCTCGCCCATCCACAACAACGGCCAACCAGCCGCGACGAACCCTTTGAGCGCATCACAGGCAAACACGATGTTGCCAAATTTCGAACCAAGCGCCCGCGTCACATTCGTCGCGCCGGGATTGCCGCTGCCATACTTTAGAATATCGACTCCCTGGCTCCGAGCGACGATTACGGCAAAACTGATCGCGCCGAGCAAATAGCCGACAATGGAAACGAGTGCGATATTGAGAGGTGTCATATTCGATAAAAACTATGGTGCATTCGAGATGCAATGGAGTGAGGGCGACCCGCCCTCTATTGGTTGACGTGGGCGAGTCGCCCACACGCCTACAACTGTGCATAGGGCTTTACGCCAGGACGATACGTATTGAGAAGTTAATAGCAAAAAACCGAAAATCAGACTGCATAAAAAAAGCCGTAGAGGGCGCGATGGCAACAGAGAATCAATCCCTGCGTCCGGCGCGCACTCTACGGCTAAAAAGGATTCGCTAGAGACGGATCACGCGATACTTGTCGATCGCAGTATGCTCCGCAATCTTCTTCGCCGCCGCCTCAGACGGTACACTATCCAACTCAAAGACGCTGACTGCGAAGCCCTCGCCCTGATCGCGACTGAGCGACATGTTAGCGATATTCACATTATCCTCGCCGAGTGTGACCCCGATAAAACCGACGATGCCAGGAACATCCTTGTTCTTCAACACGAGTAGTGTCGCATCAGTACTGACCTCGACGCTGTGACCGTCGATCGCGACGATCCGCGGGCTCTGGTTTTTACCCACCAATGTCCCGCCAATCGTGCGCGTCTTGCCGCTCTTGCTGGTGACTTGAACTTCGACGAGTTCAGTAAACTCGGCGTGCGCAGAGCTCTTCACTTGCTCCGTCTCGATGCCCAGGCGTGCGATCTTCTTCGGCGCGTTGACGTCGTTGACGTTATCGGAAATCTCGCGCAGGTAGCCGCGCTGAATTGCGTAGCTGAGCGGCAACGTGTCGAGCTCAGTGATCTTACCAAAGTAGCGGATCGTGATTTTCTCGACGCCCTCAGGTGCGAGCTGCTGAGAAAATGTGCCGAGTTTTTCGCCAAGCGTCAGGTAAGGGGCGATCTGTGCCAGTGCCTTCGGGTCGAGCGATGGCATGTTGAGCGCATTGCGCACCATCTCCCCCTTGAGGGCTTCGATCATTTGCTTAGCCACGTCGATGCCGACATTCTCCTGTGCTTCCTGGGTGGAAGCGCCAAGGTGCGGAGTGAGCACGAGATTGTCGATTTGGCGAAGCGGGCTATCTTCAGCAGGTGGCTCGTCTTCATAAACGTCAAGTCCAGCGGCTGCGACTTTACCAGACTTCAACGCTTCGATCAGCGCGGCTTCATCGATGATACCACCACGTGCGCAATTGAAGACGCGTACGCCATCTTTCATGCGGCTGAATGCATCCGCATTGAGCATGTGCTTGGTATCCGCAGTCAGCGGCATGTGAGTCGTAATGTAGTCCGCATTCTCAATCACTTCGTCGAGCGTAGAAAGCTTCACGCCGAGTGTATTCGCGCGGGACTCAGTCAAATATGGGTCATAACCAAGCACGGTCATGTTGAAAGCTTGTGCACGCTTAGCGACTTCAGCACCGATGCGGCCCATTCCGAGCACACCCAGTGTCTTGCCATTAAGCTCAGAACCCGTGTAAAGTTTACGATCCCAGCGACCCGCCGTCATGCTAGCGGACGCCTGCACGATCGGACGCGTACCAGCGAGCATGTGCGTAAAAGTGAGCTCCGCAGTGGCCAGCGTGTTGCCCGTCGGCGTGTTCATTACGATCACCCCAGCGTCAGTTGCCGCCTCGATGTCGATATTGTCGACGCCAACACCGGCACGACCGACGACTTTGAGCTTCGGCGCAGCAGCGACGACCTCAGCAGTCACTCGTGTGTCGGAGCGCAATGCAATCGCATCAACGTCTTTAACGATTTCAAGGAGTTGCTCGGGAGTGGAGCCATAAGCCTCGATTACTTCAAAGCCTGCTTCAGCTTTGAACAATTCAACACCAATAGGAGAGATACGGTCTGCAATTAAGATTTTCATAGGAAAGCGCAGCAGTAAATTTCCCCTGCTCCAAATTGCAACGAAAAGAAGCACTTAGTCACTAATAAGAGCATAATTAAAGATTTAGTGGCAAGTGGATGCGCAGCACGACCCTCACTTTCACTTCGCGCAAACCGCGATCACTCCGTGCGCAGCACGATCACTTTGTGCGCAGCACTTTCAACTTCGTGCGCAGCACTTTCACTCCGTGCGCAGCACTTTCACTCCGTGCGCAGCACGGCTCAAAGTCGATCCAACGGGCTCACGATCCCGAACGGCTTCTTCATCACATGGGTATAGATCTGCGTCGTCTCAACCGAGGCATGCCCGAGTAGATCCTGCACCGTGCGTATATCTGCCCCACCTTCGAGCATATGCGTCGCAAAACTGTGCCGTAACACATGCGGCGTCACTCGCTTTTCGATGCCCGCTTTCTTCGCCGTCGTGCGGATCGCATTTTGGTAAGAGTTCTCCAAAGCATGGTGCCGCAGCATCTCCTCGCTGCGAGGATCTTTCGCTAGCCGACTGTGCGGAAACAGATACTGCCAGCTCAACTCAGCCCGCGCCACGCTGAACTTACGTGCCAACGCTTCCGCCATACTAGCACCGCCAAAGTCCGCAGCCACATCCTCCACATGCAAAGCCCGCACCTGCTCTAGTTGCAGCTGCAATAAGTCCACTAAAGAACTCGGCAGCACCGTGATCCGATCCTTATCGCCTTTGCCCCCTCGGACCACCAACTGCCCGCGATCAAAATCCAGATCCTTTACCCGCAAACGTAATAACTCATTCACCCGCAGACCTGCTCCATACTGCAAGCGCCCCATTAGCCGAAACTTCGTCGGCAACAGCTCCAATAAGCGCGTCACCTCACGCGTCGATAAAACGACTGGCACCCGCTGCCGCTTCTTAGCCCGCGTGGCTCCCTGAAAATCTACATCCGGCTGTTCCCGCACATAACGGAAGAAAAACAACAAAGCATTAAAACACTGGTTCTGGCCCGTCGGCGCCAACTCCTGCACCTCCGCCAAGTAAGTCAAAAAACGCACCACGTCTGCCGACTCCGAGCCCATCGCTTCCTTCGGATGTAAGAACGCCTGAAAACGCCGCAACCAACCCATGTAAGCCTTCTCCGTCGCATACGCTAGGTGACGACGACGCAGCGCACTCCTCAACTTCGCCCCTGCAACATCGCGAGCCGCCAGCTCTTCAAAAAACCACTTTAACGCATCGCCCCACTGCGCCTTCTGCCAATCCTCTGGATCTGCGCACAAGACCGCATCTCGCCAAAAAATCTTTCCATTATCGCGGTTGGTCGGCTCCCCCAACTCCTTCTTCGCGCAATAACCAAAATACCACTTGAGCGTGATCCACCACGCCCGTCGCTCCTCCACACTCGCGCCCGAATATGCCTTCAAATGAACTTTAACCCAGTCATGCATAAGTCGAATAACTACTACATGACCTCAAGCCATGTTTAGCAAGGTCAATATTCGACTCCACGAGTAGCCCAAAGAAGAGCTAAAGCAATCCTCAAACATTCACTCTGCCCTAAAATAAAAGAATAAACACAAAATAATAAAACCCAATTAAAAATACAATTGCCTAACGATCAAACTAAGCAATACTCCACAAATACACCAATAAATCACGACTTTTCACATGATAAAAGTCACGAATACTAT
>CALKBZ010000008.1 GCA_937775295.1 uncultured Opitutales bacterium
GCGAGCTAGCTCGCACGCCACGAAATAAATCACTCTACAGCTACGAAAAGCTTAGAGCCTAGAGCTGCTAGAGGTCTCACACCTGACGCGTAAATTGTCCCTTTGCCACCTGCCAAATCGCCCAGTCCGCGCTCGCCTCCGGCAACTCAGTGCCGGTTGCGATGATCTGCAGCTCCGGGGGACAGGCTCGCCAAAAACCCGCTTTACGATGCGGGTCGAGCTCGCCCAACACATCGTCCGCCAGCAATACCGGTGTCAACCCGAGGCTTTGCTGAAAGATCCGCGCCTGCGCAATCCGCAAGGCCACGCACAAGCCGCGCTGCTGACCATCGGATGCATACTCCTTCGCCCCGCCGACACTCAGTGCTAGCTGAAAATCGTCACGATGCGGCCCCTTTTGCGTCGAGCCCATGATCGTATCGCGCTTGCGACCATCGTGCAGCATACGACTGACCGATTCAACATCCTCACACGCAGCGTTGACTTTAAACTCCAATTCCGGGCCTTCATCGGCCTCCGCAATATCGGCATACACCGAGACCAACACTTGGCGCAAACGCTGCACCCCGTCCTGTCGCTTGCTCGCCACAGCCACCGCATGTGGCGCAATCTCGGCCTCAAAAGCCGACAGCTCCGCCGCACTACCACCTTTTTTCAATAGGCGGTTTCGCTCTGCGACGCCACGATGATAATTACGCAGCGCATGGTAATACTCTGGGTCAATTGCAGACAGCGTCAGGTCTACAAAGCGGCGACGCTCTGCCGGCGAGCCGCGCAGCAGCATTAAATCTGCCGAACTCAGCGACACGACCGGAAAGCGACCAATAAAGTCACCCAGCCGTGACACACGCTCGCCATCAATCGTCACGCGCCGCCCTGACTTGCCAGACTGCACCTCCAGCTCGGCCCGCCCTTCGACATCATGCTCGATCGAATAGACTGCGGTGAAGGCAGCGCTGCCCTGCCGCGGCAACGCCGACATACTCTGCGTACGAAACGAGCGTAGCGCGGTGACCAGCCCGAGCGCTTCCAACAAATTCGACTTCCCTTGCCCATTGGCGCCGAGCAGAAACGTGCGTCCAGCGCTCAGATCCAGCTCCGCAAACTCAACATTACGAAAGTCCTGCACACGAAGATTAAGGAAACGCATAAGTGCCAGACCAGGTTAAATAGAAATGACGGTCGAAGTCGAACCGTCCGCCTCGGAACTAAGCATCGAGCGGCATTCGGCCATGGCTGCGGCTAACGCCAGCCAATCCGCCACACTCGTCGCCCAACCAGAGCTCACACGCAGCACTCGCTGCATCGCATCTGCCGGCACGCCCATCGCAGCTAACACTGGCGACGGCCCCTGCTTGCCGGTCGAACAAGCCGAACCCGCTGAGACTAAAAAGCCGCGCTTCTCTAGGGCACGGATCCAGCGCACACTCGCAAACTCTGGCATGATTAACAGTGCCGTATTGCACAAGCGCTGCGCCGCAAGCCCAACCACCTCGACCGCCGGCAACACTTGGCCGAGTTCGACAAGAAACGCATCCCGACCCTGCGCAGAACCGCGCTCGACCGCTTGCAGAGCAGCCACCATTGCCAATATACCCGCGACATCCTCAGTGCCAGCACGATGACCAAACTCTTGAGCTCCACCAGTCAGTGACATAAACCCCGAATTCTCCGCTGGCAATAGACATAGGCCAACACCCTTTGGTCCACCGAACTTATGCGCTGCGCCGGTCAGAAAATCACAGGTTTGCAAACCATCGAGTGGTAACTTTCCGATCCATTGCGACGCATCACAATGATACGGCACCCCTTGCGCGCGACATGCTGTGGCGATTGCGGCCCAGTCGTTTAAAATACCAGTCTCATTATTTGCCGCCATCACGGAGACTGCAGCGAGTTGCCGTTCGTTCAAAACGTGCTGCAGTGCCGCCACATCGACCGCACCATTGCCATCCAGCGCCAGCCAAATCACGCGCTCACCGAAAAAATGCTGCGCCGCTGCCAGCACGCTCGGGTGCTCGGTGGGGCTCACGCCAATGCGCGTATTCGCTGGCAACGTCGCGGCCCAATGCGCGAAGATCGCATTATTCGCCTCTGTCGCGCCGGAGTTAAACACCACCCGCTCAGCGGCGACTGCAAATAAGCCCGCCACCACCGAACGCACTTCTGCCAAATGCGCATGCACCCGCGCCGCAGCACGATACGGACTAGACGGATTGAGCCACAAGTCTTCTGTCGCCGACAGCCACGCAGCCTTTGCCTCAGGCCGCAGCGGTGCAGTCGCATTATAATCAAAGTAGCAGGTTTTCATCGCTTAAATACTGAGTTCACACTGCCCTCACGTCAAAGCATCCATCACGGAATCCGTAGATCTTGGCCGACCTTTAACGCATTTTCACTCGAAAGACGATCGCGATTCGCCTGATAAATATCAATCCAGCGCGACGGTGTGCCATACACCGCGCGACTGATACTACTGAGCGAATCACCCGACTTAACCGTATAGCTACGCGGCGCACTCGCTGGGTCCGGGGTTGGCGCAACCGCCTGCACTTGCGTCGGCGTGCGAGATCGTTGCCCTGTCACGGTGGCCTGCGCGGTCGGCACACGTCGCGCGCCACCCACCACATTCTGCAACTGTTGCACACGCTGCCGCGCAGCCGCCAACTCGCGCGTTAAACTATCATTCTCCAACTTTAAACTCTTCACCAACTCCATCAGATCAATCCGGTCGAGCTCCCCTTGATACGGATGCGCCGGCAATTGCCGAGCGAACTCCTTCTGCGCCGTCTCGATCAACTGGCGCACCTGCGTCGCCTGCGGCGACTGCGGCTTAAACTGCAAATAACGATCAAAATGATAAATCGCCTTCACCGGATCCTTCATTGAATTCAGGTAGATATAGCCTGCCTCGAAATGAGACTCGGGCGCGTCACGGCGCGCATCAATCACCCGTAAAAAGGCACTCAGCGCCTCTTCTGTGCGCCCTTGGCCTTGGTAATCCTTGGCCAATTGATACTGCTTCTCGTCAGTCTCGCCGACGACTTCGAGGCCATTAGGGGCACACGCGCAGAGCGCAATTAAAGCGAATAAAGATGCGACTAGAGCGAATCGAGGCAGGAACATAATACAGAGACGTTTAGCAGTGATATGCCACCCTGCAACAAACAACTCACACCAATCTGAGTGTGATTGCGAAAGTTATCACAATAATCTCCGAAGACTCTGAACCCGTGGCGTCTGCGCTTGCGCAGGCCCATTTGAGCGACTCCCCCGGCCCCTGGCCGCCGCAAGCGACGACGCCACGTGGCAACCTTTCCACCTTCCAACCTTCCAACCTTCCAACCTTCTCACCTTCCAACCTTCCAACCTTCCAACCTTCTCACCTTCCCTCCTTCCCTCCTTCCAACCTTCCCACCTTCCCCGTTCCAACGTTCCAACGTTCCAACCTTCCCACGTGGCAACCTGCCAACCTGCCCACTTATTTTACAGCTTGAGCAAGACTTTCCCCAAGCGTGGCTGCTGATCATGTTTAATCGCCGCCTCGTATTCAGCGAACGAATACGTCGCCTCCACTGGTAACTTCAAGGTGCCATCGCGCATCATGCCATATACAGCACTCATCACTTGATTCAGCCCTTGAGATCCCGCCTTTTGACACCATTGATCCCACCAAAAACCAACTAAGCGCACATCATTAAAAATCAAAAATCGAGTAGGGAAGCGCACCAAGTCGCCGACCATACCGCCGAAAGTCACCTGCGTACCTCCCTCACCCAGCGCCTTAATCTGATCACTCGCGCTCTCGCCGCCGATTGAGTTGAGCGCCAATTGGATCGGCTCGCCGCCAGTCAACTCTTTGAGCTGCTTCGCCCATCCACTGCCTTCGATCACCACATGGTCGGCACCCAGCGCTTTAAGCGGCGCAATCAATTCCCCGCGGCGCACTTGACTGATGGTCTTGAAGCCCATCGTTTTCGCCATCTGAATCACTGCAAGCCCCACCGTCGAGTTACCCGCATTTTGCAGCACCCAGCTACCCGGCGCCAGATCGACCATTTTCTGCAACAAGCAATACGCTGTCGGCGGATTAATAAATGACAAAGCCGCTTGCTCGATCGGCACATCAGCCGGCACCCGCAGCAGATCGGCCGCGGCCATGCAAGCGGTCTCCTGCCAAGTGCCTGCTTCAGGGAAACGCACACGGGCCCCAACGCCCACACTGCTCACACCACGTCCCAGCGCTTCGACCACGCCGACGCCCTCGCGCCCAGCGACTGCAGGCAACTCACGTAAACGGCCATAGCTACCACCAATCATACCATAGTCCGACGGGTTAATCGCGGCAGCCAAGAGCCGCACCCGCACTTCCCCGACCTGCGGCTCCGCCTGCGGTACATTCTCCAGCCGTAGTACTTCTAGAGGCAGGCCAAACTCATGGTGACAGATTGCTTTTTGTTGTGTCATAACCCAATATAATGCCCCACTCATTGTTCTGCGCAAAGGATTTCGATCATTCCATTTTACGAAACCAGCATCCGTAGTTGCCTCGATCAGCAACTATCCATTTCACTCTCTAGACTTGTTTATTTTGATAGCTTAAAACTTCGTGTTCTTTCACTCGCCCAAAGGGCACCCAGTTCAGTCACCCTGGCCTAGCTCAGGGCAAACCTAAGCTTCACCATCTCCGCACTATCGTGCTTTGTCCCACCTTCATACCTTTCCACTTTTAGACTTTGCTCCTTCACTTGCCCAAAGGGCACCCAGTTCAGTCACCCTTCGCCTAGCTCAGGCCAAACCTACGGTTCACCATCTCCGCACTGTCGTGCTTCGTCCCACTTTCATACTTTCTAAACTCATGCAAAATCCATTTTTACAAAAAGACTTTCACATCCGCTGGTCCACCCTCACTTCCGACCACATCGAGGCGGACATCAGTAAGGCATTGATCGATGCCCAAGCCGCAGTCGATAACGTTGCCGCACGCAGCGCCGATGCTGCCGAGACATTAACCTACGCGAACACCATTGCCGCGCTCGACGACGGCCTTGAAACGCTCAGCCACGCTTGGGGCTTGGTCAGTCATCTCGAATCGGTGAACAACAGCCCCGAACTGCGCGACGCCCATAACGCGATACTGCCCAAAGTTACTGAGTTCTTCTCCAGCATTCCACTCAATGAGCCGCTCTGGAAAACACTCAAAGCCTTTGGCCAAAGCACCGCCACCGATCAACTCACCGCCACCAAGCAGCGCTACATTCACGAAACGCTCGCCGACTTCCGCGAGCAAGGTGCCGACCTACCACCCGAGAAAAAAGCCCGTGCCGCTGAAGTGCAAAAACGCCTCGCCGAGATCACCCAGAAGTATTCGGAGCACAGCCTCGACGCGACCAACGCGTGGGACAAGATCATCACCGACGAAGCCGAACTCGCCGGTCTGCCAGCGTCCGCCATCGCCGCTGCAAAACAAAACGCTGCTGCAAAGGGCCACGATAGCGCATGGCGCTTTACCCTGCAGGCTCCCTCACTCATCCCGGTCCTCACCTACGCCGAGAGCGACTCTCTGCGCCAAGAACTTTGGCAGGCCTACGCTGCAATCGGGCGCGGCAAAGAATTCAACAATCAGGAACTCGTTCGCGAGATCCTCGACCTACGCTACGAATTTGCCCAACTCGTCGGCCAAGAGAACTTCGCCGATCACGTCACCGCCCGCCGTATGGCAGCCTCTGGCGATGCCGCACTCAAATTCGGCGAAGCCATTTTCGACAAGGTACAGGCTCAATTAATCGATGAGGTCACTGCGCTGCGCCAATTTAAAGCCGACAGTACCGATCAACCCCGCGACCTTCTCGAACCATGGGAGGTCGGCTACTGGGCAGAGAAGCAACGGCAAGCCAACTACGACTTCGACGAAGAGGCCCTGCGCCCTTACTTTCCGATTGATCGGGTGATCTCCGGCATGTTCGACATCGCTCAACAGATTTTCGGCCTCCGCATCGAAGAACGCGAAGTCCAATTTATCGCCGAGGGGACGCGCTCGGCGTCGGCCACCGAAGCAAAATCCGAGCCCTCAGCTCAGCACTCCAGCCTCAAGTCTCAAGTCTCCTCTTCTCCGCTCTCAGCCCTCCCCGAAGTCTGGCATGAAGAAGTCAAATTCTACGACCTGTTCGATGCCGAATCCGACGAACAACTTGGCTCCTTCTACGCCGACTGGCACCCACGCGAGCCCAAACGCGGGGGGGCATGGATGAACTATCTGCTGAGCGGCAACCGCGACGCTTCGATCGGCCCTCGCACACCACACCTCGGCCTCATCTGCGGCAACCTCACACCATCGGTTGGCAATCAACCCGCCTTACTCAATCATCGCGAAGTCGAGACGATCTTCCACGAGTTTGGCCACCTGTTGCACCACCTATGCGGCGAAGTCGAAGTGAAGGGACTTAATGGCGTGAACGTACCTTGGGACTTCGTCGAACTGCCCTCACAGATTCTGGAAAACTGGTGCTGGGACCGCGAAAGCCTCGACCTGTTCGCCCGTCACCACGAAACTGGCGAGCCCATCCCGCAGGACTTGTTCGGCAAAATGCTGGCCGCGCGCAATTACATGAAAGCCAGCGGCAATGCTCGACAACTCTCGTTCGGCAAAATGGATCTCGAGCTACACATCAACTGGCCCACATCTCACAACAAAGACATCGACGCGTTCATCAAAAAGCAACTCGCCGGCTACAGCGCCGACTACAAGACCGAGCCGAAATCGAACGTCTTCAATTTCAGTCATCTGTTCAGCAGCCCGACCGGCTATGCTGCTGGCTACTACAGTTACAAGTGGGCCGAAGTGCTCGACGCCGACGCCTTCACTCGCTTTCAAAAAGAAGGCATCCTCAACGCCACGACTGGCCGTGCCTTCCGCAACGAAATCCTCGCCAAGGGCAACTCCGAAGATCCCGCACAGCTATTCAAAAACTTCATGGGCCGCGCCCCCGATCCAGATGCCTTGCTCAAACGCGACGGCTTGATCTAGCAACCAAAGTTCGCTCGCAAATCGTCGGCATAGTGGCCTTTGCATGGCTGGGATTGACCAACAAATCGGTTGACGACTTACGTACCCGCCGTTGCTCGCCGCGCCTGAGGCACTGAAAGCTATGCCGCACCAGCGCACTGGCGCATCAACCATCAGGGCCCCCTGGACTGCGTCTATCTAAACACCAGACGCAACCCCGACATAGTCCAGCCGGAGATGCTGAAAGAGGGTGAGGTATGGACGCGTCCGACCGAGCGGAAAGGCTTAGCTCCGTAAATGCCGCAGATACAGCTCAGCGCACGCACGCGCATCGGACAGCGCATCGTGGTGATCGAGCGGGATTGCATGCTCATCACAGAGCACATTGAGCTTCTTTTTGTAAATTTTATAGGTGCACTGTGGCTCGTAGCTCGGCTCGGCCATGCCGTAGAATTCCAGCGTCTTGCGCAGGCAGGAGAAATCAAACGCGCCATTATGAGCCACCAGAGTGCGGCCTTCAATATAGCCACGAATCTGTGGCCAGACGGCATCGAAGGACGGCGCATACATGGTATCGTCCTCGGTCAGTCCATGCACATTGGTATTCCAGTAGCTGTAGGTATTCTCCGGTGGCTGCACCAAAAGGCTCAGCTGCTCGACCACCTGCCCCTGCTCAACGCGGACGAGTCCGATCTGGCAAATACTGGAGCGCGCAGGCTGCGCCGTTTCAAAATCAATCGCGGTAAAGGTAGGCATAGCGACCACAGAGCGACCAGAATTCTGCTAAGGCAACCGCTATCTACTGCGAAAATGGCCATCCAAATCACATGTCTCATCTTGACTGCATTCAATTTTGATGCTTTGATGCTTTTATGCGAACGACCGTCACATTAGATGCAGATGTCGAACAATACATCCGCACTGCCTGCCAGAAACGACGCAAGAGTTTCAAACGCGTCCTCAACGATGCGCTGCGCGAATCGCTCAAACCAGCAGACAAAAGAAGAGAACTACTGCCCCCCCGAGCAATGGGACTGACAGTGGGCGTCGATCCACGCCGTTTAAGCGATTTCGCGGATGAGTTAGAGGCGGATGCATTCCTCACGACTGAGAATCCAGCAACCTACAAAGGCACAAGCAAATGATCCTACCAGACGCCAATCTACTGTTATATGCCGTCAACACTGACAGCATAGACCACAGTAAATCTCTAAAATGGTGGCAGGACTTAATCGAAAGCGACGCTGCCATCGGACTCTACACTGGCGTCGTCTTTGCTTTTGTGAGGCTATCCACCAATCGTCGCGTCTTCGCACAGCCACTCACCACCCAAGAAGCATTTGCCTATCTACACAACTGGCTGAACTTCCCCGCCGTCAGTTTGATTGATGCCGAATTAGAAGACCTCGCCACAACCGAAGCGCTACTCACCGCAGCTGGCACAGCCGCCAACCTCGTTAGCGATGCACAAATAGCCGCAGCCGCTTTGCGACTCAATGCCACCGTTCACAGCGCCGATGCCGACTTCGCACGTTTCCCAAAAGTCAAATGGTTCAATCCGCTCGACCGTTAAAAGGCACAAGCTCCCCGGACACTGCACGATTGGAATTCTAATACGCGGAATGCGCGTCTCCCGCCCTCGGCCTTCAACGAGACACACTGCGCCCTGATTTCTTGTAACGCTCAAGCAGCGCCTTCAACTCCTTCACGAATTCAGTATTTTCCGCCTGTAGATTGGTAGTCTCCGCAGGGTCGTTCTCCATATCGTAAAGCTAAACTGGCGGTATGCCCTTTGGTCCTTTAGTGCGACCACCAGAACCAGAGCCGAGAATCAATTTCCAGTGATCTTTGCGTATCGCAAACATACCACTCACCGAATGGTGCACGGTCGCTTCACACAAGGATCCCCCCTGATGCTGTCCTCCAAGAATCGGCAGAAAGTTCACACTATCTTCAGCGGCACATCCGGGCACCTCTTAAAACAATAGAAATACCAGTTTCCCACTTTTACCCGCCTCAGCCAATGCTGCCGGAAAGTCACGTGCCATGCGAGCTTGCTCAATTCGACCGGTGCACTAGCCAAAAAGATCCGAATAGTAAGAATATCAGGGAAAGCAAAATAATCGATTCATCCGTATTGAGTGAGGCTCTAAGACGGACGACTTATTCCATTTATTCCCCTTTGAACGTCCAACGTTGACGGAGGTATGCCGGAGATGGCGTAGCAACCACAACGCGCATTCACTTTGAAATTCGTTCAAAGTTGAGCGTTCGATATTTGACGTTTCTAGCCATCACGATTGCTATACGAATTTTTGAATCCGACACGCTACTAGTATAATCCGCGACTTTTACCTTTTAAATCGTAAGCTTTACGCTCCCACTGCGTTTTAATTTAACCAACATGAATTCAAATTTAAAGAGCCCCGCGGCAAGCACCACATCGGCAACTACTCAGCCCGTGCTTGAAGTATCTGCGGTGCATAAAGCCTACGGCAAGGTGGAGGTGCTGCATGGAGTCGATCTAACCATCGCCGCCGGCGAGCGCGTCGCACTAATGGGGCCGAGTGGTAGTGGTAAATCCACTCTACTCAATTGCCTCTCTGGGATCGAACCGATCGATGCTGGAGCCATTCGAGTCGGCAGCTATGCACTGTCCCATGCCAGCGAATCTGAATTGGAGCGCTATCGGCGCGAGTGCATCGGCTACATCTTTCAATCCTTTCATTTATTGCCGACCCTCAGTGCACTCGAAAACATCGAACTTCCAGGGCAATTAATCGGCATGCCAACCGCCGAGCGAACCGAGCGTGTGCAGACCTTGCTCGATGCAGTGGGACTTACCCACCGAGCTGATCACAAGCCAGATGCGATGAGCGGTGGTGAGCGTCAACGCGTGGCGATTGCACGCGCGATCATGCATCGCCCGCAGGTGATATTAGCCGACGAACCGACTGGCAGTTTAGATTCGACCAGTGGTGATCGCATCTTGGATTTGCTGGAGTCCTTATCGCGCCAATATTCAATTGCACTGCTACTGGTGACCCACGAGTCGAGTGCGACGCGTATCTGTGAGCGTGTGGTGCACATGAAAGATGGTTGCATCGTAAACGCCTAGGCACGCGCCTGAACTATGCGTTTTTTTACAGAGTCACGGGTAGCCCTGTTGTTACTGCGCAAGCTGTCACTTCGGCACTGGCGCACGAGCTGGGGCAGCTATCTCGTTCTTATCGCGATTGTCTCGATCGGCGTGGGTGCCTTCAGTGGAATACGACAAGCCATTCGAGCAGCATCTGCTAATTTCTCTTTATTTAACGAAGCCGTCTCAGGACGGAGCGATTTTTTAATTCGCTCCGCGCAGGGACCGATTTCCAGTCACGACCTCGAGTCGCTGGCAGCGGTGGCGGCAAGTCCCGATTGGCATTTAGTGCCCGTAATTGAATCGTCGGTCGCGTTGCTGGATGAGTCTGGCGCAGCACGGCAGCAACTACGGCTAATCGGGCTCGATTTATTGTCGCTGGGTAATCTGCCCAACTTTCTTGAACGCGACTTCGACATTTCTGATGGCAACGGTGACTGGTGGTCAGCACTCGGCCCAAGCGATCAAGTGTGGATCACGCACAGTTTAGCGCGCAGTGCTGGACTCGTAAAAGACGATCGCATTGAAATCGTGTTTGGCGGGCTGCTGCGCACGATTACAGTGGCAGGGATCCTAGGCGGCCCCGCAGATAATTTACCGGAAGATCTAATGATCGCGGATCTGCCTTCGGTTCAAAGCTGGGCAAAGCGTCCGGCCGAATTGAACCGCATTGAAGTGGTTGTGGCGGACACGAATCAGCGTGCGAAGCGAGACTTTTTGGCAGCGATTGAGGCGCGCATTCAGGCACAATTACCAGACGGGTATCGATTAGAACCTGCTGCTGAGCAAGCCGCGAAGCGTGCCAGCATGACCGAAGCCTTTCGCCTGAATTTGGTGATCTTGTCGCTGATCGCAATGCTAGTGGCGGCCTATCTAATTTTACAGGCACTGGATGCAGCGGTCGTTCGCCGCAGGCACGAAATAGCCACATTGAAGAGCCTCGGTCTAAGTGCTCGCGTGCTGTTTGCCCTGAGTTTACTCGAGGCCAGCCTGATCGGGTTACTCGGATCTATCGGTGGCTTGGCCGTCGGTCACTTGCTGGCATTGGGCGCGGTTCACTTGCTGGCCGATACAGTCAATACGCTGTATTTCGCGACCTCGACGCAAGCGATCCAACTGAGCGCTCAGGATTGCTGGATCGGTCTGTCGCTGGGCATGTGTTTCAGTTTACTAGCAGGATGGCTACCCGCTCGTGATGCGATGCAGACACCGCCGGCACAAATTCTGGCGCGTGGCGATTGGTCCCCGGGCTTCGCATGGCTGCGTCGACCCCAGATTGGCTTAAGCTTGTTGGCGCTTGGTGGCTTGGCGCTGCTCATACCGCCCCCTCAACTAGCAGGTGGGGCGAAGATGGCACTTGGCGGATTTCTTGCGGCGGGTTGCTGGATCTTTGCGGGCGCACTTCTCTCCGGTCAGGTATTAACGCGACTCGCCCGGCTGCTCCAGCCGCTCAGCCCGCGCGTGGTTTGGCGGATCGCGGTCAGTCGCTTGGCCGATGGCTCGAGTCGCCATCGACTAGCTGTCGCAGGGTTAGTGGTCGCAGTGAGCATGGTCACTGGTATGTTTCAAATGGTCGGCAGTTTTCGAGGCACGATTGAGGTCTGGTTCGATGTCCGCTTTCAAGCCGACTTGTATGTTTCCGAGCGTGGCGTTACTAGCCAAGGCAACGTGAATGGCATCACACCGGAAGTGCTACAATCACTCTCAATGGTACCGGAGCTGGCATTCATGGATGCGCTCTACATCCAGCAAGTCGAGGGCCCCATTGGTGTGACGACGCTTGCAGGCGCAGATTTTTCGATTTGGGAAGAAGGCCGCGTCGAACAGATTTGGCTGAGTCCACCAGGGACGTTTACCGAGATCGAGGGCGCCGAGCCGGCCTACGTCAGCGAAACATTTGCTCGGCGCTTTAATGTGATGGATGGCGGAATCGTCGAACTTTCCACAACGACTGGCCCGCGACAAGTGGCAGTGATGGGCATCTTCGCCGACTACGGCAACGAGTTTGGAGCAGCAGTAGTCGATGTCCCCGTTTGGCAAGAATGGACCCAGCGCCAGCGCCCGATCAATACCACGCTGTACTTACAACCAGACGTTACAGTGAATACAGTAAGAGATCGCCTGCGCCTAGAATATCCCGGACTGGACTTCCGCAATTCGCAGGAGCTTCGCACCTTGGCGTTGGGAATTTTCAATGACACCTTTCGAGTCACCGCCGCCTTAAATGGGATCGGCATCACGGTCGCCTTTATCGGCCTCTTATTGGGGCTGATGGCGATCTTTGAGGAATCTGCGCAAACATGGCGCACTTTAAAACAACTCGGCATCAGTTATAAACAACTACTACTGACCGCTGGCATCGAAGGCGCTGGCATCGCGTTAGCGGCATACATCAGCGGCACCCTGATGGGCCTCGCATTGGGGGCGATCTTGATCAAAGTCATCAATGTGCAATCTTTTGGATGGTCGCTGTTATGGCAACTACCGCTCGGCAGTTTTGCTCTGCTAGGACTCATGATGGTCATGACTGGTTTTATCTGTGGAGTCGGCACAGCAGCCTGGTGGCACAAAAAGAAATAATGCATATGTGCCGTATTCTAATCATTCTATTTACCTTGGCGTTTAACTCCCTCTGGGCGGAGTTGGAGTGGATACAACCGCCCGCCTTTACGGACAAAGGCTATCGTGTCCCGCAACCCGATTATCAACCGAACTTACCCAAAGACCTCGGCGCCCATCCGGATTATGCAATCGAATGGTGGTATTGGGTGGGGCATTTGGAAGCGATCGACTCGGACCAGACCTTCGGATTTCAATCGACCGTGTTCCGACTGGCGGGTGATCCGCAGCAGTTAGATGCAAGTGATGACGCACATTTTGGCCGTAATCAGTTGTACATGTCGCACTTCGCCTTGAGTGACATTTCCCAGCAACGCTACATTCACGCGGAGCGAATCGTTCGCAATGGTTGGCAAGCCAATGCTGCCGAGCAGGGCTTGCAAATTTCCGCGGGGCCGATCAGCGCGCACTGGAATGAGCCTGCACAGGCGATCGAGATGCAGCTCAATTATCCCGGCGACACACGCTTAACGATGACGATGACGCCACGTAAACCAATGTTGATTTTTGGCGAACGCGGCTTGAGCCGAAAAGGTGCAGACCCGGCTGCGGTGAGTTGGTATTGGACGTATTCACGACTCGACGTGACCGGGACGCTTACACGTGGCGACACGACCATCGCGTTGCAAGGCATGGCATGGATGGACCACGAAATCTCGTCCAGTCAACTGGGAGGCGATTTGGATGGCTGGGACTGGACTGCGATTCATTTGGACAATGGCACCGAGTTAAAAGCCTACCGCCTGCGCCGTCCCAATGGCGGCAGCGATCCATGGTCCGCGGTATATTGGATCGATGTTCAAGGCCAACATTATTCGGTCTATGCCGAAGGCTTCAAATGGAAGACCGTCAGCACTTGGACGAGCCCGCACACAGGGCTTCGCTATCCAACTGAAGTCAAGATTCTGGCCACCAATCCGACCTCCAACCAGTTGGAGACCTACCACCTACGCCCGAAGCTAGACGATCAAGAGTTTACCGGCAATGCCAGCAGCAATGCCTACTGGGAAGGCGCCTGCGATGTGTTTGATGCACAAGGCAAGCGCATCGGCCAAGCCTATCTAGAACTCGCCGGGTACGGCGACGGGCTTCGCGGCAAGCTCAACTAAACAACAAAGCCCTGCGCCAACTTCACGGCAAACACGCCGAAGTTACTCGCCGCATGCGCCAACATGCAGGGGAACAGTGAGCGATTCTTATTCCACGGGCCAAAGCGCAGCGCGTAGAACCAGAGCGAATTGGCCAATAATATCCCCGTCGTAAAAAAGGCCTTGGTCGTGAAAGTCCACGCAAAGGCTTCGCCTTCTTCATTGCTCCAGAAGTGGCCATGAATGATGGCAAAAATCAACGAGAAGCCGACACAACTGCCGATCAGCGCCGCACGTCCTTTATTGTCTACCACCAAATAGCCGCGAAAGATCACCTCCTCCACAATCCCCGCGCCGAGGATCGCAAATACAAAATACCACACCATCTCGCTCTGCTCGGAGGCGATACCCAAAGCAATTTCACCGCCGGTCTCGGCAGCCAAAATCAACAACGCGCCAATCACTGCGATGCCATACAGCCCCCAAGAAGCCGAGGTCGCACCCGGCATCCCCCTGGGATCCGTCTGACCCGAGGTCTGGTTCGACTGATAGTCTCCCCAATACATGTAACCCACGTAGGCAGCGACGCCGACGTAGAGTAAGATCATAAAAGGAGATTCGTTCATAAAAAGATGCCTAATTAATAATGGCGAATAACTGATAAATGCTCAGACCTAATCCGTCGCTCACTTATTACTCTCACTCCTCACTGCCACTTATTCGCTTCGCGACTAGATGTGCCGCGAGTCGTCTTCGTCTTTGGCTACGTAGCCACTCTCTTGGCGATCATGGTTGACCTTGTTCTTTTTAGTGTAGGCTGCATGCACATCTTCTGGAGTCATACCGAGCACCTGAGCCAATGAGATCACGAAGTGAAATAGGTCCACCACTTCGACCTTGGCATTCTGCTCGTCGAATTCCTGATATTTCGCCCACCACTTCCAGGGCACCGAATCAATCAGCTCAGACATTTCCTGCTGCATCGCGCGTGTGTAGTTCAACACCCACTTGGTCTTTTCTTCGTCCGACATATTGTCGGTGTCCACGCCAATGCGCTTGTTCAACGCGTTCTGAAGATCAAAAAGTTCGTCAAATTTATCCATTTATTATGCTTAGGTTCGGCCGCCCCCTCAGGCAAGTGCAAAGAGGCAGCCAAGTTTGCCGCACTCTTAATCTTAATCCTAATCCTAATCATACTCCTAATCCCCCGATAATCTCCCTCAGAATGTAAAAATGAGTAGGATTAAGATTAAGAGTATGATTAAGATTAAGCCCCTCAACTCTCAGCTCTCAGACCTCAGCTCTTTTCCTCGCGCCTCGCATGCACAGCCAACTCGAACTCACCCCACACGGCGTCGTCATTTGCCGCGACGACGCACACAAAGAGTTAACTGTGTTCCGCGAGTCTGAGGCGGCTGGCCTGATTCGTATCGCAGGCCAAAAGCTGTCGCCGGAAGTCGATGCCTCCGTCCTCTATTGGAAAGGATTCACTGAGCACTTCATCCGCGCGCTCTGCCAAGCTCCTGCGGATCGCGAAAACGAACTACAGGTCGATCCACCCGCTGCGGGCGAACTCTCAGACATTATTCTCAATGCACCCCCCATACGCGGCGCGGAATACCTGAGCCTCGACGTGCTGCGAGCGCTCTGGCAACGACTCCTCGATTGGACCCGCGCGGAGCTCGAAATCAAGCCCGATTTAACCAGCCTGCTCGCAACGCACGCCCCACTGTGGTCACGTGTCGGCCGCGTTACCCTGCATCTCGCCGAAAACAACAGTGACCCAGAGTATCCATTCGCCTTCATGGCATCGTATGCATCGGGCCTCAGCAAAAGCGGTCGCCTGCAGCAAGTCCCCCTCGGCAAAGCACTCAAAGAATACGCGGGCACCAACAACAAATCCGCCCTGCTCAAACTGCTCGCGCCGATCAACGCCGCGACGAAACAGTGCAAACTCCTCGCCGATCTAGTCGAGACGCAGGACATCTATCATCCTCTCGTCTGGCTTCCCTCTGAGGCCTACGCATTTCTGCAGAGCGTGCCCGAGCTCGAAGATGCTGGCCTGCTCGTGCGCCTGCCAGATTGGTGGAAAAAACGCACCCGTCGCCCACAAGTCGCCGCCAAGATCGGCTCGGCCAAACGTAGTTCCGTCGGTGAATACGGCCTGCTCGATGTCACACTCAATGTGGAAGTCGATGGCCACGCGCTCAGTACCGAAGAAATCGAAGCACTCTTGGCTGGCGACGACGGACTCATCCTACTGCGCGGGCAATGGGTCGAAGTCGACCGCGAGAAGTTACAGCAAGCCCTCGCTCATTGGCGCCGGATCGCAGCGCACGGCGACATCTCCTTCGCCACAGGCATGCGTTGGCTAGCGGGTGCACCTGCCGACTTAGCCTCGAGCGGCGATACCAGCGAAGTCTGCCACGAATGGGCCTTTGCCGAACCGGGCGAAGCATTGACCGAACTACTGCAACAGCTCAAAGACCCCGCGCAACTCGCCCCGCCTGACACCTTGCTCGCCACACTTCGCCCCTACCAACAAGCCGGCCTCGACTGGCTGTGGTTGTGCACGCAAACAGGCCTCGGCGCTTGCTTGGCAGACGACATGGGCCTCGGCAAAACGATTCAGTTACTGGCGGCCTTACTGCGCAAACAGCAACAAACCCCACACGCCGCAGCGGCACTGCTCGTAGTGCCCGCCTCCCTGATTGGTAATTGGCAACGCGAAGCCGAAACATTCGCGCCCTCCCTGCGTCTGTTCATCGCACACCCATCCGAATGCCCCAAGGCCATGCTGCACACGGCACCCACCGAACAGCTTGCGAACGCAGATCTCGTCATCACCACCTACGGCATGCTCAGCCGCCTCGACTGGCCAGCGCAGACCGACTGGAGCTGGGTGGCGCTGGACGAAGCGCAGGCGATCAAAAATCACACTTCCCGCCAGAGCAAAGCGGTCCGCGCACTGAAAGCAGACGCCCGCATTGCCCTGACTGGCACGCCGATCGAAAACACCCTTGGCGATCTCTGGTCCTTGTTTGACTTCATTAACCCCGGCCTGCTCGGCAGCTCTGGGCAATTTGCAAAGTTCGCTCAAGGCCTGAGTCAATCAACTGGAGAGCACTACGCGCCACTACGCCGACTGGTCAGCCCTTACATTTTGCGGCGCCTCAAGACCGACAAGTCAATCATCAGTGACTTGCCGGAAAAGACCGAGATGAAAGTCTTTTGTGGGCTCAGCGCAGAGCAAGCAAAGCTCTATCAGCACACCCTAAAAACACTCAAACAAGAACTAGCAGCGACCACAGGCATCCAGCGCAAGGGGCTCGTGCTCAGCTATCTAATGCGCTTCAAACAGATCTGCAACCACCCCGACCAACTGACAGGCGCTGGTGAATACGCGACCAAGCACAGCGCCAAGCTCCTGCGGCTGGCCGAACTAGGCAGCCAGATCGAATCGCGCGGCGAGAAGATGCTGATCTTCACCCAATTCCGCGAAATGACCGAGCCACTGGCCGACTGCCTCGCCGCCATCTTTGGCCGCAGCGGCCTAGTCTTACACGGCGGCACGCCGATCAAGCAACGCCAACAAATGGTCGGGCGTTTCCAGCACGAAGAAGGCCCGCCCTTCTTCATTCTCTCGCTCAAAGCCGGTGGCACCGGGCTCAACCTCACCGCCGCCAACCACGTCGTGCACTTTGACCGCTGGTGGAATCCCGCCATCGAGAACCAAGCCACCGACCGCGCGTTCCGCATCGGCCAAAAGCGCAACGTGTTGGTGCACAAATTTATCACTCGCGGCACACTTGAGGAAAAAATTGACCGTATGATCTCGGAGAAACAAAGCACCGCCGATCAAATTTTAACTGGAAATGCCGAGAAATCGTTGACCGAGCTCAACAATGACGAACTCTTAGACCTCATCCGGCTCGATCTATCACATACCAATACCACACTATGAGCTGGGACGAATTCAGTGACCACAAACCGCCTTCTGCAGCGCAGTTACGGGCTCAAGCCCAACAACGCATCCAAGTCCTCACCGATGAGGGCTACCAGCTAACTCCGATCCCCACTGGCTCGCGCAACGGGCCGATCGCGAAAAGCTTCTGGGGCAAAGCATGGTGCAAACACCTCGAAGCCTTCAGCGATTACGAATATCGCCTCCCTCGCGGCCGCAGCTACGTGCGCAATGGTGCAGTCGTTGACTTAAAGATCGAACCTCAAGTCGTGACCGCGCTGGTCAACGGCTCCGAAATCTACGAGTTGACCGTCAACATCGATGCCCTTGATCCCGAAAAGTGGGCAGCAATCAAAGCGCGCTGCCAAGGTAAGATCGGCTCACTGGTCGAGCTGCTAAAGGGCAAACTCTCCGACGAGATAATGTCACTAGTCATGGACGCGGAACATGGACTCTTCCCAAAGCCCCAGGAAATCCACTTTAACTGCAACTGCCCCGACTGGGCAGACATGTGCAAACACGTCGCCGCCTCGCTGTATGGAGTCGGCGTGCGCCTCGACGAATCCCCCGAGCTACTGTTCAAACTGCGCGGCGTCGACCATACCGAACTGATCACGCTTGGCGCCGCTGTCAGCGATATGACCAAACCAACGGCCTCGCGCCGCCGACGCACCTTGGATAGCGATGCCGTCAACGACGTGTTTGGGCTCGATTTGGACGATTAAGAACCAAAGTAGCAGCGACTTGCAGTCGCTTTGCACCCGGCAAAGTCAAGTGTGGAACGAGCTGCCCGAAGGGAGCTTGTTTAAGCGGCAACCGATGCACGCCCAACTGCAAGCAGGTGCAGCGCGCACCACAACACTACCACTCCTCACGACGACTTACACGCTCGCCAACACAGAATCGTCTGATTTTTAACACTTGCCGCGTAAAAATTACTAGGCTAACTATATTTTCTCGATACGTGACTCACCTCGAATCCAATTACTCGGTTTCGACTTATGCGACTTCCCTGAAGATCGCCCCGATTGATCCGTGAGTCCGTATGATCGAGTCAAACACACGTGTTTGGCACGCTATGACTGTTCTAGCACGCCGAGCACCAATATAACATAAGTAACACATACATAAGATGCCAGAATTCGAAGAAACTGATTCACAGCCAAATCCAAGCCACAGCTACACACCGAGCTCAGATGCTTCCAAGAAGCCACGTGGCCGCCGCCGTAGCGGTGGATTTAAGACCGAAGTCGCCTCCTCCAGCAGCGCAGGAATGGGCGAAGTCAGCGCAACAGACGCCTTGAAGGGCGAAAAACTCAGCGGTAGCGCTCGTCCTGAACAAGAACGTGAAGAACGCCCACAGCGTGAACGCAAGCCACGCCCAGAAAGTACAGACTCGTCCGACGACAGCGCACAAGAAGAGCATGCCCCTCGTGCAGAGCGCGAACCACGCGCACCACGTGAACGTGAACGCGAACCACGTGCACCACGCGAACCACGCGAACGTGAACGCGAACCTCGTGCAGAACGTGCACCACGCGAACCTCGTGAAGAGCGTGCACCGCGCGAACCTCGTGAAGAGCGTGCACCGCGCGAACCTCGTGAAGAGCGTATCACCAACCCTCAACCCAGTGAAGACACCCTCGCCTCGATCAAGAGCGTCGAAGGCAAACTCTCCGAACGCCGCACCGCACGCGACGTCCGTCGCAAGGAGCGCGATGCCAATCGCCCAGCGAGAAGCGAGCGCAAGCCAGACGCACGCGACAAAAAGCCACCAGCCAAGGGCAAAGGTAAGCAGCCTCAGAAAAAGGGTCTCCTTGCTAAGATTCTAGGAGTTTTCGGAATCGGCAACAAGCCTGAGGAAAAGCCAGCGGGTAACCGTAGCAGCAATCGCGGCGGACAAAACCGCCAAGGAGGTAACCGTGGCGGCAATCGCAATGGCAACCGTGGCGGACAAAATCGCCAAGGAGGCAATCGCGGCGGACAAGGTCGTGGTGGAAACCGCGGCGAACAAGGACGTCGCCAAGGCAACGAAAAGCCCCACTCGGCAAAATCACTTAGCAACGAATCCTAATCTCAACGCAGCGCATATACTATGGATGTCTTCAAAGTTAGCGGGAACGGCCCACTCAATGGCACGATCAAAGTCGGCGGCGCAAAAAATGCTGCGCTGCCGATCCTCGCCGCCACCCTACTAACTGACGAGACGGTCGTTCTAAAAAACGTCCCCGATCTGAGCGACATGCGCTTCATGATCGAGATTCTCCAGCACGTCGGCGCCGAGACAGTGCAACCCGAGCCAGGCACATGGGAGATCACCGCCAAGAAGATCACCCATGTCGCACCTTATGAATTAGTGCGTAAAATGCGCGCCTCGGTTTGCCTACTCGGCCCCCTCGTAGCGCGGATGCGCAGAGCAGAAGTTTCGATCCCCGGGGGCTGCGTGATCGGCCCCCGGCCGATCGACCTGCACATCAAGGGCCTGCAAAAACTCAACTGTAAAGTCGAAATTGCCAACGGCTATGTACGCGTTGATGCCTCCGCAATCAAAGGTGGTCCTATTTTCCTTGGCGGCCGCAGCGGTAGCACCGTCACCGGCACTGCCAACATCGTGATGGCCGCAGTGCTCGCCCCCGGCAGCACGCGCCTCGAATGCGCAGCCTGCGAGCCCGAAGTAGTCGACCTCTGCAATCTCCTCGTTAAGATGGGCGCCAAGATCGACGGCATCGGCAGCCCTGAGCTCATCATTACTGGTGTTGAAAAACTCCACGGCTGTGAACATGCCGTAATCGCCGACCGCATCGAAGCCGGCACTTTCGTCGTCGCAGCAGCGATAACTCGTGGCGACGTCACCATCACGGGCATCGCGCCGAAACTACTCAGCGCATTTCTCGACAAACTCGAAGAAGCGGGCCTGCCAATGGAGTTAGGCGACGACAGCATCCGCGTCCTCCCTTACGAAGGTTCGCTCAAGCCGGTCGACGTCATTACCTTGCCGCACCCCGGCTACCCAACCGATTTACAAGCACAACTCGGCGCGTTAATGACACAGACTGATGGTATTTCGATCATCACCGAGCGGATCTACCCAAATCGCTTCATGCACGTGCCCGAGCTACAACGCATGGGCGCAAACATCGCAATGGAAGGTCCGAGTGCGATCATCAAAGGTGCCAGTAAGCTCTCTGGCGCACCCGTAATGGCCTCCGATTTACGCGCCTCCGCAGCCTTAATTTTGGCCGCGTTCGCCGCCACTGGCGACACGTGGATTCAGCGCATTTACCACCTTGATCGAGGCTACGAACGTTTTGAGCAAAAGCTCACCGCCATTGGCGCAAAGATCGAACGCCTGAGCGAGAAGGACATGCCAAAGGAGCTACTCGAAGAGTAAGGGTAATCTTCAACTTCGGATACGGCCTATCGTGCAGGGTCCGGAGCGCAGCGACAATCTCCGAGCAAACGCTGCGCTATTTGGACTGATGGGGCGGCCACCAACGCATGCCCACTGGAGGGAAACGCTCCGTCGTTTCCACCGATGCTTCAGCCGTCAAGCCAACGCATGCCCACTGGAGGGAAACGCTCCGTCGTTCCACCGATGCTTCAGCCGCAAGCAAACGCATGCCCACTGGAGGGAAAGCTCCGTCGTTTCCACCGATGCTTCAGCCGTCAAGCAAACGCATGCCCACTGGAGGGAAACGCTCCGTCGCTTCCACCGATGCTTCAGCCGTCAAGCAAACGCATGCCCACTGGAGGGAAACGCTCCGTCGTTTCCACCGATGCTTCAGCCGTCAAGCAAACGCATGCCCACTGGAGGGAAACGCTCCGTCGCTTCCACCGATGCTTCAGCCGTCAAGCAAACGCATGCCCACTGGAGGGAAACGCTCCGTCGTTTCCACCGATGCTTCAGCCGTCAAGCAAACGCATGCCCACTGGAGGGAAACGCTCCGTCGCTTCCACCGATGCTTCAGCCGCAAGCAAACGCATGCCCACTGGAGGGAAACGCTCCGTCGTTTCCACCGATGCTTCAGCCGTCAAGCAAACGCATGCCCACTGGAGGGAAACGCTCCGTCGTTTCCACCGATGCTTCAGCCGTCAAGCAAACGCATGCCCACTGGAGGGAAACGCTCCGTCGTTTCCACCGATGCTTCAGCCGTCAAGCAAACGCATGCCCACTGGAGGGAAACGCTCCGTCGTTTCCACCGATGTTCAGCCGTCAAGCAAACGCATGCCCACTGGAGGGAAACGCTCCGTCGTTTCCACCGATGTTTCAGCCGCCAAGCAAACGCATGCCCACTGGAGGGAAACGCTCCGTCGTTTCCACCGATGCTTCAGCCGCCAAGCAAACGCATGGAAACGACGGAGCGTTTCCCTCCAGTGACACCTAGAACACCACAGAATCATTGCTTTGCAGCGTTAGGCATGCATACTCATACGATATGGAGTATCAAGATCGTAAACAGCCGGCACATCAGCCTGTCTATGATCAAGGAAATCGCTCGAACATCATCTTTGTTACGGTTTGCACCAACAAGCGAAAGAAGGTGCTAGCCAACGAGACCGTCCATCAGCTTATCCGTAACGCGTGGCAAGGTGCCGATCATTGGGTCGTCGGTCGCTACGTGATCATGCCCGATCATATCCATCTGTTTTGTTCGCCAGCGAGATATGACCACCTGTCGATCAAGCGCTGGACCGCATTCTGGAAATCGAGCGCCTCGAAGGGCTGGCCTGATGCGAGCGAACAACCCATTTGGCAAATCGATGCGTGGGACACGCAACTACGAAAAGGTGACAGCTACAGCGCAAAGTGGGCCTATGTGAGCAACAACCCCGTCCGCCATAAGCTTATAGAGCATGCGAAAAAATGGCCATATCAGGGTGAAATGAATCCTCTCCTCTGGCATGAATAATGATCACAGGGCCCCGAGCGCAGCGACATTCTCCGAGCCAACGCTCCGCCGTTACCACCGATGCTTCAGCGGCCAAACCAGCGCCAAGTCAACGCATGGAAACGACGGAGCGTTTCCCTCCAGCGATACCTAAAACACAATAGCTGCGTTTCCCTCCAGCGATACCTAAAACACAATAGCTGCGTTTCCCTCCAGCGACCTACCTAGCGCCAGAACACAATAGCTGCGTTTCCCTCCAGCGATACCTAAAACCGCAGATAAGATCGAAAAGTGCGGCCTAGCTGCAGCCAGCCGTCCCGACAGCAGCTACGCGGATGACCACCAACGCATTCGGTTGCTACAAGTTCGCGCGCATCGCGACATCGCGATAATCGAATACGTGCTTTAGTTGTTTCTTAACGTACAGCAGGTGGGCTAGCTGCCCAAAGGGCCCGCAAGGCATCACATAATTGACGCGATCGATGAATCGTACGCCGTCGGGATGACTTGTGATCTCGTGGTAGTGCAACCAAAGCTTATAGGGGCCAATGCGTTGCTCATCGACAAACGAATGCCCCTCTCGGATATACTTGATCTCAGTTAACCATGTCTGGCTTCCGAGAATCGGAATACCGACGCGATATTCAATCAATAGCCCATTATGCATCTTGTCTGGCACATCCGTGATGATCTCAAATGGCATGTCATCTGGAGTAATCGTGTCGAGGTTCTTGGGAGAACTGAGGAATTCCCAAGCGGTCTTTAAATCAGTATTGATAACATGTTCGCGGGTGAGTTGGTATATTTTGGCCATTACAGAAACTTATCGACCGAAGGTGGTAAGAACTTACTCTAAATATCCCTGTAAGTTTCTACAGCCCCTCTCGTTCATTTTTATATAACCAATATGAAAAAGCTAAGTAAAATTATAAAACACGCCGTAAAGGATGAAGACAACCGTTTGCTGATGGCTTCGTCGCCGATCTTTATTATGCACTTATTGGCACTTGGCGCTTTGTTTACTGGTTTTAGTTGGGCCGCAGTGATTGCTCTGCTAATCACATACGTGGTGCGGGTTTTCGCTCTGACGGCTGGCTTCCATCGATACTTCTCGCACCGCTCGTTTAAAACGAGCCGCACCTTTCAGTTTATTATGGCCTGGGTCGGCACCTCGGCCGCACAACTTGGCCCCATGTGGTGGGCAGCGAACCACCGCCATCATCATCAGCACTCCGACAAGCCAGAAGACATTCACTCGCCAGTGATCAAAGATGCCTTTTGGGCGCACATCGGCTGGATACTGTGCCGTGCCTATGGCACGATTCAGCAAGATCGCATCAAGGATTTGAGCAAATATCCTGAGTTACGCTTCATTGATCGCTTTCACGTCTTACCAGTCGCCTCATTAATAGGCGTACTCTATGCAGTCGGTGCGGGCTTGAACACATATTATCCGGCACTCGGTACCAGTGGCATGCAAATGGTGATGTGGGGCTTCTTTTTGAGTACCATTCTAGTTTACCATGTCACCTTCTGCGTCAATTCGGTCACACACATCATCGGCAACAAGCGCTTTGATAATGACGACGAAAGCCGCAACAGCTTTTGGATTGCGCTGCTGACCTTCGGCGAAGGCTGGCACAACAACCATCACCGTTGGCCACTTTCGGCACGACAAGGGATGTATTGGTGGGAGTTCGACTTATCCTATCTGCTGCTGCGCGGGCTTGAAAAGCTGGGGCTGGTCTGGGACCTAAAGGTCTACCCAGAAGCGATCTATGCCGAAGCCGAACAACGCCCGACCGAGGGAGGGCGCGTTGAATAATTATTGGTTGGCACTGCTCGGTATTGGTCTCGTTGCGGCGACCCTCATCTACTTGCTGGCCTGGCGGATTCATCTCATGGCGCTGGTTGATGTGGTCTGGACCGCAGGCTTGGGAATTGCTGCAATTGGGTACCTTGCGAACATGGCGGAACCCACACTGCGCAGCTACGCGGTGTTGGCGGTGCTACTAGTCTGGTCAGGGCGACTCTCGACGTATCTAATCCGTAACCGTGTGCTGAGCGGCAAAGAAGATCCACGCTACGCCTACTTGACTGCGCATTGGGGTAAGAACGCGCGGCGCAATTACTATCCGCTGTTTCTGTTACAGGTACTGCTTGTTGCCTTATTCATGAGCCCCGTCAGTATCGCCATGACGGCCATCGACGCTCCATGGGGACTGTTTGACTGGCTTGGCATCGCTATCGCCCTGTGCGCTCTCCTTGGTGAGCATACCGCAGATCGGCAGCTGGCAAATTTTCGCGCAGCGCCGGCCAACCAAGGGCAAGTTTGCCAGCAAGGCTTGTGGCGCTACTCTAGGCATCCGAATTATTTTTTTGAGTGGTTACATTGGTGGGCGTATGTGGCCTTTGCAGCCCATTCGAGCCAATGGCCGTTTACATTATTGGGGCCTGCTAGTATTTATCTCTTTTTACGCTTCCTTACTGGCGTTCCCCACGCAGAACGCTCTTCCCTGCTCTCTCGCGGTGCGGCCTACAAGCGCTACCAGCTAACTACCAATACTTTTTTTCCATGGAAACCCCATCAACCGAATCAACACCAAGCGGAGCTTCACTAGGAGACGATCGCCCGCGCCCACTACTGCTGGAGCGACTCTTCCTGCGCGCGCTAGGCAATCTGCACCAAGGCTGCTTACGCATCTATTTTCCAAGTGGCGCACGCGCCCAGAGTGGCGATTCCGCCTTCTCTCCGATTGAACTGCGGATCCAGCGACCCGCTTTCTTCAGGAAAGTATTTTCGGGTGGCAGTGTCGGACTAGGCGAAGCCTATGTAGCCGGCCTGTGGACGACTTCCGACCTCAGCGGGCTACTCACGCTGTTAGCAAAAAACCAAAAAGAGCTCGGCCGTGTGCAGTATGGCTTCTCCATTTTAGCGAAGAAAATGAACCAACTATATCATCGTGCGCGGCGCAATACCATGCAGCAAAGCCGCGAGAATATTCAAGAGCACTACGATTTAAGTAATGCGTTCTATGAGACTTTCCTCGATCCCACCATGACATATTCCAGTGCACGGTTCTTGAGCGATGAAGACACACTCGAACAAGCGCAGCTGAACAAAATTGACCGTATGCTTGATTTAGCAGGCGTCAAAACGGGCGACCATGTACTAGAAATCGGCTCTGGCTGGGGCGCGTTGGCACTGCGTGCGGCTGAGCGTGGCTGCATCGTAAAGACGATCACTCTCTCGGAGGAACAATTTGCATATGCCAAGAACTGCTTCGAACAGGCGGGCGTATCAGATCGGGCGGAGGTCGCACTACAAGATTATCGGACGCTGACCGGACAATATGATGCCGTGCTTTCGTGCGAGATGATCGAAGCAGTGGGACAGGAATACTTAGACAGCTATTTTAAGATCATTCAGCAATCACTCAAGCCGGGCGCGAAGGCGGTGCTACAGGGCATTACTATTCCCGACGAACGTTACGAGCGCTATTGCCGAAGTTGCGACTGGATTCAGAAATACATTTTCCCAGGCGGTCATCTGCCGTCCCCCGGAGCGATCCGAACCCATGTGGCCAACGCCGGCGGTATGGAAGTTCTACAAATGGATTCGTTTGGTCACGATTACGCCGAGACGCTCAAGCGCTGGACCGATGCGTTTAATACACGCTTAGGGACCGTGCAGTCACTCGGATTCGATGCCGAGTTTTGCCGCAAATGGAATTACTACTTCAGTTACTGCGAAGCCGGATTTGGGGCCGAACTGATTGATGTTCAGCATGTTGTACTTCTACGCAATAGCGTCTAGACACAGTTCGATTGGCGTCGAACAAAGCAACTTGGGTAGTTTGAGTCGAACGTTCGACTTCAAAGTTCTTAGCGTTAAAAAGTTCGGCCGAATCTTCAGTCTTTTGGATACTTTGCCGACTCCGTGGCAAGCAGCGCCTTTAACTCGTCTTTCTGTCCTTCTTGCAACTCTGGCGCGCACTTGCAATTTGTGGCTTCATGTTGCTTGAAGTGGCGGCACATGTCTTGGCCATCCATGACCTGCCGATTGTATTTTCCGCAAAAGATGCAGAGTTTCACGTGCAACCGAAGAAAGAACCTCTTCGCAAGAGGGAGTTTAGCATAATCCCCTTTGGATAATGAGTCAGAAACTTGTTTGCAGGTAAACATTAGAAAATAAAATTACTTAACATCTTTTCCGGTCCACTTTTCCTCGAGCGCGACCTTGAGTTGTTGGCGCGCACGATGTAATAGAACCCATAAATAATTCGGAGTAATGTCCATGACCTTACAAACTTCTTCAGTTTCCATGTCTTCGAGCATACGCAGCACAAATGCCTGGCGGGCGGGCTGTTTAACTTTATCGATACAAACATTAAACACATCCCAGAATTCAGTATTATCATAAGCCTTGCGCGGATTAAATTGCCATGGGTCCGGATTCGTCGTGGCGATACCGCTGTATCTAAACCAGAAGCTCTCCAGCAAGGCCTCATCCTCATTATCGATGTCGACCTTGTTCTCCTTAATCGACTTGCGGATCTGATCGACGATCTTGTTGCGCATGATCCCACGCAACCAAAACTTAATATCACGACTGCCATCAAAACGCTCCAAGGCTTTGATGCCGGCTAGAAAGGTATCTTGCACGCAATCAGCGGCAGCATCGGCATTACGCAAGCGAGACATTGCGTAAGCGTATAAGTAATTGCCATAGCGATCCACCCATGTCTCGGGCGGTGAAATCTCAACTTTCTGCTGACTTTGATTAGCAATGATTTGATCACGATTATCGCTAGCGGAATGCAAGTCAACAAACGTTTAGAACCTGAATGTCCAGTGACGCTGAAGACGAGACGCCGCGCTTCGCTACCAAGTGAAGGATCGCAGAATTCCGACGGATAAGCTCCGCGTCGTGCGCTTTAGATTATTCGCGTGCCTGGGCGGCACTCGGCCCTCTGGCAAAGAAACTCAAATAATCGAATGCGGCTCCAACTGGGAATCGCGATCGATCAAGGTCTGTGGTGAACACGGCGACGGGCGCTGGTACACCTGTAGCTTCTTTTTATAATAGAGCTGAGCTGCCTGCCAAATGATCCGCGGCATACTGTTGAGTGCCGTATCGAAAGGATGCAGCAGCGTATAGCGAATGATGTTGGCTGTATTGAGAGGCACGCAACAACCCTGTATCCATGTTTTCAACACACATACATCGTCACGATACAAATCCACTCGTAAGTAAATTTCATCCTCCTCGATCCGGAAGGTAAAATGATAGTCGCCAGATCTATCATTAAAGGGCGAGACATGAAACGCTTTCGGGCATTGTGCGAGCCATGTATTGGCGCGCACTCCGGGCTCGAGATCTGGCAAAACATACACATGCCGATCGCCAAAGGTATTGTTCACCTCGGCTACCACACTGATCAACTCCGCACCTTGCATACGAAGATGAAAATTAACCGGATTAAACGCATAGTTAAAATAGCGCGGCGAAGTAATGATGCGCGTGACTTGCCCAACGCCCTCTGGCCCTAGCAGGGCATCGACCTGCTCGCCGATTGGACGATGCTCACCGTGCAAGTAATCGTGATCGTTTAGACGCAGGATGTTGGACTGATTGTAACCAAAGAGTCTGCAGCGCTCGGCGATGGAAGTTAACTCTTTAGGATCAAAGGCAAAGAAAGTAACTGGATAAGTAAAGGCATGCGCGACTGGACCCATGCGCTGATGGATCACTTTTCCTCGGTATATTTGAGACTCCCAACTCACAATTCGATTCCAAAGCGCTGCGCAACTTCGACCGCAGACTTAACTGCATCTTCATGGAAGCCATAGCCGAAGTAGCTACCGCAGAACCATGTATTTCGCTGCCCATTCATTGCCACTAACTTAGGCTGTGTTGCCATGCTATCAAACGAATAAAGCGGGTGCATGAGGGTCGTACGATTAATCACATGCGCCTCAGGAATTGCTTCACTGGAGTTCAAGGTGACCACGTAGTCACGCTGCGTCTTTAGGTTCTGCAAGCGATTCATATAATAACTGACCGACACAGGCTGCGAAGTATCAGCCTGCGCGGACTCGCGGATGAAGTTCCAAGACGACCACAGCTTCGGATTTGGCGGCAGGTGTGTTGGGCTGGTGTGCAGCACTACGCTGTTTGGCTGATAGCGCCACGGTCCGAGACGCTCACGCTCGGAGTCACTCGGGTCTGCCAGTAGTTGCAGCGCTTCATCCGCATGCGCGCCGATGACCACGTGATCAAAGTGTTGCTCCTGGCCGTCGGGCATCTGTAACAGCACCCCAGATTCAGTGCGGCGTATGCTCTGTGGCGGCGTGGACAACGCTGGCGCCAGCGGGAAGTCACGCAGCATGGCCTCGACATAAGTGCGGCTGCCCCCGGCGACAAACTTCCACTGCGGCCGGTTGATCAAGCGCAACAGCCCATGATTCTCCAGAAAGTGCAAATAAGGCTGTGCAGGAAAATCTGCCATTTTCGCTACAGGGGAAGACCAAATCGCGGCTCCCATCGGATAGAGATAATTATTCAGGAACGCAGAACCAAAGCGCCGCGATTGGAAGTACTCCCCCAAGGTCTTCCCTTCGAGGTAACCAGACTTGAGGTCGCGGGAACCAATCCGAGCGAAGCGCCACAGGTCTTTTAATAGGCTCAGGTGTTGAGGCTTAAATAGATAACTGGCCTTAGGAAATAAAGTGCCCAACGTATTACCGGAATAGCCATAATCACTCGCCCGATCATAATAGCTGAAAGTCATCGAACTATCAGCCAGCTCTACTCCCAATTGCCGAAGCACCTCTGTAAAATGTGGATAATTGCGGTGATTCATCACAATGAATCCGGTATCCACCGCAACGCCTGCATCCGCACCAGACGGAACGCGTAGGGTGCGGGTGTGTCCGCCAGCATAATCGTTTTTCTCAAACAGATGCACCTCGTGTTTACGGTTGAGCAGCCATGCCGCAGTCAGCCCCGCGACGCCACAACCAACGACTGCAATCTTAAGCGGTTTATCTGATGTAATTTGGGACGTCACTGAATTCGGCATAGCTATATATAGGTTTTAATATACGAGATTATCACTGAAAACTTACAGCAACCTGAATTATTTGTAATGAATCCTGACTTTGTTCGTTTAATTCTCCCAATGAGATATCGCAACCTATACATCATTAGTAGTCTTTGCGCGTTACTTGCAATGACTGCCGGCAAAAACTCATCAAACGATATGCATACTCAAACCGTCCCAGATAGTGACTACAAATCGGCCCTTGAGCGCTCGAGCCCATCCCTCTACCAGCTACCAACAGCGGGATCACCCGAAGAGGCGACCATGCTAGCTGGCATCGAAGATCTATTTACTAACTACACGTACGAAAACTTAAGCAGCAAGACCACCGAGGTGTATGCGGAAGATGTGTATTTCCGAGACGCTTTTAAACAGTTCTCCGACCCTGAAGAGATACGCGACTATATGCTTCACGGCCTCGAACCGCTCACTGCTGCTGAGTTCATTTTCAATCGTGTGATTCGTAGCGGTGGCGAGTTCTACATCGACTGGACCATGCGCCTAGACTTCAAAAGCACGCCACCCGACACTTGGGAAGAGTCGATAGGCATGTCCCACATCCGCTATAACAGCAAAGGCGAAGTCATCTTTCATCAGGATTATTGGGACCCAACCGACATCGTCTACCGACGTATTCCTATCGCAAAACAGCTGATCTCCTACACCAAAGGTAAGATGTAGCGGAGTGAGTATTCATCCTTAGTACCCTGATCCCCGTCCTGAACCAGAGCAACAAGACTGCATAAGGAGAGTAGGAGCAGACTCTAGACAAAGCTTGGGTCGTGGCGTTCGCGCTTGTGCGGGCTGCACTCAAAAAAGTGACAGGCGTGTTGCTTCTACTTCACCTCGACTGTCACCAAAAAGGTTGATCGTCATTTATCAGGGAAACACCAATCTGAGCTTAATGTGGCGGCTATTCTGTTGGGGAGGGTCGACCTCCGTGTCGACCGCCAGCAGTTTAGAAATAACATTAAAATCCAAGATTCGCTATGGGTTGTTAGTCATGTCAGCCTCTCCTGCATCGGTACCGGACGACACGGAGGTCGTCCCTTCCAAGAGCCAGAAGCAAATCCACCGTCCATCTATGCCTTTCCCGCTAATCGACGATGAACCACAAAAAAGCCCCGTTCGATAACCGAACGGGGCTGTTTAAAATGACTTTCGCGTAGGCTTACTCGAAGCTATGGGCACCGAGCTTACGAGAAATCTTCACCATCTTAAGCTTGGCAAGGACCGGCACGCCATTTTCAAATGGCACCTTCACCTCACCTTGAATGAGTGGCAGTGCATACTTATAGAAGTTGTAGTTCATGCTGACACCGTCTTCGTTAATCCAACTCTCAGGAAGCTTCTTTACGCCGTTGGCGATTTCAGAAAGCGGCGCGAGGCCTGTTTCGCAAGTGTAGGTTTCACCATCTCCGCGAACGAGTGTAATCATCTTGTCGGTCTCACCTGCGATCGCAGCTTCGACAGCCGCTTGACCTGCTAGGTAGGCTTCGTCGTTGTCTGTTTGCGAGGAGCAATGCACTGCTGCGCGTTGCGACATGCCAAGGGAAACCGAACGTGCCTTAATTTGAAGTGTTTCTTCAACGAGGCCGCGGAGGTATTCACCCGCACCACCTAGTTGGGAATGACCGAATGCATCAGGACTAGCACTTGCGGTAGAGACGAAGTTACCATCCGCATCGACGAGGCCTTCGCCCACGACGACCACACAGTATTTCTCCTTCTGCAGCACGTGCTGTACATCAGAGATGAATTTCTCTGCCGAGAACGCAACTTCTGGAAGGTAGATCAGGTGTGGAGCAGCATTTGGCTCGTCGCGACTCTTGGCAAGAGCGGCACCGGCTGCGATCCAACCTGCGCTACGGCCCATGACTTCGATAATTTGCACCAGATCATATTGGCCCATCGCTGCATTGTCGCAGGCGATTTCTTTAACGGTCGTCGCGATGTATTTGATCACACTACCATACCCAGGCGTGTGATCTGTGGTGACGAGGTCGTTATCAATTGTTTTTGGAATACCAATCACGCGCAGAGCATAGCCACGCTCTTGAGCAAGCTTGGAGATTTTGTCGGCAGTGTCTTGGGAGTCGTTGCCACCAGCGTAGAAGAAGTAGCGGATATTGTGGGCCTCGAAGACTTGCAGCACACGGTCGTAGTCCTGCTGGTTCTTAAGCTTGAAACGGCAAGTCCCAAGTGCTGCGCCAGGTGTGTGGCGAAGAGCGCGGATCGTTTGCTGAGTCTCTGCAGCAAGATCGACGAGTTGCTCGTTCAAGATGCCAAGTATCCCGTTTACCCCACCGTAAATTTCTTCGATACACTCGTGGTTGAGCGCTTCGGCAACGACACCGGCGAGGCTGGCGTTAATGACGGATGTTGGGCCACCGGATTGGGCGACGAGGCAATTTCCTTCGAGTTCTTCTGACATAGGTAATTATTCTCTATTAATTTTAAAAGGTGTCTTGTTTTGTAATTTCGGCCGCACTGAACGCAATACTTAAAGAATCGCGCCAGGTGTATAGTTGGATGCATCTGGGAAGTTTTGAGCCTCTTCGCGAACCGTCGCGCAGAAGTTCTCGACCTGCGTAGTCGCCAATCCAGTCATGGCTTGAGCGCGGCCCATGATTTCAGCGAGCTGCGCTGCAGAAAGACCGAGGCGGGAATCGGCACCCAGACGAGCGACCAGATCGTTGCTGGTGATCGTGCCAGCACGCAAGTCGCGAACGGTCTGCACCGCGTGCTCCTTGATCGCTTCATGGGCCTCTTCACGGCCTGCACCTGCTTTGATTGCCTCCATGAGGACCGTGGTCGTAGCTAGAAACGGGCCGTAGCGTTGGTTCTCTTGGTCGATCACAGCCGGGTAAACTTCCATCTGATTGAGAATCGTGATGAAGGTATCAAGCAAGCCATCCATGGCAAAGAAGCTGTCCGGCAGGAATACGCGACGCACCACGGAACAAGAGACATCGCCCTCGTTCCATTGATCGCCAGCGAGCTCGCCTGCCATCGTAAGGTAGCCCTTAAGGATAACGCCAAAGCCATTGATACGTTCACAACTGCGACTGTTCATCTTGTGTGGCATCGCGGAGGAGCCGACTTGGCCCTTGGCGAACCCTTCACTGGCAAGTTCATGGCCCGCCATGATGCGCAGTGTCTTAGCAAAACTGGAGGGACCAGATGCGAGACGGACAAAGATCGAAACGACTTCGAAGTCCAGCCCGCGCGGGTAAACCTGACCGACGGTATCGAGCGACGCGCCGACACCGAGGTGGTCAAGAATACTGCCTTCGAGTGATGCGACCTTAGAAGCATCACCGTCGAACAGTGTAAGCAGATCCATCTGTGTGCCGACTGGCCCCTTGAGGCCACGGACCGGATAGTTGTCGATAATACGGTCGAGTTCGCGAACTGCGAGGAGCAGATCTTCGCCGAACATCGCGAGGCGCTTGCCGAAAGTCGTCGGCTGCGCGGGCACGTTGTGTGTGCGGGCGGTGATCACTAGTGACTTCCACTCCTCCGCGCGATTGGCCAATGCAAGCAAAGCCGCAACGGCTTTGTTACGCACGACTTCCAAGGCTCGGATAATCTGCAGCTGCTCGACATTTTCAGTCAAGTCACGGCTAGTTAGTCCTTTGTGAATGTGCTCATGGCCCGCAAGGTCGCAAAATTCTTCGATCCGCGCCTTCACATCGTGACGGGTGATCGCTTCGCGCTCGTTAATGGAGTCGAGGTTGATCTCACTCTTTACGCGCTCATAAGCGTCGATCGCCTCTTGAGGAATGTCTAGGCCAAGTTCCTTCTGCGCACGCAGCACGGCGATCCAGTAATCACGCTCCAACTTGATACGCCCTTCCGCGCTCCAGACTGCGCACATTGCCTTCGAGGCGTAGCGCCCCGCTAATACATTTGGTATGTTTTCCATAGCTTCTTAAATTTGAGAAAACGGAAGAAACTACAGCTCTGCCCTCCCCATGCGACCAAAAAAACGGTAAGATCGCGGTTTCCCCCGCACCGATAGTGTCAAACCAGCCCAAAGATGATCCGGGCCGCCGTGCCCCGCCCTACTCGCACTGTTTAAGAATCGCCAGCGGACGACCTTTCACGCCGGAGTAAACGACCACGATCTCGGCAGGCTCATCAGAATCGTTGCGACCATAGTGCCACGTATTGACGGTCTCGATCAGACCCTCTCCGGCTTTGACCACGCACGTCTGACCATCTTCAGCCGTCACGAGAATCTCTCCACTAATCATATATCCCGCGTTCATGGACGGGTGCTTATGCCAGTTCAACTTCGAGTGCGGGGGAATCGTCACCTTGACCACGCTGATCTGCGCTGCTTCGATCGGGTAAGCGGGCAGCTTCGCGCCGTCCCAGGACGAATCAGATTCAGCGAGCACCTCGACCTTCACAGTGCCATGCCCATGTGGCGCCGCGGCGGCGGGGCGGCGGGGCTAATATGCGAACGAGAGACTGCTGCAGCCCTGCAGAAACAACAGCGACACACACAGGAGCACACAGAATTGCTTCATTATCAGCTCAAACATTTGATCGCCAACTCACGGCACACTTCTTCTTGTTCGTTGGGACGCTCAAGAATGCCTTCAAAGGCCTCGGCAAAGGCAATTTGAAATTGAATGAGTTTCTTGAGCGGCACCTTACTGGCGGTGACCGCTAGATTACCTAAATACCACGGATTCTGAGTGAAGACGTTGAGATTACTCTTCTCTTCGCTCCCACCGAAATGGTGGCCATAGGTGCGGGCCGCCGCTTCGAGCTCGGACTTAGCGATGCCACGCCCACCCAGACGAATCGCTCCGGCATCGAGTAGCACCCGCAGCTGAATCAGCAAGCGGTTGCGCGATTGCAAGCTACCCAACAACGGGCGCGATTCACTATTGGTAAAGAAATGGCGACGCAGTGCTTGCAGCGTCCAATCGAGCTTCAACGAATAAAAGGCATCGGCAGCCTCAAAAAAATCGGCATCACCGAAATTCGGCACGAGATCGGTGACCAGCCGCTCGGTGATCTGCTCACCCGTGTCGGCGACATAGGTCGCCAGCTTACGGGTCTCGGCCACGATCAAACGCGAGTTGCCATTGACCTTGCCGATCAAGAGCTGCAACGCGTCGCGCGCAATGGTCACACCCGCCTGCTCGCACTCATCCTGAATCATGCGGGCATACATCGTCGCCGCGTTTTTATCCACTGCCAGTGCCGTAAAATCAGAATTTTTCTGACACCACTTATAGAAGCTACGCACTTTATATACCGGCTGCGCAGTGATTAGCACGCCGACCTGCGTGGAATCGAGCGTCTCCAAGACTGCCTTCAAATTGTCCAGTAAATCAAGCGTGCCCTGCGCTTTGCCGGTCTGACTGTTGGCCATAAAGTTGACATCCTTCAACCACACAACCTTGCGATCGCCAAACAGCGAGAGCGTCTGCACTGCGCTGGTGAAGCGATTAATCGCATCATCCACCTCGGCGACATTACCCGCACGCCCATCCACCACTTCCTTGGACAGATCGTCCGCGATGTCTTTGGTCTGCTCGGCAAACCACTCTTTACCTCGTTCAGAAACAAGATAATCGTCGTCGCCACAGATAAATGTAAAGGCTTTCGCTGACATGACTCTTACGGCTGCACCGTATTAATGAAGGAATGATGGATGATTAGAAAAGGAACTGATTAATGTGCCCACTCCGCCAATCAGCGCAACGCGGAAGTCAGGGACGCAATTAATTAATCCCCTAGAGCCCCCCCTCCGCACTCAGAAACTCTTCCATCTTATACTTCCGCAGCTTACGCCGCATCCAATCCAGCGCCGCTTGAACCGCACGTGCCCTCACATCGAGCCGTCCACCAGTGTAATGCACCGTCTTGCACCACACGCCCACGGGTGAGTGATATCCGAAATGAATCGTACCGACTGGGTTATTCTCATTGCCCCCGTCTGGCCCAGCAAAGCCAGTCACACTCAGCCCATAATCTGCTGATAAACGCTCAGACGCCCCGGATGCCAACGCCACCGCGCACTCAGGACTCACCGCCCCGTGCTGCTTAATAAGCGACTCCGGCACTCCCAGTAAAGTGACCTTCACATCATCCGTATAGCAAACCACTCCACCCGCGAAGACACTCGAGGTTCCGGGAATATCCGTAAACGCACCCGCTAACGAGCCGCCCGTGCAGGATTCGGCGATGGCCAACGTCCGATCCAATGCTCGCAATTCGTGATACACCACCCCAGCGAGTGAACAATGACCGAAACAAACGAAGTCCTCTCGGAAGATCTGCCGCGCCTCTTGTGCAATCAACTTCAGCTGAGCCAGCTGCAGCGAACCATCACGACAAGCCAAGCGCACATCCACCATCCCGTAGTGCACACAATATGCGACGGCCAATGCGGAGTGCCGCTCAATGATCGGCTGCATCATCTGCTCCACCGCCGATTCGCCAAGCCCGCACGTACGCACCTGCACATACGCATCGCCCTCATCGATCACCCCGTCCCGCCGCAACCGCGGCAACACTTGCTTCTCAAACATCGGCTCCAACTCATGCGTCGGACCCGGCAACATAATTAAAAGTTTCTCACCCTGCTTATAAATCAGCCCTGGTGCCGTGCCCCGCTCATTATGCAAGGCCTCTCCACTCTGGAAGCAATAACACTGCTTTAAATGATGCGCCCCCATTTCACACTCAAATACTGCGAATCGATCCTTGATTGTCGCCTCGACCTCAGGATCAAACACCAGCTCGACGCCGAGTACCTGCGCAATCGTCTCACGCGTCAAATCATCCGCCGTCGGCCCTAGCCCGCCAGTGGTGATCACCAAATCCGACTGCTCCCAGGCCTGCGTAAAGCCACGCTCAATTTCACCCACATCATCCATCACCACCCGACTGCGAGTGATCGAGACACCATGGTGCGCCAACTGCTCGCCCAGATAGGTGAGATGCGTATTTTCGCGGATCCCGACAAGTAGCTCGTCTCCAAAATTGATGACTTCGACTGAAAGTGGCTTCGACATAAACAGGCAGCTAGACAGCGCGGCAAATTACCGCTACATAAAGGCAAGTCAGGAGACTTATAACGCAAACATTACAAATGCCAAAGGCAGAACACACAAATCTAAAAGAAAAAGTCCGACGGCTGCCGCGCAAGCCGGGGGTCTATCTGATGAAAGACCGCCTTGGGCAAACGATCTATGTGGGCAAGGCCAAGGACCTGAAGAAGCGCGTCTCCACCTACTTCCAAGCCTCGCGCAAGACCATGATCTCGCAGCCGAAGGTGCGCGCCATGATCGACTTGATCTACGACTTCGACTTGATCGTCGTCAAATCCGAGGCCGAAGCACTGCTACTCGAAGGGCAGCTGATCAAAAAATACAAGCCGCGCTACAACACCGACTTTACCGACGATAAGCGCTTCCTACTGGTCCGCGTCGATCGCCGCGAGCCACTGCCGCGCTTCCGATTGACGCGCAACCGCACCGACAGCAAATCACGCTACTACGGCCCCTTCGCCCACTCCACTCACTTACGCCAAACCCTCGCTGCCCTGCGTAAAAAATTCGGCATCCTGCTCAGCGACGCCAGTCCCATCAAAATAGAGACCGATCAATGGCGACTGTATGACGACGCCCGCGCCGAGATCTACCAGCACCCCAACGAGCTAAGCCAAGCCGACTATCTAACACGCGTGGATTCCGCCTGCGCCTTTCTCGATGGCAAAACAAAGGAATGGCTCACCGAGCTGAAAGATCAGATGCAGGCCGCGGCCGAAAGCCGTGATTACGAAAAAGCCGCGCAACTGCGCGACCGCATCAACGCGCTGGAGCAGACCAGTGTGCGCACCCGAAAGTTCGAACGCCCACTGCACGATCCAACGCCCAAGAGCGAAACCCTGGCACAGCTGAAAACAGACCTGGCACTCGCAGCAACTCCCGAGCGGATGGAGTGCTTCGATATTTCGCACATCTCTGGCAGCTTCTGCGTCGCCTCCATGGTGGCCTTCAAAGACGGCAGGCCTGACCGCAAGAATTACCGCCGCTACAAAATTAAATCCTTCATCGGCAACGACGACTTTCGAGCCATGGAAGAAGTCGTCGGACGCCGCTATCGTCGCCTCAACGACGAACAAAAGCCCTTTCCCGACCTCGTCATCATCGATGGCGGTGCGGGCCAAGTCACCGCCGCGCTCAAAGCATTTTTAGGCCAAGGACTCGAACCACCCGCCATGATCGGACTGGCCAAAAAGAACGAGACCATCATCTTCAGCGACGGGCGCGAGCCACTCAACCTCTCGCATCACGATCCCGGGCTACGCATGCTGCAGCACATTCGCGACGAGGCACACCACTTCGCCAACAGCTTCAACGCGGAACTACGCAGCAAGAAACTGCGCGAATCGATCCTCGACGATTTCAAAGGCCTCGGCCCCAACAAACGCCATGCCCTGCTGAAACACTTCGGCTCGATCGAAAAGCTCCGCGCCGCTGACGCAGAAAAAATCACACAAGTCGAAGGCATCGGCCCCAAGACCGCCGCAGGTATTGTCGAGTTCTTCAATCCCCGCGATTAATAAGTCGCTCAACGACACAATCCGCATTTCAAGATCGCGCACACTTAAAGTCTTCTTGCGACATTGCAGAATCATTGATGCACACACTCATCGCGCGAGCTCACGCCTGATTCTTTGATTATTAAACATAAAAAAACCACCCACTTGCGTAGGTAGTTGAGATTCCATGACCATCTAAACCGACATTTACATGTCATACTCAACAGTGTTACCGTCCGTAGGTGTCGCAGAGAGCTGCTTAGTCGAAGTGGTGATTGGGAATGTGTATGTTTCGCCAGCAACCTGAGTCAGTGACTTGATATACTTGTCGTTACCAATAAGATCCGCTCGCGTCGCAGTTGTAGTGCCACTCTCGCGGAAGTACTCGTCTGCAGCGAGTGCGATCTGGCGGAGGTTGTTCAGAATCATTTTTGACTGTGAGGTCTCACGAACATTTTGGAAGGTGGGGACTGCCATTGCAACGAGAAGACCGATAATGACCACAACGATCATGATTTCAACGAGTGTGAATCCTTTTTTGCTTTTATTTTGCATGATGATAGCCACCTTTCATTACATACTATTCCAATGAACCTGAGCGTATCAACACTGAAACGCATCGCTACGAGAAAATTAATAAAAAACTTACAGACCGTTAGTAATTCAACATTTCTTTAACGGACTTACTCCATTCGGGCTTAATCTGTAACCCTAAGCCACGGCAACATCCAGTCGATACATCGCGAAAATAATTTTCCGCAGGCAGACGGCACCACAGAGGCCACGCAATGACCGCACCCGCAGCAGCATAGGTCGACCAGAATCACCCAACTCCCCATTCCCAGACCCACAAACATAACTAACCACAATCTCCACTCTGGCACCTGGTGCGGAATTAACACACAACCAAACAGACTGATTAGTAGAAAAAAGATACGAAAAATGAGAAGAGTTTTCTTCATCAAAGAATTATCGCTGGCAATTTAAAAACGAAGTGCGCCCGACAGCCACACAGCCACAATCGGGAGTGCCGCAAACAAAAACATTAGAACATAAATAATCAGCTTAGCCCGATCTGCTTTTTTTTGCAAATCCGCTTGGCTCACCGCTCCATCTAAATCCTTCATCTTCCTAATATCATGCCAGAAGCGCATCCTCGAAAGCAACTCGAACTTGCCCCGTCAGATTAATTAAATGTCAGTCGATGAACACCACGAATCGAAAGCCGGTCAATCGATTACGATCGCCTCGTGGAGCACTTCGTGTTGGCACGCTGAAAATCGACTCCAGTCGATCTTGTGCGTGCCCGCCGATGTGACGTGCCTCCTCAGAAGTAAACCGACCTTCCGACTCTAACCATTCACTAACATTCCCCAAAAGGTCGAAAAAACCACTCGCAAACGGCGCCTTTTTACCGACCGACTGTGCCACCCCATCTGCATCTAAAATACTCCAAGCGTGTTTTTCAAGCACGACATAACGCAAACGACCCAACGCTTGTCTAAATTCATGCTCTGATGGCAACCGAACTTCTTTGCCTAAAATCCAAGACAAGCGCTCGCAAAAACTTTTAGCCTCCGTCCAACTTACCGAATCCACTGGATTAACATCGTCTTGGTTACGACTCGGATTCGTGCCCATGATCAAAGCATACAGCGCTTGAGGCACCTCAGTACGAAGCATGCGTAAGCCCTCCACCGCTGGCACAGGAAGCAACGCATTATACACACGGTCCTGAATGTAGCCGAGGTCGCTTTGTACCAAATTCAAATAGCGCACCTTCACCTCAAGCTCCTCATCATTGAGCGAACTGCGCGGGAACGCATTCTGCATGTGCTTAATATCGCGACGCAGCGCCACAATCACCTCAGCAGCCTCATACGTGCGGCGCTCCGAGAGTAAGCGCTTCAACAAATCGTGATTACTCTCAACCTCCAAGCCGAGCTCGACGCTTTGAACGGTCTGACTCTTTCGCCGAAACTCTACCACTTGCTCCGACGATGCGTAAGGACTGCCAGGATACGCTTTATTCAACTCCTGCTGCAGGCGTGCCACTTCCTCATACAAGCTCGCCGACTTCAGCATTTCACCTGCAGCACGACTCGCATCCGCCAGTCTCGATACTTCCTCGATTTCGAGACGATCTTGCCCCGACTCGATCCCCACTAATTTGACCTCTAAGCCCACCAACCTGGACACACTCGCTTGGTTGGTGCCGCGATATTCACGATTGAGCTGCTGCTGGATCTGCATGGCCTGCTTCAACAAGGCTGCTGCAGACTCCCACTCGTACTGTGCAATCAATGCATCTGCATCTCGTTCAAAATCGAGACTCTGCTGCAACAACGGCTCAGCCGTAAGATAGCGTGCCTGCCGCTGCAAGCGAGTGGCACGCCCGACATTATAGGCCGAACTCAACGGGAAATTCTCATTGATTGCTTTTTGCTCCATAAAGGCCCCTTGGAACTTATCCCGCGCCGCCTTATACGCCTGATCATTCGCCAAGGCCTGTGCCTCGGACTCCAATTTCAAACTAGTCACCCTAAGCAGCTCAGCTGACGAATTCTGATAGCGCCGCCCCAGACTCTCCAAGCGTTGCGTTGCCCGTATATTATATTTAGGCATCGCATCGACATATTGACGCTGCAGCTCTAGCGCACGCTTCAACAACAACATATCCTGCTGTTCCGCCTGACGCATCGCCAACACTTCCTCAAATTGCGCCTCAACCGCTAAACTCTGGGTGCGCAGCGCGATCGCCCCAGCAGAAATCTCCACATCCGCGGTGCGCACGCTATAATCAACATTCTTTGGCCCGAATTGGCTCAAGAACCAGAATAACACCAACACACCCACGCAAGCCATGATTATGAGCAACAAGATCATGAATCGCTTGAGACCACTGGTTTCGTGGGATCGGCGGTAGATGGATGACTTCTTCAAACGGACCATAAGGGAATTGGAGCTGGCACTGTAAACATGGTCTGTCTAAATGAACCTCACGTTTGCTCAGCCGCAAGTCTAAAGGCTCCGTCAGTTGTCAGTTGTCAGTTCTCCGAGAAAGTGCATATCACGTCCTATCTCTTTCTTTCTTTTTAAATAATCGAAGTTTTCCATGTTTCAGCAGATTACAATACTCGGGCCAGGCCTCCTCGGCGCCTCCTTAGCGATGGCGGTAAAAGAACGCGGACTCGCCGCACGAGTCGTCACATGGTCGCGACGCCCTGAATCGCGCGCGATGTGCCTGAACCAGAGCTGGTGCGATGCTGTGTTCGACTCCCCCGAAGAGGCAGTCGCCGGCAGTGACCTGGTGGTAATCTGCACGCCCGTCCAAACCATCGTTCCACTCTTGGTGCAAATCCGCCCGGCACTCGCCGCAGATACACTGATCAGCGATGTCGGCAGCACCAAGAGCCTGATCTGCCGCGAAGCGCGCAGCGCACTCGAGGGGCACTCGGCCACTTTTCTCGGCGCACATCCCATGGCTGGCTCTGAACAAGCAGGCATGGAACATGCACAATCCGACCTGTTTGAGAAAGCAGCCTGCATTCTCACGCCACTCGACGAGGTCTCCAGCGCAGCGATCGCCAAGCTCAGCGCGTTCTGGGATACACTGGGCATGACTGTTTCAATCGTATCGCCTGAAAAACATGACGAAATCGTCGCCCACGTCAGCCATTTACCACACCTACTCGCCTCCACGCTCTGCGGCTATCTCGCCACGCAAGACGACACTTGGCGGACTCTCTCCGGCCGTGGACTGCGCGATACGACACGGATCGCATCTGGCGATCCGCAGCTCTGGAAGCAGATCCTCGAACAAAACAGCGACGAAGTCCTACGTGCGATCGAAGGCTTCGAGCAGCAGCTTCATCATCTCAAAACCGCCCTCCTTAACCAAAACTCGCTCGGCATCATCACCCAACTTGAACGCGGCAAAACCTACCGCGATCAGTTGTAATTCGAGAAACAACCCACTTTGTTCTTGCAGTTGCCCAAAAGGCACCCACTTCACTCACCCCTTCGGGGCAAATCGCTCCAATTTATCATCTCCGCGCTACTCGCGCTTCGTCAGCGTTTCAAAAAATGACCGATCCACTCCCGATTACACCCTTCACTCAAAAGCTCGACAACACCATCCAGTTGCCCGGCTCAAAGAGCATCACCAACCGCGCACTGATCCTAGCCGCTCTCGCCGAAGGCGAAACACGCCTCGAAGGCTCACTATTTAGCCGTGATACTCGCATCATGCTGGAAGCGCTCACCACGTTGGGCTTTGAATGCACAGCCGATCAGACTGCCCACAGCATCACGGTCAAAGGCGAGGGCGGCAACATCCCCAACACTTGCGCCGAACTACACGTTGGCAACGCGGGCACCGCCGCGCGTTTCCTCACCGCCTTTCTGGCACTCCAAGTAGGCGGCACTTACAAACTCGATGGCGACCCAGCCATGCGCGAGCGACCTATGTCCGGCCTACTCGATGCCCTCGTCGCACTCGATGCCGCCGAGTTTGAGTTCCACGGCACACCGGGGTATTTTCCATTTACACTCAAAGCCAAGGGTTACAACGGCGGCAGCGCCACAGTCGATGCCAGCGCCAGCAGCCAGATCCTCTCCGCACTACTCCTCGCCGCACCAGCAGGTTCAGGCAATGTGCAGATCGCCTGCCCTGGGGTGCGTCCCGCTTACGTCGCGATCACTTTGAAGATGCGCGAAGCCTTTGGCGCAGCCCCGGCCTCCAGCGATGCCAATGGCAACTACTCGCTGCCAGCATTACAGTACAAGTCGCCGAGCAGCGGCATCTACTCGATCGAGCCAGACATATCCGCTGCCAGCTACTTCTTGGCACTGACTCTGATCCAAGGCGGCCAGCTCACTATTCCCAACCTCAGCCCCGATCCACTGCAGGGCGACGCCCACTTCATTGAAGTGCTCGCCCACCACGGACTGCGCGTCGACGCCGAATCCAATCAATGGATCGCTAACTGCGCCGCCCCAGACGCAATCGGCCGCGACCATCGCGAGATCGACTTTAACCCATTTTCCGACACTTTCCTGACCTACGCTGCGATTGCACCTCTGCTCGGCGGCTCCGTCCGCATCTGTGGTATTGCCCACACGCGGCACCAAGAGACAGATCGGATCGCCGGTATGGCCAATGAACTCTCCAAGCTCGGCCAACTCGTCAAAGAAGAGGACGACGCACTGACTATTAGCATAAAGCCCAACGAACTACGCGCCCGTGCAATGAAGGCACGTAACGCGGGGCAACTGATCGAGATCGACACTTACGAAGACCACCGCTTCGCGATGAGTTTCGGCATCCTAGGCAGCTTCGATCTGATTGGCGACGGCCAGCCCTGGCTCGCCATCAAAGACCCCGAATGCTGCGGCAAGACCTTTCCCGACTTCTTTAAGGCATTGGACCAATTGCGTGGGTAATTGACAAAGGCGTGTGGGCGACTCGCCCACGTTGCAGCCATATTGACGCAAACGAGGGCGACTCGCCCTCACTCCTTTGAGTTCAAAGCTCCGTCGCCGTCTGCTCCGTCCATAGTCCGAGCTTCGTCGCCGTCGCCGACACTGCAGCTACGCACGCCGTTTCGGCGCGCAGTACATGTGCGCCTAGATGCGCGAGCTTCCAACCGTTCTTACGAAACACATCGCGCTCGTAAGACGACCAACCACGCTCAGGCCCGAGCGCTATCACTGCGCTCGCAGCGGCATCGGGCAAGACTTCGCCCAACGAACCACCTGCCTCGTAATTATCCAACGCCACATGCGTATCCGCACCATGCAGCGCCGAGATTGCCGACTGCAGATCTGCATGCATCGCAACTTGAGGTAGATAGGTACTAAAAGCCTGCTCCGCGCCTAGGCGGATACGATCCCGCCACTCATCCGTTTGCCACAAACTGCTCTGCGCATAGGACGGTTCGCTGCGTTCGGCTTCGAAAAAATGAATGCCTGCCACGCCGAGACTCGCGCCCTCAAACAGAACACGCTTCGCAGTATGTGGCCGTGGCAAACCAATCAGCAAAGTTACCGGTAAACTCGCAGATGCTGGCTCCGTGCCAACCACCTCCAGCTCGAAGCTACCATCAGCCTCCACGGCCACCACTTTCGCCCGCGCACGTGGCCCGTTGACGAAGCCGAGAAACACCAAGGTGCCGACCTCTGCGCGCAGTACTTTACGCAAGTGCTGCGCACGAGGATCGCTCCCTTCGAGTCGAACCGACTCAAAGGCTTCATCAAAAAGCATCAAATTCATAAACGAGAATACACTTTTGTTATTTACTGGAGCGATGCTGTCCCCGGCGACCGCAAAACCGCGGCAGTATTTAACTAACACAGTTAGACCGCGGGGACGCTGCCCCTCGAAACAAGATAGAGAACCACACTCGCCGATTAACGACGACGCCCGAAACGGCTCGATGCCGAATTGCGCTTACGACGCTTCGGTGGAGCGGCAGACTCGCTGCGAATGATCGGTTCGTGGAAATAATTAAAATCATCGAGCTTACGCTGCTTAATCGGCTGATCGATAAATTTCTCAATTGCATCGAGCTTCGCCTGCTCATCAGGAGCGACCAAAGTCATCGCATCACCTTCGCGCTGCGCACGACCCGTGCGGCCGATCCGGTGCACGTAATCTTCCGCATGCTCTGGTACATCGTAATTAATGACGTGCGTCACATTAGCGATGTCTAGACCGCGCGAAGCAATGTCCGTCGCGACGAGAATCTTCATCGTGCCGTCCTTAAACTGCTCCAAGGCCTTGGTGCGGGCCTTTTGCTGAAGATTCGAGTGCATTGCTACGCAACTGTAATCCCGCTCCTGCAACCAGCGAGCGATACGATCAGCGCCGACTTTCATACGGCAGAAAATAATCATGCTATCGACTTCCATGCTGTCGATCAGAGCGATCAACAAGTCAAACTTCTGCATCGCGCCAACTGGATACACTTCGTGCTTCACTGTCTCCGCGGGCGTCAGCTTAATCCCGATCGAGACTTCGACTGGATCTTTCAGACTCTTCGCGACCAAGCGCTTGATGTCGTCCGAAACAGTTGCCGAAAACAACAGCGTCTGGCGATTTGCGTTACACATCTTAATAATGCGTTGCACGTCGTCGATGAAGCCCATGTCGAGCATGCGATCCACTTCGTCGAGCACCAAGACTTCGACTGAGCGGAGGTCAAAATTGCCCTGCTGCAAGTGATCGAGTAAACGGCCAGGAGTCGCAATCACGACGTCCGCGCCTTCGCGCAGCTCGTCGAGTTGCTTGCCATAGCCGACACCACCGTGGATCAGGCAGCACTTCGGCGCACAGTATTTACCATACGACCCGAATTGGTCTTCGACCTGAGCAGCGAGCTCACGTGTCGGTCCGAGCACCAGGCAACGAGGTGGCGCGCCTTTTTTGTGGCCGCCGAGGCGATGTAGGATCGGCAGCGCATAAGCCGCAGTCTTCCCGGTGCCAGTCTGAGCTGAGCCGATGACATCCTTGCCCTCAAGGATGTGCGGGATGGAGCCGGCTTGAATAGGAGTCGGCGTAGTGAAACCGAACTCGTCGATAGATTTAAGAATAGACTCGTCGAGTCCAAGATCGTGAAACGTCATTATATGTGGTCTGGGTGAAAAGCCCGGCCAACTTACGCATCCGGGTCCGATTAAGAAATCGCGTAGCGTGCGTGTATTTCTTTGAGAATCAAGGAGAAAGCACAGCTGCAGAATATCGAGGGTGCAGTCGAGTCGCTCGACCGACTCGTTCATTTATTACCGTCGATGCATACGGCGCTAGCACGCCGTAGCTACAAAAACGCTGATCTCGAATAACCCTAAAACGGAAAGCCGCGCTATGAAAACTGACCCACTACAGCCTATACCCGACAGCCGACAGTCTCACCCATCCAAAGGAGATTCGATCCGAGGCGACCGAAGTTAGAAACCTCCGATGCTCGACATCTGCGGCTTAAGCCATAGCTTGGGCCGCAAATGCTTGGCCTCCGCTCACCTCGAAATCTAGTAACGATTAGTGTCGTCGTTGTGCTGCTGCTATTGAGCGGCGGCATCGCCCATCTGGACAATCCATGGCTTTCGCTGGTGCCTAGCTGCGCCGCGCTGTTCGTGGTATTTATTACACGCAGTGCCTTGATCGGGCTGTCAGTCGGCGCGATGTGTGGCGCCTTGTTAGTGTCCAATGGCGCGCCCCTCGCGGCAGTTGAGCAGCTGGCGCTGCAACAGTTTTGGCCGATCTTTGGTTCGTCTTGGAAGCTGAGTGCGATTCTATTTACATTGATACTGGGGGGCTTCGTTGCGCTGGTCGAAGCGGGCGGCGGCCTGCAAGGCCTGGTCCACCGCTTGCTCGGCTCTGGGCGTGCGCCGCACAAGCGTATGCAATTTACGGTGTTTGGATTTGGCCTATTGGTGTTTTTCGATGGCTTGGCGAACACCATGCTCATTGGCCGACTATTGCGCTCGGCGGCAGATCGCTGCGGCGTTTCGCGGCAGAAGTTGGCCTATCTCGCGGATACGACTGGCTCTGCGGTGGCGTGTTTGGCGTTTATATCCACGTGGATCGCCTTTCAGCTATCGATGATCCACGAAGGCTTTGCCTTGGTCGGCCGTGAGGTCAGTGCCTATGCCTACTTCTTTAAATCACTGCCCTTTAATTACTATTGCTGGTTCGCGCTGCTGCTGGCCTTGGTCTCAATTACGCGAGAGTTTAACCCAGGCTCGATGGGCAAGGCCGAACGCTTGGCTCGCAACATGCCAGTTCGCGATGAGGATACCTCGCCCATTCACGCCAACCATTGGGGCTTAGCAATTGTGCCGATCTTGGTGCTCACATTTTCGATTCCCCTGCTGACTTATGTGATCGGCGCGGAGTCGCTGTTGCCGTTCAGCTTGAGCAAATTTGCGCAGGCCTACGGACGCGCCGAAAGTTATGTGCCACAGATTCTCGTGGCCGCTAGTGTGCTGGCTTCGTTAGTCGCTGCCGCTGCGCTGATGTCGACTGCGAAGACCGCAAGAACAGGCGCACAATCGTCAGCTGGCTGGGTCTTCCTGTCGGGCGTGCGTGAGATCGCAAAACCAACGGTGGTGTTGATCGCCGCCTGGATGTTGGGCGCGGCGATTAGCCAACTCGAAACCGCGGATCATCTGAGTGCCTTACTAGAGGGGCGCATTTCGGCGGGATTTTTACCAGCGATGATCTTTCTATTGGGCGCGGTGATTTCGTTCTCAACCGGCACCTCGTGGGGCACGATGGGCGTGCTGATGCCCCTAGCGATTCCGGTCATCTTTGCGGTCAGCGGAGAGAGCTCAGACGCGGAGCGCGATCGCACCGTCGCCGCTGCGATTGGTGCAGTCTTCAGTGGTGCGGTGTTCGGCGACCATTGCAGCCCTTTTAGCGATACCACAATTGTCGCATCGATCGCATCAGGCATCGAACCGCTGGATCATGTGCGCACGCAAATGCCGTTTGCACTGATTGCTGCGATGGTAGCGCTAGTGCTCGGCTTCCTACCGACGGGATTTGGCTTACCCGCCTGGGCAGGGCTCGGACTCGGCGGAGCTTGCTTGATCTTACTGCCCAAGTGTTTTTCGCTAACGAGATGAGATCACCCCCGTTACTAATAGGGACGTAGGAATCAGAATAATGCGCGCTTCTGGTTCTTAGGCGACACCTCCAAGAGCTTGCGCTCACCCTTCAAACTCCATTAAGTAATACCCATGACATCGTCCTACCGAGGCCGCATCGCACCGACCCCCACAGGGTATTTACACCTTGGCCATGCGCGCACTTTCTGGATCGCGATGGAGCGTGCCCGCGAGGCCGGCGGCACATTGATCTACCGCGACGAGGATATCGACCCCGACCGCTGCAAGCCGGAGTTTGCCGAAGCCGCGATTGAGGACCTGCACTGGTTCGGCTGTCAGTGGGACGAAGGCCCGGACATCGGCGGTCCCGTTGCACCGTATCGCCAAAGCGAGCGTATGCCACTGTTCCTTGCGGCATGGAAGCACCTCAAAGAAAGCGGCTTCATTTATCCCTGCGATCAATCCCGCAAAGATGTGGCTTGGGCGACCCAAGCTCCACACGGCGACGAAGAAAATAGTGAGGCGATCTACCCCGAGCGCCTACGCCCGCCGATCGGCACAGGTAAAACCGCCAAAGCCCCCGGCGAGACGAATTGGCGCTTCCGCGTGCCCGGTGATCGAAAAATGCAATTCGACGACCTCAGCCTCGGACCCTGCGCCTTTAACTGCCTGAAGGACTTTGGTGACTTTCTGGTCTGGCGCAAAGACGGACAGCCTGCCTACGAGCTCGCTGTCGTGGTCGATGACGACGCGATGGGCATCACCGAAGTAGTGCGCGGCGAAGACCTGCTCATCTCAACCGCCCGCCAATTGCTGATCTACGAGGCACTCGGCCTACGCGCACCGAGATTTTACCACGCTCCCTTGCTCTGCGACTCCAGCGGCCAACGACTCGCCAAGCGCCATCATTCTCTCAGCCTACGTGAATTACGCGAAGCGGGGCAAACACCTAAAACACTACGAGAGTCAGAGGACTGGTGGTCAGGCTTGGACGACTAAACGCGCATTTTAGACTTCCGCTGCTCAGCTTTGATCCGGCCTTTGACTTCGTCGAATCCGGTCTTGTCGCTAAGCTTGAAACAGCCTTTTATTAAGATTATGATCGACGAAGAAATACAGCAACTGGATGAATTAAAAAATAATCTAATGCTCTGGCTGGCCGAAAGAGGCGCGGGACTACTGATCGCCATCATCATTATTGCCCTCGGGTTCTGGTTAGCCAGGCGCCTTGCCAATCTGATCATTAAGCTCTGCGACAAGCGCGGGCTCGACGTCACCCTCGCCCGCTTCTTCGCTGGGTTTTCGAAGATCGTCGTCGTCGCTTTCGCCACGATCATGGCGCTGAGTAAGCTCAATGTCGAAATCACCCCCTTCATCGCTCTATTAGGTGCCAGCGCCTTCGGCCTCAGCCTCGCCGTTCAAGGTCCCGTCTCCAACTACGGCGCGGGCATCGTGCTCATCATCACCCGTCCCTTCAAAGTCGGCGACACCCTCACGCTTAACGGCCTCACTGGCCAAGTGGACTGCGTGAATCTGGGAAATATTCAACTTCTCAACGAAGACGAACAACGCATCACCATCCCGAATCGCGACGTTCTCGGTGAAATTTTCACTAACTCTTACAACTATAGCATCATCGAAGCGGTGGTCGGCATCGACTACAACTCCGATCCGGAAAATGCGATCAGCTGCATCACTGCAGCCATTCAAACCGTCGAAGACGTCGCACCGGATCGTGCACCCGACGTCGGCATCGACGATTTCGGCGATTCCTCGATCAATATTGGCTACCGCGTCTGGGTGCCGACCAATCGCTACCACCGCACCCGCTACGCGGTGAACCTCGCCGTCTTTCGCGCCCTCGAAGCAGCGCAGATCACCATTCCCTTCCCACAGCGCGAGGTGCACATGATTCAGCCAGAGGCCAGCGCAGGTTGAGTTGAGCAGTCGTCGGGCGAGGCTTGTTATTATGCCCTTGAGTGCCATGCCCGCAGGTCACTGCCCGACAGGCCGCATCGAGCACTCGACGGGCGAGGCCAGGCAACACGGTCGACACGGAGGTCAACCCTCCCTGCTTACATACTCAAGGAGGGACCACCTCCACGTGGTCCGCAGCAAACACTCGACGGGTGCGCCAAGGCAACACGGTCGACACGGAGGTCAACCCTCCCTGCTTACATACTAAGGGAGGGACCACCTCCGCGTGGTCCGCAGCAAACACCCGGCGGGTGCGCCAAGGCAAAACGGTCGACACGGAGGTCAACCCTCCCTGCTTACATACTAAGGGAGGGACCACCTCCGCGTGGTCCGCAGCAGCCGCAAACCAGCGTAGCTGAAGTGACAGGTAAACAGTCGTCGGGGCGAGGCGAAGTAGCCACTTCGCGGAATCCGTTCTTGTCGCTTCGCCCTTAACTGCCTTACTTAACTGGATATGCCAAACAGTTCTGGATTCAGCATCATCGCCGTTGATGGCGGCGCGGCCACGGGAAAGTCTTCGACCTCCCGTGCCATTGCCGAGCGCCTTAACCACATGCACGTCGATACCGGCGCGCATTACCGCACGCTGACCTACGCGTTGCTCGAAGCCGGTGCAGACTTGGAAACACCAGAAGCCATCTCCGCAGTGCTTAAATCACTCAAACTCGGCACTACCATCAAGGGTCGCAGCGCCCTGCTGAGCATCAACGGCGACGTGCCTGCCGATGCCGACATCCGCTCCCCCGAAGTCAATGCCAACGTCTCTATGTTTGCCGCGGTCGAATCTGTCCGCGAATTCTTGTTTAACTATCAACGCAGCCAAGCTCAAGTCGCTCGCGATCACGCCGAATTCACTGGGCTGATCATGGAAGGCCGTGACATCGGCTCGATCATTTTCCCCAACGCAGACTTCCGCTTCTTCCTGTTTGCCGACGAAGCGACTCGTGCCGCACGCCGTGCGAAAGACGGTCAGACCGACTCCATCGCCGAACGCGACAAGCGCGACAGCCAACGTAAAACCGCGCCGCTGATCTGCCCCGCAGGTGCCGTCCGCGTCGATACTGGTCCCTTGCCCCTCGAAGGCGTGGCCGATTACATTTGCGGAATCATTACTGCGGGAAAAGTTTAAACATCCGCAGTTTCATATTTCCATATTGATCCGATCGATTTTACGGTCGCTCATGTCATTACTACGTTCCTCGCAACAGCATTTCCAAATTTGCTTCGCCCTCTCCGGTGAACCTACCTCAGCGTTTCAAAAAGATGTCCAACTCACGCCCAACGACTCCACCTTTTTACGAATGTGTCCGCGTCATCGCAGACTGGTTTTTCAGCACGTTTTACGACTATTCTACTTCAGGGATGAGCGGCGTGCCGCTGACTGGGAGTGTGATCTTCGCCGCCAACCACATCAGCTTTTACGATCCGCCTGCGATCGGCGCCCAAGTGCATCGCCCGTTCAATTACTTCGCTCGTGACACCCTTTACAAAGGCTGGTTCGGCAAAGCACTGCACAAACTCGACACCATTCCGGTCGCCCGCGAAAACGCCGACATCAAATCGCTCAAAGCCATCTTTAAGGCGCTGAAAAATAAAGGCGCGGTCGCGATCTACCCAGAAGGCACCCGCTCAGCATGCGGTAAGCTCGCCGAACCCAAGCCTGGCGCCGGCATGATTGCCTGTAAATCCAAGGCCACCGTGATCCCGACGCGGATCTTCGGCACTTTCGAAGTCTTTGGCCGTCAACACAAACTGCCATCGCTCGGCGGCTCAATCCACATCGCCTACGGACGCCCGATGTCAGTCGACGAAATCGACCCCGGCAAAGACCACCCCGAACGCTACCTTGAAGCCTCTCGCCGCATCATGCAACGCATCGCCGAGCTGCAACCTCCTGAGCCAGTTATTGTTTGAACCGCTAATGGCCGTGAATCAGACCGAGTACTTTACAATCGCAGGTCCCTGGATCACGGTTCACAACGCAATCAACCACGGCCTACGCCAAAAAACCTACGAATGAGCACTAGTTGTAGAATTTCAACATCTCGGGATCAGCTACAGTCAACAGCACATATAACCCGTGCTCTACCGAAACCTAAAGATCGATGAATACATCCCCGACCTAAAGGTGGAAGACTTCATCATCGTGGATACCATGGTCGTCGAACAGGTTCATAATGACGATATTGGCCAAATCATTAATTACCTCAAAATCATAGGTACAAGAACTGGCCTCATCTTAAATTTCAAACACCCAAAATTAGAGTGGCGCAAAATCACCGATCACCCATCATCGCCGTCATAAATTAACGTTTATTCACGTCCATTAACGTTTCAACTCTCTCTTTTTTACTTACTTAGCCATGAGTCATTCCAGTGATCGCTACGCCCAACGCGGCGTCTCTTCTTCCAAATCTGAAGTCCACGCCGTCGTGGATAAGCTCGACCGCGGCGTCTTTCCCGGTGCTTTTTGTAAGATCGGCGCAGACATCCTGACCAGCAACCCCGACAAGTGTAACATTATTCACTCCGACGGCTCTGGCACCAAAAGCACGCTCGCCTACCTGCACTACAAAGAGACCGGCGACCCGACAGGCTTCCGCAAGACCGCTCAAGACAGCCTCGTCATGAACATCGACGACCTGCTCTGCGTCGGCGCGATCAATGGCATCCTCATTTCCAGCACGGTCAACCGTAACGCCCGCGCCATTCCCGGCGAAGCCCTCGGACAACTTATTTCAGGCACTGAAGACTTCCTCGCTACCATGCGCGACTACGGCGTCGGGGTGCACAGCGGCGGCGGCGAAACCGCCGACGTCGGCGACCTCACCGGCACCGTCACAGTTGACTCCTGCGCAGTCGTGATCATGGACCGCAAAGACGTGGTTGATAATGCCAAGATCAGACCAGGCCTCGCGATCGTCGGCCTCGCCTCAGCTGGCCAAGCCACTTACGAAACCTTCGAAAACTCTGGCATTGGCAGCAACGGCCTGACCAGCGCACGCCACGACTTGCTCAGCTCTTACTACCTTGAGAAATATCCCGAGACCGTCGATCCCACGACCGACAAGCAATATCTCTACTGCGGCCCTTACAAGATGACCGACATGTTGCCCGACTCCGACATGACAGTCGGCGACGCGATCATGAGCCCCACCCGCACCTATGCGCCGATCATCAAGCAACTCCTCTGCGAAGACCGCGACAGCATCTACGGCATGGTGCACTGCTCAGGCGGCGGTCAAACTAAGTGCATCCGTTTCGGCACCAGCGTGCACCACATCAAGGACAACTTCCTGCCCATCCCACCGATTTTCAAAGCGATCCAAAAAGCCAGCGGCACTAGCACCGAAGAGATGTTCCGCGTGTATAACATGGGCCACCGCATGGAGATCTTTTGCGAGCCTGAGGCCGCTGCTGGCATCATCGCCAAGAGCGAAGCTTTCGGCATCCCCGCGCAAATTATTGGCCGCACTGAAGCCACCCAAAAAGCCGACGGTCAGAACCACGTCACCATCGTGCACGACGGTGAGACGCTTGAATACGAACTAACCCACTAAACTGCCCTCCTTTCGAAAACTTTAGCGAGCGGGTTTATCCCGCGAGACGATGCGCCTTCTTACCTTCATACGCCGAATCGGTCGGTTCTCACTGCTGCTTTGCTGCTGCTGGCTCCTAACCGGGCCACAGTTAATACTGCAGCTGGGCGCATGGAGCTGGATGATGGCGAGTTACTCGCAAGAAAGTAGTATCGCGCAAGCCTTTGCCGAAACATTTAGCGGCGAGCGCCCCTGCGGACTCTGTAAGATCATCACCGCGGTCGATACCGAGCAAGAATCTGCTCAGACTCAGCAAAGCAGCGAAACCAACAGCTTCAAGCTCATACTCGGCCAAGCACCGCGCATCACGTTCGCACCTACACATTTCATAGCTGCCAAGCGCAGCATGGTCAAACTGACACCGCCTTTAAGGCACCCACGCGTACCGACTCCGCCACCGCGAATCGCATAGCGAATCGCCACAGGTGCTTTTCAGAAAGCACCGCACAGACCTGACAACAGTAGAGGCAAGGTTTACTACGCCCAACTACCGAGCCTGAGCAGTGGCCATAGAACTCCCGCTTCCTTGATTAGAATTCACTCACATGGAAGGGTGCTGTCCTCTGCATCCGTACACGGGTTAAATCAGTATCCATTAGAATTCTAGCAACCCGAAGCCTGACTCTAGGGTAAGACACCGATGACGATGTCCCCACCAATTCCAACCTGAGTAAACTCAGCCCCCGTCTAACCTGCGCAGCTCTCCGAGCGAAACGGGTTCACACCAAAAAAATAACCGCGCGCGCAAAGCGTTATACGCGGCACAATCGATCACACAATGCACACATTTACGAAATACATACTTCTTCTCTCCACACTCACCGCGACCACCAGCGTCGGCTCCGCCGCGCCCACCTTCAGTTGCTGCGCGACCGAAGACAGCCACCAGGGACGCCCCGATGAACACGCGCCTATCTCCGTGATGGGCGACCACACCCACTCCAAATCTAGCTGGATGGTATCCTACCGCTACATGCACATGGATATGGACGGCATGCGTAATGGCACCGATCGCGTCTCCTCCAATGATGTATTCGCCGGAGGTTACACCGTCTCGCCAGAATCGATGACAATGGACATGCATATGCTTGGCCTGATGTATGCGCCGACGGATAAGCTCACCCTCATGCTCATGAGCAACTACACCGAGATGGAGATGGATCACCGCGTCTCCCCGATGGCTGCGGGCATGATCAACAACGGCAGGAGCAAGTTCACCACGGAAACCATCGGCATTGGCGACGTAAAACTCGGCGGACTCTACCGATTTTACCTTAAGGAAAATCGCAAAGCTCACCTTGGTCTCAGCCTCAGCCTACCAACCGGCTCGATCGACGAAAAGGACACGATTCCTGGCATGGGCGGCGCCGCAAACCGACAACTACCCGCACCGATGCAACTCGGCTCCGGCACCTACGACCTACTCCCATCGCTCACCTACGTGCAGCAATTCGAAGACTGGTCCTACGGCGCACAAGCCAATGCCGTCATCCGCCTCGAAAGCGAGAACGACAACGGCTACCGACTCGGCGACGTATTGGGTGCGACCACATGGGCGGGCTACAACCTAAACGAATGGATCAGCCTCAACACCGGCCTAAACTACAGTTACACCAGTAAGCTCAAAGGCAGCCAAGACGACGTCAACCAAGGCCCCATGATGGGCAACCAAACCGTCACCACTGCCTATGAGAACAACTACGGCGGCGAACGTTTAGACGCCACCTTCGGTATCAACCTGTATGTGCCAAGCGGTGCATTAAAGGGGCAGCGTATTGCCGTCGCCCTCCGCATGCCACTCTGGCAAGCCCTCAACGGCTACCAGCTAGAGACGGACTACGTGCTGACCCTAGGCTGGCAGATGCCATTCTAAGTCGTAGAGCGACAATGAACCATCGCTGAACACTCATAGCGAAAGTACAAAGTGGGCGTCGTTGATTCGACGCCCACCATTTTGTGATTCACCACAACAACCCAACAACCATCGATAAACCGTAAAAAAACTTTTGTGTATTCTGTGTCTTCTGTGGTTAATTCGTGCCTAGATAACTTTGCCATGTCCAAACTCCGTCATTTTCCATTTCACCTAATCGTCCCGGCACTGTTCCTGTGTGCACTTGGAGCCCACGCACAAAACCGCGAACTTCTCGGCGAATACCGGATCGGCATCGTTGGTCGCGACCAAGGCGATGCCATTTACCAAGCCACTCACCTCGGCGCTCAAGATGCCGCGCGTGAACTGAGCGAACAATACTCGATCGACGTCGAGCTAATCGACTTCACCCCCAACGTCGAGCAAGGCGGCAGTCAGCCCGCCTCGCTTGCTGGCCTCTTTATCGAAAACGCCGACGGCTTCATTATTAGCCCAGCAGAACCCGAAGTCATTCGCTCGTCGATTGAATTTGCTCTAGAGCAGGAACAAAAAGTCGTCTTTTTTGAGAGTCAGATCGATGACATTCAGCCGCTCGCCGCCTACATCGCTGACGAGGCCGCTGCTGGGCGCATCGCAGCAGAAGCACTGCTCGCAGCACTTCCCACCAAAGGCAGAGTCGCGATACTTGTCAGCAATCACCCCAGCTCTGGCATGCAGGACCGCCTCGTCGGCGCCCGCGCCGCCCTCGGCTATCGCCGCATTGAAGCAGTTGTCAGCTGCGCGCCCGACTACCAATCTGCGATCGAGACGATTCGTGCCACCCAAGAAGCCGACCATAATGATTTAATTCAGGGTTGGCTCTTTCTCGGCGACTGGCCCCTGTTAGGCATGCCCGCGCTGCCTTGGAAACCAGGCGAACTGCCCTGTGTCGCCATTCAGTCCTCCCCTTCTGCCTTTATGTATATCGATCAAGGCTATGTTAGTGCGCTGATCGTCCACCCCTACTACGAATGGGGCAAGTTGAGCGTAACCGCGCTGATCAACAAGCTGCACAAGCAACAGACTCCAGAAGAGCGAATCCAAAGCAGCGCACCGTGGGTCGTCGATTGGCGCAACCTAGAGAGCTACCGCGAAAGCTGGAAGACTTGGCTTAAGTAATTACCCGTACGCTAGCAACGCCGTTCCGACAGAACTCCGCGGCATGACCCGGCCTGATATTTATCAGAGTTGCTGCTGACAATACTTTTGCCTCTGGACCAAACTTGCCCACAAGCTAGACGCATAATGACTGCAGCAACCAACAACTTTTCTGATCTCTTTATTCCAGACGACGTAGTGAAGCCTGAGGCGTATGGTCGATGCTCGCATCTGGCAATCGGCGCACATCAGGACGATCTCGAGTTTATGGCCTTCCACGGAATCAACTCGTGCTACGGCGACGATGGCCTTTGGTTCGGCGGTGTGACCTGCACCGATGGTGGCGGCAGCTCACGTGCAGGAAAATATGCGGACTTCACTGACGATCAAATGAAGACGGTGCGAATCGACGAGCAACGCAAAGCTGCCAAGATCGGGGAATACAGCTTCGTTAACCAACTAGGGCTCGCCAGCTCGACCATCAAAGACCCGGAACAACGCGGCACATTGGTGAATCAACTCGAAACCATTCTGCTGCAAACACAGCCGGAAGTGCTGTATACACACAACCCTGCTGACAAGCATGGCTCGCACATCGCCGTCTGCCTCGCAGTGCTCGAAGCAGTCCGCCGCGTGCCCCCCTTCTCTCGCCCCAAGAAAGTCTATGGCTGCGAACTGTGGCGCGCGCTGGACTGGTTGTGCGACGACGACAAGATCGCGCTCGACGTGAGCGGCAACACCGAGCTCGCCGAAAAGCTCAACGCCTGCTTCGACTCGCAAATCGCTGGCGGTAAGAACTACGCCGAAGCGGTGATGGGCCGCCGCAAGGCCAACGCTACGTTTTTCAATTCGCACAACATCGATATCATTGATCAACTTTGGTTCGCGATGGATCTCACGCCACTGGCCGAAGACGACACACTCGACATCACCGAATTCGTCAAGGCCAAGGTCACGCGCTTCGAAGACAGCGTGGTCAATGGGCTTGGTTAGGAGCAGGAGAATCGACACTCCTGAGCGACAATAAATACCTTACGCCACAGCAACTGCATCGCGAGACAAAGCCAATAAGGCACTGCTGGATACGACTCTCGCCAACAGCGCCCCCGTCTCGGTTATTTGAGCGCTTATTCGGCCCAGCGATTCGACTTACGCTCGCATCTGAAGTCTGTATTAAAGTCACAAAACAACGAATCACATCGAACACCATGAGACCTACCAGCATTCTACTCACACTGCTTGTTGCCGCGAATCTCACTGCGGCGCCAAATATCGAAGTGCTAAGTGAGCTGACTGAGCGCCCGGGCAACCCCGCGGTCGGCCCAGATGGTACTGTTTACTTTTCAATGCATCCCTTCGATGCCCCAGAATACAAGGTGATGAAACTGGAGGACGGAATCGGTAAGCCCTTCCCGAATCGAGCACTCTCAAACAGCCTATCGGCAGTAATCGGCATACAGGCCGATGCGCTTGGACGTGTCTGGATACTCGACATCGGATCTGCAGAACAGAGTGCAAAACTGCTCGCATGGGACACCGTGACTGATCAACTCCATAAAGTTATCTATCTACCCCAAGAAGCATTAGTCGCCAATTCCTTCGCGCAAGATTTCGCGCTCGATGAAAAAAGAGGCCAGGCCTATATCGCTGATATGTCGCGTGGCGGCATGATCGATGCCAGCGAGCCCGCCATCATCGTCGTCGACCTTAACACCGGGCAAACGCGACGACTGCTGGAGAGCCATCCATTCCTGCAAGCTCAAGCCGATCAATTCATGGTAGTCGAGGGTAAGATCGCTACATTCACAGATCCCGATGGCCACACGCAACCGCTGCAACTGGGCCTCAACCCCATCGCCATCGATGCACAGAACGAATGGGTCTATTTCTCGACCATTCATCCGGGCACACTCTACCGCATCCCAGCAAAACTGTTAGCCGACAAGCAGGCAAATGAGGCCACTCTGATCGCAGGCATCGAACACTTTGCCGACAAACCTACCAGCGATGGTATCGCTGCCGATGGCACGGGCCGTATTTACATCACAAACCTAGATAAGAATGCGATCAGCATCGCTGACAGCAGCGGCACTCGTATCTGGGTTCAAGACGAGCGCTTCATCTGGCCGGACGGCGTCGATGTCGCACCTGACGGCAGCGTTGTCGCCACAATCAATCAACTCAACCGAGCCGCCCCATTTAATGGCGGGAAAGACGGACAAACACCTCCCTATTTAATTGTTCGTATCAGGGAATAATCGACCTGAAAACAACTCACCATTGGCACACCACTATTATGACAAAATTACTCGATCCAACAACACTCGGCGACCTTGACCTGAAGAACCACATCGCCATGGCACCCATGACGCGCGCGCGCTCTGGCGCAGATCGCATCCCCAACACACTGATGGCCGAATACTACGCACAGCGTGCGAGCGTTGGACTCATCATTACCGAAGCCACCACGATCAGTCCACAAGCCAACGGCTGGAATCACTCGCCCGGCATCTACACCGATGCAATGGTCGACGGCTGGAAGCTCACCACCGAGGCAGTCCACGCCAAAGGCGGTAAAATTTTCCTACAGCTCTGGCACATGGGCCGCGCCTCTCACAGTGACTTTCACAACGGCAAACTACCGGTATCCGCATCTGCGATTAAACTGGAAAACGACCAGATTCACACCCCCGAGGGGAAGCAGGACTACGAAGTGCCACGCGCGCTTGAGACCGACGAGATCCCAGGGCTGGTGGCCAGCTACAAACAAGCCGCTCAAAATGCAACAGCAGCCGGCTTCGACGGTGTCGAAATCCACTCGGCCAACGGCTATTTACTCAATCAGTTTCTCGAATCCAAAACCAACCACCGCACGGATCAATACGGCGGAAGCATCGAAAACCGTACACGCTTACTACTGGAAGTCGTCGATGCAGTGACTGAAGTCTACCCAGCCAAGCGCGTCGCGGTGCGCTTGTCGCCCAACGGAGTCTTTAACGACATGGGCTCGCCCGACTATCGCGAGCAATACACCTATGCGGCGCAACAACTCAACGCATCTGGCCTAGCCTATTTGCATGTGATGGACGGCCTAGCGTTCGGCTTTCATGAGCTCGGAGCACAGATGACGCTCAGTGAATTCCGTGCAGTCTTCAGCGCACCACTGATGGGCAACTGCGGCTACACACTTGAAACTGCCGCCACCGCGATCGAAACTGGCGCCGCCGACATGATTGCAATCGGTCGCCCACTGATCAGCACACCGGATCTAGTCGAGCGCTACACCCAAGGCATTGAGCTCAACCCAGACACGGATATGGCCAACTGGTATACTCCTGCAGGCGCAGCAGGATATACCGATCTACCCACTGCCAGCCAAGCTAAACTCGTTTAAAAATATGACTGAATTATCACACAACCGCCAAGGGCTTGTCCTTGGCTCATTTACCGCGGATGCGCTCTCCTTAGGCGTGCACTGGATCTACGACACAGATTTGCTGTCACATAAATTTGGATACATTAAAGGCTACCATGCACCTGGCAGCGATTCCTATCATCCGCACAAGCAAGCGGGTGATCAAGGCCATGTCGGCGATCAAGCACTCAGGCTGGCAGACTTCCTGTCACGCGAAAACACGTGGCAAGCTGAATCCTTCATGCAGGACTGGCTTGCCATGTGGCCAGCCTACGATGACTACATCGACCACGCGACCAAAACGACATTGGAAAATATCAAAGCAGGCAGCAACTTACTTGAAGCTGGCAGCGACTCGAGTGAGCTCGCCGGACCAGCACGCATCGCACCGCTCGTCGCATTCCTGGGCAACGAGCCAGAAGACCAGGTGATTGCAGCTGCGATTGAACAAACCAGACTCACGCACCATTCTGCCAAAGCAATCGAGGCTGCCACCTTCCTCGCAACCGCCAGTTATCGCTTGATCCACGGAGCGGAACTTCAAGCGACACTCGAGGTAACTGCCCCCGCGTGGGCATTGCAGCAGGCCAAAGCTGTGCTCAAATTCGATACGATCAAAGCGATCCACCAGCTTGGTCAATCCTGCGCAATTGATAACGCGCTCCCGGCAGCACTCTACTTCGCATTCAAATATGCTGATAACTTGCCAAAGGCCTTTGCAGAAAATGCGATGGCTGGCGGCGACAACTGCGCCAGAGCACTCGTGCTCGGCATGCTCCTCGGCGCAGCGCATGGCAGCGCAGCCATCCCCGAAGAATGGCAAAAACAACTGAACGCCCAGATCCCACAAGCTCTGTTCAACTAAAAATCCTCAAACCAGCAAGACGGCAGCGAAACTGAACACACTCGACAGTAGCGCAATTCGTCGCCGAGTGCATACAGCAGCGAAATGGTTCGATCCGTGGTTGAATTCCTCGCCGAAACCCGCTTTTCTTGGCTACATGCAAGCAAATGCGAACAACGCCGTCGTCGGAATCATCATGGGCAGCCAGTCAGACTGGTCCACTATGGGTGAGGCTGCCGCCCTACTCAAACAGCTGGAAATACCCTTTGAAACGAAGATCGTCAGTGCGCACCGCACGCCGCAACTGCTTTATTCGTATGCCGAAACCGCCGAGGCGCGTGGAATCCAGATTATTATTGCTGGCGCTGGCGGCGCAGCCCACCTGCCTGGTATGACCGCTGCCATGACTCATCTCCCCGTGCTCGGCGTGCCGGTGCAATCCAAAGCACTCAGTGGCCAAGACTCGCTGCTTTCGATTGTGCAGATGCCTGCAGGCATCCCGGTGATGACGCTCGCGATTGGCGTTGCGGGCGCTAAAAATGCCGCACTCTCTGCCGCATCCATTCTTTCACTCCACGACGCTGACGTTCGCAAACGCCTCAAAGCCTTCCGTGAAAACCAGACCAACACCGTGCTCGCCACTGAGCTCCCCGAGACCTAGCCCATTGGGTAAAAATGTCGGAGCATTTCCCTCCAACTTTTAAACACTGGAGGAAAATGCTCCGTCATTTTCAAGCGATTACCATCAGAGACCAACTTTTCAGTATGATTACACCAGGCAGCACAATCGGAATCCTCGGCGGCGGTCAACTCGGCCGCATGCTCGTCCTCGCCGGCCGTTCGCTCGGCTATCGCTTCCACATCTTTGAGCCCTCTGGTCCTTGCACTGCAGGTATGGTTGCCGACCACGAGGTCAACGCGCCCTACTCCGACGAAGCCGCACTGCGCGCATTTGCCGAAGGGGTGGACATCATCACTCTTGAATTTGAAAATATCCCAGCTGAGGTGTTGGATATGCTCAGCGCCATTAAGCCAGTGCTACCAGGTCGCGAAGCCCTGCACATTTGCCAACATCGCCAGCGCGAGAAGGATTTCCTGAAAGAAAATGGCCTGCCCTGCGTGCCTTTCGAATATGCGGACTCCGCGGACAGCCTAAAAACAGCGATCGCTGCCATGGGCTTCCCTTGTGTAATCAAAACAGCTGCCTTCGGCTACGACGGCAAAGGCCAGATCAAGCTGAACAACGCTGATGAAGCGGCTGACACCGACTATCTTTGGAACTTTCTCGAGTGCCCACCACGGGTGGTCGTTGAAAAGTGGATTCACCACATCGGCGAGTTTTCAGTGGTCTGCGCCCGCAAGGCTGACGGCACCAAAAGCACTTTCCCGGTGTCGGAAAATGTGCACGTGCAGCACATCCTGCACGCCTCAATCGTGCCAGCCCGAATCACCCCCGCGACCCGTGACGCTGGCGAAGCCCTCGCACGCGAGATTGCCGATAAGCTCGACGTCGTCGGCCTGATCGCAGTGGAGCTTTTTCTACACGAAGAGGGGCATCTGATTATTAACGAAATGGCACCGCGCCCGCACAACTCGGGGCATTACACGATCGACGGCTGCATTACCTCACAATTTGAGCAACATATCCGCGCAGTCACCGACTTGCCCTTCGGCTCGACCGAGCTGCACAGTGCCACTGTCATGATCAATTTACTCGGCGATGTCTGGGAAGGCCGCGAGCCTGACTGGTCTGGCTTGCTCAGCGACCCACACGTCAAACTACACCTCTACGACAAAGGTGACGCTCGCCCGGGCCGCAAGATGGGGCACTTCTGCGTCGTGGGCGACGACATTGAGAAGACTCTCGCCAGTGCCGAAGCGCACTTTAAGCGCCTGCAGCCAGTCCGCGCCTAAAGGCGGGAGTTAATACCAACCAAACGCGCAAAAACACCCGACATTCAATAACTGGCAATCTACACGGATGCCAGGCCTCATTACTACGTGTCATTTGATCTTGAAGTGACGAACCACCTAAAATTAGGGACTGCATTTTTATTCGACGTTCCGCGTTCAAAGTCCAACGATCGGAGTCCTTCACCATGAATATCCAACCTTCCAGACTCGTATTCGAAGCTCTCGCTAAGCAGGGCAACACCGTGCCGGTGTATCTTGACCTGACCGCTGACTGTGAAACACCACTGGGGGCCTATTCAAAGATTCGCGAAAACGGCCCAGCATTTCTATTTGAATCCATCGTTGGCGGCGAACGCGTCAGCCGCTTCTCCTTTCTAGGCAGCAACCCACGTAAGGTTATCCGAGTCTTTGAGGACGAGGCCACGATTACGCACAAAAGCGGAAAAGTTGAGACACTCAAGACCCCCGAAGATCCGCTCAAAATCATCGAAGCCGAAATGGCCCGTTACCAGCCCGTGCACCTGCCTGGCATGCCGCCATTCACGGGAGGTGCTGTCGGATTCGTCGGCCACGAGTATGTACACTATGTCGAGCCTACGATTCCAAAGCCAACAGAGAATCCGCTAAAAGTACCCATTTTATATTATCTGATCACCGATTCGGTCGTGATCTTCGACCACGTGCGCCAAGTGCTACGCGTTTGTGTCAATGCCCACATCGAAGGCGACGAAACTGTGGCTTACGATCGAGCCGTCGCAGAAATTGTACGTATCTGTGAACAACTCGACCAGCCCCAGCCGCTCATGCACCGGCAACTCTCTGATCCCGGTGAAATCACAGTGCCCGCGGGCAACTTCACGCCAGACCGATTTGAGGCCGCGGTCGAGACCGTCAAAGAATACGTCCGCTCAGGAGACGTTATACAAGCCGTTCTATCACAACGCTTTAAAAAGGAATTTAAGCCCAGCCCGGTTGACCTCTACCGCGCCTTGCGCACTGTCAATCCGTCTCCCTACATGTTTTTGATGGAAGATGCCGATTTCTCGGTAGTCGGTGCGTCCCCTGAAGTACATGTACGCCTCACCGACAATAAGGTGGTAATCCGCCCAATCGCAGGCACAAGGCCCCGCGGAAAGGACGAAGCGGAAGACCAGGCGTTAGAAAAAGACCTCCTTGCCGACGATAAAGAACGGGCCGAACACCTCATGCTCGTCGATTTAGCCCGCAATGACATCGGCCGCGTCTGTGAATACGGCTCCATACAAGTACTAGATTATATGACAATCGAACGTTATTCACACGTTATGCACATTGTCTCACAAGTGGTCGGAACGATTTCTAAAGATAAAACTGCATACGACTTGATACGGGCCACTTTCCCGGCGGGCACCCTCAGCGGAGCCCCTAAGGTCAGAGCCCTACAAATTATTGCCGAGCTCGAACAAAGCCAACGCGGCGTCTACGGCGGTGCACTCGGCTATTTTGGCTACGAGGGCAATCATGACTCTTGCATCGGCATTCGCACCGCAGTGATCAAGGAGGGCAATATCTACATTCAGTCAGGCGCTGGTATCGTGGCCGATTCCGTACCTAAAAATGAATTCATAGAGACGCTAAATAAGGCCAAAGGGATGCTCAAAGCCGTATCCCTTGCCGAAGAAATGTTTAAACATTAAAATAATTTTATTTTTTTGTAAGGTACGTTAGGGTTTTCCGATAGTTTTATATGCACAGGGCGTAGCACCCTCTGGCAGCTGTTCTCACTAGAACAGCGTTTAAAATAATATTAACTATCTTAAATTAGCGAAATATGGCACCTAAACTGGCAAAATCGTCACCCATCAACCGTTTAAACCAGACGCGCTCAACAGTGCCTCGCGCCAAGAGCGAAACAGTTGAAGCTATTACCGATGTACGTGAATTGCCCTCTAAAGATCGCAATGTTATGCGCACCTACATGCAGGAGATTGGCAAGACTGCTCTCCTAACCGCAAAGGAAGAGGTCGAGTTGGCGGCTCGCATCCAAAAAGGCGACAAAGCCGCCCGCGACCGCATGATTTCCGCAAATCTACGGCTCGTGGTCAAAATCGCCCATGACTATAATAATTTTGGCCTGCCACTGCTCGACCTTATCAGCGAAGGCAACATCGGCTTGATCAAAGCCGTCGAACGCTTTGACCCCTCTAAAGGCGGCAAACTGAGCACCTACGCCGCATGGTGGATCAAGCAATCGATCAAGCGCGCACTGGCGAATCAGAGTAAAACCATTCGCCTACCTGTGCACCTCGTCGATAAAATCGCAAAAATGCGCCGTATTACCGCCAACTTGACGGACGAACTCGACCGCGAACCCTCCGACGAAGAAATCGGCTACGACATGGGCATGCCAGTTAATAAAGTGGCACACCTCAAGTCAGTCAGCGTGCGCCCCTCTTCGCTCGATGCGCCCGTCGGCATAAATGGCGATACCAGTTTTGGCGAACTCGTCGGAGATGAAAACCAGACGACACCACTAGAAAATCTTCAGCAAAAATCGATGCATAATGACATCCAATCCGTCATTGCGCTGCTTGATAAGCGCGAGGGTGAGATCATTCGTTTACGTTTTGGCCTCGACGGCGACCATCCACTCACACTCGAAGAAGTTGGAGAATTGTTTAAGATTACTCGCGAACGCGTGCGCCAGATCCAAACAATCGCCGTTCACAAGATGCGTCGCATTATGACTGAAAATGAACGTCAGCGCAGCAAAACTGAAGTCAAGCAAGAGCACATCCAACAAAAGCGGATGGAGGTCTTACAGGAGTTCTTTGCCGAACAAGCTGCCAACCGTTGATTGAACTGATCTGATCATTTCCATAGAAGCCTATCGGCCCTGTTTAGCCGATGGGCTTTTTTGTGCCTCAACGACCGCAACCACACGACCAGCAAGGGCTGCGGCAAATTCTCTGCACTAAATAGTACAACGGCGCTCGCGGCAGAAAATGCGGTGATCGATGGGACTCAGGTCGACCCACTTAAGTCGATGCCTTGCGCTGCAGCACCCGCCCGACTCCCAGCGCAATCAAAAGGAAGCCACTACATAGCGCCACATACCAATCGCCGTGACGCGTGTAAAAACTCTGCTGCCGCATCCATTCTTCGAAGTGCAGCACTGTGTAGCTTCCGCCTCCGCGGAAATATACGCTACCATACTCATCATACAAGACATCACGCACCGTGCCGAAGCAATCAATCCAGCCGCTCCAACCACCATTGCCGCAGCGCATCACGGGCCGTCGATTCTCCACCGCTCGTAGCACTGAGTGCGCCGCATGTTGGGGCGCACTGCCCTCTTCACCATACCACGCATTGTTGGTCGCCACGAAAAAAACCTGCGCGCCTGCGCGCGCGCTCTCTCTTGCCAAGCCGGGAAACGCATCTTCATAGCAAACCAAGCTGCCTATTTTCACCGTTTTTTCGCCAATCGAAAGATCGATCAAGACCGGACCACTCCCCGGCACGAAATTACCCCCAACAGGCACCACCTTTGAGATAAAGCCAAACGGCTTTGGCACAAACTCGCCAAACGGCACCAGCTCGCGCTTCACATAAAAGATCTCCGACAGCCCCAACTCTGGCTCAACTAGAAACGCTCCATTATACAACAGATTCGCCTCACGATCGACTGCCAGATTGCCCATCAAAATTGGCTTACCAATATCATCCACTAGCGCTTCGATTCGTGCCTGCATCTGCGGGTAACCTTTCACTGGCTGTGGCGTCGCTGCCTCCGGCCACAGTACCACATCGCTCTCCAGGCTCGCAACAAACTGCGTCTGTCGCTCCAAAATGTTCAGATTCACCAGCTCCTGCGACTCGTCCCACTTCAGCTCTGGCGCAATATAGGGCTGCACCACCGCCGCCGTAAACAATGACACACTTGTATCACGCTGCGGTAAGGACTTGAAAAACACAAAAATACACAAGCCCAGCAACGCCATCGCCACGTAAAGATCTAGGCTGAACCAACCCGACCACATCTTGCGCTCATTAATGACCACACGATTACGCAAGGTCTGCGCGACACAAAAGTTGAAATAGATCAGTAAGAACGACACCCCATAAGCTCCGGTCCACGCCGCAATCTGCAGCACCACCGGCCGCTCCCATTGACTCAGCGACAGCGGTGCCCACGGAAAGCCCCACAGAAACCAGGTGCGTGACCATTCGAGTAGCACCCATGCGCCAGCCATTCCGGCAAAGGCCACCACTCGCCACAAAAACGAACGATTCGCCACTAGCGGCAATAACCAGCGCGCTAACAATACCCACAGCATGAAGATCGCCGCGAGGATGCCGGACAGCGCCACCGTGCCAAACCAGGTCACATGCCGCAGCCAGATCAAAATCGCAAACCATGCAACCCAACCGGTGGCCAATGCCACCGCCACGGTCAGCCGCCGACTCGGCTGCGTATAGAGCCACAGAATCAGAGGGACAAACGCAATATACGCAGCCTCCGCGAATTCAAACGGCGGGATCGACAGCACCCAGGATAGCGCAGTGAGAGCCCCCGCGAGCAGGCCCCACCATCGCGAGCGCACAACGCTCGGAGACTCCTCCGTGCTTGATTCATTGGTTTCCTCTGCAAGCTTTATCATACGGTCAATGCCTTAAAATTTCTCAATATCTGAGTCAGCAGAATCCCCAATCTGACCAAGATGACAACACTGATAAAAATCATCGCGTGAAAATTGTTTTCAATTCGATCGTTATAAGCATGATAGCATTTTTAATTATCAATTTTTAATATTCTCAAAATTATGCCCCGACTCCTTTCCATCCCCCTGCTGCTCGCCACCTGTGCCCTGTGCTTCGTTGCGGGCTACAAACTAGGCAAAGAATCACCAGCGCCTACACCCCTCACCGCCGCAATCATTGCGGAGCAAGCACCTATCCAGCAGCTCACTGACAGCAGCGTCCAGCCGCCAGTCGTTCCGCAAGCACTCACAGATCAACCGGTTCAGAATTCTTTTGCAGTTCGGGCAGAAGAGACGCTTCAAACATTTTTCGATAAGGATGAGCGCAAGCTGGTTGCGCAGATTCTGGAGGTCAAAGCAGACTTATTGAAAATTCGGCGCCACGCCGATGGCGCAGAACTCGAACTACCGGTCGCAATGCTCAGCGCCGAGGACCAAGCGTTTGCAGCTTATCTGTGGGCGCAAGTGCCCACGAAAAGTAATTCGCCCGTAGCCAGCCAATCGATGGAAGACAAGATTTGGGATGAGCTTTTTAAGTAAGTGCCCTTAGTCATAGAAAGTGCATACAGCGGCCACTCTAAACACAAAAAAACACAGGCCAAACGACCTGTGCTTTTTGAAAAACGTATGCGATACGACCTACTTCTGCACTAGATCCCAACCATCGTTGAGGATCATTGTTTCCGCCTTCTTAAACTTCAGCTCCTTGGTCTCCGTACCCTTGCGGATGGTGACTGTGTCATTACGCCCAAGCTTAGGCAACTCACGGCGAATTGGTGCGACTTTCGGCAACTCCACTGGCTTACGCGGTGCCGGTGCTTGTGCAGCTTGTGCTTGCGCCGCTGCTCCAGCCAGTGCGCCGACTTGTGGCTGCCCAGTACCAGGGCCTGCGACTTGCGCAGTTTGCGACATGCGGGCGAGCATACCCTGGAAAGCATCTTGATTGGTTGCAGTGCGGAACACCGCATTGCAAATCTCGGTGCGGACATTCGTCATCAACTCCTCGAAGAACACATAGGCCTCGCTCTTGTATTCGCTGAGCGGATCCTTTTGACCGTAACTACGCAAATTCACGCTGCGGCGAAGCTCTTCCATCTCAGTGAGGTGGTCCTGCCAACGGCGATCCAGCGAACGAATCACGATATAACGCTCCAAGCCGACCAGTGCTTCGGTGGACTCAAATTCTTCGCGTTGCTTGTAGGCTTGTTGGATACGCTCAAGAATAAGCGCCTGCTGTGCCTCTGGCCCCTGCCCCGCAAGTTCTTCGACCTTTAATGCGACCGGGAAGTAAGCATTGAGCCATGCGAGGAATTGATCGACTGCATCACCATCCCGATCGCCTGCGAGTGCATCGAGGCGCACTTCGAGCTCCTCTTCGATCATTTCATAAATGATATCGCGCGGCGTGTCCGATTGAATCGCTTCATTACGAATACCATAAACGACTTCGCGCTGCATATTGAGTACGTCGTCAAATTGCAGCAAGCGCTTGCGCATCGAAAAATTCTGTTGTTCGACCTTCTTCTGTGCATTTTCGATCGACCAGTTCAGGGCTGGGTGCTCCAGCTCTTCGCCTTCGCTCATCGACTTCTCAAGGATACGTGAGATCGGCCCGGCATTGGCAAACAGACGCATCAGATCATCCTCCAAAGAGACGAAACATTTCGACATCCCAGGATCTCCCTGGCGGGCGCAACGTCCACGTAACTGACGGTCAATACGACGCGATTCGTGACGCTCCGTACCCACCACATAAAGACCGCCGAGTTCTGGTACACCTTCGGCAAGTTTAATATCGGTGCCACGTCCCGCCATATTGGTTGCGATCGTCACACCGCCCTTGCGTCCAGCGTTCGCAACGATCTCCGCTTCCTGCTCGTGAAACTTGGCATTCAACACGCTGTGCCCAACATTTGAGCGCTTCAACATGCGGCTCAGCACTTCAGAGGCTTCAACCGATGCGGTGCCGACCAGAACCGGCTGCCCTTTCTGGTGCGCTGCTTCGACCTCTTTAATCACCGCAGCAAATTTCTCGCGGCGTGTTTTGAAGATGACGTCGTTCTTATCGATGCGGATACAAGGCTGGTTGGTTGGGATCACCATCACGTTGAGGCCGTAAATTTCGTGAAACTCGGAGGCTTCAGTTTCCGCCGTACCAGTCATACCAGACAACTTCTCATACATGCGGAAGTAGTTCTGAATCGTCACCGTCGCATACGTCTTGGTCTCCTTCTCGATCGTGCAGTTCTCTTTCGACTCAATCGCTTGGTGCAGACCGTCGGACCAACGGCGGCCAGGCATCACCCGGCCAGTATTTTGGTCGACGATATTGACCTTACCTTCTTGCACCACGTATTCTTTATCGCGCTCATAAAGACTGAATGCGCGGAGCAACTGACTGATGCAGTGGATGCGCTCGCTGGTTTGTTGGAAGCCCGTTTCGGCGACCTGCTTGGCCTCCTGCTTCGCCTCATCCGCGAGCTTTTCGTCCTTATCGATCTCAATGAACTGAGTCGGTAAATCTGGCAACATGAACGCATCTGGATCATCTGGGCTCATCAGCGTGCGGCCCTTCTCGGTCAGATCGGCCTGCTGCTGCTTCTCGTCGATCACATAGAACAGCCCTTCTTTCAGCGCGTAACGCTCCTTTTTGTTGAAATCACTGTTCATCTCGAGGTCGAACTTATCCACTGCGCGGCGGATCGCCGGCACCTCATTGAGACGGTGGAACTGCTTGTTCTTCGGCATGCCAAGCTTCACTTGGAAGAGCTTGGAGGTTGCCGCATACTTGGCATCTTCGTCAGAGCCTTCGCCTTCAAGAGCGGACTTCGCCTCGGCGACCAAATTGTTACAATACGCCTGCTGATTGGCGACCAGTTGCTTAATGCTCGGCTTAATCTCGCCAAATGGCAGCGGGTTATCATCCTGCATCGGACCGGAGATGATCAACGGCGTGCGCGCCTCATCGACTAGGATCGAGTCAACCTCGTCAATGATACAGAAGAAGTGGTCGCGCTGCACTTGGTCTTCCTTGCGGCTGGTCATACCATTGTCGCGTAAATAGTCGAAGCCAAACTCCGAAGCGGTGCCGTACGTGATATTACATTCATACTGCTCACGGCGAATCTGTGGCGCTTGGCTGTTTTGGATACAGCCAACGGTGAGACCGAGCATGCGGAACAGGTGGCCCATCCACTCGGAGTCACGGCGCGCGAGGTAGTCATTGACGGTGACCAACTGGCAGTTGTTGCCGGAAAGCGCGTTCAAATAGAGCGGGCAGGTTGAGACGAGGGTCTTACCCTCACCCGTCGCCATTTCAGCAATGTGCCGCTCATGCAGTGCGATCCCGCCGATAAACTGCACGTCGTAGTGCACCATGTTCCACGGCAACATATGGTCACACACGTCAAACTCCTGACCGCACATACGGCGGGCCGCGTTCTTCACCGTCGCAAACGCCTCCGGCAACAAGTCGTCGAGCGACTCACCATCCTGATGGCGCTGCATAAACTCGGCGGTCTTAGCGCGCAGTTGCTGCTCCGTAAGCGATTGATATTCAACTTCAAATGCGTTGATACGTTCGGTAATAGGCAGGCACTTTTTAAGAAACTTCTTGTAGTGACGTCCGGAGAACTTTTTGAGAATGGCTGAGATCATGAGATCTAATGTATGCGGTTACTAAATGAGATTATACGCAGATTTCAGCTCACAGAGGACACTGGAAATGCGAAAAAAAGTAAAAAATGGTGAAACTAGCGCCCGCTGGCAAGTGCGTTTCCCGCACTAAAGTGCGGATGTGCAAATGTATGAAGGTGAGAAAGTAACAACGCGCTGAAACACTCCACCTTCACACCTTTCAACTTTCCTACTTTCCTACTTTCCTACTTCAGCCATGCAATCGTCGCACCCCAGCCTCCTTCAGTCGCGCCCGCCAGTTCGAATCGATCCACTCGCTGGTCACGCTCTAGGATCTTATGCACCGTAGTCCGCAAGGTGCCGATCCCCTTACCGTGAATGATGCGCACCCGCGTGATTCCCTTTTCAAGACACAGCTCGATGTAGTCCGCCACCAACTCGCCCACTTCCGCAGGACGGAAAGTATGCAGGTCGAGTTCGTCGCTGATCTCAAATTCGATCGGATCTGGTTCGTTGTCGGTCATCTTGCATTCAATTGATAGCGACCAGTTTTATGATTCCCCACCTTCGTGACAAGACCTGCCTCCAATAAAGGATTCAGCAGATTCATAACCCCCTGCTTAGACATCGCCATCAATTCGCGGATCTTCAATGGCCCGAGACTTCCATGGTCACGCAGCAACTGTAGTAACAGTTCTTGCTTTGATGACAGAATCAGCTTTTCAGCCGATACTGGCTGATAACTTTGCACGCGTAACCACACGCGTTCCAACGTCTGTCGTAGCCCCTCGGCGCAATACTCCAGCCACCCCGTCAAATCTTCGTTCTGCCGCGTTGCCCGTAAGGCATCATAATAAGCGGGACGATCTTGCCAGTAATATTCATCCACTGAGAATATGTGATGCGTATCAAACCCTCGACGATAAAGCTCCCAAAGTGCCAAAGCGCGCCCAGTCCGTCCATTGCCATCCGCAAAGGGGTGAATCGCTTCAAAACGATAATGCAAAATCGCAGAGCTCAAAATCGGCGACCACTCACGCGAGCCTTTATTCAACCATTCCAGCAACTCAAACATAAGAGGCGACACCTCATGCGGCCCCGGTGGAGTATCATCACCAATAGTGACAAAAATGGTTCGGTATTGGCCAGAGTCACCTTGATCCATAACACCCTCGGCCAAAATCCGATGCAGAGCAAACAGGTCATCATGCCGAACCACTTCGAGCTGCGCACGCGCCTCGATATATTTGAGCCCGGCCAAATAGTTCGTCACTTCGCGTTCTGCGCGGCCATTCTCAACGGCCAGCTTTCGCCCTGCACCCAACGCTTTCACCTGTTCCAAGGTCAGTGGATTGCCCTCTATCGAGGTCGACGCGTGGCTATTACGACTCCGACTCTCCAATTGCAAAGCAGGCACCCAAGCCAATTCCACCGAGGCACCAACAATCCGCTCACGCAATGTCGCAATCTGCTCAACCAATGCGAGCAAACGGGGCGTAATCGTAAACCGTGGATTGTAAGGCACAGGATTAGTCCATCATTCGTCCACTCATCCGTCAAGTGCGGATTCGACGTTGAACAATCCGTCAATTATTCGTCCATTAATGCGTCCATTATAACTGAAGTTTAACCTGAAAAATACCCAACAGGATAGTTACACAATAAGACAGTTACATATTAAATCACCTCAACAAACACCTCCGTGCAGTGTGGACGGTAGTGAAAAAATGCTGAATCCCGCCGACTTTGCCCTAGAGTGCTCGATCAGGGCGGCAAGATACCACTTCTACCCCTCCGTCTTCGGCAGTGCCGGAATTTTCTCGATCAATTTCACTTCGGGCAGCTCGGCGGCGGAAGCGCTGTCGAGGGCTTGGAACTTCTTCGCGGTCGAGAGGAGGCGCGTCTCGACGGAGCTGACTGCCTCATTGTCGGGCATCTTTGTTGAGCCTGCCTCTAACAATACTCCTTACAGATCAAAGAACTCAGTTCACTTACTAAGACTCGGATAACTGCGATACTTTTTCGTAAAGCTCCCTCAGATGCTTGAGACTCAAATCCAAAATCGGCTCAAACATGAAAGAGTTTAGATGGATATTCGAGCTCACAGTAATACTGACACTTTCTAGAATTTGTCGCGTTCTCTGTGAGCATATCGGATTCTGCCGAAAATACTCCGGTAACATTTTACCGAAAATCTTCTGAGTAGACCAATAATCAGGATCTCCGAGGATACGGCGTGATTCCTCAGTAATGAACTGATCCGCTTTGCTGGATTAAACACTCCACGCTTAAAGGGAGATCTCTCTTGCTCAAAAATATCGCCATACGCCTCTCCAAAAGCACGCGCACTCTCGATAAAAACAGCACTTTGCAGTATCTCCAGTGAATCCTCGGACAGAATATCTTGATATTTAAAACCCGACGACTCTGCGTCTCCCGATAAACCAAGACCAGATAACAGTGAAAACAAATCAGTCGCGTCAAAATCACTCAACAGGACTTGCTCAATCTCATCTTTGGCTATCCCAGACTTCCGATTCAAACGGCTAACTAGGCTCTTTTTACTTTTCTCAAGTGTCAGATAGATTTCATCAAAGCGCTTCTTTTCTGCTGGGTTCACCAGTATCGCAGTAATCGATTCAGGCTCACGTTCAATATCAGGAGCAGAATACAGCATATAAATTTACTCCGGCGCCACAGCACGACCGTCCGCTTCAAGCACCCATGATGACGCCCGATTATATCGTTCGTCCTTCGGCTCATGTCCTTTACTCAATTGATAAAAAGACTTGGCGAAAGAAGTCTTCATCGAGCCATTTGGCGCATAAATGGCAATCGCTCGTCCATTATCAGTATTCTAAAAATGAAGATCCTGGTTCAATTCGCGGATACCGTAACAGTTAGTGAACTTGATTTTCAGTTTCTTCATCATCTTTCCCTAAATAACTCGATTACTCCTCCGGCTTCGGCAACGCAGGGATCTTCTCGATCACCTTCACTTCGGGAGGCTCAGCAGCCGACGCACTATCAAGCGCTTGAAATTTTTTCGCAGTTGAGAGCAGTCGCGTCTCTACGGAACTGACGGCCTTATTGTAATGCTCCACGGATTGTCCGAGGCTCTTGCCAACCTTCGCAAAGTGCCCAGCAACGACACCGATGCGGTCGTAGAGTTCTTTGCCTAGCGCGGCGATTTCTTTGGCTTCGCGGGCGATGGCTTCTTGCTGCCAGCCGTAAGCGATCGCCTTGAGCAGGGCGATGAGCGTGGTTGGCGTCGCAAGGATGACTTTATTGAGTACACCCAGCTCGATCAGCTGTGGATCTTGCTCCAAGGCAGCACTGAAGATGGTTTCGTTGGGAATGAATAACACCACGAACTCTGGGGCATTGTCGAATTTGTCCCAGTAGGTCTTGGCCGACAGCCCCTTAATATGATCCCGAACATGGCGTGCGTGCGCCTGCATGCGCTCCTTCTGCACGTCCGGATCTTCGGATTGCAGTGCATCGAGGTAAGCTGCGAGTGGCACTTTAGAATCGACCACCACCACACGCTCGTTCGGCAGGCGAATCAACATGTCCGGCCGCAAACGTTGCCCATCGGCAGTCTCGACCGATGCCTGTTCTTCGAAGTCACAATAGTTGATCATGCCCGCCATCTCGACAGTGCGGCGTAGCTGCATTTCGCCCCATTGCCCACGGACTTGCGGCGCACGCAGCGCCTGCACCAAGCTACCAGTGGTGCGGCTCAGCTGCACCTGCGACTCGGCCAGTTGCTGCAGCTGCTGCTTCAGGCTGGCATCTGTCTGTGTGCGGCGCTCTTCGATCTGGGAAACACGCTCATTGAAGATCTTCAGCGCCTCGCCAACTGGCTCGACCGTCTGGTTGATCGCTTGCTGGCGTTTCTCCAGATCGCCCTTCGCACCTTCTTGATATTTCTCCAATGTGGTCTTGGCTAGATTCAGGAAGGACTCGTTGTTTTTTGACAAGGCCTCCGCAGAGAGCGCTTTAAAGCTATCCTGCAATTCGGTCTTCGCCTGCTCAAGCAGCGCAAGCTTCTCCGCTGCCGCCTTTAACTCTGCCTCCCGCTGGGCTTCAACCCTTGCCAGCGCTTCCTTGGCAGCCGCTCCATCACCGCGAACTGCCTGTAACTCCGCCTGCACGCTAGCCAACGCGGCATCCGAGCGGATATGGCCACTCCGTAACAAAGCAAAGACCAAGCCCGCCCCCACAAAAAGCCCAACGACTAACGCAACGATTAATTCCATGCGCCCACACAAGGCGTGTTTCGCAAAACTGGCAACGGCGGAATTATACTGGCGCGCATCATATTTCGTGATTTTGGAAGGCTAGAGAATAGCTTGCTCGAAACGTAGCCGCAGACCAACAAGCACCCCACGATGGAGTCTCCCGCAGAGGCGCGGAGGCGCAGAGTTTCCTAAGACGAATCAAATCAAAACATAATAAGAATATCACAAAACAACTATAACTGAGGAAAATGCCCAAGTCCACAACCTGCTAGCTCTGCGCCCCTGCGCCTCCGCGCGACGGAGGCCGTCATCGCGATGGGTTTCTCAACGGACGTCTCCACTGCGCCCCTGCGCCTCCGCGCGACGGAGGCCTGCCGTAGATGGCGTAGCAAAACAGCAGAGCAAGAGCTACCACAATTAATCTCGCGTAGAGACGTTGAGCCATCTTGCAGCACTCTCCGCCATCGCAGTCTCATGATCGAAACGACTTCGCCAATACGCTCCACTTTGAGAGCCGCTTCATTCATTCTGTTTTCACAAATCTTTATGCGCGGCAGTATAAAGCGACTTGTAAGGTTTGCCGCCGAAATCTGTTTTTTAATACTATTGTTCGTGCGGTTTGCACAAAACTGCCGCATACTACTATCCTGATTACCCCATCCCATGAAACTCGTTCAACTCACAATTCTAACTCTGCTTCTTTTTCAACCCATGTCTGCTTACGAAAGCGCTTTCGCTCGAACTGACGTCGGTACCATCGAGATCAAAACGATCCCCGCGGCGCGACTGCTCGCCTCTCAATCCGACAAAAGCTATTTCGAGTCCAACAACGGACTCTTTCGCCCGTTGTTTCGCTATATTCAAGCCAACGACATCGCCATGACCACACCCGTCGAAGCGGCGATCGAAACTGGCACCATGTACTTCTATGTCGGCTCCGATTACGCCGACTTAGAGCTCAAAGACACTGACGAAGTCACCATCATTGAACTCCCAGAACGCACCGTCCTGAGCCTTGGCGTGCGCGGCGGGTACAGCGCCAAAAACTTCAACAACGCCCAAGCACAGCTACTCACGCACCTATCCGTGCAGGATCAATGGCTCGCCGCCGGCCCTGCGCGTGCGATTTATTGGAATAGCCCCTTCATGCCCGGTATCTTCAAACGCTCCGAGGTGCACATCTCGGTGACTAAAAGTACCAGCGAGGCCGAGTAGCACTCAGCTACAGCTTCCAATGGGTTCCTTCAAAGCGAACAGGCTTCGTTCCCTTATATAATTTCGCAGCCTCAGTCGCAAAACGGGCATAGCGTTCACGGGCTTCAGTCGTCGGAGCAACGATGCGCTCGTTGTAGCTCAATGGCGGCTCGTCCACTGGGACACTCGCCACGCGCAACCATTCAGCACGCTCACTCTCCGTTAAATTCGCCATACCAGACTTTCATCTCCTGAACTCGGTCCGTCAAACCAAAGAGAGTCAAATAGTCAGTCAACAAATTCCAATCCAGAGCTAATTGCTGCTCAGCGGAGACTTCGACCAACATCCGTATATCTGACCAATCCTTGGTCACCCGCCTAGGGTTATTCACCGTCGCTTGCACCTTGAGCCCTAAAATATCCTCCACCTGAACCACCGGTAAAGTCACGCCCCCTGCAACCGAAAGCCGATCAGCACGCTCCAGCATACCAAGTGTAGGCCCCCGAAATGCGTGCAAAATATCAATCCGCCCCAAACTCAGATGATCTGAGGTGTAGTGGGATGCGTTCTCATTACGAAACGCCCTAGTATAGCCCAAATCGCAAAGATCTCATCACTCCGATCCAAATCATCTAACATCAAGATAAACTCCGAATCGATCGTAGCACGCGGCACCCCTCGCAGAGCCATCGCAAAGCCACCAATCAAAGCATATCTGACCGACGCCTCATCCAAGGCGCGACACACACTGTCGATCACTTTAACAAAATCCATCTCAGCAAACATGGGAAACCACGAACTCGACGAAGTCCACGCCGAAATCCATTCGCCCTAAAGCTTTACAAGCACTCGTCGCAGTTTCAGTTTCCCCTACATGCTTTTAAGAGTCACACAATACGGCGAACCCATCCTACGCAAAATCGGCAACCCCATCACAGAATTTGATGCCGCACTCGCGCAACTCGCCGACGACATGGTCGACACCATGTATGACGAAGACGGCATCGGCCTGGCCGCGCAGCAAGTTGGCCTCGCACTCCAATTCTGCGTGATGGACGTGCGCCCACCCGAAGGCGAAAAGCCCGAGTTCGATTACAGCTTCGACGGCAAACAGCCGCCACTCGACCTGATTATGCCGATTGCCTTGGCAAATCCGAAGGTCACTGTCATCGACCCAAGTGAGGATGTTTACGAAGAAGGCTGCCTCTCCTTTCCCGACGTACGCGGCAAAGTCGCCCGCCCGATTGGCGTGCGTTGCGAGTATCAAGACACTGAAGGCAACACACACGTGCTCGAAGCCACAGGCCTACTCGGCCGCTGCATCCTGCATGAGACCGACCACCTCAACGGCGAACTCTTTATCGAAAAAATGGACAAACGTGATCTGCAGCGTATGGCCACACGTATCAAAAAGATCAAGCGCACCAGCCGCGACTTTTTAAAGATGCAGCGATAGGCACCATCGATTTGGAAATTGAAAACCCAGCGATTTCGGAATATTGACAAGACTACTGATATGTCCCTCGATTGGTGCTGTGCCCAAGATCGCATATGCTTGCTCTCCCGTGTATCCGAATTTCTTCATATACTCGATCGCATTGAGGCAGGCCTGGCGGTAAGCGACATTCACATCCAAGTAATGTTGCTTACCATTCTCATCGACTGAGATACCTTCGAAGATCAGATAATTACTGTAGCGAGGCTCCATTGGACTCGGCTCAAAAATCGGATTAATCACTCCGTATTTCTCAACGCCCTTCTTGATCTAGCTCACGCGAATATCAAGATAGCCAGCCATCTCGATCGCACCACAGAACGTGATCTCTCCATCACCTTGCGAGAAGTGAAGATTTTTCATCGAGATCCCACCTTCGCAGAAACTCTGGTTATCGGGGTGGCTCAGGATGTTGCACAAAACTTATTTTCAAATATGTCGACATAAACGAAGGTGATGAATCTCACTCAATGGAAAAAGGTCTGCGCACGTTGTAGCGCGTGCGGAAAGACGAGCTTTGAATGTGCGATCAACAGGCTTCGAACCGAAAAGATAGCTTTGCGTAAACTGATCCCATCTTTCGCCAGAAGCTTCACACCTAACCCACCCTCACGTAGTGGACTCGCTCCGATCACCGCATCTGCGATCTCAAGATCATGCAGCGCTTGCACCAATCCATCCAACGGCTCAGGCGTTAAATAATACAGACTAGCGTAGTTCCCTGATGGATACAACTCACGCCAATCCGACAAATCGCCACGTTCAGGCACGCAGGTGAAATTCTCATATGAGAGTAGCTTCTTCTCTCGATAAATACGCAGGCTCGAACGCCACTCGGAAAATTCAAACCATTCACCAAAGGCAGCACGCCCCGGAGAAACTACTTCACACAGCAGCACGGTGGCATCCGCAGCAACATCCAATCGCGTGATTTGCCGCAGCGCTGCAGCCTTCTGCAGAATCATCGGCGCTGGCCACACATCGAGCACCCCCCCAGCCTCGACCGTATAATGCTGGTCCACCTGCGCATATCCAGAATTCATCGTATGCACGCGGCACGCCGCCGGGCTAATCAGCGCCGCTTTCGCGCCCGCGGCAACAGTCGCAACGACTTCGAGTCGATCGCCATCGAGCAAGCCAGCAGTCGGGCTAGTTAAAATACTAATCGCCCAATCCTTCTCGTGGTATGCCTTCGCCAAATACAGCGGCGGACGCACCCATTGCTGGGTCAAACGCGTACCAACATCCGCTCGATGCGTATAGCCTAAGCGCGCGCCACCCAATACTGCGGGACGCGTTGCTACAGCCTCTGTCGAAATCGCGGCCATTATGATTTGATCGCAAAGAAACACTCCTGCTCCAGCCACGCGACGACATCATCGAGCCCCTTATAGCTCTTCAAGTCGCAAAAAACAAAAGGACGCTCACCACGTTGGATCTTAGAATCGCGATCCATCACATCGAGATCGGCGCCGACATAGGGCGCGAGCTCGGTCTTGTTAATAATCATCAAATCTGAGAAGCGAATCGCGGGCCCGCCCTTGCGCGGAATTTTATCACCTTCGGCGACGTCGATCACGTAGATGAATGCATCCACTAAATCCGGCGAAAACGTGGCCGACAAATTATCGCCACCACTCTCCAGCAACACCACTTGAGTATCTGGATGACGCGTAATTAGGTCTTCGATCGCGATTTCATTCATACTCGTATCATCACGAATTGCAGTGTGTGGGCAGCCGCCAGTCTCGACACCAAGAATACGGCTCGCTTCAAGCTGGCTATTCTTAACCAAGAATTGCTCATCCTCTTTAGTATAAATATCATTGGTGATCGCGACCAACTGATAGCGCTGGTGCAACTTCTCGATCAGGCGCAGCAACAACATGCTCTTGCCCGAACCAACGGGGCCACCAATACCAATACGAACGGGACGAGGGGAATTAATTGAATCTGTCATAATAATAAAATGTGGAAGCGACACTCTTGTCGCTTTTTGAGCGCAAGCAAAGCGACAGGAGTGTCGCTTCTACGCTATTAAATTGAATCTTCATGAGATGAATAAGCGCGAGAAAGCCGTCGCGTGGCGGGCTGATTGAATATCAAAAGCAGGGGCAAACCAGCCCGCTTCAGCACGCTCAACTTGCTGTGAATCGGCTACCCAAGCAGGCAACTGTTCGAGGCCATCGTGCAAAGCCGCTTGCGCCGATTCTGGGCTAATACGGAGCAACTTCACCGACGCCGAAACAAAGTTAGCAAGACTCTGATAGCCATACGCCATCAGGGCAGCATCCGCCGGCACACCGAGCCGCTCAAACTGAATCGCCGAAACCACCAAATGATGCCCGTGCACTTCTTTGGCGGCAAAGGCCCGCGCATACTCAGCGATCAATTCACAATCTGGCCACAACTTGTTCAACAAGCGCAGGCGCCCACGGCCCTGCGTCACACTGGCTCCGCGTAATTCTATGGCCCACTTCCATGCATCAATCTCAGCATCGATTGCATGCACATCTGCCCACTCGCCTGCCGCTACGGCTTCGCGCAGAAAGCGCAAATACGGCAACTCTAGACGCGCCAACGAAGGCCCGGCATGTGTCTTAAAAAAATGCTCTAAATCCTTGCCCGAGGTATACCCGCATGCCCCAACCCATTGCTCCAGTCCCATCGAATGCGCATATGCCCCAGTCGGAAACAAAGGGTCAGAAATCTGCAACAATGCAGGCACCCATGCTGCGGACGTATCCTGATCGAGCGCGTTTGAAGAATTCTTCATCAGTGCGTTTAGTGGAGGGAAACGCTCCGTCGTTTCCACACTGCTTCACCGCGGCAATGACGGAGCATTGCCCTCCAAAATAAATCGGCAGAGAACATACTAGTGACTGTGCCCATGGTCGTGCGAGTGCGAGTGCCCACCCTGCTTAGCAGGTTGGAACACGCGCTGCACGCGGTCATAGTGAATGTGCTCGCGATCCAGCATCTGCTCCACCGCAAGATCATCCTGCACCAGCACACCCTCATCACTGAAGGAGGCCTTGAAATGTAAGTTACCAACCATCCAGCCGATCCAGGCTGCTTGTTGCGCTCCTTTCAGTGCGATCAAAAAACAGTCCTCAGCAGTCTGCTCGATCACATAGGACTTAGTATCCGTTTCGTAAATACAGTCGCCGTGATTCAGCGACTCGTTGAGATCAAACCCAAAGTCGGTGCCATCGGCAGCCACACCCCGCCAACGGCGACGTGCCAACTTATGCCGATCAACTGATACGGCAATGACTGCGCGGCCAGCATGTGAATGAGCGAGTGCTTTAGTAATGAGTTTCATTTTTAAAATAAGAAATAGCGCTGTGCCATCGGTAGCTTTACAGCGGGCTCGCAAGTGAGCACTTCGCCATCGGCAGTCACCGTGTAAGTCTCTGGATCAATTTCGATGTCTGGCAAATAATCATTCAGCACCATATCGTGCTTTGAAATCGTGCGTGTATTCGAAACAGGCCGAATCTGCTTCTTCAAGTCTAGTTTTTCAGCAATGCCTGCATCGATTGCAGCTTGGCTCATGAAAGTAATCGAAGTCGTCGAAACGGCCTTACCAAAGGCAGCGAACTGGGGACGGTAGTACATCGGCTGCGGCGTTGGAATCGACGCGTTCGGATCGCCCATATTCGCAGTCGCGATCAAGCCACCTTTCAACACGAGCTCAGGCTTCACGCCGAAGAACGCCGGCTTGAACAGTACCATATCTGCGAGCTTACCGACCTCAAGGCTACCGACATCCGTCGCACAGCCACAAGCAATCGCAGGGTTAATTGTATACTTGGCGATGTAACGCAGCACGCGGAAATTGTCCGCTGCAGCGTGCGTCTCGGATTCGAGCTTACCAAACTGCTGTTTCATTTTGTCTGCGGTCTGCCAGGTGCGAATCAGCACCTCACCGACGCGGCCCATCGCCTGGCTATCGCTCGACATAATCGAGATCGCACCACGGTCGTGCAAAATGTCTTCAGCCGCGATCGTCTGTGGACGAATGCGCGACTCCGCAAAAGCGACATCCTCTGGGATCTTTGAATCCAGGTGATGGCAAACCATCAACATATCTAGATGCTCATCGATGGTATTGATCGTATAGGGCCGTGTCGGATTAGTTGAAGACGGCAGCACATTGGGCAAGCCACAGACTTTTAAAATATCAGGTGCATGCCCGCCGCCTGCGCCTTCCGAGTGGAAGGTATGGATCACGCGATCCTTGAACGCACCAATCGTCGTTTCAACAAAGCCAGACTCATTCAGCGTATCGGTATGAATCGCCACCTGCACATCGAGCTCATCTGCCACGGTTAAACAGTGATCAATCGAGCTCGGAGTCGTGCCCCAGTCTTCGTGTAGTTTCAGCCCCATCGCCCCCGCAGCGACTTGCTCGCGCAGTGCTTCGTGGTTAGACGCGTTGCCCTTACCCATGAAGCCGAGATTCATCGGAAACGCTTCCGCCGCTTCAAGCATCTTGTGAATATTCCAAGCGCCCGGCGTGCAGGTCGTGGCATTCGTGCCGGTCGCGGGGCCCGTTCCACCACCGACCATCGTCGTCACTCCGCTGGTGAGCGCTTCGTTAATCTGTTGTGGACAAATGAAATGGATGTGTGAATCAAAACCACCAGCCGTCACGATCTGTCCCTCGGCTGCGATCACTTCGGTGCCCGCGCCAATCACCATGTTTTCGCAGACGCCCGACTGAATCAAGGGATTGCCACCATGACCGATACCTGCGATGCGTCCACCTTTCACGCCGATGTCAGCTTTAATGATGCCCAAGATCGGATCGATAATGGTGGCATTGGTTAAAATTAAATCGAGACAGTCGGCATCGAGTGCCAGTGGCGACTGGCCCATACCATCGCGAATCACTTTGCCGCCGCCAAACTTCACCTCATTGCCATAACCACCACCCTCGGCGATCAAGTCTTTTTCGATTTCAATAAACAGCTCGGTATCAGCGAGGCGCACTTGGTCGCCTACGGTCGGGCCAAACATCTCGGCGTATTGACGACGGGTAAATTCGAGACCTGAAGACTGAGGCGGGAGACCTGAGGTGGGGGGCTTGAGGGAGGAGGCTGCGTCACCGAGCGGCGCATCGACCTTGTTGTTCAAGCCGTAAACGCGGCGCTCTCCTGCAAGCGCGACCAGCTCGACTTCGCGCACATCACCGGGCTCGAAACGAACGGCGGTGCCCGCTGCAATGTTAAGACGAAACCCTCTCGCCGCTTCGCGGTCGAAGTCCAAAGCGTCATTGACCTCATAGAAGTGAAAATGGCTACCGATCTGCACCGGGCGATCACCCTGATTCGCCACCTTCACGGTAATCGTCACTAAGCCAACATTCCCTGCGAGCAGCGCATCGGGATCGGAGTATTTGTATTCGCCAGGTATCATCGGATCGGATTGTGAACAGTGACTAGTTTGGTGCCATCGGGAAAGGTGCCCTCGACTTGCACTTCATGGATCATTTCTGGCACGCCTGCCATCACATCGTCGCGCTTCAGGATCGTGGTGCCAAAACTCATGAGATCCGCCACGGTTTGACCATCGCGAATCCCTTCGAGGATCTCATAGGAAATGAGTGCGATCGACTCAGGATAGTTCAGCTTTAAGCCACGGCCGAGCCTGCGACGCGCCAAATCAGCGGCCACGACGATCATGAGCTTATCTTGTTCTCGAGGAGTTAGATGCATTTAGAAATAAAGATTAAACTGTGAGGTGCTTATTAATGACGGCGGACGTCAGTTGTTCAGACTGACCGGACAGAACCACGCTACCACGATCTAGAATATAAAATTCATCACTGGCAGCTTTAGCAAAATCGAGGTATTGCTCGACCAAGATTATACTCAGATTACCACGTTTCTTGAGCATATGAATCGCGTCCTCAATTTGATCGATAATCGAAGGCTGAATGCCCTCGGTCGGCTCATCGAGAATCAGCAGTTTTGGATTGGTCAAAATCGCACGACCAATCGCCAACTGCTGCTGCTGACCGCCAGACAGGACGCCGCCCTTTCGAGCGAGCATGTCTTTGACCACTGGAAACAGCTCATACACCTCGTCGAGTCGATCGCGACCCGCGACCCCAGAAATACTCATACTGACTTCGAGGTTTTCTTGAACCGTCAGATTCGGAAAAATGTCGCGCCCCTGTGGCACGTAGCCGAGCCCCATCCGCGCGCGTTGATCGGAGCGCAGCGACTCGATCGATTGACCCTCAAAAGTAATGCTGCCCTCGGTCTTTGGCATCTGCCCCATGATGCTACGCAGCAGCGAAGTTTTACCCACACCATTACGCCCCAAGAGCGCAACGACTGAGTTTGGCTTTACGGTCATATCAATGCCGCGCAAAATGATAGATTCATCATAGCTTGCCTTGAGGCCCTTGACGGACAGCAGCGGCTCAGCGACAGGTGTGGAAGATTCAGAAATCATAGCGTGTCGGTGTGTTTATTTGGTTTCACTCTTCTTACCTTGGCGGCCGAGGTAGACTTCGATGACTTGAGGATCAGACTTCACTTTCTCAAAGGTGCCGTCTTTCAACACATGGCCTTGGTGTAGCACGGTGACCTTGCGCGCGATCTGTCGGATAAATTCCATGTCGTGCTCAATCACGATCAGGCTGTGCTTCTTTTCGAGGCTCAGTAGCAGCTCGCCGGTGCGCTCAGTCTCTTCATCGCTCATACCAGCTGCAGGTTCATCAATCAGTAAAATGCGCGGATCTTGCGCGAGCAACATGCCAATTTCGAGCCACTGCTTCTGGCCGTGCGACAGGCTACCGGCCAAATCTTTGACGCGCGACTCTAGGCGAACCGTTTTCAACACCTCCATGATACGTTCACGATCCGACGCTGTCTCTTTATAAAATAGAGTCTTAAACACGCCTCGCGGACGATTCAACGAGAGCACCAAATTATCATACACCGTATGCGACTTATACACACTCGGCGTCTGGAATTTACGACCAATGCCGAGGCGGTTGATCTCATACTCGCGCAGTTTGGTAAGGTCCATGTCGTGACCGTCATTGTCATGCAGTGTCACCGTGCCTAGGTCGGGACGGGTGCGCCCGGTGATGATATCCATAAAGGTGCTCTTGCCCGCGCCATTCGGCCCAATTACGGTGCGCAGTTCGCCCTCTTCGAGATAGAAGTTCAAGTCGTTGATCGCCTTAAAGCCATCAAAGGATTTACTCACACCGGAAACCGACAAGATCAGCGGTGTATCCCGGTAAAGTGGATTATGTTGAGGATTCGACATCACAATTAAGCCTCCGCAGTTTGAAGTGAACGTTTTTGGGCAATACTCGCTTTGACCTGCTGGTAAACACCGACGATACCGTTGGGCATCACCAGCACCACAAAGACAAACATGCCGCCCATCATAATTAACCAGTAATCGGGGAACGCCTGCGTGGTATAACTCTTAAACAGATTCACCAAAATCGCACCGATCACAGGGCCCCACTTGGTTCCTCGTCCACCGACGGCGACCCAGACGACCACTTCGAGTGACTTACCGGTTTCCATCAGACTCGGATTGATACCACCGACCTGCGGCACATACAACGCACCCGCCGCACCTGCAATCATCGCGGAAAGCGTGAAGATGACTAACTTGAAACTGGTCGTGGAATACCCAGAGAAGAGTACGCGGTTTTCTGAATCACGAATCGCCTGCTGCACCTTGCCAAGCTTGGATGCGAGCAAGCCAGAAGTGATCAGATAGGTCAACAGTAACAACAACGCTGAGCCGATATACAACCAACGCGTGGTCGATGGATCGTTAATACTATGGCCGAGGATTTCCTTAAAGTCAGTAAATCCGTTGTTACCGCCAAAGGTAAAGTCATTGCGAAAGAACAATAGACACACGGCGTAAGTGAGCGCCTGGGTTAGAATCGAGAAATACACACCTTTGATGCGCGAACGAAACGCAAGTATGCCGAAGATCAATGCGACCAAGCCCGGCACCCAGAGCACCGCACCCGACGCAAACCAGAAACTATCAAATGGCTTCCAGTGAGTCGGCAGATCTTGATAGCCCATAAAAACCATGAAGTCGGGCAAGACACGTTCTGCCGCACTTGCATCCCCAATCGCGAGCATCAGATACATGCCCATCGCATAACCGCCCAGAGCGAAGAACAAACTCTGGCAGAGGCAGAGCAAGCCGGTATAGCCCCAGAGTAAATTGAGACTCATCGCGAGAATGGCGTAAGTCAGATATTTACCCCACAGCGAGACTTGGAAGGAGCTTACCGAGAGCAAACCCGATTCAGGCCCCCACGCATTTAAGCCGGGGAGTAACATGAGGAGCGCGGCAACAATACAGAAGATGCCGGCCTCTTTCTTAGTGTCAGTAGAAAGCATAGTATAAAACGTTTTTGAATTTAATCGTCTAGGCTGCGGGAGCGTGACGGGAACAATCCACCGGGGCGCCACTGCAAGAATAGGATGATCACAAAGAAGACCGTAATCTTACCCATCACTGGACCGAGTGCTGGCTGTAGCAATTGATCCACCAGACCGATGCCCATCGCGGAGAGACCTGCACCGAGCAAGTTCCCTACACTACCGATCACAACGACCATGAAGCTATCGACGATATATTGCTGGCCCATCAGCGGGCCCACATTACCAATCTGCGACAGCACTGAACCACCCAACGCCGCGAGACCGCAACCGAGCGCAAACGTCATCGAATTTACACGAGCCACCGGAATACCGAGGCTACTCGCCATGCCCCGATTTTGCATCACCGCGCGGATGTGCAAACCAAGGTTCGTCTTACGCAACAACAGCCACGTCAGCACCACGACCACCAGCGCAATAAACATAATGAACAAACGTGTGTAGCTCATACTAAATCCACCCAAGCTGAGATTTCCCATCAACCATGTTGGATTATTCACCTGCACATTGGCTGCGCCAAAAATCAAACGAAAGCACTGTTGCATGACCATCGAAATCCCCCAGGTGCACAGCAGTGATTCTAAGGGACGTCGGTAGAGAAAACGAATAATTGATTTCTCTAAAACCAAACCAAACCCTGCCGCGACTAGAAAACTAAGTGGTAACGAGACCACAAAGTACCACCCGAAAGCCTCACTACTGAGCCCCCATGTATTGATGAAAAAAGTCTGCACCATGTAAGTGGTATAGCCACCGATCGCAACGAACTCACCATGCGCCATATTAATAATACCCATCAAACCGAAGGTAATCGCCAAGCCAAAGGACACGATTAACAGTACCGACCCCGTACTGAACCCTCGGAAAAAGCTACTGAGGAACTCCATTAAATTCATATGCTCTGCGATCGTCCGCAGCGTGGTCGAGGATGCGATCGCCAGCGGACTATCCGCACGTCCGGCAGTCACTTCTGCCTCTAACACCTTCTCAATGAAGCCACGCGAAGCGACCGATTTCAACTCTGCTAGCTCCTCAACCGATGCCAACTTCTCTGCCGCATCGCCATTCTCGAGGAGACTGATCGCGAGCGCTTCTCGAATTGCAGCGCGCACCTCATCCACTGCCTCGACTTCCAGCTGTGCCTCTAAGGCTGGCACAAACTCTGGCTTGAGACTACGACCCATCTTGATCGCGGAATTAATACGCACATTTGGATCATCGGCCTTAAGCCCCAGCGTATCCAATAGACCCTTCATCTGCTTACGCACGGAACGCGATGCACGAGTCTTCTCCGCGACTTCGACTTCCACCTCAGAGAGTGTCACCGCTTCACCTGTTGCAACGAGCGACCACTGCTCATCGGTAAATTGCAGCAACCGAACCGCATCGGCGTCAGTTAAAGTAAAGATACCACCCGTTCGCCACGCCTCATAGATGTTGGCGATTGCTGGATCACCATAGTGTGAAAGCTCCTGCAACAGGACTTGCTGATCTAATTTCTCTGCAAGTATCAGCTCAGAAAACACCACACGGGCATTACGCTCAGACGCGCCGAAGGACATCGAACAACATAATCCAAACAGCAGCAGTGAAACCACCGCCCGGAATGGACTTATTAAAACAGACTTAGCGACAGAAATCATAAAAATGAAAAAGCTAGCACATCTCATGCCAACGAAGGGGTTTAAACCAAAAGCTAAGGGCTAGTGAGATCAAAGATCTCGCTAGCCCCGCCAAACAAAACGACTGTCTATGAAAAATTATTTAAAAGTGCCTTTGAGCCATGGCTCACCATACACATCAGGAATCACTTCGAGAATTTCGAACTGCCCATCTTCAAGCGTCTCACCGATGTAAACAGTCTTGGTTACGTGATGATTCTTCTGACTAGTCACTGTGCCACCAGGACCTTCAAACGAGATGCCACTTTCAAGTGCCTTGATAACAGCGGTTGGATCAAATGTGCCGGCCTTTTCAACCGCAGCCTTCCAGAGATACACACCGTTATACGAAAGAACCATTGGTGAGCATGTAACACGGCCTTCTTTTTGGACGGCATCTGGAGCCTTAGTTGCCAACCAGGTTTGGAAGTCTGCCTTGAACTTGTCATTGATAGGAGAATCGATGGACATGAAGTATGTCCAGCATCCGAGGTGACCAACAAGGTCTTTAGTCGGCAGACCGCGGAACTCATCTTCAGAAAGTGAGAAGGAAACGATCGGGCAATCATCTGAAGTGAGACCGGACGCAGCGATCTCCTTGAAGAAAGGAACATTCGCATCACCGTTAATTGTATTGATCACGCATGCTTCACCAGATGCAGAGAAGTCCTTGATCTCAGCAACGATTTGCTGGAAATCAGTATGGCCGAATGGAGTGTAGTTACCTGCTGAGACTGCTACATCACCTTCGTAACGAATACCACCGCCGATATTTTCGACAGGAATACCCTTAGAGAGTAAGTATTCGAAAAGAACAATGTTGGTGGTCTGCGGATACACATAGTCCGTGCCGATTAGATAGAACTTCTTGTAACCCTCAGCAAGCAAGTAATCCACTGCGGGTATCGCCTGCTGGCCAACTGCTTCAGCTGTGTAGATAATATTAGGAGACTCTTCTTCACCCTCGTATTGGACGGGATAAAATAGCAGCCCGTTATACTTCTCGAAGACCGGCAATGCGAACTTGCGGCTCACCGAGGTCCAGCAACCAAAGGTCGCGGCAACTTTATCTTTAGCGAGCAACTGCTCTGCTTTTTCAGCAAAGACTGGCCAGTCCGATGCGCCGTCTGCGACGACTGCCTCGATCTGCTTACCGAGCACACCACCATTGGCATTAATTTCATCGAAAGTAAAAAGCAACACGTCGCGCAGTGATGTCTCAGAGATCGCCATGGTGCCACTAAGAGAGTGGAGTACGCCGACCTTGACGATGTCGTCTTCCGCCTGAGCGATCCCAAACGATGCTGTCGCGAATGCGCCACAAGCGAGCAGTTTTGAAAATTTATTGAGTGATTTAATCATGTGTAGTTTTCCCCTATGTTAGTATGTTATATTTCTTGAAATGAATCGTGGCTTAATTCGCCAGATAGCATTCACCATCATTTAGCTCATTCTATGCCAATTATTCTGCTGAAATATTTTTACCCATAACAAAGACTTAAACTGATGCAGGACGCCCAAATAAACGTTAACTACAGCTACTAAAAGCCGGTTGATTTAGAGAAATGTATCATAAAGTGGATACATTTCTCTAAATCAGTCTAGGGAAAGCGCACAACAGCCAAAGCGCAGCACCCCAATACAAAAATAAAAAAACCCTCCAGCGGAACGCTTGGAGGGTTGAATTAAATCGAAATAAAATAGCGGCTATAAGTCAGGCGCTTCGATTTCAATGACCTTGCCCTTATAAAATCGAACGATGCCAGTCACTTTTTTTGCCGTTGCGACGCGACGACCTTGGTAAGTGTAAACGAAATCGACACGCTTGTGCATCGAGGGCTCATTTAGGGTCGGCTGGTCCAACACTGCAACAACCTCCTCGGGAGTCATGCCCCTCTGAAGCTTAGGCCACTTTTCGGCGTCCATCCAAGGAAAGTTCGCGCTTTCTTCGCGCGCTTGGATCGTCTGCACCACGCTCTCTATGAGCGAACTTTTATCCTTCGGAGTCATCGGCATTGACGCAAAAGCTTCCGTTGCGATCGCTTCGACCTGCGTATTCTTGACGAATCGAAGGGAAGCTTCGAGCTGCTCAACGCGTTGTTGCAATGCCAGGAATTCCTCCTGCGCCACTGCTTCAGCAACTGACATAGCAGGTGCAGCAGTCAGTACGGCCCCACATAGCGACAGTAGGAATAGATGTGTGTTATATTTTGTTTTCATAATAAGCCAAAAAGGAGTCTCACCGAAATGAGACTCCTTAGAGTTAAATGTAAGTAATTCTAAATCTAGAAGCTATAGATAAGTTCTGCAGCGAGTGTAGTGAAATCTTCGCCTTCCACTTCTTCGCAGGAAAGCTCAAGCAGACCAAACACATTGTCTGAGAAAGCATAGCTAGGAGAAACTGTGAATTTTTCATA
>CALKBZ010000009.1 GCA_937775295.1 uncultured Opitutales bacterium
AGCGGATATTTGAAGAAGGTGGGTCTTTGACCTGGCGTCAGGCTCTGATTGGCCGGGCTCATGCGGTCGTAGGGGATGCGCAATGCTGGGAATCCCGGGACGTCATTCTCTTTAGGCATGAACAGAATCGCCTCACCGGGGCCGATTACTGGAGATTCGACTCGGAAGCGCGGACTTCCCGGACGATAAGCGCTACTCGCATTTGGCCAGCCGCAGGGCTCGCCGGCACGTGTCCGCCACCAATCGTCTCTTACATTCTTGTTCCCAAAGATGTAGCCGGTAGGTATGGTGAAGTGCAACGCCCGATGCCCCGATTCACCGGGAGTCTTACCATCTGGATTTTCCCAAAGATAATTCCAATTGAAAGGCGCGATGGCGATCCCCGAGCGGATCTTCTGAGGAGCCCCCGTCTTCCCTTCGCTCGCGAGCCTCGGGGAGAGACCAAAATAGTTGAGCATATAGTCGTGCGCAGCCAACGGCACGTTGTAGGGATTATGCAGCACCACCGTTGGCTGAAAAAGCCACTTCGACTCTCCGGTCCGCGTCTTGCGTGCCAATGGCTAACCCAAAACTGAACATCGCAATGGTCGGGCTGATACCCGAGATCTCCGCAGTGCCCGGTGTCGGCGTCAGCACCCCTGCTCCACCGGCGGCGAATACATCCTTCAAATCGTAAAAGGCCTTCAAGCGCCCCCAGGTCGGCGACTTCGTGGTGTAATTACCTCTCATCGGCAGATAGCAGGTACGGGTCCATCGGAGTTCGAGTCGAAATCGACCCATGCAGTCGTGTCGCCATCCACCACGGTTTCCAGCTTGCTGGTCAGGTCGGTTCTGAGCCCGCCATCGCGGGCATTGGTCAATAGCCCGAAATTACCTGCGCCCAGCGCCGCTGCGCTGGCTTCGAGCTGCGTGGCATCCACGCCGTTGATCAGTGGCAATTGAGAGAGCCCGCTCACCTTCGCCAGATCGGGATCGCTGGGATCCAAGTTGTCGAAGCCCAGCGCGGGTAAATTATACTGCCCACCCAGCACTTCAGCGCCTTCAATACTCGCGGGCAATGGATCGACCGTCGGCAGCGCAATCCCCACATCCGCTTTTTCCTGCTGACCAGAGACCCAATAAGCGAAGCCATCACTTTCGTCCGCATCCATATACACAATGGGCGCCTCGACATAATCAGCGGCATTGGCACTATTCGCAAAAGGGCTGGCGGGGAAACGGACGCCGGGCTGCGCTAACGGGGAAACGGGATCCAGCAGAGTCGTGCGGGTCTTACCCTGATTGCCACTGATCAACCAGGTCTCCAACTGTTTGGTCTGAGTCACTTCATCATAGCTCCACACACCCATCCACTGCGGGTGCAGCACACCATCGATATCCGGAGTGCTGGAAACCGTGTCTTTGATCCCTGCACTGGCGGTGCTGCGCTGATCAACACCGCAATGCTGCTGCAATTCCGCCAGCGCAGTGAGCGCACCGGTGAGTGCATTTTGCTGCGCAATTAAGCGCGTCTTGCTGATTTCGGCACTGGCCGTCTCGACCTGCACCAGCGTCGTAATCGATAAAAGCAGCAGCAGGACGAATGCCATCAGGCTCAGCGCAATGACCAGCGCGAAGCCATGCTGGGAGTGAACACTGCGCGATTGATGCGGAAAGATGTGATTCGAATTCATTGACAGGAGTTTAATCTGGGGAGGTCAGTGTGCATCAAGCGAGATCCATATTATCTACAGGCGCTTTAATTGCAAACAAAGTGCATTTTCAAATGCGCGCGTTGCCATGCAACCCTCATTTTATTGCACGTGATGACACTCAAGGTCAACCACAGATCTCAAAAAACAGTGAGGAAAATACGTATGAGACAGCTCATGTCACCAATATTTGCCAATCCGACTTATGTATACTGCCACGCGTCATGATTTGTAATTTTGGAAAGCTTGGCAATTGCTGGTCTCAGATAAACAGCAGATCAACCACGCCCCCACGATGGAGTATCGCGCAGAGGCGCAAAGGCGCAGAGTTTTCTAGGACGAATCAAATCAAAACAGGAGTATCACAAAAGAACTTTAACTGCGGGAAGTGCCCAAGTCCACTACCTGCTAGCTCTGCGCCCCTGCGCCTCTGCGCGAAAATGACAGAGCAATAGCTGCCACAATTAATCTCCCGCAGGCGCGCAGCGATTTTCAGCACCCTGCGCAATCACAGTCTGATGATCGAAACAACTTCACCAATACGCTCCATTTTGAAAGCTGCTTCACTCATTCTTTTTTCACAAATATTCATGCGCGGCAGTGTAGAAGAATATGCTTAGTAGCCGTCTTCGCTCTAACCGAGCTACGCCGAGCCAAGGGGGAGGAGCTTTAAATTGAGCACCCATTATGTGAACTAAAAAATGCAAAAAAATGTGTATATTCTGATGCACCAATCTGCGGGTCGTGAAGTTAGCGGTAAATGGCTTATAGTTCCTTCCCTTACAAAGGGAAGGTGGCTCGCGAAGCGAGACGGATGGGCTCTCCGCCGAGCCTAGGCATTATTTAGCAGCGTAACGCAAATAACCGCGAAAACCCCTCCGTCTCGGCAGACCGAGCCACCTCCCCTTGGCAGCATATCCTTCTACATATCTTTGTCTCTGCTAATTCGCGCTAGCTTAATCAATGGCAAGCAAACAGAATGCCGATAAACCCCAAAGAAAAAGAACCCAGAGGTTTAACCACCCGTTTGCTTCTTTACTGCCCAATGGGCACCCGCGCAGTCGCCCTTCGGGCCTGTTGGCCATCTACGCGCTGTCGCGCTACGTCCTTCGATCACTAGAGGACACAGAGCAGCGGGTGGTAAAAAAAAAATCATGTGGGTAGCTCATGTCACCAATATCTGCCAATCCGACTTATGTATAAGTCTGAGGGGCGTGAGCATGGTCAGCAAAGCCCCGCACTCATGTGTGATATTGTAGGACATGCCTCTCGAAGAGGGCGCGTTGGTGCAACCGAAGACTCAACACGGCCTTTGCTACGCAAAGAACCGCGTTCTACACCAAAACATGCCCCGACTATCAGCCTTACTTACTTAAACTAACATAGGCGAATATATGTAGAAGGATATGCCTTAGCAGCCGTCTTCGCTCTAACCGAGCTACGCCGAGCCAAGGGGGAGGAGTTTAATTAATGACGTTAATTTGAGGATACGGGATATTGAGGACACCAGAGCTGAAGGCACCGGAAACGCGGGTGTCCTTAAATTTCCGACATTGACAATGTATCGCATTTGCGACACACAATAGAGCATGAGTAAAACTGAAGAAATCAGGGCTAGGATCGACCCATCACTCAAGCATGAGGCTGAAAATATTCTGGAACAAGTTGGCGTGACTGCCAGCGAAGCCATCAGGCAGTTATACCGCCAAATAGTTAATAACAATGGTATTCCTTATGAACTAAGATTACCAAACAGAACGACTAGAAAGACGCTTGATGATAGCGCAAAGGGCATTGGTGTTAAACGTTTTTCAAGTATGGATGAAATGCTGGAAGATTTAGAGAAATAAATGCGAGCCGTAGAGTATTCAAATAGGTTCAAAAGAGATTATAAACGCATGAAGAAACGCGGGAAAGATCTTTCAAAACTAACCACTATAATGAAATGGCTTGAAGATAACACTCCCCTCCCCGAATCGATGCATGATCATTCGCTAATAGGTAACTGGAGCGGGACAAGGGAATGCCACATAGAGCTTGACTGGCTATTAATTTATTCCCTCGCAGATAATGACTACTGCGTTCGACTCGAAAGAACTGGCTCACACAGTGACTTGTTCTAAAAGTGAGGAAAAGCGACATGAGGGGAATGGTACGAACAAGGCGCGAATCTGTATGCGTCCTAATCTTACTAATACTCTTAATCCGAATATTAAGGTATTGTTATTGAGTGACTTGAGGACTCTAAGAGGTGATTGAGAGTAGGATTACGATTAAGAATCCGTCTTCACCCCTTAAGTTCGTGCCATTCCGACATGAGGGGGAATGACAGGACACCCATCTGTCTGTGCCGCGAAGGAAAAACAACGGCACGCCACAACAGGAAGGCACTGCGCCTCCGGCAAAAATAGATCAGGCTAGGGGGCGAGCTCGAGCTCCACACGAATAAACTGTCGGTCTTCCACATCTGTCGGAATCCGGTTCGTGACCGCCGTGTATCCCGGCACTTCCGAAGGGCCGCGTCCGACTTCATAATTACTGCCGTCTGCCCAATTGGGGCTAACCAGATCGGTTGTCACGGTGAGCATCGAATTCAACCCGCGGGTCGCGGCATCAGCGAGCTCGAAGTAGACATACTCGATATAGTTGGTGCCGCCGTCGGTCACCTGCGACTGGATCGGGGTGTTGCCCTGATCGTTACTGTCGGACGGATCAGCGCCGAATGCATATTCAGCCAAGTTGACGAGCCGGTCGCCATCGGCATCGTCCTGCAGGTTGATATCGGAACCCATGCCGCCGAGATAGTTATTCAACCACTGATTCCAGAACTCCAACGGCGCGCTGTACTCAAAGGCGCCCATATCCAGAGCGGAACCGGAATAATACGGGATGACTCCGACAAGGTTCGTGGTTCCGGCATCGATTAGATCGCTGCGGACAACTAGTTGCACTTAATCTAGATATTGAATACTGAAATCCGCCTGCGAGTTTGCGTTAGTTGAGCACAGCAGAGACTCTTGAAATCATCCGCGGCCACCGTCACTGACGTGTCCAAAAGTTGTAGGTGATGTCGTTGTCGCTTCCCATATCACTCACTTCCGCACTGCCGCTATAACCAAGATTGTTCTTCATATAGTGGTCAAAACTGCCCAGACTAACACATGCTCTGTCCCATTTTAAGTAACTTTACCAAGACTTTCCGAATCGCTAAATCACAATACTTGCTACACGGCAGCATAATTCTTCTAGTTGGTGCTATATAAGTAGTCATCAGCTTTGAGAGAGAGAGTGAGAGAGAGACAAATCCTCAGTCAGACTCAGAACCGCTATATCGGAGATCGCTTATGATCGCTAATCACACGCTTATACTCAGTGACATGTTCAGGTCTTAGAAACACTAATTATTTAGAAGTTACACCAGCGCGCATGATAATTTGTGAACAGAGCAGAGCAGTGCCTCTGACTTGGCCTCCCCGCCCCCATCTAGTGACTCGTAACGGCGCAATGCAATGAAGACGGAAGCTTTCCGCGGCGGATCCTCCGCTCTTTACCTAGCGCCCACACACCTAATTAACGCAACGTACATTTTATCCTTGCGTAACTTGTTACCTCATTGTTACCCTTTAAAGGTCATTTAATATGAAAAGACAAAACGTAACAATCTATTCACTAGCCGATGAGCTGGGCATCAGCGCCGCGACAGTCAGTCGGGCACTCAACAACTCATCGCGGATCAGCGAGAAGCGGCGCATGCAGGTCATGGACCTAGCTGAAAAAAGAGGCTTCAAGCTGCGCGCCTTCGCGCCGCGGATAACCAATATCTGCCTGTTATTGATTGGCGAAAAAGGTCAGCACGACATCGTATCGGACTACTCCGCCGAAGTGCTGAACGGCGCGAGTCGCTATTGCCGGCAAAACGAAATCGAGCTGTCACTATTTAGCGCCTCCTGCGACAAGCTCAACAATATGAATGTGGTCAAAGAGCTGTTCCGGCGCAGTGCCGACGGCGTGATCCTATTAAACAGCAACCAGAAATGCACTTTTATCGAGCAATTTGAGAAAGAAAAGGTGCCCTACTGCTGCCTACTTAGCGAAAATCCCGCTTTCCCCGACAACACACTGACCGTCGACAATGTGTACCTCGCCGAACGCGCGGTGGAGTACCTACACCAGCTCGGCCACCGCATGATTGCCTACCTGCACAGCTCGCCGAATAACTCGGGGCAGCAAGATCGACTGAAAGGCTACCGCAATGCACTCACCCGCAGCGGCCTCCCCATCAAGGAGGAGCACATCCCCTCCCCGACACCCTACGAATCATTCTCTGGCCTGGAGATGGGCTTCCATGCCGCCACCAAACTACTGGAGACAAACCCCGAAGTCACCGCGATCTTCGCCGCCAGCAGTGAATTGGCGGATGGCATGCATCTGGCATGCAACCGCAAGGGCCTGAGCATCCCCAAGGACATTTCACTCTTGGTCTGCGACAACCCGGCACGCTCGGAATATAGTTGCCCACCGCTGAGTGTGGTCGACATCGCCAACGATCGCTTCGGCGCAGCCGCAGCCGCATGGGTACATCAAAAGCTCCAAGGTCAAAAGACGCACGTCCCCTCGGAGCCCTGGATGAAGGCCAACCTCATCATCCGCGAATCCACCGCCCCACCACGGAGCGAATAGCACGGGCATCGGCGGCGCATCTACCCAAATCGAATGATCGTCGCCAACGTAGACGCTTGGAGTAGTATGCCAGACCCCGATAAAGTATTGTTCTCAATCGCAGTTAAATAACTGCCTTAGCCAAGAGGGTAGGATTGTGTGTAAATTGAAAAAGCTGATGTTCTACTAGTAAGAAACGAGAACATCCCATGAAAAATAAAGTAATCAACCAGCTGCTCGATCAGCTACTAGAAGATTATTAGAGCCCGAGGACTTAATTGGCCATGGCGGTTTACTCGCCGAGCTAAAAAAGCGTCTGATCACACGCGCGCTGGATGCTGGTCTGACGACTCACCTAGGCTACGATAAGAATGAGAAACGTCCTGCCGGAGCGACCATCGCATGCGATCGGCACAGCTCAAAGCGCCTACGCAACGATGACGGTGATCTTAAGGTGAACGTCCCTCGTGATCGAGAAGGTAATTTTGAGCCGATCTTGGTGCTTAACATCAACGTCATTTTGACGGTTTTGATGATGCGATTTTAAGCCTCTACTGACGAGGCATGACGACCCGCGACATCTAGGGGTATTTAGAGCAGATGTATAACGTCGAAGTGTCGCTGACATTAATCTCCTGTGTGTCTAATGCGGTCTGCAAAGAGGTCAAAGAGTGGCAATGTCGACCATTGGATCCAGTTTATCCGATTATCTACCTTGATGCCATTGTGGTTAAGGTCAGAGACAACGCAAAGGTCTCCAACCGTGCAATTTACTTGGTTCTGGGCTTTAACATGGAGGGGCAAAAGGAAGTCCTTGGCATGTGGTCTTCGCCCAACGAAGGCGCGAAGTTCTTGCTAAACGTGCTCACTGAGCTTCAGAATCGAGAGCTACGTGACATCTTCTTTTCCTGCGTCTATGGGCTCAGTGGCTTCCCTGAGGCACTTAAGAACGTCTATTCTCGCACTACCCAGCTATGCATCGTTCACATTACACGAAACAGCTTCAATTTTGTCGTGTGGAAAGAGCGTAAGGAGGTCGCAGCGGAGCTGAAAAACTTCTACACCGCATCCACTGCTGAGGCCGCCAAAGCTGCACTGGTTAGATTCCGTGGAATCCATGACGAGCACTTTCCGCCATTGGCAAAAGTTGGCAGGCTCATTGGGAAAACCTGACCCCATTCTTTGATTATCCAAAGGAGATCCGCAAGGTCATCAATACCACTTATACCATCGAGTCGCTCAACAGCTCATTTAGAAATATCAGCCGTAATCGAAACCTGTTTTATTTCAGCGAAGCGGTATACAAGCTCTTTTATCTAGCTATCAAAAACATCACAAAAGAAATGGACCATACCGATCCGAAACTGGCCAGCTGCTCTGAATCGATTCTCCATTGAGTTTGAGGACAGAATGCCTAATAACAATCAATCTAACAACATCAGCGAAAAGTCAGTTACACAAAATTAAGGACACTCCCTTAAACTATCTTAAATTAAAAAATTAGAACAAACATATCGCTACTCTTACCCCTGATTCCAACGACATCACACAACAGGGGGTCACAACAAAGCGGGCATTTCGTTATGTTTACAATCAACTCTTTATGCGCTTCATTTTCATCACCGCCAAGAACACAAAACTTGGCCACAGCCTGACTCATCGCCTAAAAAAAAGGGGGGTCCAATGTTTAAATTAAATGTGTCACATCTCAACTTTAAAAAAACACCCGGAGCTTCATGGGTACTTATTTTAAACGCTGGCAACCTAACGTTTATTGTGTCATTCAACATTGCCACAGTTTTTAGGTCTCATCTAAATAGCTTTAGGTCGACAACGTCATCTCATTTTCGGCGGGATGTGTTGCCTCCACTTGAACGTCTGCCAATTAGCACCGCTATATGAAAAACCGAATAATTGGCTACGACCTTGCGAGAGCGCTGGCGCTCTTTGGGATGGTTGTAGTTAACTTTAAGATTGTAATGGGAACTGCGAACAACGGTCCGCCTCGGCTGGTTGACCTCACTGGATTACTGGAGGGCCGCGCCGCGGCTACTTTTGTGCTATTGGCTGGAATCGGCATCTCGCTGCTCTCTGCTAAGGCGCGAAAGTCAAATGCCCCCAAAGCAACTGTGCCAATCCGCAACACCCTTTTAAAACGGGCATTCTTTCTCTTTTATCGGGCTCTTATATACCCCAGTCTGGCCAGCTGATATTCTGCACTTCTATGGTGTTTACATCGCGGTCGCTGCGCTTCTTCTAACAAGCTCCATCCGGAAGTTATCAATCCTGAGCTTTCTGCTCATGGTCGGTTTCGTTGTCATGTTCTTCGCGTTCAACTACGAGCAGGAGTGGAATTGGACGACATTGGAATATGCAGGATTCTGGACTCCTATTGGAATGATACGAAATCTGTTTTTCAACGGTTTCCACCCGACGATTCCTTGGCTGAGTTTTCTCCTGATTGGAATGATTATCGGACGCTTTGACATGAATAATCTAGTGGTTCGTCGTCGGGGATTTTGGGGCGGGTTAATCACGGCGCTTCCCGCAGAGGTAACCAGTCGGCTCTTGATTCACGGCTTATCCGCGGAAGTAAGCATAGCAGATCAAGAGGCAATCGTGGCTATCTTTGGAACTAAACCGATGCCACCGATGCCCTTATATATTTTGGCCGGGGCGGGGGCTGCGAGTGCAATTGTCGCCGTGTTTGTCGAGATAGGCGTGCGGTATGGGAGTCAGCCATGGATACGCCCTTGGGTGGCGACCGGGCAGCAAGCCCTTACCCTGTATGTCGCACATGTAGTTATCGGTATGGGAACCCTCGAAGCGATTGGTCGATTGGAGAATCAGACTCTTTTGTTTTCCTTGCTGGCCTCAGGGGTATTCTTCGCAGTGAGCGTCGTATTTGCATACTTATGGCAGTGCCGATTTAAGCGTGGTCCAATCGAAATGTTGATGCGATATCTTACCGAAAAACGAACAGCAGAACCAGACCCCGATGCGAACACCTGACTCGCCTGACCCGCCGCGAGTTCAAAATAGATCATCAAGTATTGGAGAAAAAGGGAGAACAAAAAAGGGGCCAGTCCAAGGTTCCATGACCCTAGTTCAGCCTTTGGTTAGCATGGCAGTGATTGAGTGATGCCACGGAAGAGAAGATTGAATTTCAGGAAGCACATTACCATGTGATCAAGCGAGGCAATTACACGACTGGATGTTGTGAACTATGAAACATTGGACTGCCCCCTTTTTCTTTCTCCTGTCATCTTTCTAGTTCTATTTACAAATAATTGTTACAATTCAGTCGTGCTTGACTGGTTTGTAGATATAGCACATATAAATAGTTTACTTATGAATAGAAACACGCCTCCAAATATGCCGCGAAACCCGCTCGATGATATCGATTGGGACGCAGCACGCCAACAAGCCAAGTGGCTTTATATTTTGCCGATAGCCGCTCTGCTTGCTATTGGAATATTTACTAGTTACTACATTGTCCAACCGGAGGAGGAGGCTGTGGTCAAACGCTTTGGCAAAGTAGTGGGGCAAAAAGAGCCAGGGCTTCATTTTAAGATTCCCTTTGGCATCGAGACAGCGCAAATGGTGCCCACTGCCCGCATCTTGAAACAGGAGTTTGGTTTCCGCTCAGAATCACAAAGCAGTAGTTCGCGAACGAACTATAGCAAGAATCAGACGCAAAAAGATGAGTCACTAATGCTGACGGGTGACCTGAAGGTGATTGATGTCGAGTGGGTCGTTCAGTATCGGGTCAGCGACCCCTCGAAATTCCTCCACAAGGTGCGCGATCCTGAGCAGACGCTGCGTGATACTTCTGAAGCGGTGATGCGACGAATCGTGGGCAACAGCCTCGGTAGTGATGTGCTCACCGAGAAGCGTGTACAAGTAGCCACTTCCGCTCGTGTGGAGTTACAAAAGGCGATGGACTATTTTGATCTTGGTCTGCAAATCAGTACGATCGAATTGCAAGATGTGACGCCTCCCGAGCCAGTGAAGCCGGCCTTTAACGAGGTCAATCAGGCAGAGCAGGAGCGTGAGCGCTACATCAACGAGGCGGAGAAGCGTCGCAACCAGGTAATCCCACGCGCGGAAGGTCAAGCTAAGCAAGTGATCGCTGAGGCCCAAGGCTACGCCGCACAACGCGTCAACGCGGCGCGCGGTGAGACCGAGCGCTTCACCGCGATTTACGAAGAATACTCCAACGCGCCCGCCGTAACGCGGCAGCGCATGTATTTAGAAATGATTGACGTCGTGCTTCCTAATGCAGGCAAAATTTTCATCATGGAACAGTCCGGTAATGCGCCACTCCCGCTCCTTAACCTCGGAGACAGCCCGATCGAACTCCCCTCAAAACGTTAAAACATGAAAAATAATCCAATTTTACTCATCGGTTCTGGTATGTTCGCGGCTGTTGCAGCCGTCCTTATTTACTCTTCGATTTACATACTCGACGAAGTCGAGCAGGCCGTAGTCGTGCAACTCGGTGCGCCCGTCGGTGATCCTGTCACCACACCCGGCCTACATTTTAAGCTACCGTTCATTCAAGAGGTACGCCGCTTCGACAAGCGCGTGATCTCGTGGGATGGGGATCCGAATCAGATTCCGACTCGAGGCGAGCAGTTTATCTCCGTCGATACCACAGCTCGTTGGCTCATCGCCGATCCGCTCGTCTTCATGCAACGTGTGCAAAACGAGCGCGGTGCCACCCTCCGACTTAACGACATCCTTGACTCGGTAGTACGCGATAAAATTTCTGCCAGTGATCTAGTCGAGATCGTGCGCTCGAAAGATTGGAAAGTGAGTGAGGAGGATTTGGCGCGCGCGCAACTAGCGGGCGAAGGTGAAGATGAAACCCTACTTCAAGAAGTGAAGACCGGGCGCCAAGAACTGGTGAAGTCTATCTTCATTCAAGCCGCCAGTCAAATGCCTGGGCTGGGCATCGAGCTAATCGACATCCGCATCAAGCGTATCGATTACGTCGAAGCGGTGGAACAGCGTGTCTTCGATCGTATGATCGCTGAACGTCAGCGCATCGCAGAGCAGTTTCGCTCCGAGGGTGAAGGCCGTGCCGCCGAGATCGATGGTGATACTAAGCGTCAGCTGGCGGTGATTCAATCAAAAGCCAACCGTGAGGCCGAGGGCATCCGCGGTCGCGCCGATGCCGAGGCTTCTCGTATTTACAGCGAAGCATTCGGAGCCGATCCAGAATTTTATGCCTTCCTGCGCACTCTAGAGAGCTATTCCAAGACTGTCGGTAATACTTCCACCCTTGTGTTAGGCACCGATTCGGAGTATTTTCGCTACTTGCGTGACATCTCGGTTGATCATGTGGAAGCCAGACCGAAAGCTGCGCGGCAAGCAGTGTCGAAAGAGTAACCAAGCAATAAGCAAAAAATTCTGTGCCCGCTAGGCCACACCACGTAGAGGATACTCTACGTGGTGTGGCCTAAACACTTTTGGGGCGTCTGCGACGACAAACACGGTGTTGTGTAGCAAACAGGAACAAGAACACAGCAGTCAGGAAGGGATGATGTCGAAGTCGTGACGTTCGAGCGTGTTTTAATCATGAGAGTACAAGAATTACAGAACGACTCCTTTTCGAATTTCTCTTTTCGAATCTCAGAAGTGCGCCCTTTGTTGACTTCATTGTAAGCTGTGTAAACCTAGCGTCATGGCACGAAATGTTTTGGGAGGTGAATTAATTGAATGTAGCTCTGATCCGATGACTGGATTTTATCGGAATGGAAAGTGCGATACCTGTGGAGAAGACCAAGGCATGCACACGGTTTGCGTACAGGTGACCGATGCGTTTTTAGAATTTACCGCAGCGCGCGGTAACGATTTGAGTACGCCCTTGCTGGCATATGGTTTTCCGGGACTCCAGTCAGGAGATTTCTGGTGTCTGTGTATGAGCCGTTGGATTGAGGCCTATGAAGCGGGCGTGGCACCTAAATTGCGACTGGTTGCGACCCACGCCTCGGCGCTAGAGTTCGTCGACATGGCAGTCATGCAAGCGCATGCGTGCGATTAGATCGCGTAGAACGCACTATTCAGTATACTGCCCGCCTAGCTTGCCGAACTTCATCATGAGCCAGATCAGGGGTGAATCCTTTGGGGCATTGGAACTGCCTCATAGCTAGGGGTTGAAAAAGGGGTTAGTGTATCAAGACGAAAGATGGTTTCTACTTTCTCTTTTTACTGCCTCTACCAATCAATTAAGATTGAGAGCCATAAGGAACGACCAGGTGCAATACTACGCTCACCATTACTACGCTCGCCGGTAATAACGGTGGCATCGGCGAGGTTGTCTACACGGCCAACCAGACGGATCGCATGAGTCAACTGATACGAAGCGCCCACCTGCCCAGTTATATAATCCGTCAGCTTACGATCATTCAAAGGATCATCGTATTGTGAGGAGCCATATTCGATGGAGCCAAATAACAGCAACTGCTGGTTGATTTGATAATCAACCGATGCGGTCGCTTTGTGCGTCGGCACTTGTGGGAATCTGTTACCCTCGAGCTCGGGTTGCACATTGGAATCTTCGAACTCCGCCTGTGTATACAAATAATTCAGTGCAACGGTCAGCGTGTCCGTCGCCGCATACTCGAGTCTAGTTTCCCAGCCAAATACCGTTGCAGAATCGACGTTCTGCCTCTGATTATAACTACCGCCCGATGGCACAAAGACCCCTGCAGGTGCTGTCGTGCGAACGTTCGCGATCGCATTATCGATCCAATATTGAAAAACGCCCGTGCGCAAGGAAAGCTGCTCATGGGCTTGCCAAGTTAAGCCTGCTTCCAAATTGAAAAAACGCTCTGGATCCAAATCAGTATTTGCCTCGGTAATGTCGCCACCCACGCGGTATGGACGATAGAGCTCATTAATGGTGGGCAGGCGAAATGTATAGCCACTGCCAAGGTTCAATCGCAGTGAATCGGCCAACTGATGCGCAGTCGCCACGCTGATCGAAGGCTCCCAATCATTACGATCGCTGTAATGATCGTCGCGCGTCTGCACTCCAGTGGACTTCGAAGTTTCAGTGTGGTAACCATCATTCAGCGACCAATAATCCATGCGTACATTTAGTTCATACTGATTGAGCTGCTCAGGCTGGTTAGCGAATGTGACGAATGCCCCCGTGATCGTCTGTTCGCCGCCGGCCTTGCGGCGGCGATTTGGAATTAACACATCCTCATGTGTGGCTCCATCGAGGTGACGTATGTCTGCCCCCATGACCAGACGAATGTGTTGAAAGTCCTCCGTCGCAAAGACGACATTCCCGCCCACTCCGTCAGCCGGCGTATCATATTGATCGAGCACTGGCGTTTCTGCGCTGCGATCTGCATTGACGGAACTGAAGACACTATCCAAAGAGCGATTCTGATAATAGACGGATGCGCTCCACTCCTGATCTTCGAAGTTTCCAACTAAGCGCAATGACAGATCCCACGCCTCCGTATTGTAATGCGTTGCGGGTGTGCCGTTACTGCGGTCTTCTTGGTAGTAGCTGACTGCCGACTCCAAACGGATTGCTTCATTAACCTGAAAATGGTGGCGCACATCGACACCACTGGTCTCGAAATCGGCGGATTCATCAATCGACCCGCGGTCACTGGAATCGATCAAGTCATCGCCATCACTATCGGAGGTCGCTAGATTAATGTAGAACCCATGACGACCATGGGTGGATCTGTGCTGGGTATCGGCGGCGATGGTGTTGAAAGAACCCACCGTGAACTGCGCGCGATGCACCTCCTGCTGCGGCAACACACTGTCGATCATTATCACGCCGCCGGCGCTCTGATGGCCCCAGGCCGCAGCTTGATTTCCCGGCAGAATACGCGCGGATTCAATACTACCAGGCGTATAGCGCGCCCATGGGACCCAACCACCGAAAGGATCATTCTGTGGAATGCCATCACGCAAGACCAAAGTCCGCGGCGCTGCTGTCGCTCCAATCGAACGTAAACTCACCCCCTGAGCCTGTGGTGCCGAGAAGAGTGAATTCTGACGGCGATACAAAGAAAAAGATGGTTCTTGATACAGCACTTGATCCAATGTGCGTGGTGCTGTCTGTGTAATCGCGTCGGGATCCCATATGCGATCTTTTCCGTTCAGTGCATCCGATGTGCCCCAACTGCGCTCAGAGGTCACCTCAAAAGGGGCCAGCGCGAGCAAGCTAAACTCACGCTCCTGCCCATTTAGAGAATACGTCGTAAACAAAGCGATCAACGTGAATGGGATGAGTATACGCCGTCGCAGGCAAGTAATGATGGTGAGGTGAGAGAACATATATAGGCTAACATATAAAATAGGCAGCGATGCCTGTGGCGAGGGATTACACGACTAACAGTTTAGTCTCTTTCACCCTTCTGATGATGGATTGAAAGGCAATTCGATCACTGAACTGGAACTAACCGGACGATTCGATCCTCGGCATTAAGTACCAGGTAAAGATAACCATCCGGACCACTTGCGATGTCTCGAACTCGGCCTAAGCCTGACAAAATTATTTCATCTTCTACGATCTTACCCTCTTCAATCACCAGACGATGAAGCTCCTTGGCCCTCAAGCCACCCGCAAAAAGGTTGTATTTCCAAGACGGGAAATCATCTCCTTCATAAAAATCGATACCGCATACCGCGATCGAAGGTACCCAATAAAGTAATGGCTGCTCCATGCCAGGTGCTTCGGTGCTATCCACCATCGGCTTGCCGTTGTAGTTCATACCAAAGCGAATCACTGGCCAACCATAGTTCGCCCCCTTCTTGATGATATTAATTTCATCGCCACCACGAGGGCCGTGCTCAGACTCCCACAGCTCACCCGTCACAGGATGCAGGTCAAGTCCCTGAGGGTTACGCACACCATAAGCCCAAATACTGGAATAGGCATCCTTCTGATCCACGAAGGGATTGTCCGAGGGAATTCTACCATCGTCCTGAAGGCGATGAATCTTGCCATTTGGCAAAGTCAAGTCTTGGGCATCGTCTTTAAATCCACGCTCGCCGATACTGATATACAGATAGCCATCCTTAAAGACTAGGCGTGAGCCGAAATGAAGCCCCCCTGCGTTGTGATGCTCCACGGGCACCTCAAAGATGACTTCTTCATCAACCCAAGCGAGGTCCTTGATTCGACCCCGGACGACTTTTGTCATCGCGATGGGTTTCTCAACGGACGTATCCAGACTATCCGCATAGGTTAAATAGATCCAGCCGTTCATTGCATAATCTGGGTGTAAGGCCACCTCGAGTAAGCCCCCCTGCCCGACTGCCCAGACTTCTGGCGTATGCTTCACTGGTTTGAGCAACTTCCCTTTTTCGAAGATCCGCAGCATTCCTGAACGCTGAGTGATTAACATACTGTCTTCAGAGATGAAGGCAATGGACCAAGGCGTGTCGACACCTTCAACCACTGTCTCCACTCGAAAATCGTACTCCTTACTTTTGATAGACCCCATCGACTGGCGCAGCCTTAGACTCTCCTTTGTTAGCCGCTTTTTTGCGCCGTTCATCAATGTAAATTTCAAGCGCTCGAATCATTGGATCCTCGATGGCACCGCCAAAAGAAGGCATTCCCGCTTCGATGTTTCCTTCTTTCACATATTCGATGAAGCCCTTTCCTTGCCCAACTCGTTTCCATGCATCCTCGTCGAGTAGATTGGTACCGAGACCACCCTTTAGATTCTCACCATGGCAGCTCATGCAGTAGGTGTTGTAGACCTCTACCACATCATCAGCCATCGCATTCTGAACGCCGATAAATGAGCAAGCGCTAAGAAAAAAACTGCGAATCGGCCGTGTAGTCATGTAATTAGACTACGAAAGTTAGTCAGGGCATCGCACGTCAATTATAAACATGACGACATGATCCGTTTTCGCCTTCTGACGACATGATCCCTTTTCGCCTTCTGACTATTTTTCATGAGAGTTATGCGTGTCTTCTAAATTTTTCGCACGCTCTCTCTTGCTAATTTAGATGCCTATGGCATTGTGCGACAAATGACGAAGCAAGCAAAGAAATTGACACGGCGAGTACTGATTATTGGAGGCGGCTTTGCCGGCCTTAAGTGCGCCCGTAAGCTGGCTGGCGACTCCCGTTTTACGGTGACTCTCATTGACCGCACCAACCATCACCTTTTCCAGCCACTGCTTTATCAGGTGGCCACCGCCTCGCTGGCCGCACCAGATATCGCCCGCTCGATTCGACAGGTCCTCGCCAAGGCAGAGAACGTCACCGTCCTGATGGACGACATCAAGAAGCTCGATCCCAAAGCCAAGACCGCCACGGGAACTTCGGGAACCGAATATGAATGGGATTACCTGTTACTTGCAGCAGGCGCTCGAACCTCGTTCTTTGGGAACCCCGAATGGGAGCAGCACACCCTGGGCCTGAAGTCGCTTGCCGACGCCCAATCGGTCCGTCGCATGATCCTCACCAACCTCGAGCTTGCCGAGCGCACCACCGACCTCGCTGAGCGAAAAAAACTCATGACGGTAGCAATCGTTGGAGGAGGTCCGACCGGAGTCGAACTCGCCGGCGCCTTCGCCACCCTCGTTCACAATGCGATGAAAGACGAGTTCCGCCGCCTCGACACCTCCGATCTTAAGGTCATCTTAGTCGAGGATGCCCCGCGTCTTCTTGCCGCCTTCGATGATGATCAAAGCGAATACACCAGACACCGGCTTGAGTCGCTTGGCGTGGATGTGCGGACCGGACACCGGGTCAGCAACGTGGAAGCCCGGTGCCTGCGATTCACCGACGGCACTTCGCTCGAATCAGCCGCCATTATCTGGGCCGCCGGTGTTGAAGCCCACCCGCTCACCCGCCAACTAGGAGTACCACTTGCCGATGCTGCCGGAAGGATCACGCCCGAGCTTGATCTATCGATTCCTGGAAACCCCGATATCTTTGTCGCAGGCGACCTAGTAAAAATGACCGACCGTGGAGGCGTCGTCGTGCCCGGTGTCGCCCCTGCCGCCACCCAAATGGGCGAGCACGTCGCCAAGGTGCTCAAGGAAGAAGCGCGATTAGGGCAACCCGACTTCGCCGACCGAAAAGTTTCTCTCCGGCCCAAGTTCCGTTACTTTGACAAAGGGCTGATGGCGATCATCGGCAAGAACGTCGCCGTGGTAAAGTCCGGCAGATTGAAGCTGCGAGGCTTTCTCGCGTGGGTGGCCTGGCTGCTCGTCCACATCCTTTTCCTGATCGGCTTCCGCAACAAGCTCGCCGTCCTCCTCGGCTGGGCCTTTGCCTACCTGAAAAACAACCCCGGAGCCCGCATCATCGTCCACCCACCGACTGACTCTTGAAACTTGTTCCCGGCCTTGGCCCAAGCACCATTGAGGTCGGTCCTTTTATGTAGACTTGCTCTGGTTAGCCAGAGCGCGCTTGATTGTCTTCATTCGCCACGAGCCGTAAGTGCTGAGCTTTCCTCCCTTATTAAAATCGAATCGCTCCACCGCTTTCATCAGGCCGATTTTTCTTTCGGAATTGAGGTCGGTAAGAGGCACGCCGAAAGCTCGAGCGACAGCTCAAGAAACGCGCCGATAGTTTCGCAGGTAAAATCCTGGAACGCGTTGCGGCTCCTTTCATATAAAGCCAAGTGCTCGCTCGCCGGGTCTTCTTGCAGCAACGGAAGCCTGACCGGTGTCACTCCTTCATAGGAACGGAAGGGCTTGGGCTGATTGGCCCAATCTAGGTACCGGCGGACCTCGGATAGCGATGGCAATGATGCTTGGTCTGCTCGTGATAGAGCAGTGGCCCGGTGACGACGAAATTGATCTCAGTTATCATTCATTTGATCTAGGGACATAGTGCAGAAAGCAGCTCTGCTAGCCTATGTCTTCTTTTGTTCGGGAGCTCTCCTGAGTCTCCCGTGTTGTTTCATTGGAGGGAGGCTTATCGATGTTTTAACAGTGGAAGCTGATTAAGAAGGTCCTCACAATAGTCCCACTGATCCAGTGTCTCCTGCCATGCACTTGGGATTGCATGAACCCCTTTATAGGCACCCAATACCATTCCGATTGCAATGCTCCGTGACGCATTATCGCCACCCACCATTGCATTGGCTTGAAGCGCTTTTTTTAATCCGTCTTGTTGGTTTGCATACTTGAGAATAAAATAGACAGCCCCGGGAAGCGTCCCCTCAGTTGGGCTGGCTTTACCGACCTTGATCGGTTCAGAGCGGCCGACATCCCATAGTCTTGCCATGCTCGTGAGGGCGAGATCATCCGAGAACGGCTCTTTGGAAAGCGCCGAATTAGGATCAGCCTCCTCTTTACATTTCGTAATGGCTTGAGCCGCTTTTTGCTCAAAAAAGCCCCCCATCTGTATTGCTACGCTTTCAATCGCATCGAGGGGGGTAGCGCCATTGATAACACGGTGGGTCACGCGCGCAAAGAACTCTCCTCCGCCTAACGCATGGGCATCTTTGTGGGTGAACATTGTTTTTCTTGCCGCGTCCACCAATTCGTCTTCGGTTTCATAGTAGGCATGGGCAGCAACATGGCGGATAGCCATCGCGTTCGAGATACCGCCAAGCTGTTCAATCGGGGTTCCTCTTTTGACTTGCGCATAGGTCTCTTGAGTCATGGTGCAAATCCATGAACCCCATCCATTCTCAAGACGTTTCATCCAATGCGGAATCATCGCGGCAACACTCAAAGGTCTTGCGGGGTCGGAGATAGCCGCCAAATGCTCTAAAACGAGGATATTGTAATCACCGTAATCTGTGGTTCCCCCGGCCCTTTTACCCGGATGGTAATTGCGCTCACCCCATCCGATTCCATGAGTGTGTCCGCCCATCATTTCACCAGGGGACATAAACTTATCCAGTGGACTATTGCCATAGGCCTTAAAAATCTTTGCGGCATCGTATTCATAGTGACTGCCAAGACAAAGGGCATCGCCGACAATGGCAGCGAAAAATGCCCCTTTGATTGCTTCTTCTTTTGGTAAGTTGTTCATGATCTTTCCCTCCTTGTTGTGTGATTCTCCTCGGTTTCCTGCTACTGAAAGCCGCAACTGCTGCAGCCGCGGACATGGTAGCTTTGAAACAGCGCGCGCGGTGCCGCAGGATAAGCTTCGAGCACTTGCTGCATGGTGGATTGAGGTCCAATGCTCTTTTCTTGAGTATCTGTTTTTATTTGAGCTTGGGTGAATTGCTAGGATCTTGACTCCTAATGTAGATGCCAGTTCCCGAAATACTTTTGAACATCACGGACGAGTTCGACAAAGCGATCAATTTCTTCGGTCGTGTTGTAGAAATGGAAGCTTGCGCGTGCGGTGGACTCCACCCCTAGCTTTTTCATGAGCGGCTGATTGCAATGATGGCCGCCGCGCTGCGCCACACCGCCACCACATCATGCACGTGGACACCGTCGAGCAGAAAGCTGACGAGACCCGCACGGCCGACGGTCGGGCCGAAGAGCCGGATGCCTTTGAGCGTGGCCAGCTTCTCAAACGTATAGGCGCCGAGTTGCTGGTCGTGCTGCGCGATGCGGTCGCGGCCGATACTGTCGAGATAATCCATGACGGCGTGCGGATCACCAGATGGAAATGATTCGTCATCACACAATACCCTTCCAGCACCCAACCACACTGCTCGCATGCCTCAAATAAACAGGACTCAAACACTAAATACGCCCCGTCATTGATAAACAAATCCTGACGGAGGTTCCTACGGTTGATCACGTAATACACTCCATCTGACTTCTCGATGCCTAAACACCGTCTCATTCAAAAAACATCCAGATCAATGCGCGGCACGTCTATTATAAACACAACGACATGCCCCTTTTTGTCTTTTCATAATTAGATTACATTGACTTATCTCACTGTTATTTTCGAGATAAACCATGCGCCAAGAAACCAGATTTTCCAGATTGTTATTGAGAGGGATCCTCTCATTCACAATACGGATGCTTTTTTATATAAAAAAGACACTGCGCTATAGCAACTCGATTGATGTTAGCAGCCCTTGCGTAATCGCGGTGTTTCATGATGAAATGTTACCCGTTTTAGATTTCATGAAACACAGCAACGCAGTAATTCTTACATCAAAGAATCACGTCGGCTCTTCGCTTGCTAAAGTCCTGAGTTCCTGGGGATACAAAATTGTCTATGGCTCGTCTGGTTCAAGAGGCAAAACGGCCTTAGAAGAACTGATTCAAGAGATTAAGAAGGGAAAGATTGTTATTCTAACTCCAGATGGCTCTAGGGGACCTCGCCATAAAATGAAAGCTGGAGCGGTTATCTTGGCTAAAAAGACAAATGTTCCACTTTATCTCTTAAGCCCGAACTATAAGGGTATACGAATAAAGTTTTTGTGGGATAAATTTTTATATCCACTGCCCTTCGCCACGGTTAAATTCAGGTCTGTTAAAATCGAAATTAAGTCTGATTTAAATAGAGAAGAAACAAATCAAAAAATAAATGAGGCAGAGAATCTATTAAAGAATCTAACAAATAATTGCACCTAATTTAATTTTAACTTCGCTTCAAGATTTAGCGGTATAAAGCAAGAATTACGGGATCATTTTCATAGGCAAATCCCAGAGCATCCAAGTGATTTATCGATTAGGATTGCCCCACAATACTGTCGTACTTTCCGACCGCTTTTTTAGGATTCGGCGGCGATGATTTATCAGTCCATAAATACATCACTCCTAGAACTGTTAGAGTACGGTAGAAGTAAAGCAGCGAGGGCGGGTCGCCCACACGCCTATCCCGGTCAATTGCTCAACCCCCCATCAGGGACCCCTTGCCTCTCAGATGAAACAGTCTGTCGTTTCAATCGAGACTGCCCCACTAATCGACGATGAACCTAAAAAAAAAGAGAAGACATAGACCAGGTCAATGAGCTACTAGTACTGCTCCAATCCACAGAACTCGGTTAGCCGCAATGAAGCACAAAATAAACAGACCATGCAACCTACTCCGTGGCGTATCAGCTGGTCAGGCGGCCACAGTGTTTCAGCTAACTGCAGAGGATGCAGAATGAAGCGTACTTAGACTATCTCACCATTTGATAATGAATATGTATCCTTACCGAAATGTCACCTGTGACCGGTTCTTTCCGTGAACCCAATCGCTGTAATGCCGGTACCAGGCTCAGCATAGAAGACGAAGAATCTTTGTGCAGGTTTTTGCAGCACTCGAATTAAAGCGTGAGCTCATTTTTATCCACTCGCGCTACAGAGGCCTCAACTGCGCCAATGGCGCTAGTGCATATTTCTATCAGATGCTCATTTTCGATGCCGGTACAACAGCTGTTTAGGGATATGACAGAAGTCATCAGGGCATCGTGTTAGTCGATCCTGATGCGCAGCAGCGCTTTTTACGTAGTTTGTTAAAGGCATCACTTCGACCACCACCCGCGATACATCTACCCTTGAAAATATCCACTCTTTTGCCCTGCGAAGGTGGGATCGATCCTTACTATACACTCCAGTCCGGTACTTCGCTCCCACATCGGGGCCCTGTTGATTCAGGCTGTAAGGATCAATAATTTCAAACAAAGCCTCGATTAATTGCTCAACCGACACCTGCTCTGGATCGAACCAGGTGCGTACACATTCGGCATAGCCATCGTAGTCGCCGTGCCTCTGATGGGTCGCGCCGTTGGCTCGACCTGCTTCGGTTGACACTACCCCCGGTACATATCGAAGAAACTCTTGGACACCCCATAAGCAACCGCCAGCAAAATAAAGCTCTTCAGTGTTTGGTGTCATAGGAGCAGGCAATTGTTATCTCTTGGTTTGTAAAGCCTCGGGCCGTGGCACAGGTCACTTACACTCGAATAGGATAAAGTGTGATACTTAGTTTAAACAAACTGTTCGATCTAGTCACTGCAGTCAATCCAGCGATGATGCCTTCACTGCCGAATTAACATCAGAAGTTTTTGAATGAAAGTCACTACTCGCGCGCGCCAACTGAACTAGGTGCGCAGCCCATGATCTTACGAAACACTCGTGAGAAATGCAGCGGATCTTCGTAACCGAGCTCACGCCCGACCGCGCCGACTCGAAGGTGGCCGTCGCGGAGTAACAGCCACGCGGCGCTCATCTTACGGTGCAAGAGTACTTGATACGGCGACTCGCCATGATATTTTTTAAAGATCCGACAGAGATATTCGCTGCTATAGCCAGACCGTTGGGCCAGATCCGATAGCGCCTGCAGGCTCTTATATTCACGCAGTAAAATCTCCATCGCTAAATCATAAACCACCCGCGAAGCTGATTTCTCGCCACTAGACGAGCCTTGGTGCCGGGCAATCAGAGCCAATAAAACCGCTTCCAGCCCATCCACTATTTGCCCAGTCTGCGCATCACTGTGCTGACCTTCGTCGACGATCTTATCCAACACCCCAACTAGCGACGCGACATCACCGAGCTGCAATACCCCCCCCGGCCGAAGCCCAATGGCATGCCATGGCTCTGGGAATGCCGCTCCGCCTCTCACAAAAAAATACTTACGAAAGGGTCGCTCCGCCTCATTGCCGAAATGCTGCTCCACTTCCGGGCCATGCGTGAATACAGAGCCATGCCGCAAACGCCGCATCTGCCGACCTTCTCGAAAAAAACCATAACCGCCGACGATTACCTCCAACGTCCAAAACGGAAAGTCACTTCGTTCAATAAAGTAATCCGGCGTACACTCTTCATACCCTGCCATAAAAACCTGACCAACTGTGTCCGCTGCCCTTGAGAAGTTTGCATAACGACCTTGCCGAACCAAAGGGGACAACTCTAAAGGGAATGTTTTCATACGAATTTCCTGCCAATAAACCGTTCAATAATATCCATATCGAGTCAGGAATATCTCTAACAAGCAAGCGCGATATAAGCTACTATAGAGCTTATGAATAATTATCCTTTTACTTTTCCCAAAATCGGCATTCGCCCAACGATTGATGGTCGCCTCGGTGGCGTGCGTGAGTCGCTCGACGAGATCACCATGAATATGGCTAAGCGCGTGGCAGCTCTGTACAGCAAGGAGCTTCGCAATCCAGATGGCAGTCCTGTCGAGTGCGTAATCGCTGATAGCAACATTGGCGGGGTGCGCGAAGCGGCGGCGTGCGAAGCAAAATTCCAACGCGAAGGCGTCGGCCTGAGCCTGACTGTAACACCTTGCTGGTGCTATGGTTCTGAGACGATGGACATGGATCCGCATCGCCCGAAAGCGATCTGGGGCTTTAACGGCACCGAGCGCCCTGGCGCAGTTTACCTCGCAGCGGCACTCTCTGGCCATACACAGAAGGGCATTCCTGCCTTCGGCATTTACGGTAAAGATGTGCAAGAGGCGGGCGACGAAACAATGCCCGAAGACGTTGTTGAAAAACTCCTCAACTTCGCACGCGCGGGACTCGCAGTCGGCTTCATGCGCGGCAAATCCTATCTCTCCATGGGTGGCACTTCGATGGGTATCGCTGGCTCGGTCGTCGACTCGTCATTCTGGGAACGGACACTTGGCATGCGTGTCGAAACGATCGACATGACCGAGTTTGTTGGCCGCATGCGCAACGGAATCTACGACCAAGCTGAATTTGAGAAGGCCCTCGCATGGGTCAAAGACAACTGCCCAGAAGGCAAAGATTATAACAGCCCTGACACCCAGCGTAGCCGTGAGCAGCTCGACTCCGAGTGGAGCGATTCGGTCAAAATGGCACTCATCGCTCGCGACTTGATGGTCGGCAATGACGAACTGGCAAAAGTCGGCTACGGCGAACAAGCGCAGGGTCACAATGCCATCGCCGCTGGCTTCCAAGGCCAGCGCCAATGGACCGATTACTTCCCGAATGGTGACTTCATGGAAGCGATCCTCAACACCTCCTTTGATTGGAACGGTAAACGCCCGCCCTATATTCTTGCCACCGAGAACGACGCGCTCAACGGCGCGGGTATGCTCTTCGGTCAACTCTTGACTAACAGCGCACAGATTTTCGCTGACCTGCGCACCTACTGGAGCCCAGACGCAGTGGCGCGTGTCGCAGACGGCTACAAGCTGGAAGGCCACGCAGCGGACGGCCTGCTCCACCTGATCAACTCTGGTCCTGCGGCCCTCGATGGCACCGGCGACCAGTCAGATGCCGATGGCAATCCAACGATGAAGCCCTTCTGGGAAATCACCGACGAGGAAGCTGATGCCAGTCTCAAGAACACCACTTGGCACCCTGCCATTACGGAATACTTTCCAGGCGGCGGCATGAGCACACGCTTCAAGACCAAGTGTGGCATGAAGGCGACCATGATTCGCCTCAACCTCGCAGCTGGCCTGGGCCCTTGCCTACAAATAGCGGAAGGTTGGACAGTCGAGCTGCCTGAAAATGTGCACGACGCACTGGATGAGCGCACCAACCCAAGCTGGCCGACCACTTGGTTCGCACCGCGCCTCACAGGCAAGGGCGCATTCAGCTCGACTTATGAAGTAATGAACAACTGGGGTGCCAATCACTGTGTGATGACTGCCGGCCACGTCGGGGACCTCTACATCACGCTCGCGGCGATGCTACGTATCCCAGTCTACATGCACAATGTAGATGAAGCGCGCGTGTTCCGTCCGAGCGCGTGGCGCGCGTTTGGCACCGCCGATTTGGAGGGCGCCGACTTCCGCGCCTGTGAGTCGTACGGCCCACTTTACAAATAAGCGTTTTAAGCCAGCTCCCGTGTTGCTAAATCAGCACGGGAGTTTTTTGTGTCTAGAATTACTCTGCCTAGGTCTCTCTTCCTAAGTCTCCGCTTTTACAGGTCTCCCCTTTCAAGTCTCCCTTCCCTCTCAGTATGCTTAAAGGAATCTCACCACTCATCTCACCTGAACTACTCGCCACACTGGCAACCATGGGCCACGGCGACGAAATCATTCTAGCCGATGCACACTTCCCGGCGGATTCCTTCAACGACAACGTCATCCGCGCGGATGGCCTAAAGATCCCTGCGCTGCTCGAAGCGATCCTACCGCTGCTGGAGCTCGACGCCTATGTGCCCGATCCACTGGTGATGATGGCAGCCGTTGAAGGCGATACGCTCGACCCGACCGTTGAGAGCACCTACCGCGCAGCGATCGACAAACACGCCGCGGGGGCCCCCGCGATCGCACGCATCGATCGTTTCGAATTCTACGACCGCGCCGAAGCTGCCTTCGCTGTAGTAATGACCAGTGAAACCGCCAAATACGGCAATATCCTGCTCAAGAAAGGCGTTACGCCGATTATCGAATCGGTCGAGGGTCGAAGGTGAATTCAACTGTGTAATAAAATACCATTGATTACTGGAAGCTCACTTCGCTAACATATGACCTAATTCAACTACCGATGCCCAAAAACTGCAACACACAGAATGCCCATTTAGAAAATTTGTTCTTAATGGTCGGTGCCATCGAATCGTACTCAGCCAAGACAGCTGACCGCGATACACCACATCCGTTCTCGACGCTAGGACAGCACGAATTAGCCGAGACGGTTGCCCACCAATAGTCTGAAAGCAATTTCTTAGGACTCACCCTGATTCTGGTCATTGCCAGTGTCAGCATCCTACTCATAAGTCTTCTCCGCCGCGTAAAAAAACGCAAATCCGGTAGATCCTATTTATAAAAACGGAAGTGATCCCAAAGCTGGCGGTCGCGAACTATTTCAAGCCGCTAATCGCGCCGCCCTGCTGCATCGCTTTGATTTCGTTACGAATGTACCGCTCTGCGACATCCTTCGCCTTCTTCTTCTGCGCCTCCAAATTGACCCGATCCCACCAGACCGCATCGATTTGACCATGCACATAGAGCGCACTCTCCATGCGAGCAATGAATGTCGTATCCCACTCGCCACCGCCGAGTAAATTGTTAAACAAAGAGTTTTACTTCTGATTCGAATTGGTCTGCTCCTAGTTGACCCGTCGTCGCCTGAGCAAAAAGAACGGCTAAGTTCGGCTCACATCCAGAAATCGAGCAATAATCTGCGCATTCAAAGACGAAAACTGTGGTAAAACTGCAAACGAGGGGACTGCATTGACTCCTTGTTTCTTTAATTTTTCGACCATTTTTTTTGAAACATCACCCGCAACTCAGGGTTGTATAAGCGTATCGCCACAAATACCTCATATTGCACTTCGCCCACCCATTTCGGATCAGATCCACCGTTGATCGATGTTAATGAAGTACTGTTGCAAGCAACCAGCAGCAGAATCGCCAGAAGGCAGAATGGAGATCGCATAGTGCGCTTGACCAAACGAGTGCGCCGCGACCGCGCCATACTAAGGCAGCAAATTGCTATAATCGTGAGATCAGTAACTCGCGCTCGAAGATCATCTCCTTCGGTAGATGCTCGAAGAGTTTGAGAAACAGTTCTTCGTGCTGCAGCGTCTGCATTTTCATGCGGTCGCGATCGATATGCATCAGCTTGTCGAAGTCCGTCTCGCTGAAGTCTTCCATGCCACGCCAGTCAAGGTCTTGGTAACGCGGCATCCAGCCAATCGGCGTCTCTTTGGCGCCAGTGCGGCCCGTGGCCCGTTCGACTATCCAGCGGAGCGGGCGCATGTTTTCGCCAAACCCAGGCCAGAGCCAGTTGCCCGCGGCATCTTTACGGAACCAATTGACGTTAAACACCCGTGGCGTCTCTGTTAGACCGCGCTGCATCTTGAACCAGTGGCGGAAGTAATCGCCCATATGATAGCCGCAGAAAGGTAGCATCGCCATCGGATCGCGACGCAACGTACCCATCGTGCCTTCGGCAGCCGCAGTCATTTCAGAGCTAATAGTGGCGCCAAGATAAACGCCGTGCCCCCAGTTAAACGCTTGCGTGACGAGCGGCACATCGCTCATGCGGCGACCGCCAAAAACCATCGCATGAATTCGCACACCTTCGGGCTTTTCCCAATCGGAATCGATCACAGGGCAATTCACCGCGGGCGCCGTGAAGCGACTATTCGGATGCGAAGAAGGTGTGTCACTGTCTGGCGTCCAATCATTGCCCTTCCAGTCAATCAAATGTGCCGGCGCCTCTTTCGTCATTCCTTCCCACCAAACATCCCCCTCATCAGTCAGCGCCACATTGGTAAAAATACTGTCCTTGGAGCAAGAATCCATTGCGCTCGGATTAGTCGCATACGAAGTGCCTGGTGCCACGCCAAAGAAACCAGCTTCAGGATTGATCGCATGTAGAAATCCACCAGGCCCTGGCTTGATCCAGGCAATGTCGTCACCTACACAGGTCACCTTGTAGCCTGCCATTTCTTGGGGAGGAATGATCATGGCGAAGTTGGTCTTACCACAGGCACTCGGGAACGCGGCGGTGACATAAGTCTTACGCCCATCCGGCTCTTCGACGCCGAGAATCAACATGTGTTCGGCCATCCAGCCCTCATCGCGGGCCAAAGTCGAAGCGATGCGCAGCGCGAGGCACTTTTTTCCCAGCAAGGCATTACCACCATAGCCGGAACCGTAAGAGACGATCGTGCGCTCCTCGGGGAAATGCGCGATATGCGTGTCCTTGGGGTTACAGGGCCAAGTTACATCTGCATCGCCCTCACCAAGCGGGCAACCGACTGAGTGCAAGCAAGGCACGAAAAAGCCGTCTTTGCCCAACGCGTCGAGGACCGCGTCGCCAATCCGCGCCATGATTCGCATGTTCACCACCACATAGGGCGAATCGGTGATTTCGACACCGATCTTCGATATCGGCCCTCCGACCGGGCCCATACTAAAGGGGATAATATACATCGTGCGCCCGTGCATGCAGCCCTTGAAGAGCTGCTTCATCTTACGACGCATCTTGCGTGGGTCTTGCCAATTATTAGTCGGGCCTGCGCCGTCCTTGTTCTGCGAACAAATAAAGGTCTTTGATTCGACGCGTGCTACATCGTTTGGGTCGGAGCGGAACAGGTAACTATTGGGGCGCTTCTGCTCATTAAGCTTCACGCATATGCCCTTTTCGAGCATCTCCTCGAAAAGACTGTCGGCTTCGTTTTGCGAACCATCACACCAGTGAACGGCGGCTGGTTCGCAAAGCGATATCATTTTTTCAGTCCATTTTAAAAGGGCCTTATGAGTCGTCTTCGGGCTATCATTTGTAAGCATATTAACAACGTATCTGAATTCATAGGTATGATAAGCAAAAAACCACCATAACTATCACACTTGTTCCGACGATATATGACGCGCGCACGTGCTGACCGACCCCACACTTTCTTGCTGCTAAAAAACGCGACTCGCAGCAAACACACTCACTTATAAATATATTCCGATTAATTTGGGTGAATTCCTCTAAAAAATAACCACAAAAACAACAAACCGACACTTCACACTTGATCCACGCCCATCTGTCTTCATCTCTGAATCGATGAATTGATTCAATCCCAACTCTTCGACAGACTCCACTTTCAGCTTTCCAGACATGCCTCGTAACAAAAAGCCCGCAGACGACGACAACCTAGAATTCCCACTCGACGCACCTACTGAGGACAACAGCAGCGAGCCGATGACCAACATCAACGAGCTCGAAGAGGTCTTCGAGAACAAGCCGGATTCCGGCCACATCGATGACATGTTCAGCGAGTGGTTCCTCGATTACGCCAGCTACGTGATCTTGGAGCGCGCCGTGCCGCACGCCAACGACGGCCTCAAGCCCGTGCAGCGCCGCATCCTCCACTCGATGCGCGAGTTGGAAGACGGCCGCTACAACAAAGTCGCCAACGTCATCGGTAACACGATGAAATACCACCCGCATGGTGATGCCTCCATCGGCGATGCCATGGTGCAGCTCGGCCAGAAGGAGCTACTGATCGACATGCAAGGCAACTGGGGCAACACCCTCACCGGCGACTCCGCCGCGGCCGCACGTTACATCGAAGCGCGCCTGTCAAAATTTGCTCTCGAAGTGGTCTTCAACCCGAAAACCACCAAATGGCTCTCCTCCTACGACGGCCGCAACAAAGAACCCGAAACTCAGCCAGTCAAATTCCCGCTACTGCTGGCACAAGGCGCCGAAGGCATCGCCGTCGGTCTTTCCTGCAAGATCCTGCCGCACAATTTCATCGAGCTACTCGAAGGCTGCATCGCATTTTTACGCAAAGAAACGCCCGAGATCGTCCCCGACTTCCCGTCAGGTGGCATCGCCGACGTCTCCGAATACAACAACGGCAAACGCGGTGGCCGCGTCAAGTGCCGCGCCCGCATCGAAGCGCGCAAGAAGAACCTGCTCGCCATTACCGAGCTGCCGTTCAGCAAGACTACCACCTCGCTAATCGACTCCATCATCTCGGCCAACGAAAAGGGTAAGATCAAGATTCAGCGTGTCGAGGACAACACCGCCGACGTGGTCGAGATCCTCGTGTATTTGCCCCCCGGTGTCGACTACGAGACAGCCGAGCAGGCGCTCTATGCTTTTACCGATTGCGAAGTCTCCGTCTCGACCAACATCTGCGTAATCGAGAACGACAAGCCCAACTTCTACTCCGCACTCGACCTCCTCTACCTCGCCACCGAAAAAACCCGTGAGCTACTCAAGCTGGAGCTCGAAATTGAACTCGCCGAACTCGACGAGAAGTGGCATTTCTCATCACTCGAGAAAATTTTCATCGAGAAACGCATTTACCGCCGCATCGAAGACGAAGAGACTTGGGAAGCCGTAATCGAGACAGTCGACGTCGGCCTCGAACCCTACAAAAAAATCTTTAAGCGCAAAGTCACACGCGACGACATCCTGCGCCTGCTTGAAATCAAAATTAAGCGCATCTCGAAGTTCGACACCATCCGCGCCGACGAACTCATCAAAGGCCTCGAAGAGGCCATCGTAGAAACGCAGCGCCACCTCAAACAACTCACTAAATACACCATCCGCTGGTTTAAAGGATTGATTGAGAAATACGGTAAAGGTCGCGAGCGTAAGACCGAGCTCGCGTCTTTTAAAAAAGTCGTCGCACACGAAGTCGTGATCGCCAACGAGACTCTCTACGTCGATCGCAAAGAAGGCTTCGCCGGGATCAGCATGAAGAAAGACGAAGCCGTCTGCAAATGCTCCAACCTCAGCGACCTCCTGTCGATCAATCAGGAGGGCAAGCTGATCGTCTCCAAAGTCAGCGATAAAGCCTTTTACGGTAAGAACATCCTGCACATCGACATCTACAACCGCACCGAGCCCAACGCCCTGACCTATTGCATGGTATATCGCGATGGCCGCACCGGCCCGACAGTTGCCAAGCACTTCACCATCGGCGGGGTAACACGCGATAAGGAATACGACCTCACCAAAGGCAAGCCAGGCTCCCGCGTGTTTTATATTTCCTGCTACCCGACCGAAGGCGGCGAAGCCGACGCCGTCAAGGTCAATCTCAAGCCAGCTCCTCGCCTGCGTAAGACCGAAGAAGAGATCCTCTTCCGCGATCTGGCTGTGCGCGGTCGCAGCACCGGTGGCAACGTCGTCACGAAAAACCCCGTCCGCAACGTGGTTCGCATGACCAAAGCCGCCCGCGAAGAAGCAGCCAGTCAGCAGGATACGCGCGGATGATAATGCGTTGGACTAGCAAAGAGGGGTGATGATCAGGCACAGAGGGCTCGTTTTGACTCAGCTTCACAGTAGTTCGGTAGTGTGGATCTGTCATCGGCGTGCAACTGATATTAGAACTGCGTTGAGCGACTTCATATTGCTCACTCATGATGCACATCATTCTACTAAAATGCCCCCCTCCCGAAAGACGTTGAGCGACTGATACTAATGAATACGATGAGGTCTCGTCGTTAATTGCTTCACGCCTGACTTCTGATTATGCGCAAGCGAATGGTAAAGGCACTATGCGTGTAGGGTAAAGTCGTCGCATTCGGCCTCACCGGCAACCTGTGATATCTGCCGAGATGTAATCCCAACATTGAGGGTCTACGAGGTTGACCTTCCGCCACGTAATATCTTTTGTATGCGTCTACCCCTGTATTACTTTTACCATGAAAGCCTTCTCTTGTGCGATCCTCGCACTGCTTAGTTTATTATTAGAAATCGGTGCCCAAACTCAGGCGAGTCATACCGCTGCGGTTAAAGACGAACCAGATAAGCTCTCGAGTCATCTTGCAGCGAGCCTGACAGAGGCGACTGCGACCGGCGAAGTGGTGCTATCTGCCGACGCAGGCACCACTTCCTTCATCGGAAACACATTCGCCATCCCCTTGATGCGGGATCAACTCACGATCACCGAAAGTGCCCACGGTTCATCAGTCGGCACCGAAGGTCTTGACCGCACTTACGCGAAGAGAATCCAAGATTTTTCCACCGCACTCGACGATGGTACAGTGGGATTCAGCATCAACCAAAAGTCCAAGAAAAGGAATCCGCTACTCGGGATCCTCATTGGTTTCATCATTGAAGCAGTCATTACACTGATTGCCCTAAGAATCACCTTCCTGTTGGGTGATTTCAGCTACCGCTTCTCTCAGGTGCTGCCGATCAGCCTCGTTGTCGGATTCGTCGGGATATTTCTGCATATCGGCCTCGGCATTAGCTTGTTGAATCCAATTCAAATCGCTCTGAGCTCTTTGATCATGTTGGTGATGATTCGATTCATTACCGAGGCGCATGAATGGGCAGATGCGCTTCGAATTACATTCGTCACACGAATCGTCACCATTGGCCTGGCCTGGCTAGCCTTTGCAGGAATGTCAGTGTTTGGCATCTATACCTAGAATCACATAATCGTTGCCACTGACAACGCCTAGGCAGACATGCACCTCCCACTGAGCCTCACCCTTTGCTTTGACTTGGAGGTCGAGAGCACCATAGTCTGAGAAATCGCAACCGTGAGTATTAAGGCAATCATCTGAGACTCTTGTGGCTCGCTCCCCTCTCCCACATTATCGGTTACTATCCAAGGCACCCTTCAATACCGCTGCAGCTACAACCAAAAATTCAACCCAAAAGGACCAAGCCTTCTTCCCGAACGACGTCGCCATTGCCTACAATGGCTAAGTGATCGTAGCCTAGAGGACTAAAGCAGCCACCTTGCCCAGATGAGTCTCCGGACTCCAATTATATACATGTCTGAAAATAACACGCCCTCGAAACCAGAGCCACGCAAGATCTCTAAAGCAGAAATCAACGAACTCCCTCTCATCAATTGGGAAGGTCGTATCGAGATCCTCAATACCATAGAGGAGATGACGGCCGCCGTCGAAAAGTTAAAGCATGAGACGATCCTCGGCTTTGACACCGAGACGCGCCCCACCTTCAAGAAAGGCGATTACTACCCGCCAGCGCTGATACAGCTCGGCACACTGGACTGCGTCTACCTGTTTCGCATCAGTTGCACCAAAACACTCGCTCCGTTGCTGTCGATACTGGAGTCCGAAACGATTTTAAAAACCGGCGTCGCCATCAAAGACGACGTCAAGGAACTGCGCAGAATGGAAGATTTCGAGCCCGCCGGCTTTGTCGAAATCGCAGACATCACACGAAAACTAGGCTATGAAAATCGCGGCCTACGCGCCCTCGCCGGCCTACTCATGCAAGGCCGCATCAGTAAAGCTGCTCAAGTATCCAATTGGGCACGCCCCGAGCTCGACCTAAAGCAAGTCCGCTACGCAGCCACCGACGCATGGATCAGCCGCGAAATCTACGTCCGATCCATCACTGAACGCGACGCATAATAAGCCGTTTGCGATGAATCGTACCTTCGCCATTTTTAGCAAAGCGTAGACGGAGATGGCGAAGTAATCACATCACTCGCAAAGAATCCACCCTGAGATCTCACGATCTTTTCAAAGTTAATCAGAATCGACCTGTAAATAGTGGGACGCGACCCTCGGTGTTCGCGCGCTTGAACAGTTAGCCAGAGTGGGGCTCTCCATTTGCTAATTTCAACCAAGCACAATGGAGACGACGACTCTCCACTTCAACAAACAAGAGATCAATTGGTAATTGCGCTGGTTTGAAAACTACCCCTATTCGCGCGTCATATACCTACAAAAAAGCGAGCATCCGGCAGAGCTGTAATGCCCACCGAATACCCGCAAATTTAAGAGCGATTACGCTTTTGGCTCAGCTTCGTTTGTTGCCTCTTTTGCAGCGACTTTGGCGGCCTCAACTTCAGGTGCAGCCTCAACTTCAGGTGCAGCCTCAACTTCAGGTGCAGCCTCAACTTCAGGTGCAGCAACTTCAGGTGCAGCCTCAACTTCAGGTGCAGCCTCAACTTCAGGTGCAGCCTCAACTTCAGGTGCAGCCTCAACTTCAGGTGCAGCCTCAACTTCAGGTGCAGCAACGGCCTCAGCCTCAGCCACTGGCTCAACGGCCTTCGCTTGTTCCATTAGCGGAGCTTCCTCTGAGGCAGCCTCAACTTTTAGCTCAGCCTCAACTTCGGCTGCGGCTTCAGTTACGGCTTCAGTTACGACTGGAGTTTCAGGCGCTGCTTTGACTTCGGCCTTCACCTCATTTTTCACGGCTTCAGCGGCAGCTATTTTCGGAGCAGGCTTCTTCGCTGCCTTCGGCTTCGCTTCGGGCATCGGCGGTGCTGCAAACAGGCGGCCATCACCGTACTCGGTGACGTAGCCTTCGACGATCAACCAACGCAAATCAAGCATAAGTTGGTTCAAGCGCTTCTGCTCGTCCTCACTGAGTTCAACTTTTGGCATCGCTTCAGTCGAAGCAGACGCATCTGGCGCAGGCGCAGGCACCTCGACAACTGCTGCGGTCTCAGTTGCGTCAGTTGCTTCGCCACTGGCAGCAATTGCCTCCGCAGCTTCAGCCGCAGCAAGCTTGGCAGCTTCAACAGCGGCAGCCGCAGCTGCGACTTCGGCCTCGGTCATTTCGAGCTTAGCGGGTTGCTGCTTCTCGGTATCGATATCGATATACAGTTTAGGTAACTTAGAGGCCGGTGTGTTTGGATGCTTCTCTACAAATTCAATCAGGCCTTGAATCGAAGGCGTGAAGACCGTCTTGCTATCGCGGAATTTGCGTTTCACCGCACAGACAAAGGATACGCCTTTTGAGCCCTTTTTATAGACGGCAAACTTATGGCGACGCAGGCGGCCGCGAATGTTGTTTGCCGAATCAAGCGGAAAATGAAGCTGCTGCTCGACATACGCTTCGACCGAACGACGGATATCGCCCTTTGGTAGGTGCTCGATGTCGCGCCCAGCAAAACGAATGGTTTCGCCAGAGCTGACGATCTTATCTTTGCGATTCTGCAACAGGAAAAAACGCACCGACTCGAGCGATTCAAACGACTCTGGCTCACCCTCTTGACGATCCTTCAAAATATAGCGTACGCCCTTCTTCATCGACTCCACCCAAGCATCAATCGACTCTTGCTCCTTCACTGTCTCAACTTTCGAGACAAAACGATCAAAGGACATGCCGGTGATCTTCGAAGTGTAATGGCGCTTCAATGCTTCTTGATAGAGGTGATAATTCGGCGGCCCAAGCAAGTCACGTGTCACGGAACAGCGATTGATCATCTGAAAATTCCCCTTCGGCGCATCGATCTCGATTTCTTCCATGTCGAAGAATAGGTCGAGATGGTTCGCCAACACATGATTAATCGCAGCTTCTTCGGTCTCGAAAGGCAAATGTCCAGGGACAGTAAAGAACAGCGGCGCAGGCTTCTCGCCAGCTTTCGCTTTGTTTTCGACCACCACCACGTAGCGCTCTGGTTTCTCAAGCAAGAGATGCGCGATCTCGAAAAGTTGATAGGTGCGCACAGTTGAACGCAAGCGCTTGACCAATGCCTCGAAGGCTTCGTCTTGCGGATAGATGTCTACCTTCACTGTCGGGTTAAACACCGCATGTTCGGAACGACCTCCACCACGACGATCATCTCGACGGCGCTCCCCACCACCCTGCGGGCGACCTTCACCCTGCTGGCGTCCTGAGCCGCCACCTTGAGGACGACCTCCAGCACTAGGACCGTTCGGACGTGCGCCGCCACTGGGGCCGCCACTGGGGCCGCGACGATCGCGCGAACCACCACCGCCAGAGCGCTTACCCTTGCCGCGCGAATCGCCACGAGAATCAAACTGTTTTAATGATGGGCGCTTCGCGTTCTCGTCTGCCCATGAGGGACCGAAGTCGAGACCGGAAAGTGTATTAAGATCGAGTGCCTTTTTAGAGGACTCTTGAGGTTTTTTTGCTGGTTTTTCAGCCATAGCGTTATTTGTAAAACGAGCCGAAAAAAACGGCCACGTGGATCTAGTTGATGAAGTGAACTATTGTGGTAAGGCAAAGAACCTCAACATTCAAGCTCGGGAGCAGTCTTTTTTAAACTAATTTCTATTTTTTGAAAAATTTGGTTGATCTCTCAAAAATCTCGCCTATCACCTTCCAACTTCACCGCGTGCAAGCGCAGTAAATTTGGTCGAATGGTGGAATGGCAGACACGCGAGTTTAAGGGACTCGTGCCTTAGGGCGTGGGGGTTCAAGTCCCCCTTCGACCACCACTTTTAAAACCGAGCTTAAGTGCTCGGTTTTTTTATGTGTATTATTGCGATTCTACAACTGGACGTTCACCTGCGCTGGTCCGGTCTTTCACATTGTCAAATCCGTCCTTGTCGTGCGTTCGCACGGGGATAAAGTTCCCCGTTTATGCCTAAACCGAAAAAATGGACCGCTGCCGACTTTGAAGTGAAAGCCTCCAGCATCGAAGGCGCTGGACAAGGCTTATTTGCCAAGGTCCGCCTCGAACCAGAAGATACCATCGGCTATTATACCGGCGAGGTGATCAGCTCAGACGAATTCCTACACCCCGATCGCCCCTTTTCTGCCTATGTATTATGGGTGTGTCATTCTCACATCATCGTCGGCGAAGGCCCGAAGGCCAACTACACTCGCTTCATCAATCATAGCGACGCACCGAATGCCTTCCTTACAGTCTCTTCGAGATGGAAGAGCGCTCGCTTCGAGGCGCTCCGCGTGATTGAGTCCGGCGAAGAGATTTCCTTCGACTATGGCGAAGATTATTGGGAAAAGGAAGAGTTGCTGACTGAAGGTTGAGTCGCGATACTGTTGATAACTTCCTCTGTTCTATATCGATTCACCATCTTCCCACTCCTCGCGCTCCGTCCCACCTTTATACCTTTATACATCCGCTCCGCTGGTTCTTTCAACCTTCCCACTTTTCAAAAAAAATGGACCTTTCCTCACTTTACAGCGACCTCAGCGAAGACGCACGCGAAGAGATCGAAGCTCTCCCTCGCTCTGAGCGTCTCGTTCAGATTGCGACCCTGCAAAACCGTTCCACTCGTGAGCTCGTCGCTCAAATCGCAGAGATGGTCAACCTCCCCGTGCTCAACAAAATCGAGCTCATCGATAATCCCACGGCCACTCTGCCGCTGCGTCTTATCCATGAGTATCAGTGTGTGCCAGTGCGTAAGGCATCACAAGGCGACGAATTCGACGACACCCCCGTCACCGAAAACACTCCGATTCCCCTCGTCACCCTGTGGCCCCCGAATGACCAGATTGATCGCTGGATCTTTGCGGTCTGCGGGCGCAAGCCGGAGTGGCACCTCGGTGATCCCGAGCAAGTCATCAATACTATCACACAGCGTTTCGGCGTAGGCGCCGGCAGTCTCGATGAATCCGATATCGCTACCAATGAAGCTGAGCAAGAAGAGGACGAAGACGAGGACGCCGCCGTCATTCGCTTCGTCAACGAAGTCGTGCAAAAAGCAGTCAGCGATCGCGCGACCGATATTCACTTCGAACCACACCGTGATGCCCTGCAAATCCGCTACCGTATTGACGGCGAGCTGGTTGCCATTCGCGTGCCAGATAATTTGATCCGCTTTCAGGACGCGATTATCTCGCGCCTCAAGATCATGGCGAAGCTCAACATCTCCGAAAAGCGCCGCCCGCAGGACGGCCGCATCTCGTTTGGTGCAGGCGATACCGAGCTCGACATTCGTATCTCAACTTTCCCGACCATGTATGGTGAGAGCGTCAGTTTACGTCTCCTAAACCAGAAATCGAAACCACTTTCCATGCGCGAGCTCGGCTTAACCGAGGAGGAAGAAGAAAAAGTCACCCGCACCCTTGCCGCACCGCACGGTATCGTGCTCGTCACTGGCCCCACAGGCTCCGGCAAATCGACCTCGCTCACAGCATTTATTCGCCTAATCAACCTCCCAGAGCGCCGCATCATTACCGTCGAAGATCCGGTCGAATACGAAGTTCCTGGCGTCAATCAGACGCAAGTTCATGCCGATATCGGCCTTACTTTTGCTCATTCATTACGCGCCGTGTTGCGCCAAGATCCCGACGTTATTATGGTCGGTGAAATTCGCGACCGCGAGACCGCCGACATCGCGATCCGCGCTTCACTGACAGGTCACCTCGTGCTCAGTACACTGCACACCAACGATGCACCCGGCGCACTCACCCGCCTGACAGATATGGACATCGAGCCCTTCCTGATCGCTTCCTCCGTGGAAATGATCATCGCACAGCGGCTCGTGCGCCGCCTGTGCCCGAACTGTGCGCAACCAGCCAACTACCAGCAGCACCACATTGAGAGCTGCCTCAGCACGATGCGCATTGATCACAACGAAGCGCAGTTCCGCAACCAAGCCAAAGCAGCGGTCGGCTGCGAGCGCTGCCGCAAGCTCGGTTTCCGTGGCCGTATCGCGATCTTCGAAATCCTCCGCATGTCTGAAGAGATCCACGAGCATATTGTAAAGCGCGAGTCATCGCGCACGATCCGCGAGACCGCAATCCAACAAGGCATGCGCTCGCTGCAACAAAGCGGTTGGGAGCACATCAAAAGAGGCACCACCACGCTTGAAGAGGTCATGCGCTTCGCTGAAATCGGCAGCGACGAATAGCGCGATAGAGGAAGGTTGATCACCGCTCAAAACGCCTTCATTGCTTTCAGCCATGCCACTGCGCTTTCGTATTCTCATCTCCCTATTTTTGGTTGCGGCCTGCTCACTCGGAGCCAAGCCCATCGCCACGCGTATCGAGTTCTACTACGGCATTGCTGAAGGCAACTACCTGATAGGCGACCTCAAGGGAGCTGCCAACGGCGTCGAGCAAATACTTAAACTCGATGCGGACTACGTGCCCGCACTCACGCTCAATACCCGAATTAAAATCGATCAAGGCGAGCCGCAAGTCGCACTCGAATCGGCCGATCACGCCATCTCGCTCGAACCCGAGGTCCTAGAGCACTTACTGCTCAAAGCCCTTGTGCTCGGTAATATGAACCGCCACGCCGATGCCATCGCCCTTATTGAGCACGTCATGCAAGCCGTGCCGATCGACGGCGACGACTACCGCGTAGCGAGCAAACTACTCGGTCTCCTGCTGATGGCTGAAGGCGATTGGGATACCGCAGCCGAAACGTTCAATCAGATCTACCTAGACAATCCCGAAACCGCAGCGCTCAGCCTCGAACTCGCCAGCGAAGCGTATCTCGAAAAAGCCGGCAATGCCCTCAATCAGGGCGACACGGACGCGGCCGTCGATGCCATCACTCAAGCCATCGAGGTGCACCAACAGCAACAAGGTGAGGCCAGCTTTAAGCAGCGCACTGCCTTGCGCATGATGCGTGCCCGCGTACTCACCCAAGCAGGCCGGACCGACGAAGCCATCGAAGACCTGCAACTGATCACCAATCAACAACCCGACAATCTAGAGGCCTACGTCACCCTCGCCTCACTCTACGCCAGTGCTGAGCGATGGGATTCGCTGCAAGGGATTGTCGGCACCATCGCCGCAAATCCAGAACTGCAAGACATCGCTCTCTACCTCGAAGGCCGCAGCGCACTCGCCAGAGGTCGCGCCGGCACCGCACGTGAAAAATTCGAAAGCGCGCTACGGTTGCAGCCCGATGGTCAAACCAAGCTACGTGCTTCGCTCGAATTTTACCACGGCGTCTGTTTCGACCAGACTGGCCGCAGAGCCGACGGCGATTCCGAAATCCTCAAGGCACTTGACGGCGGCTTCCGCCCCGAGACCGCGGAGGAAGCGATCCTAGCGAGCCGTACACTGCTACGCGCCAAACAAACTAAACGTGCGATTACCACCCTCGAAGCCATCACACTCAACCGCGTCAGTCCCTCCGCCGAGGCATGGAGCCTGCTCGGCCGCGCCCACCTGAGCGACGAAGCCATAGCACTCGCACTGAGCGCATTGAACCAATCACTTAGCATTCAGGCCAAGCAAGCCGAAACGCTGGCCCTACGCGGTTCGCTGCTGCGCAAACTAGGCGACCTGCAAGGCGCAGCCGCCGACACCGAAAGCGCGCTGATCCTTGATCTCGGTAACCCCGCACTGACCTACAGCCTCGGCCTGATTCGCTTTCAACAAGGCGATCTTGCCGCCGCCGAGCAATCGATCGGACTCAGCGCACAACTACTGCCTGAAAACCCTGGCATACAACTGTTGCATGCCCTGCTGGCCTACAACATCAGCGCCCCGAAAGCCGCCCGCAGCGCACTCGACCGCTATCTGGCACTGGTGCCCGAGCAGACCAATGAGTCCGCCTGGTACCTCGAATATACACTCGGGGCCGCAGCGGATGCCAACCACGCAGCCCTGCAACTGAGTCAGCGGATTAAATCCAGCGACGCCTCAGTAGCACTCAAGAACTTCCTCGGCTACATCAAAGGTGAACTCGACCGCAAAGGCGTGCTCGACACCGCCGGTCGCGCCGCAACAGCAGCGGATGCCCAACAGCAAATTTGCGAAGCCGCCTACTGGCTGGCCCAGCACGAGCGCCTCAAAGGGCGCAGCATCGAAAACACTGAACTCCTCAAGCTCGCCATCCAGATTGGCAACGCAGATATACCCGAATTTCAGTTCGCCCAGTGGCAATTAAAATAAGGGACATCGACAATTACTGGGGGAAATCTTTCAGATCATAACTCACGAGGAGATTGAAGCGCTTGCGCTGCCTAGCCCACACTCAGCAAAATACGCACTTTTTTCTTGCACCAGAGCACTGAAAAGCCATTTTTCTGCACCTCAGCGTTAGAGCTCACCTTGCGAAAGGTCAGTTCCTCGACTTCCCGCCCATTAAATATGCGGGTATAACGGCTAAAACGGCTCGGTTGCGGTTTTAGCAGTTTCGAACACTCGAAGCTCAATAGTCGTGCAAAGAAACATCAATACAATGAAAGATATCACAGACACCATCGTAGACAAAGAAGCTATCATCAAAGAGTTCGCTCTTAAAGAAGGCGACACAGGTTCTTGCGAAGTGCAGGTTGCACTCCTCACAGCACGTGTAAAGCACCTCACCGAGCACCTTCGTGGCAATCACAAGGACTTCCACTCACGCCGCGGCCTGATCGCAATGACCGCTCGTCGTCGTAAGCTACTTGATTACCTTAAGCGCCAAGACTTCAATCGTTACACCGCGATTATCACCAAGCTGCAGCTTCGTCGCTAGTCGAATCACTTTCCTTTTCAATGCCGGACTCTACTCGTGAGAGTCCGGCATTTTTCATTTAGGCAGCTTCCCCGAAGCCCTCCCCCTTAATCCTACTCATAATCTTAATCTCCCCGTAGCATTCGGGATTAAGAGTAGGAGTAAGATTAGGAGTAGGAGTAGGATGATGAATAGGATTAAGATTTTTCAATTTCGATTCGCTGAAACACTGTTTCGCGAGTCACACCAGAAGACCATGCCGATCATGGTCGGCGGCAATTAGGGTCAAACTCCCGACATGCCGTTGAATGCATAAAGCAAAACACAAAGAAAAGTATGAAACAAAAACACAACGTAACCGTTGAAGGTCTTGGCATCGAGATCTCTTCTGGCACTCTCGCTGGCCTCGCTAGCGGCGCCGTCACCATCAGCATGGGCGAGACCGAACTATTCGTTTCGGTCACAGCAGCCTCATCGCTTCGTCCCGGGCAAGACTTCTTCCCGCTCACCGTTGATTACCGCGAAAAGTTCACCGCAGCGGGTAAGTTCCCAGGTGGCTATTTCAAGCGCGAAGGCAAGCCTTCCGAAAAGGAAATCCTCACCTCCCGTCTTTGCGACCGTCCACTTCGTCCGCTCTTCCCGAAGGGCTTCATGAATGAAGTGCAGGTCATCGGTCTGCTCCTCGCGACTGACCTCACCAACGAGCCAGACATCCTCATGGTCAACGCCGCTTCTGCTGCGACTCTGATCTCTGACATCCCTTGGAACGGCCCTATCGGCTGTGTCCGTGTCGGTCAAATTGATGGCGAATTCGTCACCAACCCGACTCACGACGAAATGCTCGATTCCGACCTCGACCTCATCTACGTCGGTTCTGAAGACAAGATGTTGATGATCGAAGGGTCTGCTGAGTTCATCTCTGACGAGCGTTTCTACGAAGCCCTCGTATACGGCCAAGCTGCCATTCAGCCCATCATCGTGGCTCAAAAAGAGCTCGCGAAGCTTTGCGGCAAAGCGAAGAAGGAGTTCGCTCTGCTCGTTACACCTCAAGCAATCGTTGACTTCTGCGAAGAACACGCTGCTGAAAAGGTAAAGGGTGCACTTGGATTTGACAGCTACACCGAGCGCAAGCTCGCGATCGAAGTCATCGCCAAAGAAACTAAGACCGCGCTTGAAGCGAAGCTTGGTGCTGAAAATGTAAAGGGTGACGACGTCGCTCGCGCATTCGACGAAATCCAAGAAAAGCTCTACCGCCAAAACATCCTCGACACCGGTAAGCGTGTTGACGGTCGTGCCGCTGCAGACCTTCGCACCATTTCTTGCGAAACTGGTGTGCTGCCACGCGTTCACGGTTCTGCCATCTTCAATCGTGGCGAAACACAAGCGCTCGTTATCACCACTCTCGGCACTAGCCGTGACACGCAGGACATCGACGGCCTCACTGGTGGTGCCAAAAGCAAATCCTTCATCCTGCACTACAACTTCCCTCCGTTCTCGGTTGGTGAAGCAGGTCGTTTCGGATTCACAGGACGCCGCGAAATCGGCCACGGTGCACTCGCTGAGCGCTCCCTCCTACCGATCCTTCCTCCAGAAGACGAGTTCCCATACGCGATCCGCGTGGTCTCTGAAGTCATGAGCTCCAACGGCTCGACTTCGATGGCGTCGATCTGTGGTGGTTGCCTCTCTCTAATGGATGCAGGTGTACCAATTTCAGCACCTTGCGCTGGTATCTCTACTGGTCTCGTTACTGAAAAAGACGCGGATGGTAACATCACCAAGAGCGTTCTCCTCACTGATATCCTCGGCGCAGAAGATCACTTCGGCGACATGGATTTCAAGGTTGCTGGTACACCAGAAGGTATCACAGGCTTCCAGCTTGACCTTAAGATCACAGGTCTGCCATTCGACATCGCACTCGAAGCTATCAAGCAAAATCGCGATGCACGCATGAAGATTCTCGCTGTCATGTCCGAGCACATGCCTGAGTCTCGTAAGGACCTCCGTGAGCACGCGCCACGCATCCACACGATCAAGATTGCACCAGACAAAATTGGCGCACTCATCGGTCCTGGTGGCAAAAACATCCGCCGCATCACCGAAGTCTCTGGCGCACAAGTCGACATCAACGACGAAGGCCAAGTCCTGGTCTTTGCAACTGACAAAGAATCCATGGATCGCGCGATCATGGAAGTCGATGCCTGCACCGCTGAAATCGAAATCGGCAAGACTTACCGCGGTATCGTTCGCGGCGTAAAGGACTTCGGTGCTTTCGTCGAATGCCTACCTGGTAAAGAAGGCCTCGTGCACATCTCCGAGCTAGCTGACTTCCGCGTCAACAAGACCGAAGACATCTGCAAGCTCGGTGACGAGATGGTCGTCAAGTGCCTCGGCGTCGACAAGGGCAAAGTACGCCTCTCGCGTAAAGCCGCTCTTGAAGAAGCTAAGGAAGCTGCCGAAGACGAAGCACCAGCAGCTGACGAAGCGAGCGAAGAAACCACAGCAACCGTGTAGCGTATAAGCGGCCTCAGCCGCTCACGCCATAAATTCATATTCAAAGCGGTCACCGAAAGGTGGCCGCTTTTTTTGTGAGAGCGAAGCGCCTGAAAAAAGTAGCACAGACATTGCCTCGCCCTCTCCGGCAGACCTCCGTCTTGTCTGCCTTATTCGAGTGAGTCAGAACTCGAGGACGGTTCCTGTTTTTCTATAAATGTAGCCGTACCGCTCTGCCGACACGCCCCGTAACGCGATCACGCCGTGAGTCGCCATCCGCTCAACCTAATCCTCCTGTTACCTCGCCGAAGACCAAATCACTACATAATCTTTTACTTATAGCGCGTGGGCGTTAAAAGAGAAAAGCTTACGCCACTACATGATGATTCTGACTCAGTTAAGATTCAAACCATGAAACGCCTGCTCCTCAAGTTAAGCCATTCGGGAACGACCCCTTTTTCAGTTTAGTTCCTTTTTCAGTTTCCGAGTCCCTCAGCTCCATCCTGGAGCAATACCCGAAATACCACTTTAATGGCACCCACCATGCCCGCCGCTCTGCGATTTTAGCAGCCTCAGAGTCTCTCAAATTTACGCGACCCACGCATCCCATGTCGCATATTGGTTAAAGTGATTATTCGCCGCTTTTGGCTTATTTTATTAGAGATATTAATCGCGCCGAAAAGCACAAAAAAGCGGAATACATTTACCAGAAACACAGCACCACAAGTGCAGAAAACCGCTCATTTAGTGACCGATACGTTATTCACTTGCCATAAAAAAAGCAGAGAAGCTAACTATTTAGTATACATCGTTGAGGCTCGCCCCATGCGCTTAATTATCCGACTTATCAAAATCACTTCTCACCCCAAATGCATGTCGCATATCTGATAGGTGATTTCAAGATACGTTTTTACAATTATACATACGACATACAAAGCCCCCCGATGAAACCCACACATCAAAAAAGATTACGATTAAATCGCTGACTAACAACACTTAATAAACTATCCACGAACCCGACACCCACGCATATTTGACGAATCACCCTCAAATATATGCACCTTAAAAGTCACACATACTACACGATATACAGAAAAAAGGAAGCCAGAGTTTTTCACCACCCGCTGCGCTAGAGGACACCGAGAGCACAGAGAAGGAAATACAAATGAGTAACTCTGTGCTCTCTGTGTCCTTTATTATGCCCTTGGGTGCTAATGACCGCAGGGCATGGGTGGTTAAAAAATTCAGTTGAAATGATGTTGAACGAATCCATATTCTAACCATCTTTAAATAATCAAATTTAATTTAAAAATAAACATTGAAGCTATGGGACAGATTGAGCGCATTGGGCGAGTCGAAGGGTATATCCAGTCAGAGCTATCAACTCCGTTCGCTCGTCCCTCGCTCACTGCGTCATAGTCCTCTACGATAATGAAAAAAATAACATCACTACTAGTCCTATCCCTAGCTCTATTGAGCGGTTGCTCCAGCACGCAAAAAGCAACCATAGTAGGAAATAAAATCACAAATCCTACTGTGGGATTCAATGGTTATGAGACTCCAATTCCAATTGGATATGTGATTGCAGATCCATCCGACCAAGTCGGAAAAGAAATAATTAATATGGCTCACACAGCAATTGAGCCACAGTCCTTCACCAGAAGCCTCGGAGGCGCTTACATCAGAGATGAAATAATAATGTATGATAAAAAGAACAATTCATACATATCATTTTTTGTCCTAGAACTTAATATCCCTGGCTCGCTGAGCCAAATCCCAGCACCTAAATTTGAAAAATTTAAAGAACGAATCGAAAGATCCTCAAATGGTCAACTATCCGCTAATTTCACTGAACACTACGACCTCGGATCACCATACACACTTGAGTTCCATGGGAGCGATATTGCTGGGATAGATCCTATCATAACCTCTGGTTATTTTACATTTGGCAAATTGAATGAAATTATTGCTGTGGTTGGACACACCACAAATATACAGTCTCATCAGGAATTTGAAGACGCAGTGCGATCTATGATGTTTGGGACAAAAATCCTATAAATTCAACCAGTCCGACGAGGCAATAGATTTCGCTGGCGCTCATCTATTCCTCTCGTCTCCGTTCGACTAAGGAATTGAAACCAATTAAACTCAAAGAGTGGGAATCACTGCACTTCATCGACCCGAAGATTTTCTTAAGCAAAATTCAGAATTTTGAGCACTCCTTAGCTCCGCACAGAGAAAAAATGAAAGAGAAAGTTCTGACTCTCAGAACACACCTACTCAGCGACCACAACGAAAGAAGGCAAGGAGCACTCTTCACATCTGGAGTTGGGAAGCTCATGGAGTATGAATTCATCAGCTTTGCCCACTACGAAAAAGAAGACTACGACATCGTTTGCCGAGATCCAAAGGAAGACCTCCTTTGTTATACCCCAGTCCAACTAAAAGAAGTTACACCGAAGTCATTGAACCCCAACTCTACTGTCGAAAAGATCCTGGAAAGTTGCATGAAGAAGTATGCGAACCTTGATGAACTCATAATCGGTGTATTCGTGAACCGAGCTTCCGATGAAGAGAACAGAAGCTTTAAGATCCCCAAGGGCTTCAAGGCGAAAGGACTCTTCCTGTATGGATGCTGCTCACCAGACCATACTGAATGGTTTATGATAGGCGATCTCATGTATACAGATTCAACCCTCATCAAATTCACCTACCCAATGGTCGAACCAGACGGTGGTGATCAATAGATCTCGCTGGCGCACATCTATTGCTATCATCTACGTTCAACAAATAATCACAAACACGATGAAACTAAACGCCATACTCAACGTTGCGACGCTTGCTTACAGTCTCTCTTCGAGTGCCGATTCGTTAGCAGCGTTTCGCAACGCGTGTTTTGGGACGAAGCGAGCTAGAACCCACGCGGATTGCGTCCATTGCCGCGCATACGCTGCTGCTTAACCACGGGCGGATTCTCCAAACCGAGGCTGTACCATTCGTCCCCCAATCCTGCATTGGAGAAACTCTTTACTCGATCGTTGGACAAATGTTCCCAGTTCCGGCTGAAGGTATCGGCTCCAGTGGCCTCTTTAGCCTTCAACACGAGCTGACGGGCTTCATCAGGCTCGCCAACCTTAACGTAGATCCACGACATCAAGCCGTACAGCAAAGTGCCACGATCGCCCCGAAACCAAATAATCTTGCGCTTGAAGACCTTTTTCGCGCCCGCCAAATCATCGTTCTTATAACAGCGCGCCATCCGCATGGCCACTGCCACGGGCTCCAGCATCATCGGGCCCCTTAAAAAACCGCAGGTGCCAAGGATCTCGTCAACCTTGTCGAAATCCTTGAGCTGGTAGTAAAACTGCAGGCGCATGGTCGCAATCTGGCGTCCCGTGAGCAAGGACCACTTCCGGAAGGGTTCGAGCCCCTTGGTGAGTTCTAGCCCCCGCTTAACCATGACTTTTTGATCCATTTCGAGCTCGCGTTGTATCTGCTTAACGTTTCCGCCGGGCTTGTTCTGGAACTGCTGCACCTTCCGCTGCATGCGACCCTGAGCGGCTTGCATGCTTTCCTGCAGGGCGCCTTGAGCCTTGGACATCTTTTTCCGAACCAGGAATCCGACCAAGAAAAACGTGCCGGCAAATCCGGCAATAGTATAGAAGACCGTCGTCCCCGCACTAAACTGCGAAGCGATCAAGGCACTAGCCAATGCGGTAGCGACTAGCGCTGAAATGAGAAGTGAAAGCATACTTTGAGACTTTTTGTCTAATAAATTTAATCCTTACTGTGAATTCTCAAAAGATGACATAAGCACCAGAAAGGCGTCAAAGGCCAATTTCACGACTGCCTCTCTCTTTTAAAACGGGACATAAAAAGGCACCAAACGTTTAAAATTAAACATAGCAACCATCCCTAGAAAAAAGGAAACAAAGTCGGCAAGAGAAATAGAAGACGATTAGGAGCCTCTGCACAACGTGGTGCGGGTGGAGGGAGTTGTTCCGAAAGTTAAAAAATAAATAAGCCTGTCCCTAATTTTTGGCTCTAATATCGGCTCGTCAGCTCCTCAGGCATCACCAAGCGGTCATGTCCCCTCCCAAGATCTGTTTAAACAGGATCTTTCATCAAGGCTGCCGCGTAGAATCCGTCATATCCGGTGCTTGCAGGCGAGACCGGGCATTCTTTAATTAGGCTAAATCCGCCTTGGCTCAGCAGGTGGTCCACCGCTGCGCGGTTCTCCGAGGGTAAAATAGAGCAGGTGGCATAGACCAAGCGGCCGCCCGGTTTGAGCATCGCGGTATATTTTCTTAGCAACTCGGCCTGAATGCTACGCACTTTGTCGATTTGTTCATGCGTAAGTCGCCATTTCAGGTCGGGTTGGCGCTTCAAGGTGCCTAGGCCGGAGCAAGGTGCGTCGATCAACAGCCGGTCGGCCACTTCGGCGTAGTCGGTTGAAATGGTCGGAGTGATTGCCCGTGATTTGATCATCTTACCGGCATCCGCGCGCTTGGCGCGGCGTTCCAGTTCGAGAAGTTTACGTTTGGCGATGTCCATGCCGAAGATCTGGCCTTCATTGTGCATCAGAGCGGCGAGATGCAGCGATTTGCCGCCGGCACCTGCACAGGCGTCGATCACGCGCTCTCCGGGTTGAGGATCGAGCAGTGGAGCGATCATTTGCGAGCCGCCGTCCTGAATTTCTACGCGGCCGTCCATGCGCACGGATTTGGGGATGGTTTTGCCGGGGAGGAGTGTTAGCGCGTCTGGTAGACCGGGCACTTCGGTGGCGGGAATGTGAAAGGTGGCGAGCCATTCGATGGCTTTCGCGCGTGTGGTCTTGAGTGTGTTGACGCGGAGATAGACGCGTGTGCGCTGGTTAAGCGCAGCCAGTTCGCTATCCCAGGCGTCGCCAAGTTCCTCCGCGCCGAGTGCATCGAGCCAATCAGGGATGGACTCACGGATGGTGCGGGGTTGGTCGGCGAGTTCGGTTTCGCGCGCCTTAATCGTCTCTGCTGTTGCGCCTGTGTAGCTCCACCACTCAGGGAGGTCGAAGCCCATGCGGACCCATTGGGCGGCGCAGAGGGCGGTGGTTTCATCGCTCCCAACTAGAAAGCTCAGTGCGCGACGCCAGCGGACGACTTCGAAGACGGTTTCGGCGATAAAACTGCGGTCGCGTTTGCCCCATTTCGGATTGGCCCCAAAGGCGTTGGCAAGTTCGTAATCGAGGACCTTGTGGTCGTTGAAGACAGAATTAACGATTTCGGCGGTGGCCACGGCGAGGATGCGATGCATTTTCATGAAGGCGCATTTATTCCTAAAGCGGCGCGCATTGCAATTGAAACGATACCATAATACGCGAAGCTAGGATTCTCTCGTTCGAAGCACATCCACGGCACAACAAAGGGTCCATGTCGTTATGGTTATAATCAACTCTTTATAAGCTGCATTTCCATCACCGCCACGGGCATAAAACTTGCCCACATCTTGACTCACCGGCTGCGAGATACCCGGGTTAAAAGAGGGGTTGGTCCGAATGCTTTATGATCCTAATTCATCTTTTGGTTAGTATGTCTTTGATTGAGTGATGCCACCGAAGAGTCGAATTGAATCACTTCAATCATAACGACGTTGACACTATGTTAAAATGGGGTGAATTACGTGCTCCTGCTTTAACTCTCATAAAGACTACGATGAAGATGAATCCACTACGCATATTTCCGTCATCTCTCGTTCTGATCACGACCTTATTTGCTGGAAGTCTGTCGGCGGATGAGTACCGCACCTTACATAATAGCCATGGTAAACCGCTGGAGGCTCAGGTAACCGCGTATGACCCCACGAAAGGAGTCTCGATTCAGACCAGGAGTGGCCAGAAATATGAGAACGTGGGCATTGATCGGTTCTCGCCGAAGGATCAGAAGTATTTTAAAGAGTGGCAGGCGAAGCACATCGCTGAAAAAGATGATGCCCAGCTGATGCACGATTCGAAGATAACAATGTTTGTGAAGAGCTCTCGGGATGATGATCTCAATGATAAGGGAGATCCCGATAACCGCGAAGTGGAATACGATCCAGCGATCACCTTCGATAATAAGGACAAAGACTTATCGTATCAAAACGTGGAGGGCACACTGGTCTTCATCGGCCAAAGCGTGCTCGATAAAAAGGAATATCACATTCTCTACCGGCAGGATTTCACCGTCAATTTACCCTCCGGCGAACGGACGAGATGGGTGGGCAAGTCGTTTAAAAATGTTTACGACGATTATGCGAGAAACGGTTCCGCATTCGGAGCTGAATACGAAGGCTACTTGCTGGTGCTGAATGATAAACCGGGACACCCCGCCATCATCAAAGCATCTAAGAGTCATTGGAAGGGGTGCATACGAAGTATCTTAGCAGCGAACTCACGGCAGGGGTACTCACGCGACTTCTCCGAGAGCTTCAAAAAGACAGTTTACTAGATGCGCTGCTTCTCGATGTCCTAGACGTCGAACTAAGTGTCAACGATTTTGCCTGCGGGGATGAACTCCGCGATGTCACCTTCGAGGAAGACTTGCAGCTCGATCGGCATCTCACTGATCCGTTTATAGCGTAGATCGCTATATCATTGCACCACCGCTAAAAGAGGTGAACGACGCTATCAGATCGAACCATGAGCGGCGGCAGTTGGGCCTGAAAGCCAGGCGCTCCCCTACGAACCATCGCTCCAATCCAGGCCGCCTTTATGCTTCAGAATTCCCTTATCCAACGCAAAGTGCAGGAGACTGGACTCATTCTTTAAATTCAGCTTCTTCATCGCGTTATGACGATGGCGACGGACGGTAAACTCACTCAAATCGAGTTCTAAACCCACTGCTGCATCTGTTTTACGCTGTGCAATGAATCGGAGCACCTGCAGTTCCCGCTTCGAGAGCACTCGGAAATACGCATCCGGATCATCTCGTAAACGATCTAAGACCGCGTCCACCTTGGCTGAATAATAAACATGGCCTTCGAACACCGCTCGAAACGCCGCATCCAGCACCTCAAGCGACATTTCTGTCTTGCAGACAAACCCAAGTATACCGCATCGACTGACCTCACGAACCGTAAAGTCATCGCATTCGCTAGAGAGCACAAGGATCCGCTGCCCTCGCCCACATTCCAATATTCGCTTGGCAAGTTTCAAGCCGTCAAGCTTAGGCAGCATTAGGTCAAGTATGATAAACTGGAACGGCTGCTGCTGATAGACCTCCCAGCCCATTTCCCCGTTGTCCGCCTGAACCACTTCGTCGAAATTGTATTCATTGATCAACAATTCCGCGAGAGACTCACGGACGAATTTTTCATCTTCAACAATCAGTGCTTTCATGTAACAAAATAAAGTAGGTTCCACTCGCACCTGCAAGAAATCTACCAAAAGAAATAGTCTTCCGAGTCCGTCAGGTATTCCCGACTCGGAGCCTCAATTATTGTGCGCCAAACACTGGCATAGGAATCCCACGGCCCACGCACTCCGGCATCAAACAACAATTCATGACGCGGAACGGTCGCACTCGGACTCCTTCTTAAGCGCTCAAGAAAGAGTTCCATCCCCATTCCTTTAGAGAAATAACTGATTCGCCGCTCGAATACATCGCCAGGCTTTTGAGCAAAAAGAGGCAAGGAGGCCTGAAACAAGTGCTTCAACAAGCTTCGAGTTCGGTCCAACTCAACCTGAGCTCGCCTAGTGGCATGCTTTACATTGTCCCCTGCCCCAAATGCATAGGCCTGTCCATGCCCCGTCATCATCCACAGCACCACGACCGCATGCGAGCTAAACGGATTATCAATGGCAATCGCGGTGACGCCGGGCCAAGAACCTTGGACGTAGTAGTGCCCGAGCAAGCCCTCCCACCAACAGATCAAGCAATGCCGTTCGATCGACTCTCGATACGCGAACCGACGCGCCTGCCGCCGGAACAGGCCGGGATAAGCAGCAAATCCATTCGAACTCCCGTCCAGATCCATCCCGCCAAGCCCGGAACCGACTCGCTCACGACAATAGTGAACCGCCCAACGCTCCATCGCCTCCGAGATCGCCATATAACACGCAACCTGAGCGGTAGCGTGGCAACCTGCGCCGTCCGGTTGATCGGTCGCCCGCAATTTCAAATACTGAGAATTGACAATTCCTTCCTTCAAAAAAGTCACCGCATGCACGCACGCCTCGCCGAACACATCCCCAAATGAATGCTCCATTCGAGCAATCGGCCCGCCATCGGCGATCATCGCCTTAGAGTAGCGCATGGGGGCTAGATTTATCATTTAGGAAATAAAAAAGAAGAAGAAGGAACAAAGAAAAAGTGCCTAAGTCGCAGCAGGGAACCGCGTTGGCTTAGGCACTGAAGTTATATTGCTAATCCGCTGGGATTATACAGTCGGCATACAAGACGGAACCGAAGCATTCACTTCGTCTTTTAATTCTGAATGCTGCGAGACTTCACCCAAACTGGCAGACTTCTCGCCTAAACCAAGATTGAGAAGTAGAGTACTGATCAATGATTTCATTTGTGTTATTCTTTCTTCGCATACTTCCCGGATTGAAGGCATGAGCACACGATGAAGTTGCATAATTTCTGATTCAAATACTAAAAATAGTCCAAATGCACCAATATCTAGTAGCGCCCCTAATTTGAGTGCGACAATTCCAATGAGGCTTCATCACCGGATCTACTATATCACTTTGATTCTCTTCGGAGTGGCAGATCAAAATGCACATCCGAAAAGCATACCCCCTCAATCTGGATCATCAATCTACCAGAAATACACCGCAGATGAGTACGGCGGCGGCAAACTCTCTTGGGCGCAAAAAAGGCTCATGTCATTACGGGTAGAACAAAGGGTCAGGTAGGGTAGAACAAAGAAGGTAGAACAAAGGGTCATGTCGTTATGTTTATAATCAACCCTTTATACGCTTCATTTCCATCACCGCCAGAAGCATAAAACTTGCCCACATCTTGACTCACCAGCTGCCAGATGCTCAGACTAACATTTAGACTGGTCCAGCTTTGGGGATCTTCCCAGAACCATAGATAAAAAATACTATATTTAAAAATAGCACACTGAGTCATAATTTCATCTTATATTGATCTTTCTGGTTATGCTCCCGTAATTGTGAGTACTACGTCGGTGGATAACAGGTACATCACCCTCAAGCCCATAAACTAGCCCTGTTACACCAGCATCGATAAATTTCACTAATCCGAAGACAATGCCTGCATTCACGACATACGACTCGTTCTCGAAACTGTCAGGACTTCTGATCCTACTGCTTTGTCAGATCACATACGCATGGGAGCAGCACCCAGAAGCAGGCAGCCTCACCTATACTGCCTATACATCGGAGAATCATGGGGGCGGTGCCATCTCATGCGATATCCAGGAGGATCCCTATGGAAACCTCTATATCGCCAACGAAGCAGGCTTACTGAAATTCGACGGTGAACATTGGAGTCAAATGCCTGCGACAGGGCAAGCGAGTTACATCAGCTCAATCGCGATTGATACGAAAGATCGCATCTGGATATCTGGCCTGAAATCAATTGGGTATTATTCAACAGACAGTCGCGGCAACTATACCTTCAATGACCTCACGGACTCTATTTCCGTACTGCCACAGAGCTCAGACTTTGGAGTATTTTGGAAACTTTACGCACACGACCAGTATATCTACTTAATTACCTCAAAGCATGTATTACGCTGGGATGGGGCCAGTTGGAGAACATGGGATTTCCAAGAACAACGAAGAATCTTGCCCAGCTGGATCGACGACAAACTCTACATATATGCACGTGGGACAGGATTATTTTATTTAAACGGCGATGAATTCGAGACTGTAATACAAGAAACGCCTCAAATCGAATCTGGAATCATTTCAATCATAGACATGACAGAGAATGGGCTGCTATGCGCAAGCCGAGACAATGGACTATTCTATATCAAAGACGGGGAAATCGAGCAGTTACCAATCAACTTTGAAAATCCAAAGGTCATTGTAACTCGTAAACTCAGCAATGGAACGATTGCGATTGGAACTGAAGATAAAGGAGTCTTGATCATGAATCAGTCTGGTCAGTTCGTCAGCCACATCAACCACAACAGCTCATTTATTTACCACATAGAAGAAAGTCACGATGGCACAATTTGGGTAACCAGCATGGATGCGATCCTCCAGATCCCAGACATCACCCTGACATCCTACTCCGACAGCGCACACGACATCGTCCGTCATCAACAAGATTTATACTACACCAATATAAGTGAACTAAAAATCATTGATTCACAAGCAGCAGGTGCCCTACCGACGTCACGCACCCTGAAACAAAAAGTCTCAGCAGTTTGGGACCTACACTCAACAGGGACAGATCTACTCTACGGGGATTCCCATTCATTTGGCGTGATTCCCAGTAACGGCAACGATCTATTAGTTACTCACCTAAGGCAAGTGATGTATCTTTATCCAAGCTGGAAGGATACAACCATTATCTATTCAAATGATACGCCCAATATAAGTCGTTGGAAGAATGATTCTTCTGGATGGAAATACTTAGATTCCTTACCGGGCTTCGAGACTGGAGCGCTTTCCTGTATAGAATTACCAAACTCCAAATTACTCATTTCAGAAGAGAATAGTCCACTATCGATTGCTGATTGGTCATCACCGGAAACAATTATCTCACTGGGACGTGCGCATGGGCTACCGGATAAATTCATTTGGGCACAATGCCTTCGCATTGATGAATGTGTCATCGTCATTTCAGACAAAGGCCTCTTCCACTACGACAACGACAACCGAAACGTTCCACCACGATCCAGCCCTCGGAAACGATTTAGGCACCGACGCCTACGGACTCGAAAGTTGCCCGGCAGCAGGCAATGACGGCTGGATCTTACGCCTCCCGTCTGTAGAGCAGAATCACAATCAGGTCGGGCACTTGTCAGTCGCAGACAACCACCGCTTCGCCTGGACCCCTTTGCAACTCCCCTCATTGCACTTAGCCGGAAAGGTCGAGGCCCTCCTGCACGAAAAGACCGACAGTTCTGAAATACTCTGGGTGGGTGGCAGTGAAGACCTGCTACGCTACGACCTCTCAAACATGCCCGATCACCCCGCCCCGGCCACGCGACTCACCGCAATTCGAGAGCAGGACAGCAAGCAAACGTATTACAATGGCGCAGGCTCATCACCGGACAATCTAGAGTGGGAATATCCACAAAAGACGTTGCGGATCGAATATGCGACTCTCCCCGCTCCGATCATAGTCCAAGGTTACCAAACACGACTAATGGGATTCAATGAATCTTGGGCAGAGCCAAGTAAATTAACTTTTCGTGATTTCACGAACCTCTCACACGGCGACTACACATTCGAAGCAAGGACTATCGATGAATTCGGTAGGATCGGAGAAAGTGCGAGCCTAAGCTTCACGATTCTCCCACCGTGGCAGAGCACCGTATATGCCAAAGTTTTTTATGGTGCGGCAGCCAGCTTCGCACTCTTTATCGTAGGTCGCTTAAGAAGCCGAAAACTCAGAATAAGGAACGAACAGCTCAATGCGTTGATCCATGAAAGAACTGTCGAGCTAGAGCAACAGAAGCTGCAATTAATCAAAGCCAATCGAGCAAAACAAAACTTCCTAGCAAGCATGAGCCATGAGATACGCAACCCGCTCAACGGGATTCTTGGGATCACGCGAATCCTCAAAGAGAAAGAACAGCAGCAAGGCCAATCATCCGAGCAGATCACCCACCTTCACACTTGCAGCACCCACCTACACCAACTCCTCGGCCAAACACTTGACTACTCCAGCCTCGACGCCGGCATGCTCAGAACTCGAACCGAATCGTTTGATCCATTAACCGTGCTAGACGAGGTAATCCAGATACAAAATGACATGGCTCAAACGAAGGGAATCAAGCTGACCCTCAAAAAGCCTGCCCTCACCTTCCGCTGGAAGGGCGACCCCGTATTTCTTCGCCAAATCCTAATTAACTTGGTATCGAATGGCATCAAATATACCCCCACAGGCTCTGTCAGCCTCAACCTAAATTACCAAAAAGTAGAAGACCACATACAGGCCTGCTTCGAAGTAGTGGATACTGGCCCGGGTATCCCCACAGACAAGCAAGCATTTATCTTCGAAGAGTTCACACGCTTACCCGATAGCGAAGCCAGCCAGATCCCCGGAACCGGACTAGGCCTAGCCATCTCATCTCAAATGGCACAATTAATGGGCGGCAGGCTTGAACTCGACGGGGACACTCCAAACGGCGCCCGGTTCTTACTTTACTTAGAATTTGGGGTCGACTTATACGCACCCAGAAAAAAGCGAGCGGAAGCCCCAGACAACCAACAGATGCTCGCAGGTAAACGCGTCCTAATTGCGGATGACATGGACTTCAATCGCTACGTCAGCACCGTAGTGCTTCGCAGTATGGGAGCAGAGATCGATCAAGCCGAAAACGGACTCGTTGCCCTGGACATGCTCAGAAGCGTCACATACGACATCGCCATCTTGGACATCAACATGCCGAAAATGAGTGGCTCGGAGGCAGTCGAAGTATTTCTACAGGACCACAACGGACCAAGCCCGACCTTCATCGCTCTCAGCGCCTACACCACTCCGCAGACAGAGGAGAAATGTATCGCAGCGGGCTTCAACCACTTCATTGAAAAGCCCTTAGAGCCCGAAAAACTGAAGAAACTACTCCAGCGACATCAGATTCAAACTGAGAGCCCACCAGAACAAAGCCTGCTCAGCTATCTCTCAAAAAACAGCACGAAGCCCCTCGAAGCGCTTCATGCCGAATACCGAAAATCATTCAAACAAGAGTTAGCCAACCTCCAACTCACGTTGATCAACGACGACACCAACGAACAGCGCGACGTCATCCACAAGCTTCTAGGCCTTGCGAGCATCAACAGGACACCAAAGATTAGCGAACTGATGGAAGCACTATTGGCCTGGTCGAAACAGCAGGCCTCCAATGAAGAGATAGCTCCGCTAATCGAACAGCTAAACACACAGATCGATCAGGAGATGAGTCGTTAAACCAGCTCAAACGGTTCACATATAAGCAGGCTGTCTCTGCTCACAAAGCACAAGGTGCCCTGCAATTGGCGGAAATACAGCAATACGCCATCATCCGACGACTGTCGTGGTGAGCGCTCCCCCTTCGATCACCGCAAAGTTAGGCAGGCAGGTTCGCAAGTTGAGTCGCAAGTGTCGTTTTGCGGTGCTGCCCAGCACTGATTTTCGGCAATTAGGGCATTCCGCTCGGATGTGGCAGAGCCGCGAAAGCGCCCCTAGGTAACCACAAGAGGTATTCTTTGTTATAAAAACCAGACAACTCAGGACTTTGAAGAGCCCCAATATTCCCTAAATCCGAAGAGTCGCAGCAGCTAAACAATGGCAACCATGACCTGCGTAGTCAGCAAATAAAACTGCTATCGCAGGCAGCGTCATCGACAAGATGCAAGCGACTTAAAAACCACGCGGGCCGAAAATAAACAAGTCGATCGACACTCAGGAATCATCGTCGCCACCAGCGGCTCGAACGGGCACAGCTGCATCAGAGCGATTTTGCCGGAACTGAAAGCGATTAATATCACGCAGCGAAAGTGTCTCTCCGGTCTCCGCAAAGCTCTTCGATTCCTGCAACATCCTAGTATACATACGTTTATTCTCGATTTTCTTCAAAGTCGAATTTGTGCTAATCTGAGCCTGACGCTCGAGCTCGGCCATCCGTCCATCCCACTTGGAGATATCCATCGTTTTAGTGTCAAATTCGACTATTTCAGACTTAAAGCGCTTTTTATCTTGAGATTCTGTTAGCGAAATATTCGATTTCTTCGAGCCGAGTGAGGAATAATGTGAGTCCCATTGCTTAAAGGGAAACGACTTCTGCATCAGATCAGACTTCTGATTGCCCGACCAAAATTTCTGTTCGAAGCGCTTTTGAGACAGATTTTTTTCCTGCTTTTCATATGTATCCACTACCGAAATCTCGCCACGTAAGCATGCGCTGGTCGTTACAGACAATAGGACGATAAAAAGAGTAAATGGGGCTCGAATAGACATATGGGAAACTCAGTGGATAAAGAATACTGCTTAAAATATCAAGCTAATCTGCCCAATCGCATGATTCGAATGAGCCCGGCTCAGCGCTTTGCAATATTGACTGACTGCAATCCAACCATGATCGAAGATTTCTAGGGGTAAAAAGCAACTAACAACGCTCCGGATTTTCCAACAAAAGCTCACATTCTACATCCTCGACATATTTCCCGACTCCTCTATCGGGGGCTGACATTCCGACCACGGATTTTTTTTTGGGGGGGGTATCCACTGTTTTTATCTAGGTCGATCATCTGAGCGATCACGACCAAGCGGTTGCAAGTCGAGGGGCAGCAAAATATACACGGACGCTCCCCAAGTGGACTGCCCCATTTAGTGATTTATCTAAATGATGGTGAGTGACCCACTTTCAGTTGGCTTATTCGCTCTCGTCACTGCCGATTTCTGGCTAAAGAGAAGCGCAGCACGCGAGCGGATTTACGCTATGCCTGACTGCGGCACCGGAACATCGGAATACACAACAATCGTGCGATGAGCGCACGATTCGCCACGCAAACATGCACCAGTGATTAGAAACACACACAGTGTTAAAGAAGATTAACAGGGCAGATCTATATATAAGAGAGATGGCCAAATCGGGAGCCCGATGGAAATACCAAGAAAATCTGTATCGATTATAACACAAGAACTCTTAGCTTACCGCTTTTGCAATATTGACGGACTGCAGACGAACCCTCTTAATTCGCCGTTTTCTAAAATGGCAACAAAGACCACAGACTACGACTTTTCCGCAATCGAGCCAAAATGGCAGGATTTCTGGGAGCAAAACGCAACTTACTACGCGAAGGACTTCGAGGACAAACCGACCTTCTACATCCTCGATATGTTCCCCTACCCCTCCGGCGCGGGCTTACATATCGGTCACCCCGAAGGCTACACCGCCAGTGATGCGCTGAAGCGCTACAAAAAAGCCAAGGGCTTTAACGTGCTCCACCCGATGGGCTGGGACGCCTTCGGCCTGCCGACTGAGCAATATGCGATCAAGACTGGGCGGCACCCTCGTGACACCACCAAGCAAAACGTTGCGCATTTTAAGACACAGCTCCGCCAGCTCGGATTCGCTTATGATTGGTCGCGCGAAGTCAACACCACCGATCCCGGCTACTATAAGTGGACACAGTGGATCTTTTTGCAGCTGTTCAAAAAGGGCCTCGCCTACGTCGATGAGAAACCCGTCTGGTTCTGCCCCGAGCTTGGTACTGTACTCGCCAACGAGGAAGTGCTCAACACCGCCGAAGGCCCTCGCTCAGAGCGGGGCAGCTTCCCCGTGGAGCGACGGCCGATCCGTCAATGGGTGCTTCGTATCACCGAATATGGCGACAAGCTTATCGCGGGCCTGAAAGACCTTGACTGGCCCGACTCCACCAAGCGCCTGCAAGAAAACTGGATCGGTCGCAGCGAAGGCGCCGAAATCACCTTCGACATCGCAGCCCACGATGCAGAGCTTAGCGTCTTTACCACCCGCCCAGACACGCTGTTCGGTGCGACCTACATGGTGATCTCGCCAGAGCATCCGCTGCTGTCACAAATTACCACAGCCCAGCAGAGTGACGCCGTGTACGCCTACGCTGAAAAAGCGAAAAGCAAATCCGATCTGGAGCGCGCCGAACTGAGTAAAGAAAAGACTGGCGTCTGGACCGGTGCGATGGCGATCAACCCCGTCAGCGGCAAAGAAATCCCGATCTGGGTGGCCGACTACGTGCTGATGACTTATGGCACAGGAGCCATCATGGCCGTGCCAGCACACGACACACGCGACTTTGAATTCGCCAAAGAATTCGACCTCGAAATCGTGCAAGTCATCGACGACAGCAACCACGCCAAAAAAGATGCCTCTGGTGGATTGACCGAAGCCTACACTGGCCCTGGCGATTTAATCAACTCAGGCGAGCTAAGCGGTAAAGACTCCGAAAGTGCGAAGCAGGCGGTAATCGCTCAACTCGCCGCTGAGAAACGCGGCGAAGCGACAATCAACTTCAAGCTGCGCGACTGGCTCTTTTCACGGCAACGTTATTGGGGCGAGCCCTTTCCGATCGTGTGGGTCAGTGAAGCCGATTATGCGAAAGTGGACGAGTCGCTCAAATCAGTCGAGCGCCCCGTCAGCTGCCAGATTGATGGTGAACTACGCTTTGCCGTTGCTCTGCCCGAGAGTGCACTGCCCTTGGCATTGCCGGAGGTGGAGAGCTACACACCGTCGCCCGATGGTCAGAGCCCACTATCGAAAGCCGAGGAATGGCTACACCTCTATATCGATCCAAAAACTGGAGCTACTTCCAGCGCGCCCGTCGAAGGATGGGTACAAGGCTCACGCGAGACCAACACCATGCCACAATGGGCTGGTTCGTGCTGGTATTACCTGCGCTACGTGGATCCGAAAAATACCGACACACTGATCGCCCCAGAGAAAGAAAAATATTGGGGCTATCCGGACCTGTATATTGGCGGCGCGGAACACGCGGTACTGCACCTGCTCTATGCACGCTTCTGGCACCACGTGCTTTACGACCTTGGCGTAGTGAGCGATCCGGAGCCATTCAAAAAGCTCTTCCACCAAGGCATCATCCTTGGCGAAGACGGCGAAAAGATGTCCAAAAGCCGCGGCAATGTGATCAGCCCAGAAAGTATCATTGTAAACTACGGAGCCGATGCGCTACGCCTCTACCTGATGTTCCTCGGCCCACTTGAAGCGATGAAACCATGGAATACCAAGGGCATCGAAGGCATCGCCCGCTTCCTGCGTAAGGCATGGCGCCTCGTCGTAGCCGAGGACGGCACACGCCAAGCCACGATTGGAACGACCGAGCAACTGGACGCCGACACGGATCGCATACTGCACGCCACGATCAAAAAAGTCAGCGAAGACTACGAGTCGCTCGGCTTTAACACCGCGATTTCGCAAATGATGATTTGCGTCAATCAGCTCGGCAAAGCCGACGCACTCACGCTCGACGCAGTCGAATCCTTAATCAAACTCCTCGCACCACTCGCGCCGCATATCGCCGAAGAGCTTTGGCTATTTCTCGGCCATACAGACAGCATCGCGGCCGCAGGGTGGCCAGTATTTGACGAGAATAAATTAAAGGAAGACACCATTAAAATCATCTTCCAAGTAAATGGTAAATACCGTGGCGATGCCCAGCTCCCTGCCGACGTCTCCAAAGACGACGCCCTCGCAACAGCCAAGGCCCACGAAAGGATTCGCGCTCACATTGACGGCAAAGTCATCAAACGCGAAATCTACGTGCCAGGCAAAATCGTCAACATCGTCGCTGTTTAATGTATATCGAACCTAAGCCGTACTGGAAAACTCTCTGCTGCCTCGTCGCTGCAGGTATTTTCTTGGGTGGAGTGGTCGACTCGAATGCCGAGGACATGGCGGAGGGAATCGCAGTCGCCACCAGTATCCAAGGCAACGTACAGATTGAAGATGCCAGATCACACAGCACACAGCCAAAGCTACACGACACGCTAATTCTGGATGCCTGCACCGTCGAAACAGGCAAGAACGCTCATATCTTCCTGGCGCTCTCCAATGGTATGGGTATCGGCATCGGCGAAAACTCTGCGGTTCGATTCGAAACCTTCATCCAACAACCATTCACTGAAAAGAGCGAACGTCTCTCCCACGAGCCGTCTAGATCGATCCTCTCGGTACGGCTAATTAATGGTGACCTTGCAGTCGTTAGTAATAATCTTTCACCGCTTTCAGAAGCGCGTGTGCTTCTGCCCACGGGGGAATTACAAATACACTCGGCTACATGCATTATTCAGTACAACGATATGGGCGCGCAAATCACCGCTTACAAAGGCCTACTTACCTATAAATACCAAGATCGGAAGCACCGAGAATTAATCGTCGATCCGCAAAGCATTCGCATTAGTCCACAAAGTGCCATGCTCGGTGAAGTCACTGAAAGCATGACACTCAGCTCCTTGCCCAGAGCAATTGAACAATTCTCGCAAGCTACTCAACATGCCAGCAAACGAGTCTTTTTTAAAGCAGGTCTCAATGGTCATCTGCCTCGACCTGTTCTGATTGCATCGCCCACCTACCTTGACCAGCCTGCTAACCGTCCTTACGGGTTCAACGAATAGTTACCTGCTATGAGCCCTCCTCTGCCCCGATCGCAATTCCTACCAGATACCTTTGACCAGCGTCCGATCGGCTTAATTGCCGGTAAAGGTCAATACCCGATACTGACGGCCAAGCGCATTCGCGCCGCTGGTTTACCGCTGCGCATCGTGTCCTTTGCAGGAGAGACGGAGCCAGCATTGATCGACTCAATCCCGGTAAACGAACACATTCAAATCAAAGTCGGGCAGCTCGGGAAACTACTCAAATCGCTGAAGAAACTAGATTGTGGCTATGCTCTCATGGCTGGACAAATCACACCGCGACGCCTGTTTCACGGTCTACATCCGGACTTAAAAGCCCTAAAGATTCTAAATAGCCTAAAGATCAAAAATGCCGAGACCATCTTCGGTGCGATCGCCGGCGAAATCGAAGCGATCGATATCTCCATGCTCGACGCCCGCTCGTTTATGGATGATCAGCTCGCGAACGAAGGCTTAATGACTGCAGGCAAATTAAAGGCAGAGTTAACGGATATCGCGCATGGCATCAGTATCGCCAAAGGCATCGCAGATCTCGACGCCGGCCAAGGTGTTGTCGTGCGACATGGCACTGTACTGGCAGTTGAGGCTTACGAAGGGACCGACCCTATGCTGCGCCGCGCTGGCACATTTAAAACCGATGATCTTATTTTCGTGAAGACTGTAAAGCGTGGGCAAGATTATCGCTTTGACGTACCAGTCTTTGGCCACCGCACACTGGACGTGATGCATGAGTCGGGCATTCGCACTGCTGTGTTGGAAAGTGGCAGTGTCCTGATTCTTGATAAAGCGAGCATTTTAGAAAAAGCCCGTTCACTCAAAATCGAACTCTTCGGCTTCTCTGAGGGCAACGAGTTGGCAGTAGAAATTTAATTTACGCTTTATAAAAAATTCTTTGGTATCGGATTAAACATAATGCCTTTAAAACGATACTAGCAATCGTGCACTGACCGAGCCGTATATACGCTGATCGGATAATTACTGATCCTACTGCAGAGCCCCGATATTATCGAGTGCTCCGAAGTGTGGACAAAGCAGGATGCCGTTCAACAAAATGCGATCTGCTTCCTTGGGTAGTTAAAGATAAAATTCCCCTGCCGCTGTAATGTAGGCTTATTGCCTTGAGTACCTACACCCAGCCGCAGTGATTCAACCTGTTTAAGAGTGAACCCCGCAAGCACTGTAGATCGCTACATCTCGTATAATTTAAACTGCCCCTCGCCCCTCAGCTCCATTACTTTTCCACCTTCTTGGTAGTCTTCCACATAACGCCCCGAATAAGCAGGAATGCTTTCACCTGCTATCGCCTACGGTGTAAATCCAAAAACGGGCACTAAGGCTAGGTCCTTCCGTCAGCTGTTTCGACGTAGAAATGAGGGTGTTGCTCAATACAGCCAACAATACGGCTAACAAGTGCCCTCGCACACGAGTTTCGAACCGCGATCAATGCGACTTATCCACCGACTCAGCTTCCCCGAAAATCGTCGTAGCCTCAGGCTGTAGCACACTCTCAAATGACGACCCTTTCAGCAACTGTATGACCTCATCTGCTACGAACTTAATATTTAACCGATTCAGTACATCCGAGACGGTAAAATAGAGGTGTTCGCCGATGACTATTATCGTCTCTCGAGTACTCATGCGCCGGATGCTGAGAGCTGGTTATTGCCACACGATTAATATAATGATCAATCATCATCTTGCTCAGGCAAAGACGACCATGTGACCATCCGCAATGGCAGGAAACTATAATCAGTGTTAATATGGCTGAGGCGAACTTGATAGGGCATGACTAAAGATATTTAGCGCGGTTAGACATGAGACAAACTCAACACTATAACTGCTCTCCCGCTCAAATTGACTTCGACTTGTGATCGGAACTCCTCAAGGTGCACCACCTGCCCATGGGACCTTCGCAACATTACACTTTACACATCATCATATCATTATACGTTGATTCGTTAACATGAAGACACTTTCGATCAAACACCGCCTAGCGACCAACGATCCACTCTTTTCGGTTGAATTTTTTCCGCCAAAATCGGACGATTCAGCACAGCAACTACTCCTCACCGCAGAGCAAATGCAGGTCTACAACCCTGACTTCGTCTCGATCACTTATGGTGCTGGCGGCAGCACACGCAGTCGCACGCTAAACTACGCCCGTAAGCTTCACGAAGACTATGGCTACGCCGTGATGCCCCACCTCACCTGCGTTGGACACTCGCGCGAGGAGTTAAAGCAGACCATTGCCGAATTCAAATCAGCAGGCCTCAAGCAAATCATGGCGCTGCGCGGTGATCCACCTAAAGGCGAAACCAGCTTCGTACCACATCCAGACGGACTCAGATACGCCAACGAGCTGGTGCAACTGATTCGCGAAGTGTACCCAGAATGCGAATTGGGCGTCGCGGGCTACCCCGAAAAGCACCCCGAAGCTCCTTCACTAGAAATCGACCTGCTCAATCTTAAGCGCAAAGTCGATGCCGGCGCGACTTTTGTCACCACGCAATTATTCTTTGATAACAATGCCTATTTCGAATTCGTCGACAATTGCCGTCGTGTCGGGATTACCGTTCCCATACTGCCCGGCCTGATGTCCGTCACTTCCTACAAACAAGCACTGCGCTTCTGTGACATGTGTGGCACCAGCGTTCCCACTGCCCTCAACGAACAACTCATCGCCGCGGGCGATGACGAAGCAGCAGTCGAAGCGATCGGAATTGAGTGGAGCTACCAGCAAGCTCACGAATTGTTGAAACGAGGTGCCCCGGGAATTCACCTCTACATTCTCAACCGTTCCGGCCCCGCCATTGCTCTAATGAAAAAACTACAAAGCGTTGGATTTTATAAATAAGTTATTAGTTAATCACTTAGAGTTGTTTGATTTCAGATCCAAGCTAACCAGCAACGCTCAACCAACAACCTAGTTAACATGGCCAAACCAACTAATTTACAACTCATCGGCAGTGAACTCTGCGTTCTCTGGCAAGACGGCAGCGAGAGCTACTTCCCCGCGGATTTTCTGCGCCAACACTCGGCCAGTGCCCAAAACATCGGCGAGAAAGACATTTTCGGCAATCAATACGGCGGCGATGGCCCAAAGAAATTCCCCGGCGTTACGATTCAAGGATGGGACTTCCAGGGGAACTATGGCGTCAGTCCATGGTTTAGTGATGGTCATAAGAGCGGTATATTTAGTTGGGAATACTTAAAAACCCTCGAAGCTAAACTACCACAGCGCTAATTCGTAGCAGCTAGAAGATGCTCTGATGATTCAATGCACTGCCTGAGCACCACTGAGCGGGACTCCATTGTTATTCTAGATTAAGCATCGTTAAGCGTACCCGCGCAGAGGCTCTGTAACTCCGACTTAAGCTCTGAATACAATCGGAGTTCAAAAAAATCGATCTTGTCGCTCTGACTAAACCCATGGTTTAGTCTTCACTATGGCAAAACGCATTAAAGGTAAACTGATTGGCACGTTCGTCATACTAGCCGCCCTCACCACGGCGGGTATTCTAGGGATGAGCTTTTATCATGCTACCGCAAGTATCCACGAACTACTGACAGAGAACCACCAGCTCAACAAAGCGGTGCGTAATCTCACCCATGAAGAGCAAATCGGCTACGCGATTCTAGAATCACAAACGCGCAACGACTTGGGCCAATTAGAAAGCGTTGTGCGCTTCGTGCAAACCGCGGCCAATGCCCCCAAGACGCTAGTCTCGGAGCAACGCTTCACCGTCAGCGGCGATGTCATTTACTTCGATGCACTTATCGTCAAATTCACGGCCGAATACGTGAAAGACGGCACGGCGCGCGCCCTGTATTTATGGCGCCGCATCTATGGCGAAACGATAACGCCCGCCAATGGCGAAGCGATCGAGATCCCCCGCACTGCACCGGAGCGCTACCACGCGATCACCGAATCCCTCCATTTGAGGAACCGAAATATTTTTTGGGAAGCTATTTGGGAGCTCGCCAACGACCCCACTCGCCTCAGCGACTACGGCGTACAAGCCGTATTTGGCAATGCCATCTACATCCGCATACAACCTGGCAAGGTTTACCTATTTAAGATCAGCGCGACTGGGCAAATCTACCCAGAAATCGTGGATACGTATTAATCGTCATTGATCCGCAGCAATTATTTTCGGTGGCGGAACAGGCCGCATATTACCCGCAAAAATACGCTGATAGATTTCGTTCTTGGGAGGCTTAATCTGCTTAATATCAAAATTACGATTCTTCACGTGATACGGCCCATAACGATAACTCGCGGCCAGCAAGGGATAGCTGAATGAATCACTCGACTTTAAGTAGTCGCGACAAAAGACGAGATAACCGATGGCAACTCGGATACTGGTTTGCCACTGCCATGCTAAACGATAGGGCTCATCCGTCACTTCGTTCCACGCCGGACGGCTGATCTGCATCATGCCACGTGCGACGGGACTACGTGCCTTCGCATTCAACCCACTCTCGGCCCAAGCCAAGGCATAGACAAACTCCGGATCCAATCCTGCCTGCGTGGAAAGCTCATACACCACAGGCCATACAGCTTCAGGTGATACCTGCTCTCGGGGTGATCTGTATTTCTGCGTGAGGAATATTGCCAACACCCCCATCGCCACGCCGAGGACAACAGCCAGCCGAAGAATCAGACGCTCGTCACGATGGTAATGATGGTCCATCTGCATATCACAGAGTAAAGCATACCTCACTGAAACTAACAAACCAAAGAATAAATCATACTTATATCTCTAGGCTGCGAATAAGGACGCGTTCTGCAAGGCCAGTCGCCGTGCTCACCTAATTGACAGCCGCGATGGAGCATTTCGAACGACATGAAGTCGTCTCTGCGGATTAGCGAAACTCCCTTAAAATCTATCGCCGAAAGCGGCGGTCTGCTAATGAACTGCGTGTGGCTTTCATTGCGGGCGCCTTACAGACATTGCGCCCAGGTCGCAAACCCATTACTTGATCAAAGGCCTCTGGCAATTCAGACTCGGCCTTAAAATCATGCATCTTGCCTTGATAGGGATAACGCATCGAAGTCTCTGCAGAATGAAGCATCATCCGTTTCTCACCGGTTTCGATTGCCACTTCTTTATTGAAACCAAAGTTACCATAGGTGCGGTCTCCGACAATTGGATGACGATGGTTCTTACATTGCACACGAAGTTGATGCGTACGCCCAGTTAGTGGCATCAATCGAAGCAGTGCGATCGGAAATCCGCCCGTCACGGCTTTGGCGACTTGATAACTGGTTTTTGCAGGTATACTTTGGCCGCCCTTGATTAGTTTTTTACCTGCGATACACATCTTTTCTCAAACTATCAATCCAAGAACCTGCGGGCACCGGGGGTACACCTTTTACCAAAGCATAGTAAACTTTAGTCACCTGATGAGTGGAAAACCGCTGCTTAATCGCGGTGTTAATATCCTCATTAAGCGCAAGTAGTATCACGCCTGATGTCGGCGAATCGAGACGGTTAATCAGCCATGCTCGATGCTCCACGTCGCCGACCTGCCATTTGTAAACCTCGCCATCGTAATCGTAACTCGCCCGGAGCAACGAACGCATACTCTCCCCTTCTTTATTTGGATGCGACATCAGCCCCGCGGGCTTATCCAGCGCGACCAAACCATGCTGATTTGAAGTGATCAAGCGTACCCTGGGGCCGAGAGGTAGGTCACTGACTTGAGTTATCTGTTGGGGTGAATTCATAAGGTATGAAGAAAGATGATGACGGCGTGCAATAAGAGCAAAATATTTATTAGCGATAACGAAAGACTACTTCCAGCGTGCGCTCTTGACCAAAGACTGTAACCATCTCTTTGGTCCATGGGCGAAACGGAGAGCGCTTTGTCAGCGCGGTCTGACAGATCAAAGTAGCGATCTGACTGGCGGTACTATGCAACACCTCGACATTATGTATTACCCCATCTGCGGTAATACGGAAGCTAACGACCACGCGAGTAGACGTGTCAATCGGTTGGAAAAACTCGATTTCTTGATACCATCCAGCCTGAAGCGCAGCGTAGAACTGTTGTTGATATTCCCCAAACTCGCTGAATGTGGCATCGATCGCCAGTGCCCCACGACGACTGGCAGAGCCCTCTGAGCGCATCACGGGACCATGAATCAGATCTGGTGAGAGTGTCGGTCGTGGCCGTGGCATTGGCTGGGCATCAGGCGCACCACCACTGCCATTCCTCTGTTGTTGCTGGGTTGTTTGCGGCTGTGGCCGATAGAGGTTGAACGCTGCCTCAGGGTCTGAATCCTCAACGATCTCTTTGCCAGCGCCGAGCATCTCAAGGCTGCTACCAGGGCCATCGACGGTGATCGGCTTTTGTTGGATAAAGTCTGGAGCTGGTAGTGGCGCTGCTGGCGGAATCACCTGCGCTGCTGGCGCCCTATTCTTACCACCATCCGTGCCCTCGCCTTCGCCTAGCGGCGCGACTGAGACATATATACCGGGAGTCAGTGGTGCTGCCGGTACCATCGCACCTTGAATAATTTTTTGCGAGGGCTCCTCACCCTCAACCATGGGCGCGTCAAGTAATGCTTGCTTGAGACTTTGATCAGAGGCTTGTTGAGCGCGGAAGGAATATTGATCCTTGCGATCTGGCTCATTTTCTGGCACCTCAGGGTTCGCTTCGACGAATTTAAGCTCATCAGCTGTGAGTGGTTCAAGCGGTAGCAATATAATTTCGAGCGGCTCATCTTGCACATCAAGTGCAGCGCTGGACATCAGGAACTTATCCGGCACTACAACTAGCAGACTGATGTGCAACAGCAACGCAATCATTAGAGCTGCAGCAGACGACCACCATTGCTCCCGCCTCGCTTGTTTAAACGGATGATCGAGCTGTTGTGCTGTAGATGCCTGAACCAAAGTATATTGAGTCAATCAGCTTTGTACTCGAAAATCAAAGCCGAGTTCAAATAGCCGCGCCTCGAGCGCTTGAATCGGTAGACCCATAACATTTTCAACAGAACCTTCGACCGCCTCAACAATCATCTCGCGCCCAGTCTGTATGCCATAGCCACCAGCTTTGTCGAGCGGATCGACGCATTGAAAATAAGCAGTAATGGTCGCATCGTCCAAAGTCTTGAAATACACTTGACTGGCTTCAACAAAATCATCGCTCAATCCACCAGCCTGCCAGCGCAATGCGATTGACGTATACACAGTGTGTGAGCGCCCTGAGAGCTGCTTCAGCATCGACCGCGCATGCTCTAAATCAACCGGCTTATTCAGCACGATGCCATCGAGCGCCACCGTGGTATCTGAACCCAGCACTAGTGCGTCTGGAAAATCTGTCGTCAAAGCATCTGCCTTCAATCCGGCATTGTGCAATACCATCTGAGCGGGACCATCGTCGGGTAAATTATACTCTTCGACATCGGCCGGACAGATTCGAAACTTCAGGCCGATGCGTTCGAGTAATTCACTGCGTCGAGGTGACGCCGAGGCGAGGATAAGTAGTAGTGGATGTGAGTCGGATCGATTCATGTGCTAAAGTATACAGCAAAATTCCTGTTTATTTGAGAAAGATCAATCCAAGACCGTTTCCACTGCCCCGATTGCCCGTGCATAAGCCAAGCGACTCACACCGTATAAATACGCTGAGCTGAGATGGCTGCGTTCCGCATCGGCGAGGCGCTGTTGAGCATCAATCAGTTCACGGTTATCCGACAAGCCCTCAAGGTAACGAAGCTCAGCCTGCTCGACCTCGTCAAGTCCAAGGTCGATTTCCTTACCTGCGAGCCCCATCTGCTTGTAACGTGAATTCATGTCAAACAACGCAGTTCTAAACTCACTCTCAATCCGTTTATCCAGAACCCGCATTTCATAGCTCGCTTGGCGAGCCACTGCGGCAGCTTCGCGCTTCTCGGATTCGATCCGAAAACCATCAAAGATCGGCACCGAGGCCCGCACACCGACGAGCCATGCCTCATTATAATTGCTGGAAAATGCTTCATCTGAATCATAGCCCCAATCGCCAAACAACTCGACCTTCGGTAAACGTTGCCACGATGCCGCCTTGCGCGCCAGCAAGGCTTGCTCGAGGCGCTTCTCCTGCACAGCCAACTCTGGACGTAAAGCGATCAAAGCGCTTCCCTTAATTTTATAGTCATCCATCGACGGGGGGGCTTTCAGCATATTTAAAATCGAGCCATCCAGCTTCAATTCGGAATCTAAGTCCAAATCAAGCAACGCCTTTAAGCCAAGTATAGATATCTTGGCATTTGCTTCAGCAATCAATAAGTCCCGATCATCTTCCAAGGCACGAGCTTTGGCACGTGTCACATCGATTTTAATACCAGCTCCAGCTGAGAGTTGGTCTTGAGCCAACTTCAACAAACGTTGACTACGCTCAATATTACCCTCGGCGATGCTCTTTCGGCTTAAATCTCGGATTTGCGTAAGATAGAGCTGCACCGCTTGGTCCAAGATATCTTGGACTGCCACTTCGTAATCCATTGTCGAGATCGCATGCTCTAACTCTGCAATCCGATAGCGTGCGTATTTTTCAGTGTCAAACAGAGTTTGTGTCGCTTCCACTCTGGTCCCGAAGGAATTAAACGGCGGCGACTCAAAATCATCTCCCGCAAAGCCACGACCGAATTGCTGGCGCGTCTGCGAAGCGGCGAGCGAGATTTGCGGTAGTAATGCCGCCCGCTCCTGAAAACTATTCTCTAGCGCACGTCGCACGGTGTCTTTCTCAAACAAAACCTGAGGGCTCGTGTCCTTAATTAACTGATACATGACATCCAAGGTCAGCACTGGAGCCACTACCGCAATCTCATCAGAGAGAATCGAAACGACCTTAACCTCCGGACTAATTTTTTGTGCATGCGCAGCAATCAGCGCAGAAAAGGAAACGCATAGTAATGCACTGAAAATCTTAATTTCTCTAAACATCGGAAAATAATCGTCGTAACGAATCGTAAATATGATAAAATTGTAACTATCTTCGTGGGTCACATATTTGCAAGTCGCCAGTTCAACCCATTGTTTTAAAAATACATTATGTATATAGGGATCGCACAAATTAACACGACCGTCGGCGACTTAGCCGGCAATCGCACACTCATCCTCAATGCCTATCAAACACTGGTCGCTGAAGGTGCCGAATTGATCCTCTTCCCTGAACTTGCGATCTGCGGCTATCCACCGCGCGATCTACTGTTCAAGAGCTGCTTTGTTAGCGACATTGAAGCGATGCTTAAGTCCATCGCCGCAGAGATCGGCACGGTACCGGCAATTATTGGCACCGTCGAAGCTCGAAGCCCTGACGCAGCTGGCCGGCCTTTTTACAATGCGGCTGCATGGTGTGAAAACGGTGCTATTCAAGTCATCGCGCGCAAATGCCTGCTACCGAGCTACGATGTGTTCGATGAAGATCGCTATTTTGAACCCGCACTCGCACCAGTCATCCATGAGTGGCAAGGTAAGCGTATTGGTATCACCATTTGCGAAGATATTTGGACCGGACCCGCTGTTACCAGCAATCGCCGCTACATCGTTGATCCACTCACGACATTAGCTGAAAGAGGCATCGACCTGTTGTTGAATCTATCAGCCAGCCCATGGCATGACGGTAAAAACGAAGCCCGCCAGCCACTCCTGCAATTTGCCGCCGATCATTGCAATTGCCCCGCCGTGTATTGCAACGCAGTGGGCGGCAACGATGAGCTCATTTTCGACGGCGGCAGCCTCGTAGCACACCCGCAACGCGGTTTGATCGCCGGCATGGCAGCCTTTCGCGCAGAAAATCGTGTGATCGATATCGACGCACCGATCGCAACCGTCATCTCCGAATACTTCAATCTCAAAGGTAACGCCGCTACCCAAGATGCGCTGGTGCTCGGCCTACGTGACTACGCCCACAAGAGTGGCTTCAAAAAAGCCCTGATCGGCCTCAGTGGCGGGATCGACTCCGCCGTCGTCGCAGCCATCGCCGCCGAAGCCTTTGGCCCTGAAAACGTGATCGGTATCGCCCTACCCTCGGCAATTTCGAGCCAACACAGCCGTGACGATGCTGAAGCACTGGCGAAAAACCTCGGCATCGAATATCACGAAGTCCCGATTGCCGACACCGTCAACGCCGCCGAAGCCGCACTCGGACCACTCTTTAAAGGCCGTAAAGCCGACGTCACCGAGGAAAATATCCAAGCCCGCACCCGTGGCGTGCTACTCATGGCGATGTCTAACAAGTTCGGCGCACTACTTCTGACCACTGGTAACAAGAGCGAGATATCCGTAGGCTATTGCACCCTCTATGGAGACATGTGCGGCGGACTCGCGGTGATTTCTGATCTACCTAAGATGAAAGTCTACGCACTTGCGCGTCATATCAATCTTGAGCGTGAACTCATACCATTGAACACCATCGACAAGCCACCGTCGGCGGAACTGCGCCCTGATCAGAAGGACGAAGATTCACTACCGCCATATCCGACGCTCGACGGCATCCTACGACTGTACGTCGAAGAAGGCCTCTCCTGCGCTGAAATTATCGAGCGCGGCTACGACCAAGGTGTCGTACATGACATCATCCGCAAAGTGGACCTAAACGAATACAAGCGCAAGCAAGCCGCACCAGGGCTGAAAACCACACCACTCGCCTTCGGCGTCGGGCGTCGAATCCCAATTGTGCAAAAATACGTCAGCTAGTTGCGTTGTTGGTTGAAAGTTGTTGGTTGAGTGTTGAAAATTCGGCCAATGGACAAACTGCAACAACCAACTAACCACTCGCAACGTTCAACGCAATTATTCGAACGCGCCCAACAACTTATTCCTGGAGGAGTGAACTCTCCTGTGCGGGCTTTCCGCTCTGTCGGCGGTGCTCCCTTTTTTACTGAACGTGCTGACGGCGCACACCTCTACACCGCCGACGGTAAAGAGCTGGTCGACTTCGTCTGCACTTGGGGCCCTGCCATCCATGGACACAATGATCCCGACATCCGCGCGGCCATCAGCCTGGCACTGGAAAAAGGCACTAGTTTCGGCACGCCGAATCCTTACGAAGTCGAAATGGCGGAACTCATCGTCGAGATGGTGCCATCGGTCGAAAAAGTCCGGATGTGCAATAGCGGCACCGAAGCGACCATGTCTGCCATTCGCCTCGCACGTGGCTACACCAAGCGCGACAAAATAATCAAGTTTGCGGGTTGTTACCACGGCCACGTCGACTCGCTGCTAGTCAAGGCAGGCTCCGGCGCCCTAACACTGGGCTACCCTGATAGCGCAGGCATACCAGCTAGCTTTGCCGCCGAAACCATCGTAGTAGAATACAACGATGCCGATGAGGTCCGTGCTGCGTTTCACAATCACAAAGGCGAAATCGCTGCCCTCATCGTCGAGCCTTTCCCGGCGAACTGCGGCTTCATTCTGCCCGATCAAGGCTTCCTCGCGCTGTTGCGTGACCTGTGCAACGAGAACGGCACAGTGCTGATCTTCGACGAAGTGATGACTGGCTTTCGCCTCGCCCCTGGTGGTGTGCAAGAGCGCGTTGGCATCACGCCTGACCTCACCGCTCTGGGCAAGATCATCGGTGGCGGACTGCCGGTCGGTGCCTTCGGCGGTAAAGCCGAAATCATGGATCAACTTGCACCTCTCGGGCCAGTCTATCAGGCAGGCACACTCAGCGGCAATCCGCTAGCGATGGCCGCTGGCATCGCCGCGCTGAAGAAGCTAAAGACCGACAACCCGTATCCCGCATTTGAGACCATGGGCACTATGATTCGCGATGCGCTGATCAACGCTGCAATTGAAAAAGGCATGCCATTACAACTGCCCCAAGTCGGCTCAATGTTTGCACTTTTCTTTAGCGATTCTCCAGTGCGCAACTACAACGATGCGATCAGCAGCGAAACGCAGTTATTTAGCAAACTGTTTCACTATGCGCTGGAAAATGGCGTTTATTTACCACCGTCTGGCTACGAAACCTGCTTTATCAGCACAGCCCACAACGGCAAGGACATCGAGCGCGCCGCCGAAGTATTGGCCGCAGGGATTAAGGCAATGTAGTGAGTGCGTGATACCGTTTCAGCATGGCAGTCCCGACAGAATCTCATTGATCTGTATTTCGTGGATTTCCATGGTCGCAGCGGGTTCCTCGGACGCTGCCTCTTAAACAATATAATCGGCATATGTGGGCCGATTTAGGGCCTCAAAAACCGCTCGAATCTTTGAGCTGGCTAAGTCAAATGCCGTCTGATGACAGCGCTGACTATCGGCTAACTCTAGGTCTTGCCGGACGAGTCACGGACTTCATTTCCATTTTCGATGATCACTATCTAGCAAGTGTGCCTTGCTGGGCGCACAAAAAAACGGGGCTCATTACTGAGCCCCGCGAAAGTTTATAGTGTGACAAACAGTCTACCAGCCACCACGACCACCACGATCGCCGCCACCACCGTTGCCACCGCGTCCGCCACGATCATTGCCACCGCGACCACCGCCGCCGCCGCCGTAACCGCCGCCGCCACCGTTGCCACCACGACCACCGCCGCCGCCGCCGTAGCCGCCACCGCCGCCGTTGCCACCGCGACCGCCGCCGCCGCCGCCATAACCGCCACCGCCGCCGCCACTTGGACGTTCTTCGCGTGGACGTGCCTCATTGATCGCAAGATTGCGGCCCATGAAATCTGCACCGTTAAGCGCTTCGATTGCTGCGTCCATGGATTCTTTAGTTTCCATAGTGACAAAAGCGAAGCCACGAGGGCGACCAGATTCACGATCTTTTACGATGAAAACATCGCTAACTGCACCATGAGCTTCGAAAAGCGCTTGGAGTTCTTCTTGAGTTACATCGTAGGACAAGTTGCCTACATACATTTTTGCATCCATTATGTGTTCCTTTTCTTTACTTTATTTGGGCTATCCCACTGCTTCTTTGCTCTTGAGTGTCCGCTTTCGGACTGGATCACCTAACTGAATACTTTCGTCTCACCCTGATGACTACCCACGCTCTGAATGTTAACATGTGTTCTAGTCGAGCGTCGTTATCAATTAATCCTAAGAAATAGCAAGCAACAAATAATGTCGTCCCAGAATAGCCGAATCCCTCAATAAATCCAGCAATTTACTGGGTTGAGCATGACACCAGCGGAGCTGTAAATACTATAAACTAACGCTTAAAGAATTGAACTATAAAGGTGATGCATTGAAATTATCAATACGTTTACGAAGCGGCACGTCATGCTCCAGCCTTCGCATCTTCGAAAGCTTGCACCGCACACTTTGCGCAGGTCTCACGGATACTGGCAAAAAAGTCATTACCCTTGTCATCGACGAGAATGTAAGCAGGGAAATCTTCGACTTCAATTTTCCATATAGCTTCCATGCCGAGCTCAGGATACTCAAGTACTTCGACCTTCTTGATGTTATACTCAGCCAGCAACGCAGCAGGTCCACCAATCGAACCGAGATAGAACCCACCATGCTTCTGACAAGCATCCGTCACTTGCTGCGACCGATTACCCTTGGCCAACATAATCATTGATCCGCCCTCAGCTTGAAAAGGTCCGACATACGAATCCATTCGACCCGCAGTGGTCGGCCCGAACGAACCAGATGGCTTCCCTGCAGGTGTCTTTGCTGGACCTGCATAATACACCGGATGATTCTTGATATAGTCTGGCAAGCCTTCACCGCGATCAATGCGCTCCTGCAATTTGGCATGTGCGCTGTCGCGAGCCACGACGATCGTCCCCGACAGTGAGAGCGGCGTCGTTACAGGATACTGGCTGAGCTCAGCGAGTATGTCTGCCATCGGACGATTCAAATCGATCTTCACTGATTCTTTCGGCTTCGCGATTTCGGCAGAGTCTGGAATGAAGCGCCCTGGATTGTCTTCCAACTTCTCCAGCCAGACGCCGTCCTTATCGATCCGCCCCTTGACATTACGGTCCGCCGAACACGACACACCGATACCGACGGGGCACGACGCCCCGTGTCGTGGTAAGCGCACAACGCGTACATCGAGCGCAAAATATTTACCGCCAAACTGCGCGCCGTAGCCCATCTTACGGGTGTAGCCAAGCAGTTTCGCTTCGAGCTCTAGATCGCGAAATGCCTGACCGTGCTCATTCCCTTCGGTCGGCAACTGGTCGTAGTATTTGGTCGAAGTCAGCTTCACTGTCTTCATGGTGGTTTCCGCAGACGTGCCACCAATCACAATCGCAATGTGATACGGCGGGCAAGCTGAGGTACCCAGCGTGCCCATCTTCTCAATACAGAATTTCTCCAGATTTGCTGGATTCAGCAATGCCTTGGTTTCTTGAAAGAGAAAAGTTTTGTTGGCCGACCCCCCACCCTTGGCAACAAACAGGAAGTCATACGAATCACCATCAGTCGCCAGCAGATCGATTTGCGCAGGCAAGTTACAGCCAGTGTTCTTCTCCTCATACATCGAGATTGGCACGGTCTGCGAGTAACGCAGATTCTCCTTGGTGTAGGTATTATAAACACCTTGCGAGAGCGCGGACTCATCCTGACCGCCGGTCCAGACGCGTTGGCCCTTTTTGCCGAGGATGATCGCGGTGCCAGTATCTTGGCAGAACGGCAATACTCCATGTGCCGCGACTTCGGCATTGCGCAACATTGTCAGCGCGATGGTACGGTCATTTTCAGTCGCTTCAGGATCATCTAAAATCGCCGCCACCTGCTCCAGGTGGTTCGTGCGCAACTTAAAGGAGATCTCTTTCATCGCGATTTCCGCCAGATAGGTCAGTGCTTGTGGCTCGATCTTCAGGATGGACTCACCGTCGAAATCGACGGTGTTTACAAACTCATCAGTCAACAAACGATACTCCGCCTGATCCTTGCCGAGTGGGAATTGCTTTTGATAATGAAATGGAGGCGGTGGTTTAGCCATGATTATTCTGTGCTGATGGAAGGCCCTAGAATTTGTTTAAGTTATAGTAATTAGTCAGATTCCAAATGAATTAAAACAAGCCAGTGCAGCGATGCAATCCCCAGTCTGATTCTTCTAAACAATCGGCAAAACCATTTCTACCAGTTGCGGTAAAACACCACGACACTAAATTGCGCTAAGCAATTCACTCAGTGCCAACTTATCCGCCTTACGATCCGTCGGCACCTCGATCACACGCACGCCACTGGTCGGCAACACAGAGATCGCGGCAACCAGCGAGTCCCAATCCCGTACACGTTGATGAGCGATGCCGTATGCCTTGCACAAAGTATCTATCTGCACTGTTTGCGGCGTCGTGAAAAACTGCTCAAAAGTCTGCCCCATCGACGCAACTGGCAAGTGCTCAAAAATCCCGCCACCGTCATTATTCACCAGCACTACGGTTAAGCTGCCCTGCAACTGTGCTGCGACCAATAGCCCGTTCGAGTCATGCAAGAAAGCCAGATCGCCAGTCAATAATACCGCTGAATTCCCACGATGCGCCATCCCCAAGGCAGTGCTTAGCGTACCGTCGATCCCATTGGCACCACGGTTCGAGTGGATCGGACAGGCGCGACTGCCCGCGCTCCAGAAATACTCGGCGTAGCGCACACTCATGCTATTGGCAATGAAGGTCAGCGAACCAATCGGCAGATGCCGCGACAGTAACCAAGCCACCTTGCCCTCGAACAATGAGTCCATCGCTTCGAATTTCAAATCCAACGCAGCCACCGTCTGTTGCTCAATGTCTACCCATGCTTGAGTCCAAGCCGCATCCACAGTCTGGTGATGCAGCGCCTCTGCCAACACCTGCACTTCACCATACAGAGGTGTTGCGACTCGATGCAGCGGATCCGTATTCACTGGACGATCCGACAAAAGAAACGACACCGAATCGGTCTGCTCGAGCCATGCGCGCAACACTTTACTGGTGGGTAACTGACCGATTTGCAAAACCGCCGTCGGACTTCGGTCTGCAGCCACTTCAGACTTCCTCAAAAACGTATCATAATGGCAAATCAATGCCTGATTCTCACCGAAATGACCACGCAATGGATTCAACACATCGCTCAACACAGGCCAGCCCAACTTATGCGAAAGCATCGCCACAGCATCCGCAAAGGCATCGCCCCCTTCGCGCGGATTCATCGCTCCAACCACAATCACACCTTGCCGATGACTGGCCAATCGCTCCAAGGCCACCATATCGAGACTCGCGCCCGTGCCAATCGCCTCGCAGGGCCGCGTCGAGACCGTCGCCGCCTGCTCCATCAAACTCGCCTCAATGATCGGCTCAACATCGACCTCTGGTGGCAATGGATCACGAAACGGGAAGTTCAAATGCACTGGTCCCACATTCCCCTGCAGCGATCGATTGAGCGCATGTACCAAGGTCTGACGCAGATAAGCCAGCATCCCACTGGACGCCTCCGGCAACGCCATTTCATAAAACGCGCGCACTGAATCGCCAAAAATTTTCATCTGATCGATGGTCTGCCCCGAAAAGCAATCACGCAGCTCCGCAGGACGATCTGCCGTCATTACCAACAACGGCACGCCAGACATCGAAGCTTCCAACACCGCAGGATGATAATTCACCACCGCCGACCCCGAGGTACAGACCAGCACCACTGGCTTGTGCGTGCGTTTTGCCAAGCCCAGTGCGAAGAAAGCCGCCGAGCGTTCATCCAAAATCGAGATTGCTTCCAGCTTTGAATTCCGCGCGGCAGCCACCGTCAGCGGTGTCGAACGTGAACCAGGCGAGACCACCACCGTCTCCACTCCTAGCCGGGCCAAGACCTCCATAGTCAACGCCCCCCAAACTGAATTGACGTTGGAGCGCGCAAGCGCATCGAATGGGTTGGAATTTTTTTCGGACACGGGATGATTCTTAAAAAATCGCAGTTTGGAGAAAAAGTCTCAGATGGCAACCACGCAGAGCATTCAAAACGGCGGATCGCAGCGGTTACGCAACAAAAACCCGAACAGCTCACCGCGAGTGTTGCAGATCATCTCGTGCGGGTCGATTCGAGTGAGTCGCTAGGAGGTACTGGCTGCCTACCATTTTAAATGGTTCCGTTTACAGATGACAGCCCTCGCCCACTTCGCAGTTGGCAACATGACGCAGCGCTGCCATAAGCGATCTGAAATGAACCGATTACGACCCATCTTATGTTTTGTTGTCCTGTTAGGCTGCCTCGTGCCAGGTTTTGAGCGTTTGGTGGCAGCGGATGGCTCGCTGAATTCGCCCTACCATCTCGCGCAGCAACAGTCTCCTTATTTGCTACAGCACTTGGATAATCCCGTGGAATGGTATGTCTGGGGAGCAGAAGCTTTTGACCGAGCCCGCCAGGAGCAAAAGCCGATTTTTCTATCGATTGGTTACTCCACTTGCCACTGGTGTCATGTAATGGAACGTGAATCGTTCATGGACCCAGCAACTGCGCAAATACTGAATGAGAATTTTATCAACATCAAGGTCGACCGAGAAGAGCGTCCGGATATTGATCGGATCTACATGAGTTATGTACAGGCGGCGACGGGGCGAGGGGGCTGGCCCTTAAGTGTCTGGCTAACCCCGAGCTTAGAGCCTTTTTACGGTGGCACCTACTTTCCGGTTGAAGCGAGCCACCGCCGAGCGAGCTTTAAACAGGTCTTGAAAAAAATGGTGCGTGCCTGGGAGGAAGACCCAGATGGAGTCGAACAAGCTGCCCGTGCTAGTATCGAAAGTCTGCGCATGAGTCTGTTGCCGCGCTCAAGCCGCAAGGTGGAGTTGACGGAGCAACCGCTGTCGGATGCCGAGCTTGGCTACCGCAAGGATTTTGATCCAAACTATGGCGGTTTCGGTAGAGCTCCAAAATTCCCTAGTCCGGGAGATTTGCAATTTCTACACTGCGCAGCGCTGCGTCAGGGGCTCGATTCAAGCAAAGGAACAGAGTTGCTGGAGATGTCGCTGAAGACGCTGCGCCAAATGGCGAATGGCGGCATCTACGACCATCTGGGCGGCGGGTTCCATCGCTATTCCGTCGATCGTTTCTGGCATGTGCCACACTTTGAAAAAATGCTCTACGACCAAGCGCAACTGGTGTCGGTTTACCTAGAAGCTTACCTCTTAACCAAAGATCCGTTTTACGCTGAAGTCGCGCGTGATGTACTACGCTATGTCGGGGAGAAGATGACGGATCCGAATGGCGGGTTTTATTCCGCCGAAGACGCGGACAGTGATTACACACACGATTCATCTGAGCATGGTGAGGGAGTGGTGTACCTGTGGGAAAAGCGCGAGATTGATGCATTGCTCGGGGCAGATGCGGAGCTGTTTAATTTCATCTATGGCATTAAGGAGGACGGCAATGCGCCGAGGGATCCGCATGGTTATTTCGTCAGGCAAAATATATTAAATCGGCGAGTTGAGTTGGCCGCAGCAGCAGCAGTGGCTTTCGATCAGACACCGGAGCAGATTGAAATGACCCTGCAACGGTCTGAGACGATTTTGCGTCATGCACGTGCCCAACGACCGCAGCCTCATCTGGATGACAAGCAGTTGACCGCATGGAATGGACTGATGATTTCCGCATATGCCCGTGCGTATCGGATCCTTGGAGATGTATCGTATTTACAAGCTGCAACCAGAGCGGCTGAGTTTCTGCAGCAGGAAGTCTACCGGCAAGAGACCGGAACTTTACTGCGAAGCTATCGAAAAGGCCCTTCTACGATCGAGGGATTTGCAACTGACTATGCATTTCTGATACACGGCTTGATTGGTCTCTATGAAGCGGGGTTTGATGTACAATGGTTGCGCTTAGCTGAATCGCTGCAAATCAAGCAGGACGCACTTTTTTGGGACATCGAACAAGGTGGCTACTACGCTTCACTGGCGGAGGATTCTTCCGTAATTTTACGTATCAAGGATGCGAATGATGGGGCTATCCCCTCCGCAAATTCCCTCAGTGCACTTAATTTACAGCGCTTGTCAGCCATGCTCGATCGTCCACAATGGGATGAACAGGCGCGTCGAATTTTTGATCTATTCAGTGATCGGATCGAGCGCACTCCACGGGCGCTCCCACAGATGATGCTTGCGCTCGATTTTTCACTGCAGAAGCCGACCAGTATTCTCTTAGCTGGAGAACTGGATGCAGCAGACACAAAGGAATTGCTGGCGGTCGTAAATGAAACGCTTCGGCCTCACAGTGTGTTATTGCTCGCCGATGGCGGCCTGGGGCAATCGTACCTGAGCCAGAAAGTCGAGATCTTCAAAGATTTGCGACCAATTGATGGCCAAGCGACTGCATACATTTGTGAAGATTTTACCTGCAAGATGCCGACCACTTCGGCGGAACTGGTTAGGGAGCAATTGAAATAACTTCATTCGTGGCGCTTCTTGCGTAAATGCTGCGGTGTCACGTGGCGATCCTCTCCTTAAGAGCATCTTATCTACACTGTTCCCATGACTCATCATTACAGCCAGCGGCGTGGCCGTTTGATCTACCGCCCTGACGTGGAAGAGAGGCATGCAGATGCCTGACCCTTAAAAAGCATCATTTTAAATCAGGAGTGATAATCAGTGAACATATCTGTGGCGGTCGATGGCATTTGAATGCTGACCAAGCATTCTGGAAAAAACGCATGTTTTTTTTTTTGCGTTTTAGGTGACGTTTGCAAGCGCGAAAAATGGATATAAAAAGCGGTACTACATGGGTAATTTTATATTAAGTAAAGACACGCGCCGCAATGCAAGTGTCCACTTTACCTGACTATGCGGAACTCTGATATTTATTAGATTAAAATTTAGAGCTACGCATCGGAATTTAAGATGGGAACTGCGGCTTCCGTGGGAATTCGCTGTTCGCAGAGCTTGCAGGCACCCACTGCCCCTCAAAATAGCCTAAAAAGCCCAGTCCGCTGCCATCCCTCGGCCCGAATCGCTAGGCTCGCAAGCTGTGCTGCAGATCAAAAAAAGCTCCTGAATCGAAATTCAGGAGCGTTGAATCGCTCTTCTTGAGGAAATTAATTTAATCGCTAGCCACGACGTCGTAGCATCACATGACCAAGAGCCGCGATGCCAGCCAAAAGCCCATAAACTGTCGGCTCTGGAATTGGAGCCGCACCGAAAACTCCGACATTGTCGAAGCCGATTTTCACATTGCCGGCTGCGCCAAACCCTTGGTTGTAGGTAACCACAATCTTGACTGAATCGGTCGCGGCAGGGATTACAAAGTTTCCTGTACTCGAGCAGGTACTCCATGTGCCGGGGGCTTGGCTGATTTGAAAGTTGTAACCACTGCCGACACCATCGCTTGCTTGGGAGATGAGACTGCCAACTGCGTCGTAAGCTTCGATTTTTACGCCTCCGCACGTATTTTGTACATTCGTCATGGCATCCCACTGAAGGACGGGGGTGTCACCAATAGCTAGGCCTAAACTTGCGAGCGATAAGAACGGGGCAGTTGCACCATCGCTAGAGATGAGGACGCCGCCCCAAGGGGTGCCAGGAGAAGTGAAGTCGAACTCGGCATATCCGTCGGCGTTGCCGCCTGTAGCTGAAAAACTCCAAGTGCCACCTGATTGGTCACTAATCCAGTCGTCGCCACCGGCGATTTCGAAATCGCCGTTCGGGGCTAAGTTGAACTGTTGTGCGTGAACAGATGATAGAGCAGCAATTAAAGCCATTAAAATTAATTTTACGCATGATCTGGGAACTAGCCACACGTCAATTTTTATTATGTAAAATTTATTACTTTTTATTATAATCTTTAAATTGCGGGCCGGTTCTTTTTAAAAAACCTAAATTCGATAAAAAACGGCGACAATCAGACAGGCTCGGGCCGTCATGCAACGCTGTAGCGCGCGCCCAACAGCGGTTCCCTCGTCCCCACCTCTACCCACTCGGCAGTACAATAAACGCCAAGACATTCTCTTCTCATTCTGCAGATCAAATAGAAAAAAAGATCATCGATGATTCGCGGAGTCGTTCGATAAACAGGCCTTTGAAAAATGCTCCGACCACTACGAACAGTAGGCTGTCGTTTTTTATCGAGGTGACAGTCCCTTAAAATGCACCGAAATCGACTTCCTTCCTTCCTTTCGGTGCTCGGCCACCACGAGAAGTGCTGTCATCAGCTCCAAGTAGGGGTAACCCTTAAAGGAAACCACCGAGTGCACTTAATCCCCCACTGCGGCATCCAGCAGCTCATCGGTCATATCGTGTAGCCGCTTGGTATTTTCCCAATCACTGAGATAAGCCGCGAAAGCATGAATAAACTCAAATCGACGATTTGAATTGAGTGCGGTCTCATAGAGTGCACCCAAGGACTGAGCAGAATTAAAATAGGCGGGGTTCACACGCTCAAGGCGGAGGGCAATAATCTCACAACGAGCCGTGAGAATAGCGCGCAAGGCCTGATGATCGCGCTGCGTCCACAAGCCCATTAGATTTTGCAACTCCCCGCCCGAGGCGCGATGGATATCGAAATTGGCCAACTCTGCAATCCACACCCGCGACGCATCGAGACTTTCGTAGTGCTCCGTGTCTTGCGATAAATACTCGGCCATCTGGCGCTGCCAGCATATATCCAAAGTGCTGGTTTGTTGATCGGCTTCGGTCGGTTGAATCGCCTCTTTAAGTGCAACGGACACGTCGTGCCCCGCGACGGCTCGATCAAGCAATACACCCATATCATATCGCAGCAAACCGCCCTGACGCAAAGCATACAGCACCCAATAGCCCTGCCGCGGAGACAATTCGCCCTCGCGGCCGATCCCCCATTCTAATGGCAGCAGGGAACTGACTTTTAACAATCCCGCCTGCCGTGCCTGTTGAATATATGGGCTCTGCTGTGCAGGCCGTAAGCTCAAATAACTCTGCGAGCTGAGCGCAGACATCGCCCAATAACGAATGCGCTCACTCGCGCCTGGACCATAGTTAAAATTCGCATAACGCACAATATAAGCCTCAGTCAGAGCACGGCATACTGTCTCCAAATCCAGCGCGGCTTGCCATCGAAAATTCAGACTGACCTGCCCCCTCGCCCCAGTGTTTATTTGATAAGCACCGTCAAACTCGACGTGCTCTTCGGGGCGCAGCGCCACAAAGATGCGCTGAGGGAATTCATGGCTGCCTACCTGCAAGTAACTCGCACAGAGTTCGACGACATACTCACCAAGCGTATTAACAAAGGACACGGAGCGATTGTCGGTGCCAACCACCTCGAAATAGCGACCCTCAATAAAGTCCAAGGACTCGCCACGCTGCGCCACTCCCAAGCGAGGCAGCAAACCGAGCACGAGACAAAGCAACAATCGGAAACCAGTGCACGAGTTCATCAGCGAAGCTTTAAGCGCATCGTGCCTGCCACCAATTCGACAGACTCGACTTTTTCCCATGCTTGTTGGCAGGCGACAAATTCATCGGTCTGCGCATAGGCCTGCAATAATGACTGCAGCAACTGTTTACCCAGCCCAGCTATCACAGGAACCGCAGCATCATTCACACGCAGCGCACTCATTTGGAACTGCACCTGTGGACCCGCAGAAAAATGCCCTTGCGCAATCATCATCCGATCATGTGCGCTCCCATAGATTGTGACTTCGGTCGGCAAGTTGAGAAAAAATCCTACGGAACCGTCGATAAAAAAGTTCGGAATCCCTGGCAGAATTACAATACCAGTCGCCCCCTCAGCTGCTGATGCTGCACTGGGCTTACGAAATTTAGCTGACATCCACGCATTGATCTCTCCCGCAGTCAGCTCAACCGTGGAAGCACTGCCATTCAATAAGGCCTCACGTTTTTGCTCCCAACTACGACTGTTCGAGACAGGGCCTTCGAAATAGGACCGATCTAACAACTTCAGCTCAGTGGGGAGTTCCAGATAGGCATTTAGGTCTGCCAGCGATTTAAAGGGTGTCGGAGGCACCGAAGCTAAACATAAAAAACCTGAAAGGGCCCCGACGAGTGCCATCAAAACAGCAGCAACGAGGATACCAGCGACGGCGGGCCCTTCTTTTTTGGCAGTTTTGGCAGCAGACATAATATTAAGGTGCTTGAGAGTTACTTTCCCGACTCAAACGAGCGGTAACACAAGCTGGTCTGAATCACTAACAACAGGAATCCAGCAAAAAAGGCGAAACCATACAGCGGTAGAGCGAATGCACAGATCCCAGCAAAAACAAGTACTGGCAGAATGAACTCAGCTGCCTTCATGTAACTCATCCGAGCAATTAACACCACATCCAACAAATCTTTGTAGTTGGAACGCATCTGCAGGCGATACAGCGCAGCGCAAAATAGCACCGATACTGCTAAAAACACCGAAGCCATAAATACGTATGCCAACGCACCGAGCCCAAGCGCACTGAATCCGGTCGCTAAGAACATTCCGACAACTAAGGGCAGCAACCAGTACGCCAACCACACGATTGCGAATTTCAACCCATCCGCAAACAAGCCGGACCAATCAGTCCATTCCGGCAGATGGTGCTGGCCCGTACGCCGCAACTGCGCGGCAAAACGATACAAATAGCCGAACGCGAAAAGATTCACGATCGGGATAAAGGACAGCGCACTGCCAATTAACAACTTGCGACCGAAATTAGGCTGACAAATCAAGTGGGCGAAAACTTCTTCAAATATGGGCTTTTCCTTCATAGCTAAATTCAGTCAAGGTAGCGGAGTGAATCTGGCATTAAAAGAAAAATTGGCAACTTATCAAAAACGAGTGGAACGCGGCATTGAGCAACTGCTCCCCACCGCATCGACGCGCCCCGAGCGGCTACATGCGGCCATGCGCTACTCGATGGAGGCCGGCGGCAAACGTATTCGCCCCGTGCTGATGATCGCGGCGAGTGAACTATTTCCCTCCCAAGCCGACCCACTCGCAGCGGCAGTGGCGATCGAGTGCCTGCACACCTACACCCTCATCCATGACGATCTGCCCTCCATCGACGACAGTGACCTACGTCGCGGACGCCCCTCCTGCCACATGCAGTTCGACCAAGCCACCGCAGTGCTGGCCGGCGATTCACTACTGACTTACGCCTTTCAGCTATTGGCGGGTAACTACGCCCAACAACCGAGCCTCGCCACGGGACTCATCCACGACCTCGCCACCGCCAGCAGCAGCGAGCGCTTGATCGGAGGACAAATGGAAGACATCGACAACGAAGGTAAACCAATCGATGCCGAAACCCTGCGCTACATTCACGAAAACAAGACCGGCGCCCTACTCACTGCCGCATTAACGATGGGGCTGCGTTTTTGCGCCCCCACAATAGAGCAACTGCAGCAGATCGAAGCGGTGGGTTACCACCTCGGCCTGACCTTTCAAATCGTCGATGATATATTGGACGCGACTTCGAATGCCGAAGAGCTCGGTAAACCAGTTGGCAACGACAGCGCCAGCGACAAGAGCACTTATGTTGCACTGCATGGCATCGACGGTGCTCATCGCGAAGCAAAAAAACACACCGCCGCGGCCCTCAAAAACGCCGAAGCACTCGGCGGCAACAACGCCTTCCTACTGGACTTGATCGCCGACCTAGAGCATCGGATCAATTAGTAGCTGGATTTACATCAGTATATCAGTGGGCTAGAACATGCCACAACCTGATTCATAGGCAAACGAGTCAATGGAATAGGGCACCGTGCAACAGCTGGCCTCGATAACATGCAATACTGGCGGAGTCCATCGATGCGAGCGCGTGTGATACCAAAACGAACTGGGTAAGCTCTAAGCTCTAACAATTCACTCAATCGCGAGAATCTTACCGAACTTAGCATTTGGCAGCGCAAAGGCATCGCCGACTTTATAACCTCGCAAACGACCCGCCAACGGCGACTGCGCCGTGATCACTGTAACCTCAATGTGATCCATTGAGATCACCTGGCCACCAGCCACACCAGCCAAGAAGAACACCTCTTCAGATCCGTCGAAGTCGCATTTGAATAATGCCCCAAGCGAGACATCCGTATTCGTCTTGAGCAAATCTTTGCGCTCAGACTGAAGCTCTTCCACCGCGTCGGCCCACTGCCTCGCTTGCCCAGCCTGACCGGCGGCTAAATAGGAGGCTTCCAGGCCTTGCGTATCCCATTGCGATTCTGCCCGAGACTCTTCGCTGGTTGCGTATTCGGCGGCATCTTGCGAGGCTTTGACAGCATGCAGTGCCTCCTTACGTAAAGTATCAATCAAGGTATTAAAAAATAAGGTCTTATCCATAAGTTAAACAAATAGTATCGTGGCCTGAAACATAGATTTCAAATTAAATAATTCAAGGCATCGCGGAATACGAAAATGTAGCAGATAACACGAATCCCTTTGTAAAGTTCGCACCATAACAAAAATCAAGCATGTCAAGACGACCAAAGTCTAACGTAAAAAAAACAAGCCAAGTAGCCGAATTTACTACATCTTCTACTTGATCCTTACTACGAAATGCGCACAGTCTGACACTACAATGAACGTCCTCACATCTAAACGCACTGCCGAGTATCAACCTTGGCTCTTTGCTTTCTGCATCTTCGCACTTTGCTGGATTACACCGCTGCTGTACGCAGGTGGTTTTACGACAACGATTCGCGCAGGCATGGCTTTTTTAGACTGGCCACTTTCAAATGGCTCGCTGAACCCACAAGGTTGGATCGTCCAATCCGATATGCTTGCTGAACACAGCCATCGCCTACTCGGCATGATTATAGGTTTCCTTTCTCTCGGCCTACTGCTGCTAATGTGGCTAAAGGAAGAACGCGCATGGATGCGCCAGCTCGCCCGTGTGTTAGTGCTCGTTGTCATTTTGCAAGGAGTTTTGGGTGGAGCCCGCGTGCGCTTCGATTCGCTGAACACGATGGCGGATCACAATCTGGTTGGTCAAAGCTTCGCAGTGGTCCACGCCTGCGGCGCTATGATCGTGCTCGGGATTCTGATCTCACTGACACTGGGCAGTTCCCGGAGTTGGATCGAGCGCCAGAGCGGACTTATTCGTCCTGCACCAGCCTCACTTAAACGTTGGGGAATCGCCAGCACCATCGCAATCTTTCTACAAGTTTTAATCGGAGCAATCATGCGTCAAGCGGAAGCTGGTTTAGCGATCGCCCAATTTCCGACGGCCAGCCCAGGAAGCTTATTGCCCGGCTATTGGAATTTCGATGTGAGCATCCACTTCGCTCACCGTGTTGGTGCAGTTATCGTGACGCTTTTCCTACTCGTTTATTTAAGTAAATTGTGGGCAAACCCAAACACACGAAAGGCTCTGATCGTGGGAATACTAAGTGTAGTAGCCCTTCTCTTTGTGCAGGTCTATCTCGGTGCCTTGACCATTTGGACTGTAAAAAATCCTTATGTCGCAACGATTCATCATCTCGTCGGTGCTTTTCTACTTGCCAGCACGTGGGGCTTAACTTTTCTAGCTCATCGCTCCGTGGTCCCGAAGCCTGCAATCTAGTCAGCTTCGATTCACACCAATATACCACTCCATCGCTGACGTACAAGTTGAGCCATCAAACCACAGAATCCTCTCCTATCAACGGTGCTACCGAATCAGACGTTTCTTTGCGCGGCCGCATCGATGACTTCTATGAGCTGACCAAACCGCGTTTGAGCTTCATGTCTGTGGTCACCGCAGTGGCTGGTTATTTGTCCGCTGATCCGATACGAGACTTTAGTGTGCTGTTTAGTCTGATCGTCGGCACTTCGCTGGCAGCCGGTGGAGCAGCAGCGCTCAATCAGTGGCTGGAGCGCGAAGCCGACGCCAAAATGGTACGCACCAAGGATCGTGCGATCCCAGCGGGACGTATCACACCGATACACGCATTTATTTATGGGATGGGGCTGAGTATTCTCGGCTGCTGGTTACTCTACAAAGGGGCGAATCTACTGGCTTGCACATTGACCGCGGCGACTATCGCCTCCTATGTGTTGCTGTATACGCCACTCAAGCGCTTCACGACTTGGAACACTTTAGTCGGAGCGATCCCCGGCGCTCTGCCGCCACTGATTGGGTGGGCCGCGGCCGAAGGTCAGATCACCACACTTGGTTGGATCTTATTTGCAATTTTGTTTTTGTGGCAGATGCCACATTTCTTCGCGATCGCATGGACGCACCGCAAAGACTACGCGCAAGGTGGCTTTGTCATGCTCTCAAATGCTGACAGCACTGGCCAAAAGGTCGCGATTCAATCCTTAGTATTTTGCTTGGCCTTGATCGTCAGCACCTTGCTGCCAGTACTATTGGGCTACGCGACATGGATCTATGGAGTTATCGCCATTGCGGCCGGCATTTATTACCTGCGCCCAGCGATCGCATTCCTTAAACAAGATCAACGCGATGCAGCGGCACGCAAGCTGTTCTTTGCCTCGATCTTTTATCTGCCCGCCCTCCTCCTGCCGTTGGTACTCGATCTCTGGCTACTCTAAGCGAGCCTAGGGCTATGCAGAGTCGTTAATAAATATGTCCTTCACTGAAACACTTCCGACAGTCAATGCACTCCTCAATGGCTGCGCAACGGTGCTACTGACTGCAGGTTTCATCTGCATTAAGACTGACCGAGAAAAAGCGCACCGCGCTTTCATGATTGCCGCGTTCAGCGTTTCCGCCGTTTTTCTAGTTTTTTATGTGCTGCATAAATACCTCGTACAAGGTATGCATACGCCCTTTGCCGGCGAAGGCGCTTGGCGCACGTTTTACTACATTATGCTGGTGACGCACATCATCTTAGCTATTACGATCGTGCCACTAGTGCTCACTACCATTACGTTTGCAATCAGAGGAAAACGCGACAGGCACCGCGCTTGGGCACGCTGGACCTTCCCGATTTGGTATTACGTGTCCGTGACTGGCGTACTGGTGTATTGCTTCCTTTATCAATGGTTTTAGACAACCGCTCAATTACCTCAACTAATAGCAACCAACAGAGGTTCTGATTCATTCTAATATACGAAGATTATCTTGTCAGCCGGCATTCGCGCCTTTATCAAATTTAAATTAATTATTTAATGGATCATACTCTCTTTTATCCCTTCAACTACTTGACCACTCACTAACTGTGAAGCACTCATTTCGCGGCCTTATCGCACTCGCATCCTCGCTCATCGCACTCATCCTCTTGGCTGGTTGCGACACGAACACCCGCATGTCAACGTTTGACACCAAGGGACCGATTGCAGAGGCACAACTTAACCTCTTCATGATAACGGTCTGGGTGAGTCTGTTCATCTTTGTGGCGGTTGGCGGGGTGTATATCGTCGCCATGTTCAAGTTTCGTGAGCGCAAGAACGACGATCGCCCACTACCCGTCCAAAGCCACGGCAACCCGCTGATCGAAATCGGCCTGATTGGCGCATCGATCCTGCTCCTCGTAATAATCGCGGTGCCGACACTGCGTGCGATCTGGTATACTCACGACTTCCCCGTGACTGAAGAAAGCAAACTCGGCGCTTGGTATCAAGGCGAAGGCCTCAGCGCAGCCGAAGAAGACAAGCCATTAACTATCCGAGTCGAAGGTTACCAATGGTGGTGGGGCTTTGCCTACCCACAGCTCGGGATCACTTCAGCCAACGAGTTAATCATTCCAGCAGGCAAGGCCATTCGCCTAGAGCTGCGCTCCAAAGATGTCATCCACTCATTCTGGCTCCCACGCATCGCGGGTAAGGTTGATTTGATTCCTGGACGATCAAATGGAATGTGGATTCAAGCGGGCGACAGTATTGAAGACTGGCAGGAAAAATCAGGTGCCACTGGTTCTGACGAAGAACTCCGCGCCGCCTACGCACGCTACCTGCAAGAGGAGATTCACAATTACTACTATGGTCAGTGCGCTGAATATTGTGGAGATTCGCATGCACGCATGCTGTTCCGGGCGTCCGTAGTCAGTGACGACGACTTTGCCTCATGGGTCTCTGAAATCAAAACCGGTCACCAAGCTCCAGACGACATGGCTTGGGAAGACTGGTATGCAGCCAACGATGAGTCTCCGGAAAAACTCACTGGCGATATCAACGAAGGCCTGCAGCTCTTCATGTCTCGCGGTAAGTGCGCAACTTGCCACGCAAGTGAACGGCAATCCACGTGCTGTAGGCGTCGCAGGACCAAACCTGACTAAGGTTGCCTCGCGCCTGTCCGTCGCAGCAGGTTGGCTCAACCATCGTGCCGAAGACGGCTCGGTGGACGTCGAACAACAGTACGCGAATTTCTATAAGTGGATCAAAGAGCCCAACACCGTCAAACCTGGTAACCTCATGTGGAAAGCCAATGGCGGTGGTATCGGTGAACTCGACGAGCTGCTTACTGACGACGAAATTCGCAAAATCTCCCTTTACCTGCAAACCCTCAAGTAGACCACTACCATGAGCAGCACGCTGACTAAACCGACCGCACCCACCACACCCGCAACGCACGATCACGCGCTTAAGCCTGAGAAAAGTAATCTCGGCTCTGAGGCGACCTGACCACAGCAAGAGCGTCATCATCGACTGGCTCACGACTGTAGATCACAAAAAGATCGGCATCATGTATGGTGCGACTGGCGCTATTCTTCCTCCTAGTCGGCGGCCTGGAAGCCATGATCATTCGCGCACAGCTAATCGTGCCGGAAAATGACCTGGTCTCCGCTGAGCGCTATAATCAGCTGTTCACAATGCACGGCACCACCATGATTTTCCTCGCGATCATGCCACTCAATGCCGCGTTCTTCAATTTCCTCGTGCCCCTGCAAATCGGCGCACGCGACGTGGCCTTCCCACGAAT
>CALKBZ010000010.1 GCA_937775295.1 uncultured Opitutales bacterium
TAAGCTTTGTCGTTCAACTCGTCGAACTTGGCTTTCATTGTGGGGTTCCCTCGGGTGAGTTTTTTAATGGTGACGTCCTGAGCCTTGTCGTTGGCGAGGCGGAGGTTGCGGTCGGTGCCGAGGAGGGCCTCTTTGGTCTTTTGGAGGTGGGTGATCGACTTGTCGATTTCGTCGATCGCGGTCTGGAACTTTTTGCCGGCGAGGTCGTAGTTGCGGGCGAAGCCGGTTTTGAAGGTGTCCAATTTCTCTTCAAAGTCGGTGACGTCGATGCTCTGTGATTTGACCAGTGCGAGTTCGGCCTTGTATTCCATCGAGTTCATGGCGGCGTTGCGCAGGAGTGTGATCATTGGGATGAAGAACTGCGGCCGAATGATATACATCTTCGGGAAGCGGTGGGAGACATCGACGATCCCGGAATTATAGAGTTCGCTCTCTGGCTCAAGCAGTGAGACGAGGACCGCGTATTCGCAGCCTTTCTCGGTGCGGTCTTTATCGAGCTCTTTGAGGAAGTCTTCGTTCTTCTTTTTGGTCGCGGTGGTGTCGTTCTCGTTTTTCATCTCGAACATGATCGAGACGACTTCGTTACCTGCATCGTCGGCATCCTTGAAGATGTAATCGCCCTTACTGCCAGTTGAGGCGTCGTTGTCTTTTTCGAAATAGGCCTTGGTGAATGCGGTCGCTCGGAGGCGGTTGAACTCGGTCTCGCAGTGTTGCTCGAGAGTTTCGCCCACCATTTTAGTGGAGAGCTTTGCTTTCATGTCGCGCAGGCGCTCGATGGCGTCGTCGCGATCCTTAAGTTGGGTCTCGTATTTATCCTTGAGGGACTTTTCAGCCAATTGCTTCTGAAGCTCAGTCTGCTGGAGACTATTTTGGAGTGCGTCGCGTTGCTTTTCAACGCTGCCGACCGCTTCATTGATCGCGAGCTTCTGATTGACCTGGTTCGACTCTAGCTTGGCCTTGAGTGCTTGGATCTCGGCATCCTTCGTGGCTGCGGCTTCCTGAAGATCCTTGGTGCGTGTCATCTCAGCCAGTTGGGCAGCGGTTTGGGTGGCGTGCTTGGCTTGTTGTAGTTCGGAGGCCAGTTTGTCGCGCTCCTTTTCGACTGCGTTCAGGGCCTGAGCCACGGCCAGCTTGCGGGCTTCTTCGCCCTTATCCAGCTGGGCTTTCAATTCCTGGATTTCAGCTTGTTTGGCTGCGGCAGTCTTCTGCGATTCGTTGGCAGCTTTCTCTTTCGCGAGTTCGACCGCGTTGAGCTTTTCCTTTTCGGCGAGTTCGAGGCGCTCATGCAGTTGCTGTTCGAACTCACTGTCGTGGACTTGTTTGAGGATATCTGCATAGCCCGCTTCGTCGACCTTGAATGCTTTGTTACAGTGTGGGCAAATGATGTCGTTTCATGGATGAGGACCAGCGGAGCTGGGTGTGAAGGTGGAAGGAAGTGGAAAAGTGGAAAAGTGGAAAAGTGGAAGGTGTGAAGGTGGCCGAGTCGCGTAAAGAGCTGCGCTCCACGCGATTAGCTGCGGTTGAGGTTAATCTGTTTGATCTGTTTAATCATGGTCTGGCAGTTGTTGCATGAGTTTGGCATTCGTGGTGAGCGATTGCATTTGGCGGATCGCAATGCTGTTGAGCTTCATCAATCGCTCGGAGGCGCTGAGCTGCATATGAATGAACTCTGCATTCATTGACTCGATATTAGCTAGCACTAGGAGTTGCTCAATACTGGCGTGGTCGCGGATGTTTCCTTTGAGCTGTGGGTTGGCGTCGCGCCATTGTTTGGCGGTTTGCCCGAAGAGGGCGACGTTGAGCAAGTCGGCTTCGCTGGCATAGGTGATTGCGGCTTGGGCTTTGGATACTTCAGCAGGGATTAGCTTGGCTTTGATCGCATCGGTGTGGATGCGGTAGTTGATCTTGGAGAGGGTGCGGTTGAGGTTCCAAGAAAGCGAGAGTCGGCTGTTCTCATCATCCTTTAGGCGCTGAAATTCCTTGATCAGGTAGAGCTTGAATTCAGGGCTGAGCCAAGAGCCGAACTCGAAGGCGATGTCCTTGTGTGCGTAAGTCCCGCCGTAACGTCCAGCCTTAGCGACTAGTCCGATCGCTTGTGTGGCGTCTGCCCATTTTTTGGCGGACAGGTAGAAGCTGTTTCGGCCAGCCTCATTTTTAATTCCCTCGAATTCTAGGGAATTAAAATCGGGGTTGTTGATCTGCTCCCAGATCCCGAGAAAGAGGATGGTATCTTTGTTCTTAAGCCAGTTCTCGATGAGCGCGCCTTTACCCTCAAAGCCACTGACCATATCGGTCAGGCAGATGTAGTCCTGACCTCCGACATTTTTAATTTTTACGGAAGTGCCTTGAACCTCAATGGATGTATTTTTCTTAGGCATGTCTTTACACTGAGGCGTTTATTTATGAACTCGCAAAGTAAAAGTGAGCGAATTGAGGGGTGTGCCAGCGGCTAATTGAGGATGACAGAGGTGTTGGTGACCGCGTCGCGTAAAGAGCTGCGCTCCACGCGATCAGCTGCGGATGGGGCGGTGGACTGGTTCCACCTAGAGTCCGGTTAGTTCCTTATTTTGTATAGTGTGTTATTCTTGAAGGCTTTATGCCGCGGCTGCGCCGCGAGTGAACGACCTGCGGTCGAGTGAGAGTGAGAGTGAGAGTGGCACCTCAGGAAAGTGACAGTGAGAGTGAGAGTGGCACCTCAGGAAAGTGAGAGTGGCACCTCAGGAGAGTGAGAGTGGGAGATGATTAGTCATGAAGGCACCTTCGAGAATGACACTGACAGGGACGCGGTTCCATATATTCCTCAAACTCGTGGTCAAAGTTTATACCCGTGGCAGGCTCCATGATCGGTATCGGGAATCCATTTTCATCCATGGAGTAAATACCCTCGTATGGAGCCGAGGTGAAGGCCGCTTTGGCCCATTGATCGACGCTGGCACAACTACTTAGCAACAACACTAGGCACATGCAGAGGGCTCTCATGATTTCTTCTTTGGTGTGCTCCGGTTGCGACTCTCAGAGACAGCCTGGCAGCTGTAACTCATCGCTTCGCGGACGCCTTCGCCGCTGCATTCGAACTGCTGGGCAGACGCCGAATCGACATTGAGCGTCTTGGCGTATTCGACGGACTCCACATCTGCGCCGAGGAAGATGAACTCCCAGTTGTAGGCTTCGCGCTGCTGCTTGATGAGCTCGGCGACTTTTTCGTGAGAGTAGTCGTGGCTGGAGTTCTCGTAGCCATCTGTGAGGGTGACGACAATGACTTGCCCTGGTCGTTCTTCCTCTGGGAGTGCTGCGAGTTCTTTGCCTAGGTCGTCGATGGTGCGGCCCATCGCATCGAGGAGGGCGGTCATTCCGCGAGGGACGTAGGTTTCGTCAGTAAGCGGGGGAACGTCTGTCAGATCAGCAGACGTGATCAGCGGGCTGTATTCGTGATCAAATAGGATCAGCGATAGCTTAGCAGTGCCCGGCTCTTTGATCTGCTCTTCAATAAAGGCATTGAAGCCACCGATGGCTTCTTTGGCGATGGAGTCCATAGACCCGCTGCGGTCGAGAATGAAGGCGATTTGTGTCTCGTACGCCCAAAGGGCACCCGTGCTCACCACCCGGCATTGCCGGGCTGCGCCATCTTCGCGCTGTCGCGCTTCGTGTGTGAGGTTATTATTCATGCTGCTACAATAACAGCAGGGGTAGGACATTGGTGGGGGGACCAGCGCAGCTGGTGTGGAAGGGACCAGCGTAGCTGGTGTGGAAGGGACCAGCGTAGCTGGTGTGGAAAAGTCGAAAAGTGTTAAAGTGTTAAGGTGGGACGGAGTGCGAGTAGCACGAAGATGGTGAACCGTCTGCGGTTTGCCCGGAACGTAGTGGAGGGTGACTAATTAAGCACGACAGTGCGGAGATGGTAAACCGAAGGTTTGCCCTGAGTCTGCGAAGGGTGACGATAGTGGGTGCCCTTTGGGCGGTGAAGGAACAAGGTGTGAAGGTGGGACGGAGTGCGAGTAGCACGAAGATGGTGAACCGTCTGCGGTTTGCCCTGAGTCTGCGAAGGGTGACGATAGCGGGTGCCCTTTGGGCGGTGAAGGAACAAGGTGTGAAGGTGGGACAGAGTGCGAGTAGCACGAAGATGGTGAACCGTCTGCGGTTTGCCCTGAGTCCGCGAAGGGTGACGAGTGCGGGTGCCCTTTGGGCGAGCGAGGAACAAAGTTGAGGGACCGACCTGCGGTCGAGTGATCGTTTGATTCAGTGATGATGTCTCTTGAGTCAGGAATACTTCAAGAGTTTGAGCATCCGACTCTGTCGAGCTTCGATGATCGCGGTTTCGAGTTGGACTTCGGTGGATTTCATGAGCTATTGATCCGTCGAAATATCCCCTTCTTTAGCAATTTTTAGAGAATCTTTTAGCAGTTCTAAATACTTCGATACGTCCTGATCTATCTCATCGATTCGTTTTGCGCGCTTCTGCTCGTCCAAGAAAGGACTGAGGTCATCGATGTGTCTAATGAAGTTTTTTGCGAGGTCGTGCCAACCCACTGGCCAGTAAGTTCCCGTCCAAGTTTTTTCAGCTGTGGCGTAGTGATACTTTTTGGCTTGAGACTGTTGTCCCAGGCTCGCTTTGGCCGTTGATAGGGATTTAGCCATTTCAGCTGAAAGTGGACTCGGTCTTTGCCATTTGGCTTCAAGGCCGATGACGAGTGAGTTGAATGGAGTCACCTCCACCCAAATAGAGTAGGGCATGTTTTGGGTAAAATCATAGTCACGAGGTTGAATAACCAAGCCAGGGAATGGCTCCTCATCTTGGGGTTTCATTCCTGGTCGATCTGTAACATCAAACTGCTGACTCAACTTGTTTTTCAAATCACGCATGAATTCTACCAATAGGTCTTGGCGTAAACTGTCCGCTGCAGAAATCAGCAGAGGTATTTGCGAAATGAAGTTTGGGGTGGTGCGTAGTAATTCTTTAATGGCTTTCATGGTTTCGTGGTCGGCAGTTTTACCTAGCTGCTGAACTACTTTCTTATATTGGATCAAAACTTGGTTGATCGAGACGATCTGGTCGGTGGCTTGCAGGCAGCGCTCCAGCCACGCCATAATGTGTTCACGGAAGCTGATCCGAAGATAAGCTTTGCCGTTGTGTGTTTCTGCTGGTTTGCCATCGAGTGTTAGGTAAATAACCTGTCCGACCTTCGTTTTCTGGCTCTCCAAATACTCAACATATCGTTCTATTTGATTAGGCTGCTCGTAGGCTTCGATTTTATTCTCGATTACAAGCAGGTGAGAGTCGGATTCTAGTAACAGGTCGAGTTGGCCTTGATCCTTTCTCACTTCCTTACGCACCGAGTAGTTCTGCTCAGAATAGTTTGTCCACGATTCTGAGGTTGGGGAGTCGTCATGTTCGAGAGCTTTGTATTTCTGCAATGTTTCGAAAAACAGTTTCAGAAAGAGCTTTCCGCAATCATGTGTTCCTGCTGGATTGAGAAGCTCGTGGATGAAGCGAGTGTGGAGTCGCACTTCATCATGTGCAGATAATAGGGTCGTGAAGACATTGAAGCGTCCATGTTGTGCCTTGAGTCGCTCTTCGGAGCAGACCTGCAACTCGTGGATTTCATCGCTAAGCGTCTTTAGTTCTTGGGTGGCGGTCACGTCGAAACCTCCTGTGGTTGCCGCTCGATCGCTTCTTTTTCTTGTTCGTCCATAGAGTTAGAATGAATTTCGTATTTTTTCGTTTTCTAGTCGGGGTGATCCTGAGAGAAATTTAATGATTGTAGACGTGGCCGCTAGCATTTTTAGAGCCTAATGGTTGTCAAGGGGAGCATAAAAACGAGTCTTTTTAGACTAGTCGGACCGTTGGGCGACCTCGCTGTCGAGTAAGAGCAGATCACTCAAAGGTTTTATAGGAAGTGTCCGGTAGGACGTTTGGCTCCAGGCAGCTAGCACAGATGCCGTGGCATACTCGCAATGATAATACGTTCATTGTAATTCTTGAATAGTCGAGTTGACGATCTCGGTGATGCGTCTGCCGTCTCGGAGATCGATGGAAACGAGCGAGCCTTTCTGAGTGGACAAGGTTGGTGACCCGCATGGTGCTCTCGTCGACGGAGACGCACTTGAATCCTGCGGGGATGCACACATCGAAGTTGTTATTGATGCGGATGCGTCGGCCTTCCATGCGTTCAACTTCTCCACGTCGATCGCTTGAGTCTTCTGTGGCTGCCTCGGGCTGCATGAAAGCGTCAAAGACTTTGCAGGACCAGAAGACTAGGAGCCATGCGATGCCGCTGGTGATGAAGGCACCGAGCACTCACGCCGAGCCGAGCCACCACCAAGTAGGTGCAGGCAGGGGCCAGGATGAACTCGATGCTGAGTATTAGATATCTTGGTGTGATCTGGTCATACTTATCTAGGATTTCTGTGACGTGGTTGTAGTGTGTGATCGGCGTCACTCGATCCCACCAGATGAAGTCGGTCACCCCTTTCATGATGACAGGGTGGTCACGAGGATCGACGCCGATGAGGACGGCCTTGTGAGCGTAGCGTCCGTCTGTAACGTCGCATGACTCAAGCCTCGTCGCCGAAATAGGATCAAGGTCTAGCACCTCACTAACCAGGCGGCTGATGTTGGCGATAGCTGGATCTCTTGGGTCTTGGATGTTCGCGCCGGGCATGGCGTATGGTCGCCAGTCCACTCGGACGAGCAGGACTTTGTTATCACGAAAGACAAGGGCGGTGGCTTTAGGCGCTGGCATATTATTTTTTCTGGAGACGGTTATTTTTATGGGCATATTAGGCTATGATTGAGCGATCAATGATAACGCCAGGGTAGGACATTTGTGGGGGGAGGGGGAGCGGGAATGCTGAAATCGGACGGAGTTCTGACGTAGATGGCGTAGCAAAATCTGAAAAGCGGAAACCGGTTAAAGCGAAAGCGGACCTAGCGCGAGTTGGGGTAGTCGGAGACTGGGGAGGAGACTGATTGTTGATGACTGATTATTGATGAGTGATTATTGATGAGTGATTATTGATGGCTGATTATTGATGAGTGATTATTGATGGCTGATTATTGATGAGTGATTTAGTGCGACCTATTACGTCGCAGCGATCTGTAGAATCTGTTGGCATGCCAGATGTACGACGTAGAGAAGGCTCGCAGGGATTGGTGGCTAAAAGTGAAGGGCAGGGGGCTGATTCGGCTGTGGTCATTGAGGATGAACATCTAGGCAATCAACGACTGCTGAATACTTTGCGTACGGACTACCCGAACCTCATTCTCAATTCCCGCGTCACTCTTGGCATTCAGGGTGACGGAGATTTTGTCTGCGCAGAGCAGTCCATTCTTTTAAGTCGCTTAGATGCTGGCATTTAGGCATTAAAAAGCCCTAAGCGTGTGGTGCTTAGGGCTTTCCAAAATGGAGCCACCTGTCAGAGTCGAACTGACGACCTGATGATTACAAATCAACTGCTCTACCAACTGAGCTAAGGTGGCCTACTTACTGGATCGGGGACTTGAACCCCGAACCAATTGATTAAGAGTCAACTGCTCTACCAATTGAGCTAATCCAGCAAGTTTGTTAGTGACGTTGATCACTAACGAAGATGCGGAGAATGTTTCTGAAGTCCCTCCTGTCAAGCCAGCGATTTTATTTTTTTAATTTTCTTTTTCTTCTGGCTCTGCATCTGGCTTGGGGCCGCGCCCAGACTGAGGTTCCTTGCCATCGGGACGTTGCGAACGGGGGCCTTTTTTATCGTGATGGGGGTGTGGTGCCATGAAGCCTTGTTGTTCGAAGGTGGCTTTGCGCTCAGCACGCGACATCTCGTTGAGCTTTGTGCGCCATTCTTTGCGCTGTGCCGGGCTCATCGCCATCCAGCGTTCGCGCATGGCTTCGCGTTGCTCCTTGGGGATTGCTTCAAATTTCTGACGCATAGCGGCGACTTTTCCAGGTGCCATTTTGTTAATTGTGCCGATCCGTTCCCGTAACTGTGTCTTTTCTTGGGGCGACATCTTTTCGATGCGCTCGACGGTTTGGCGCAAGTTGACCAGCTCGGCGTCGTTCATTTGCAGCAGGTGCTGCAGTAAGCGTGTTTCTTTGCCTGAGCCTGCATGGGGTGGGCTTTTGGGGCCTCTATCGTGGGCGTCTTGGCCACCCGCGCTAGTGGCTGCAATTAATAGACAGGCGAGTGCTGCGATTAGTGTGCTAGCTTTCATGATTCGTTTTCGAAAGTGAGTGCATCGAGTGTGCTGAGAAGACTGGTGCTGCCGAAGTGGTCGTCTTGAAGTTGGCTGAGTCCCGCGAGGCCTTCTCCGAGCAAAAATATTTCCTGCATTTCGGCCGCGCTGAGCGAGGGGGCTGCCTCTGTGGCAGGTTGCGGTAATATCCAAGGAGCGAGTGTTAGTGCGAGCACGACTAGTGCCGCGATCGGCAGGGCGAAGCGCAGCAATTGCCCGACAGGGCTGCTGCGGCGTTTCGCGTCTGGCAGTGCTTCGGCGGCGGCTAGCACACGGGCGGTAAATTCAGCGCTGGGTTTGAGTGGTTGGCTGGTGAGGAGGTCGTCGATCGTGCGATCGAGTGGGTCGCGTGAGTCTGTAGTTTTCATGAGCAGGACCAGCGGAGCTGGTGTGGGGACCAGCGGAGCTGGTGTGAGAAGGTATGAATGTGGAAAAGTATGAAGGACCAGCGGAGCTGGTGTGGGAAGGTATGAATGTGGAAAAGTCGGAAAGTGTTAAGGTGGGACGGAGCGCGAGTAGTGCGGAGCTGGTAAACCCAAGGTTTGCCCTGAGTCTGCGAAGAGTGACGAGAGCGGGTGCCCTTTGGGCGGGTGAGGAACAACTGGGTGCCCTGTGGGCAAGTGAAAGAACAAGGTGGAAAAGTTTGAAGGTGGGAAAGTCGGAAGGTGGGAAGAGTTGTCTAGGCGAAATCCTTGAGTTCGTGGCGGAGGTGAGTGCGTGCTCGGTGTAGCCATGTCTTTACAGAACTGAGACTGGCGCCGAGGGCTTCGGCGATCTCATCATAACAGAGCCCTTGTTGCTGTAGTAACAATATGGCGTTGCGCTGGTTTTCCGGTAAAGCTGTAAGGGCGAGGTGAAAGGCTTGTTCGATCTCGTGGCTGCCATCGACTGGTTCGGCTTGTTGCTGCATAACGAAGTCGGTGGGATCAATGAAATCGAGCGGTCGGCGTGCGCTCTTGCGGTAATTGTCGATCAAGCGACGCCGGGCAAGGGTAAAGATAAAAGCGCTAAAGGTGCCGCGGGCCGTGTAGCGTGGCGCGGCGCGGTAAAGTTCGAGGAAAGTCTCTTGCGCGAGGTCTTCGGCGTCGGCGCGATTGCGAGTGGAGCGGTAAAAGAAGTTGATTAGCCGTGTCTGCCAGCGCTGGACGAGGCTGGCGAAGGCGCTGCGATCGCCTGCCGCGAGCGCGCGCATGCAGGCGCTATCGATATCTTCAACGATAACTACAGGAGCTGTGATGGGGGTAGTTTTCGGCATAATACCAGCGGGCATGTTGGGGTGTATTGTCCAAGCTCGATTGGTGGTCTGTTCGTATGTAATCATGCTTACTCAAACAATCGAGATTTTACAAAGAAAGTTGCAGGGCTAAGTGCATTTTTTTGAGCCGCGACTACTTTTTGGAATAGCGCAGATTTTTTTGGCAAATTTGGCTGCCATACATGACCTGCGTGTCGATTACTAATAAAGCCCATAAGTATGGGGGTTCTAAAGGATTTCGTGCACAAGTTACTCACAGTGTATTGCGAACAACTTGTGTATAAATACCATATCTAGTGTTTATTTTTAAAAAATATACGATATACGGTATTCATTCATTTGACAGTTCAGATTCGGCCGCATATAGTCGGGCCTCGTAATTGGCCCAATTACGCCCCAAAATATCCTATCTTACTTTCTTTCAACAGCTTCAATTGCAGCGACAGCTTTCCCCGCTAATTTTCTGCGATTTTCGTCCTTTTTTTATAATAATCTCAAGTCTCACCTACCACTCACACATACTCATGGAAAAATCCTATACAATCGGCGATAAAACCTTCGTGCTCGACGAAGCGAAAGCAGCAGAAGCCTATGCTGCCAAAAAGATCATCAACGGCAAAGACACGATGTTTTTCAATATCTTGCCGCTCAAATACCAGTGGGCTTATGATTTGTATAAGACCATGAAGAACAATCACTGGGAGCCGGAAGACATCCCGATGCAGAAGGATGTCGAGTTGTGGCGCAGTTCCGATCTTTCTGATGCGGAGCGCTGGATCATCAAGATGGCAATCGGTTATTTTTCTGCGGCTGAGGGTATAGTTGGAGATAATATTCAACACGTGACCCGTGAATTGGTCACTGCTCCCGAGCTCAAGTTGCTGCTCGGCCGTCATGCGCACGAGGAGAATATTCACGCGGACTCGCTGGTTTATATGATCAGCTCGCTTGGCATCAACCCGCACGAGTGTGAGGCGATGTTCGAGGACATCCCAACCATTAAGCGCAAGACCGACTTCGTGGTCACCAACTCCCGTGGCTTGCGCCGCGATATGGATTTGAATACCACAAAGGACAAGCAGGCATTCACGAAGAACTTGTTCCTCTTCGGCCAGTGTATGGAAGGCACTCAATTCTACGGTCTGTTCGGTATGGTACTGTCGCTCTACCGTCAGAACAAATTCCCAGGTATCGGCCAAATGTTCCGCTACACACTGCGCGACGAGTCCAATCATATCGAGGTGTTCCGCAATTTGATCATGGATCTAATCGAGGAGAATCCTGATGTCTGGACGCCGGACTTCAAGGAAGAGCTGCGCGAGTTGATGCGCGAAGCAATCTCTTTGGAGAAGGACTTTATCGGTGACTGCCTACCAGTTAATTCGGTTGGCCTCAGTGCTGCAGAATTCTGCCAATACATCGATTATATTGGCGACCGTCGTCTTGAAGATGTTGGCCTAGAGCCGTTGAACTCTGGCGTCTCCAATCCATTCCCTTGGCTCGCTGAGATGATGGACATTAAGAAGGAGCAAAATTTCTTCGAAGGCCGTGTGACCGAATACCAGAAAGCATCTGCTCTGGGGCAAGTCGACGACGACGAGCTATAACCCAAAAGCTCGCACATTTATTATTTCCGGAGTGCGGACCTCGTCCGCACTCCGTTGACCAAAGCTACTAATTCTAAGGCCTACCCAGCCACCCCATTTACTAACTTGAACTAAAATAACGAACAATGATCCAAAAAATCTCATTTGAAGAAGATCTCGAACTCAAGCGCTACGCGTCGACTCCCAAAGATAAAAAACCACGGTTTGATTGGGCGGCGGTGATCGGCAAGGACCATTTTCAACGCTCCGAAATTAAAATTGAAGTCGAAGGTGGCGAGCGTGATTTCGATCTTGCTGAGATTGCTGATACCATCGGCGCGGCGCTGACTGACTTGCTATTGTCCCGCCGTGAAGAAGAAATTTACACAGATGTGAATCAAAAGTTTGTCGCGAGTATTGCTGAGAGTGTCGGCAAAGTGCTGGCCACTTCAATTGATCAAGGCCGTGCGTTGAAACTATCGGCTCACGACATCCATCTTCTCATTGAGAAGGCATTGATTGAGAACGATGCGCACGACGTCGCCAAGAGCCTAGTCTTTGGTCGCGCTAAGGGCCAAGAGCGTGAGCGTGATCCCGTTTCGATTCGTTTAATTCGTCGCAACGGTCAAGTCGTGCCTTGGAATGAAGCGAAGATCGAAGTCGCTGTGCGTAAGTCTTTTCTTTCGTTGCACTTAGACTCGTCTCCAGCAGTCGAAGTCGCACGTGCCGCAACCGACCGTCTTAACAGTGCCGGCCAAGCATTTCTCAACATCGAAGATGTCCAGGATGCGGTGCAAGAAGAGATGATGCGCCAAGGTCATTTCAAGGTCGCCGAAGCATACATCCTTTATCGTGCGCACCGTTTGCGCGTCCGTGAGGATGAGGGAGCAGTCGATTCTAGCGAAGCATTGCAGGAGTCGATGATCGTCGTCACCGAAGCGAATGGTGAGAATACATTCTGGGATGGTCTCGATCTGAAGCGTCGCATTGAGTTCGCGATGATCGGCTTGGATCTTAATTTAAGCGCTGAGGCAATCGACGATGAGCTGCGCCGCTCACTCTATCCGGAGATGACGCGTTCGGACTTGCAAAAGACGATCATACTAAATGCTAAGACCATGATCGAGCGCGATGCTGACTTTTCGCGGTTTGCTGGTCGTGTATTGCTGACATACATTTACGAAGAAGTGCTCGATTGGGACATTCTAAGTGATGGAGTTGAGCAACTCAAAGAAGCGCATCGCCGCGGCTTTAAGAGTTATTTAAAGCGTGCGATTGAGATCGAGCGCATCCACCCGAAGCTACTCGACTTCGACCTCGATCAGATCGGTGCGGCACTCGACCCATCGGCTGACCTCGATTTCGATTACCTCGGCGTGCAAACCTTATATGACCGCTACCTGATCGTCGACAAGACCGGCAAGAAGCATCGTCACCTTGAAGTGCCACAATACTTTTGGATCCGTGTCTCCATGGGCCTATTTCACCATGAAAAGGAAGACCGTGAGGGTTACGCCATCCGTCTCTACAACCTCTACAAGAGCCGGCGCTTTTGCTCCTCCACGCCGACACTTTTCAATTCCGGTACGCTGCACTCGCAACTATCGTCCTGCTACCTCTACAAGGTCGATGACAGCATCGAGTCGATTATGCACCGCGGTATCGCCGACAACGCCTTTCTGTCTAAATGGGCCGGTGGCCTCGGAGGTTCTTGGACTGCGGTTCGCGGCACTGGTGGCTTTATTAAAGGTACCAATGGTGAGAGCCAGGGTGTGATCCCATTCTTGAAGTTGCATAATGACCAACTCGTCGCAGTCAACCAAGGCGGCAAGCGTCGCGGTTCTGGTTGTGCGTATCTGGAGTCGTGGCACAATGATTTACCCGATTTCTTGGAATTGCGTAAAAACACCGGTGACGACCGTCGCCGCACGCACGACATGAACACCGCGAACTGGATTCCCGACTTATTCATGCAGCGTATGGAAGCCCGCACCGAGTGGACCTTATTTCGCTCAAACGAAACACCTGACTTGCACGATCTCTACGGTAAGGCGTTCGAAAAGCGCTACACAGAGTATGAAGCGATGGCAGAGCGCGGCGAAATCTTTGGTCGTAAGCAACCCGCTCTCGACCTGTGGAAGTTAATGCTGCGGATGATCTTTGAAACAGGGCATCCTTGGATCACCTTTAAGGATCCTTGTAATGTACGCAGTCCGCAGGATCACTGTGGTGTGATTCATAGCTCGAATCTCTGTACCGAGATTACGCTCAACACCAGCGACGAAGAGACCGCAGTTTGTAACCTGGGTTCAGTGGTGCTCGACTCACATCTGGATGCCGATGGCAATCTGGATCATGCCAAGCTGCGTGAAACGATCAGCATCGCAGTGCGTGCACTCGATAACGTGATCGACATCAACTTCTATCCGACTGAATCCGCTAGGACTGCCAACACTCGTCACCGCCCCATCGGGCTTGGGGTCATGGGGCTGCAAAACACGCTCTACAAAAAAGACATCGCATTCGCGTCTCAAGCCGCCGTTGAATTTAACGACGAGTTCATGGAAGCCATTGCCTATTATGCCTACGAAGCGTCCAGCGACATCGCCGCTGAGCACGGCACTTACAGTAGCTATAAGGGTTCCAAATGGGACCGTGGTCTGATGCCGCAAGATACACTGGATATACTCGAGCAAGAACGTGGCGAGAAAATCGAAGTGCCACGTGCGGGTAAAATGGACTGGAAGCCACTGCGCGAAAAAATCGCTAAGCATGGTATGCGTAACTCCAACGTGCTCGCTATCGCACCGACCGCGACCATCTCTAATATCATGGGCACCACGCCATGCATCGAGCCGACCTATAAAAATCTGTTCGTAAAGAGTAACCTATCCGGTGACTTTATCGTGCTCAATGGCGAGCTGGTACGCGACTTAAAGAAGCGCGGTCTGTGGACGCCTGAGATGCTTGATCATGTTAAGTATTTCGATGGCGAACTCGACGCAATCGAAGGCGTGCCGCAAGACCTGCGCGATAAATACCGCACCGCATTTGGGATTGAATATAAATACTTTATCGATGCTGCCGCTCGTCGCCAGAAATGGATCGATCAGTCGCAATCGGTGAACTTATTCCTTGCCGAGCCAGACATCAAAACACTCTCGCACATGTATCGCGATGCATGGCGCAAGGGTCTTAAGACTACCTATTATCTCCGCACCCTGGGCGCTTCCAATATTGAGAAAGCAACCACCAGTGTGAAAAAAGAGAAGCGTGGACGTGTCGGCCAAAGCGATGCTGAAGCGGCGGCATCCGCAGCAGCCAAAAAGGAATTCAGCGCGGCAGAGGCCAAAGCCTGTTCTATCGAAGCCATGATGAATGGTGAAGAGTGCGAAGCTTGCCAGTAACGTTTCCACAAGATATTGTTATTATCTTATTATAGGAATGCCGCATCCGAAAGGGTGCGGCTTTTTTGTGGGCAATCGTCGACGATGATTGTGGATCCCGCGGCAGTGTATAGGGGAGGGTCCGCCTCCGCGCGGACCGCAGTGCATGCGCACCGAATACATTGCAGACGACGCGGAGGTCGTCCCTGCCTGCGAACCACCTCCTCGGCAGAGCCGAGACTCCTCCTTCTCCAAGGAGGAGAGCTTTAAAATGCGATTGGTGTGATTGCCTATGCTGGATCCTTTTGCTCGCAGAGTGGCTCGAATGTCGTTTTGTCTGAGCATCATGCCATTTACTGAATTTGAAGACGCGACGGTTCGAACTGCGATGGGGGCTTTTATAGAGCGCCGTCGCCCCGAGCCGTCCATACGGGCTGAGGTCGACCTCGCTTACCGGATTGAAGGCTTGAGTGTGCTGATCCACGAGATCCGGCCGTCGTATCAAGATCCTAAGGTGATGAGCGAGCCGATGGTGGCGAAGGCCACGTATGTGCGGACGAAGAATGAGTGGAAAGTGCTGTGGCAGCGTGCCGACCTGAAGTGGCACGGCTACGAGCCACAGAGCACGGTGAAACATATTGATGCGTTCACCAAACTAGTGGACGAGGATGCTTACGCCTGTTTCTGGGGGTGACATGGCTGCGCATCTCCGTGGCTAAAAGAAACGTGCCTCAGAGCGGATGGTGAGTCGAAATTGAATCCAGATGCCGCATCGGGACATACCGCGCTACCTTTCTCCGACCTCCTAACTGCTCTTTTAGGTTAATGAGTCAGACCACCGACAACTACGCTTCAGATTTTTTGAATAAGAAATGCAGGAAGCTGATTTGGCGTTGAATCTCCGTTCCTTTATTCCCGCATTCCTTATTAAATTCTAACAGTGCGTCAGTGACTGCCCAAGCAATTTTTCCAATAATCAATGGTGAATCTTTGTTAGGGGCGAAAGAAGCGGCCTGCGGTGTCTTTAATGTAGATTCGATCGGAGGTCTGCTCCAGCAGTGTCTCAAACAACCGCTTGAAGGATTTGCGGATCAACGCGGTGCTTTGTTGAAAACTTGGATCTGTGTTTTGTTTCTGCATGGATGCAAGAAGGGAGGGCTATTTGAGGCAACGAAAGATCAATTAATAGCATATTTTAGGTCGCATGCAACATGTCAAGTCACAGAGGATTTGGCTGCCTGGTAGGTCGCTTGAAGCGTAGTACTACGCCCCGGTAGCTGGAAAAAGGTTTTATTCAGGTGTCTTAAGCACGATCCGTGCAAAGCGCGGGGTGCCTGTGGAAATCGGGGTCTTATCACGGATCACGAGACGACTATCACTATCCTCCAATATCTCGAAGGCGGTCTCATCACCCGGCACTGCGGGATTAGGTGTCCACGTGCTCAGATCGGAAGACAGTTGCACGCAATACCAAACGCCACCAGTCAAGGCACTCTTATCGAGTGTCATTTGCAGGTAATCATTTCCGGCAACATCTACCAGCGATAAGCCACTCAGATTACCCGAACCAAACACAGAACTCGCATCCGCAACATTTGGATTTGTGCCCAGTGCCATTTCACCGAGATTGACGATATCATCACCGTCCGCGTCAAAATCGGGATCTGCGTCGCCGTCATCAATTTGAGCAGGCGTGAAATTCTCCTGAGCCCAAAAATTGTATGGCGAGACGCCACTCGCGAGGCGAACTATTGGGCGCGATGAACTGCCATTGTAGGTGTAGAAGTTTCCGCCCAACCAGAACGAGCCATCGGGTGCATGTGCTAGCGCATAGACCGAGCCACCACTATCATCAGGAACATCAGGCCCGCCACTTGATTGAAAGTCTGCATCCTCAGTCCAATCCTCTTTAATGCGGATAAAATTAGTCACAGGCGTATTAAAATATCCGCCCAATAATGCAGCACCAAAGGGCTCAATCAACATGGCGGGAGTGTAGCTATCAAAGGCGGTACCGAACGCGCGATCAAAAGTCCCGTCGGCATTAATACGAACGAAGTTATCGACTAAATTTTCATCGTAAGCGCTAAAGAAGCCGCTGATGAGATAGTCGCCATCTGGCAATTGGTCGATGGTGTATCCAGTAGATCGAGTCGTCCGACTCCCAGCGACATGCAACCCTGCATCAGGATCAAAAGTGATGTCACGAGTGCCATCAGTATTTAGCCGCGCCACTCCAGAACGCCATCCACTTCCTGTCCAGTCCACTAACCTCAATAAGCCGACCACTATGATTTTGCCGTCGGGCTGAACAAGAATATCACGAATCCGCGTCGTTGAAATAACATTGAAAGGCAAGGCCAGCGAATCATCAACCGTTCCCGTGGCATTCAACCGAATCAAACCCTCCGTAGTCGTTCCATTGAAATCTGTAAAGCTGCCACCGATCAAAATCTCACCATTTGCCTCTAAGGCTAAAGCATAAACAGAGCCGTTTGCACCTGTGCCCAAGTTCGTCTCAAAAATTGTGTCTAAAGCCCCGTCAGGCCCTAAACGAACGATGTCATCAACCAAAGTCCCATTATACTGGGTAAAGCTACCGCGCACTAAGATGTAATCATCTGGCTGTATGATAATCTGATCGACCTCACCATCGAAACCAGAACCGCCCGCATTAAAATCCGGATCCACATCGCCGAGAGAATTCAGACGCGCAATGTTTCCAGCTCCTAAGAAATCTCCGCTATTATGAGAGATGACACCAGCAATAATTGCCCGATCATCCGATTGGAAGCTGATCGCATTTACAGTATAATTAAAAAATGCGGGGGTAAACGATGCATAGCGCTGACCTGGATCTAGGATCGATACGACCTGCGTCGTTCGCCCCGAATCGAGCACTCCAGAAACTGGATTACTCAAGGTCACTGAAAAGTCTTCGATACCTTCCACTGCAGAGTCGGGCTTGATACTAATGGAAATTGTCCTTTCTGAGGAATCGCCATCTGCCCAAGTGAGCGTGCCACTCGTCGCATAATAATCCGAGCCCACAGTCGCCGATCCATCGCTTGTCGCAAAGTCGACAGACGCCGCTCCATCTGAAGAATATAAACGCTGGACCGTTAGTGTAATCGTGCCCGCACGTTCATCCACTTCATATGCATATTGCGCGAAACCAATACGGCTTTCGAAGTCAATTTGCACGGTGATCCACTCATCATTGGTGCCATCCATGCCACTCGCGACCGTCGTGAAAGTCACCCCAGCAGCGGCATCAACAAAAGAGGACCCGACTGGAAGCCCTGCATCATAACGATCCGAACTCTCGGAAATTTCGGACTCCGGAGTCATATCAATTAAATTTGGCCCCTCATTATAGAATCCCTCAGCGACGACATAGGCACCATTATTTAAATTCGTATTGCTCGTATAGAGCTTACGGTTCCCCACCCAATAAAAAACATTATCCTGCATCGGGACACGCAGCGCTAACAACGGATTATCATCCGCATCGATATGATCAAAGCGATACACTTTGTAGAGCCCCGAAGTCGTGACCTCTTGAACTTTGTCATCAGTTAACCAATTAATTTTGTGTTTCTGATAGTGATTAAAGTGCGCTTCTGGCAAATCCCCATTACCCATGTTATCGAAGATATCACCATACTCTAAACTACTGGCGCTGGGATCATAATAGGACCCTCCGAGTTGTTGTTCAGGGTGCCAGTAGTTCGAGTGATAGAGCCCGTAATTATGACCAAATTCATGGGTAATCACTTCAATGCGTCCGTGACTTGAAGTTATACCATTAATCCAATGGCGAGAACCACCAACTGACGCGAGTCCTCCGTAGGTAATTTGAGAATTCGCCACGCCACCTAAGTCAGGGAAGTAAATCGCCACGACATCGTAAGCAGAACTGGTGCTGGCATCAGGGGCCGCATCATACTTCGCCACAACATCATCATAGAGCGCATCATCATCACCCGACTGGGCGTAGCTGGTGCCTGTTCCCGTGGCACGATACAAGGTGGTGGTCACCGTCGTCGTCCCGAACGCGGTCTGATACGACATTGTATTAAAATGACCACTGATTGTCGCCAAGTCCGTTTCCAAATTAGCTTTGGTGACGGGTGCGCCATCAAAATCTGAAAAGTCACAACGAATAAATAAAACAGTGATATCATCGTCCGCGAAGAAACTGCTTTGCGTAATTCCTTGCTGACCGTCGCCCGTATCGCCAGCTAGCCATGTGAAGGGTAATTGCACTGTATGAGATTTCGATTGCAGCGTCGCGAGCTCTGCCAGTTCAATCTGCTCAGCGACTTGATCGCGAATCCCTTCGGATGCAAAGTAATAGAGTTTACCGCCAATGACCGCAGCCACTTCTGGGTTGATCGGTTGCTGAGTGACTGGATCGACGCCTCCCTGTTCTGCCGACTCAAACAATTGTTGCGCCGCGAGCAAGTCATCACCCTCAACTGGCAATACTGACGACTCGGGAATCAATGCGATGTCATCGAGCACATAGGCGACCACAGGTAAGTCGAGCGCCGGAGATTGTGCATCGCGGCGCCCCGCACCATAGAGCGTATAGCTGGTATCATTCAGGTAGAGACGATTTTCGTGCGAACATTGCTTGGCTCCTTCAGCGGACACATGAGTGGCCCAACGTAAATCAATATCACCGTAACCGCTCACTGTTTTTTCAAAGTATGGCAGAAGCTGCTCTGGCAACTGAGCATACTCAGAGAGCGACAACACTTCTTCAAGCGCGGCGGCAGGATCGGACTGAATGAGCTGCTTAATCCGCTCCGCGCGCGCCTTTGCCGATGCGATACCGCTGTGCAGCATAATGGGCCGAGACGTTTCGGGCGCATTTCGATAGGCAGCCTGCCATTCTGGAAAATTGACAACGTCCGCAGGCTCGACAATTGCAAGCTTCGCGACTTCAGGACGGGGCTGTGAGAGGGGGGACGAATCCTCCGTATTTCTCAGATGATTGGTAATAACAAAAGCAATCAGCAAAAATGCGATGCACGCGATTAGTTTAGAGGCTAGACGAAGCATAGAATCAGCCTGCGTAAACACCCCCAGATGTCGACCCCAAGAACTGTAATATAATGGTTAAAGCATATATTCACTGAAGTTCGTTGGGGCGGCATGTCGGCCTTTAATTTGCGAGGGTCACTGATTTCAGAGATAGACCCTAAAAGCGCGTTCTACAACAGATCTGTGATTCTGCGACTACCACTCTCAGCTCGGAACCGCGTGAGACGAAGTCTTTTACGCGGTCACTCGACCAAAGGCGTCACTTTCACCACCACTTGCCACTCCGCGCTTCGCGCAATCACTCGACCAAAGGTCGTGCATCACACTTCAGTTGCGCTGAATCGCTGCCACTCGGCGAACTCTTTTGGACGCAGCTGGTAGCGAGCGATGTTACCATCGTGGAGACTGCGTAGCTCGATCTGAATGACTTCGCAGAAGCGCGTGCGGTCGTCGCCTTTGAAGGCTTTAGCTGCCTGATCGATGATCCGTTGGGAGCCATCGGACGATTGCACGATGCTGCGGACGCACTGCTGGATGGCGGTACGATGCTGTAGCCGGAAGGGATCTGGCTCGCCGAGGGTTTCGCGGATCGCGCTGTAGCGCATCGCTGAGCGTTTGTAGGCCCAAACGAAGACCTCGCGTAGATACTCGATACGGTTTAACTCATAGACGCCGATGATGGCATTGAGATAGTCGCCTTGTGGCACATCGGCGAAAGAGAGCGGGCATAGATTATGCCGCACCAGCGAGATGTTCGCGGCGAGCCGGGAGACGCGTTTATTGACGTCTTCAAATGCCTGCAAGTAGGGCAGGTGCACCATGGCGAAGAAGGATTGCTCAAACGGATTTTTGATTGCTTCGGCTTTGATTAAAAACTGATCGAAGCGTTCTTTAATCCGCAGATGCCCCACGGGAGGATAGTACACCGAGCTACCAATCCCTACCGAGCGTTCGCGAATGCGCCCACACATGTCGGGATCGACCATGAGATTATCCGCCAGTAGGGCGTGTAGATTGCAAATCGTGTAGTGATTAAACCCGATCTCATCGGCCTGATCCGCGAGCAGCTCGATCGCTGCTTTGTGGTTGAGCAGCATCTGCGCGTCGGCGCTTTGTTTGCCCTCCGAAGCCTCACCCATTTGAAGTAGGCGCTGTGTTTCTAGGATCGAGTAGGTGTTGCCTTCGAGCCGACTGGAGTTCCAGGAGAGGTCGATCAGCAAACGATCCATCACCTTGCGAATGTAGGTGCCAGCTGGCAGCTGACTCGCTCCGACGCGACCCTCGACTGCCAGCTCGGCGCGCAGGGCTGCGTCGAGATAGAAGGTTTGATTGGGAGTGTAGTCATCAAGGAAGGCATCTTTATAGCCGACCGGAGTGCGACACTCGTAGGGGCGCTTCACTGCCGCACGGATGGCGAGCGCCTCCTTGGAAAAGCGAATACCCGCATCTTCTTCGACGTGGGATTGCCATTTATCCACTTCGGTCGGTGCGACCAGGTAGCGCCGTGCGCGGCCTTCGCCCTCGGCTTGAATGTGGCCGGATTGTAGTAGCGTATCGATGCGACGCTGCACGGTGCGCTTTGCGGCGGTGATATCTGCATGTGCGAGTATCCTTGAGATCGACATGCCACCGGGATGACGGGCGATGACCTCTAAAAGGACAGTGAATTCGGATTCTGGAATGACACGTGGCATGATTATATTGGCATGAAAAAACCTAAACTGACTCGGTTTTATGGATTAATCAAGCTAATACGTGCCAAAAAAGCGGCTTAATGGCACGTATCTTGTTTATATGTCACGATTGTTCAAGTGGGAAGTTAAGAATGTTTTAAGGTTAGAAAGTAAAGCGCTCTATGGGTTGCATGTGGCGATTAAGAGTCAGATTAAGAGTAGGATTAGGGGGCAGCGTGGGTGCATACGTCCCACAAAGGAGTGAGGGCGACCCGCCCTGGTTATCGGTTGATGTGGGCGAGTCGCCCTCGCTCCTGTAACTGCTCATGGCATTGGGTCCCATCTAGATCAGGTGGAAACAACGGAGCGATTCCCTCCACTTCTTAGGTAAAATGCTTTTGAGCTAAAGTCACACGATCGCTGGCGGTTGCCTCCATGCGTTCGCGAAGGCTGAGATTCTCAATCTTTTGCAGACGAGTGAGTCGCCGGCGTTGTTGGCCACTTAAATCGCGAAGCCTGGACGGGCGTTGAGTTCGAGGATTAATGGCCCGAGTTCCTTATCGAGCACGATGTCGGCTCCGAGGTAGCCCATTTCGCTCATTTCGTAGCACTGCGAGGCGAGTGTCGCGAGTTCATCCCAGTGAGGGACGACCCACTCTTTGAGCACGCGCCCAAGGTCTGGGTGTCGTTCGACGGGGCGTCCGTATTGAACGGCGCTGCGGGCTTTGCAAGTGACGAGGTCGATGCCCACACCAACTGCGCCTTGGTGGAGGTTGGCCTTGCCGTCGGAAGCTTCTGTGAAGAGGCGCATCATCGCCATCACTGGATAACCTTGAAAGATCACGACACGGATCTCGGGCACGCCTTAATTAGAGAAGCCTTCGAACGTGTCGCCAAACTGGATCGTATATTCGATCATAGCCTTGTCTCTGCGACCACCGAGACTGTAGAGCCCGCTAAGGGTATTACTGATGTGGCGCTGAAGATCGTGCAGTGTGAGCTTTTCGCCGCTGGGCTTAAGGAAGTAGTCACCTTCGCGGCCAAGAATAACAAGGATGCCCTTGCCGGCGCTACCTTGGCTGGGTTTGATTACGAATCTGTCGCGGTCTGCGAGCATACTGCCGAGCTGTTTGACCTGATGCTGGTATTGGACGACTCCGTAGAGTTCGGGCACTTTGAGGCCAAATTCATTGGCGAGAGCCTTGGTCTTCAGTTTGTCGTCGACTCGTGGATACAGCGCGCGCGGATTGTAGCGGTCAATGTATTCACCATTGCGCTGATTTATGCCAATGATGCCTAGCTTATGCAGGCCACTCGGGCGGCACCACTGCAGGAGGTTGCTAATCATCCGAGATCTTTCTGTTGATTGGCTTTAACCAAAGGTGCAAAGCGTATTAGTTCGGAGAGACGGTAGCCTGAGTATTGGCCAGCGCTAATATGGCGGCGAGTGCCACTAAGAGTAATTCCGGGAATACAAAGACGAGGTAACGCAAGGTCGGGTCACCCATTGCCATATAAGCCATGATTGCAACGACTAAGCTGACTAACGTTTGTATACTGACCTCATTGGCACTGTCTTCTTCCCATCGTACTGAGAGCCGCTTAACCGTCCATGCCAGAATGATGGTCGGGAAGAGGGTGATCGACTGGATGATGTACAGGTCAAATTTGGCCCCCATAATCCCAAATGCTACCATGATGCCAATCACCACGACGACCACGGGCGAGATGCGGGGCACGAGCAGGAGCTCCAGCTTCGAGAGATAGGCGCGAATCGTTACGCCTGCGCTGACAACGATAATAAAGAGTAACAGCCCGGGGCCGAATTCGGTGCGCAGGAAAGCCATGGCCAACAGTATCGGCATGAAGGTGCCGGTGGTGCGAGTACCGATAATATTACGCATGATCACTGCGATCAGCGCACCGAAGGGGATGGTTAATAGTAGGCGGTAGGAGTCTTGTTCCTAAATCGAGAGTGAGTTGAGCGAAAAGTCGGTCAGGCTGTTTTGTTGTTGGCGTGATGCTTGCTCGAGCACGAAGCTCGCGGGCAGTTCTTGTTTGACGACGGAGAATATGACTCTGGCATTTCTGCCGCCTTTAACCTCAATGAGCGATGTGCCGCCGCGTTGCCAAGCCAGTGCGGGCGTATGCAGGATTGGTTTTGGATTGCCCTGACAAAGGTGTGTCACTTGCCTTCGTTGAATAGGATGACCATTGGCTGTAACGCCTGTCGAGCACTGGTCTCTCCGAGTATGAGCGCACGGATGAGGTGCGACTCATAACCGCCCTTCATGATCAGTGTATTAAGGAGCTGCGCGCGCTAAATATCAGTGGTGGCAGCGGCTAGCAGTAATTGCACATTTTGATCGGTCACATTGCTCAATAGTTGAGTTAGTTGCCCGACGTAGGTCACCGCATCGGCTGAATGGCGCTTGGCTTCGTCGATCACCTTGTCGAATGCGACAGCGAGTCGGCCATCGCTGCATTTCTCTGATGGATAAAGCACCGGCGCATGCAGTTCTAGGTCTTCGGCACTTTGCTTTTGATAGACGTCGATACTGTAATCGAGCTCTTGAAGTTCCTTTGCCTGGGCCTTAGACCAAATTACAGAACGGTAAACGTCCTCTACCTTAGGATCGTCACCTGCCGGAATGAATCCATAGTCGTTTGAGAAGCCTGTTTCTTCCAGAATGCCTAAGCGGCTCTGCCACCAGGCACGGCGAGGCTCACTTTGACAGGGCTGCCGGTGGCCCGAAATTTGACTTTCTCCTCAATGGTCCAGATCGGGATCTGTTACTTGGGGATGATCGGATAGCCGACTTGCAAGTGCTTGACCAGTGCAATGCTGATGCCCATCCCCGCCAAGACGAAGATCAGGATGCGAATTTGAATTTTGGAATTCATTATTTGTTTAGAGTCCTCGCGATGTATTCCTTAGTCGGCTTGTCGAGCGTGTAGCTCTGACTCACATCGACAATGGCAATGCCGCGCAGTAGGTTGTGGCCCACCAGCATCGGATAGCTGTAATTGGAGCGATCTGCTAGGGAGAATTCGAATGCTCGTGGTTTTTGCTCAATGAACACTTTGATCGCGACGACGTAGCGCGACACGGAATCGGAGTCGTGTTGCTTGATATCAACGACGCTCACGACTTTTTCTTTACGCTCGGTGCGTATATTGGTGTCGAAGTTGATTAGATCGAAGGTGACCCACGGTCGCCGTCGCGCTCAAACGGGACGATGCTTTCGGCATGTAGTGAACTGGTCGTAGCGCCTGTGTCGATATGGGCATAGTAGGCGTATTTTACCCCCATGACGTAGACCTGCTCGATTTCACCAATGACGATCATTTCGCCAGCAGCGGGATCAGTCTTCTCGATACTAAGCGGAGATCGCCTCGACTGTACGATCCGTAGTGGGAATCGGTTCGGCTTGGGGCTTCGGAGTGGGAGCTGTCAGGTGCTTGCGAACAGATGCGAGAATCGACTTGATTTTGCTAATCGTAGTGGAGATTGACTCGGTTTTTACGATCGGTGTGGAGGGTGCCGCGTTGCTACCACTCTGCGTGGAGACGCACGCCGTAAGTGCTAGGTTGAGATGTAATAGGTATTTGAGTAGGGAGGAGATCTCATCGTGCAATTGATTTAAGGCGATGAGTGGATGGGAGCAAGGCGAATAATTGATTTTAGGCTAGTTGAGATCGATCTTCTCATGAGGCTAGGACATTTTAAATGTTTGGCTCAATTGTAGGGAACTTAGCTCTCTGATCAAGGGACTCTTGACAGTGCCTTTTCACCGCTAATACTGTGCCGTTTGCATTTCGGCATATATACTGTTCCACTGTTATACCCTCATTATGAGTCAGAAGTTTGAATCCAGTAGTGCAACGCTGCAAGCCGTGCGAAAGCGTGTCGGCCAGGTGGTGGTCGGTCAGGAAAACTTGGTAGACCGCTTGTTGTTGGCCTTACTTTGCAATGGCCATGTGTTACTCGAGGGCGTCCCGGGCGTGGCAAAGACGCTGACTGTAAATAGCTTAGCGCAGGCAATCCATGCACAGTTTAGCCGTATCCAGTTTACCCCAGATCTATTGCCGGGTGATTTGACCGGCACTTTGGTGTATGATCCGCGGGCGCATACTTTTACTGCCGAGAAGGGGCCGATTTTTACCAATCTACTACTCGCGGACGAAATTAACCGTGCACCGGCCAAGGTGCAGAGCGCTTTGCTTGAGGCGATGCAGGAAAAGCAAGTGACGCTAGGCAAAGAAACCTATGACCTACCGAAGCCGTTTTTGGTGTTGGCCACGCAAAATCCGATAGAGCAGGAGGGCACTTATTCGCTGCCTGAGGCTCAGGTGGATCGCTTTATGTTTAAGCTTAAGGTTGGCTACCCGTCGATGGATGAGGAGCTGATCGTAATGCAGCGAATGGCAAAAACCGAGCCTGTGCTGAATATCGAACCGGTGTTGACGATCGAAGAGTTGATGCAGATGCGCGCAACCATGGAGACGGTCTTCATCGATGAAAAAGTGGAGCGTTATATTTTACGTTTGGTCGACGCGACGCGTTATCCTGAAAAATATGATTTAGATTTGGGACGCTATTTACGATTTGGCGCCTCGCCGCGGGCTTCGATTTATCTGTCGTTGGCCGCTCGTGGGCATGCACTCATGCAGCAGCGTGACTATGTCATCCCTCAAGATGTGAAGGATGTGGCGCACGATCTGTTGCGCCACCGTATGGCGATCTCGTATCGTGCCGAGGCTGAGTCGATTACTTCGGATGATCTACTCGACCAGATCCTCGCGAAGGTATCTGTCTCAGCGTAAGTTGATTATCGCACTGAAACACAGAGACACAGAGTGAATTAAATTTATGTCCTCTGCACCTCAGTATCTCTGTGCGAGACTTTATATTTTCGTCCTCATTTATGCTTAGTGAACTAGAGAGTCAGCTGAATTTGCTGGAGCTGAAGTGCCGCCGTCCGGTGGAGCACTTGCTTGCTGGTGAGTATCGTTCTGTATTTCGGGGACGTGGTGTCGAGTTTGAGGATGTGCGTCCGTATCAACCCGGCGACGATGTGCGCTCGATGGACTGGAAGGTCACGGCGCGCACGGGTGAACCGCATATTAAGCGCTACATTGAGGAGCGTGAGCAGTTTGTTTACCTGCTGGTAGATGTGTCGGCTTCAATGCTGCATGATGCGGATGGGGAAAAGCGCAAGACGATGGCGGAGGTCTGTGCGTTACTGACCTTGGCGGCGGTTAAAAACCACGATCGTATTGGCCTAATATTATTCTCAGATCGTATCGAGAAAATTGTGCCGCCGAGCAAGGGGCGCAGTCACGCGATGCGGATCATGGATGAGTTAATGCATTTTAAGCCGCAGGGGCGTGGCACGGATTTCACAGAGATGTTGGGTCGATTTGGTCATATGGCCCGTAAGCATTCGATCGCGTTTGTGGTGTCCGACTTTATGACCGACGACTATGTGCAAGAGTTACAGGCCTTGGCATATCGGCATGACATCAATGCCATCAACCTCAGTGACCCCCATTTATTAAATCCCGATGTGTCGGGGCTGGTGCGCATGCAGGATTCGGAGTCGGATGAACAACGTATTGTCGATCTCGGCCGTGGCGGTCACGACGAATCTGAGCATAGCGCGCGTCTCAAGCAAACGATGTTGGAATCGGGCGTAAATTTATTGGATCTGGAAGTGGGCGCCGATTGTGCTCAGGCACTGGCTCGATTTTTCCATGAGCGGCAGAGTCGCCAAGCCAATGAAACCGGGGGCTGATGCAACGTCACATACTATTTCTCAGCGCATGGTTGCTGCCACTATTTACCTTTGCAGATGTCGCACCGGAGGTTTCGTTGCGTCTGATCGAAGGCGAATATCTGCCAGGCGATGTGCTCGAGCTCGAAGCCGAAATGCGCGGCGCGGACTATGCCGAGTTTGAATTGCATGTGCCTACCAACGCTCAGTGTCACTTTGTGGCGCAGACCAGCGAGCCAGTGCGCTATACCGAGGGTGAATATTTGCAGCGTGTATTGCTGTTACTTCAACCGACGCGTGCTGGTGACTTTGAGTTAAATGGGATTACCGCGACGATTGTACAAGGTGGCACCGCAATGGACGTCACACTGCCGTCTGTATTGTTTAGTGTCGCGTCGTATGCGGCAGAAGATACTTCGGAGGCAGCTGCCGAGTGGGGCGCAGGTGCATCTTTGTTAGCTCAGGCGTCGAACAATTTGCGCATCATTATTGCGGTGTTGTTTATTGTTTTAATGGTTGTCTGGTGGTTATTACGTAGGGTGAATACAACCCCAGTGAAAACCACTGAGATCGAACTGGGTTTGAGTGATTTGATTGTGGCCTTGGAGGGAAACGCTCCGTCGTTTCCACCGAGCGAGGCTGACGAACGGCAACGACGGCGCGAGGCTGACGAACGGCAACGACGGAGCGAGGCTGACGAACGGCAACGACGGAGCGAGGCTGACGAACGGCAACGACGGAGCGTTTCCCTCCACGGGAGCTCGGAGCTGACCTCCATGATGATTGCTGAACAACTGCTGGAGCGCGCGGATCTTTCAATGTCGTCGGCCTTGCGTGAGGAATTAGAGGCCGCAGTCTACGCGAACCGATTGGATTCGGTCGTGTTGTTACAGCTGCTTCGAGAGGAGGTTCAACGATGAGTTTTCTGTATCTATGGGTGCTGCTGTTGATTCCACTGGTGTTGTGGTTACTGCGTGGTCGCTTGCGCCGCACTTCATTGCAAGTGTCATCGCTCGGGCTGTGGTCTGAAACGGATGCCGGACGTGCACGCTATTTATGGATTCCTGTTTTTTTGCGCCGCATGACTTTGGTCTTATTGCTATTGGCGTTGGCACGCCCGCAGGCGGGTTCAACTTACAGCATGGATGTCTCTGAGGGCATCGCGATTCAACTGCTGGTCGATGTGTCTAGTAGTATGGATATGAATGTGCGCGATTTGGAGGGTCAGAATCGAAGTCGTATGGAGGTGGCGAAGGAGATGGTCGAGAGGTTCATCGCTGGCGATGGAGAGACGTTACATGGGCGTGGTGAGGATCTACTGGGGTTGATTACTTTTGCACGATATGCAGATACGCGCAGCCCGTTAACGTTTGGGCATGCTGCCTTGCTACAGATTGTGAGAAACCTGGAGGTGCAGGAGCGTCCGAATGAGGATGGCACCGCCTATGGAGATGCGTTGGCACTGGCTGCAGCTCGATTACAAAATATTGAGGAGTTACAGTTCGGGCAAGTTTCGGAGCCTGTCAATGCGATTGAGAGCCGTGTAATTATCATGCTGACTGATGGTGAGAATAACTCAGGGACACACTTGCCACTTGAGGCGGCTGGCTTGGCTAAAGCGTGGGGCTGTCGGATCTATTGTATTAGTTTGGGGGATACCGAGGGCAGAGATTCGAGCAAGGTGCAGATCAAGAAACTGACGGCGGCCGAGCAGACCTTGAAACATATTAGCGATGAGACGGGCGGTATTTTTAGACAAGCGACAGACTATGAGTCATTGCTCACTGTGTACGAAGAGATTGATCGGCTGGAGCGCTCGGAGATTGCCACGCGTAGTTATGATCGAGTGGCGGAGTGGTTTTGGTTGCCGTTGAGTGTGGCGCTGCTGAGCTTATTAATGGCCCTAATATTGGAGGCGTCTGTGTTGCGTGTCGTGCCATGAGTGGATTTGTTTTTCAATGGTTGTGGGTCTTGCCTTTGTTGCTTCTGGCACTGCCGCTTTGGTGGTTGCTGGCCTATGCGCGTGGCAAACGTGCAGCACTGATCAAAGCAATGGGCGGGGGACTGAGCACGCACCGCCGGTTGCGTGATACCTTGCGGATCGGGGCGTTAATATTGCTGTTACTGGCGCTAGCTCGACCTGGGCATTCGCCTGAGGAGTTGTCGATCTCACGCACTGGGCGCGATGTCGTCTTTGCGCTGGACGTCTCGCAAAGTATGTTGACTGAAGATGTGGCACCTTCGCGCTTAGAAGTGGCGAAGCAAGCGGTGCGCGATGCATTGAATACATTTAGCAACGAGCGCGTGGGCTTGCTCGTCTATGCGGGCAGTGCCACTATCATGTGTCCGCTGACGTATGATTATGACTTCGTGCGCTATATGTTGGAGCAAACACATACGCGGAGTGCGGCTTTTGGTGGCACGACTTTGCAGTCGGCAGTCGAGAAGGTGGTGGATCAAGTATTTATGGCCGATCGTGGCGGGGTGCAGGATCTAGTAGTGCTGACTGATGGTGGCGATCATGGCTCGCGGATGGATGAGGTCTCCGAACTGCTGCAGGAACATGGCGTGGATCTACTGCTGTTGGGCATCGGTAATCCGAATGAGAGCTCGCCGATTCCGATCGAGGATACGGACGGGGTGCGCACCTTAATGCGTTCGAAAGATGGAATTATTTATACCCAACTGGATGACGCTTCGCTGCGGGCGCTGGCTGCTCAAAGTGCGGATGCCGAATATGTATCCGTCGGCAATCGGGTCTTCGACCTCGGGCAGATCTATCTCGAGTATGTGGCCGATCGCGCGGTGTCTGCTTCGGTGGAGGGGGACGGTGTAGTGGTCTATCAGGAGGCGGCGCAATTCTTCGTGATTCCTGCACTGCTGCTGTTATTACTTTCGGAATGCTGGGGCGCGCATGGACTGCGACTGGGTCAAGCGGGCGTGTTGCTTGCGGTGCTCTGCGTACTGCCTAGAGAGGGCACAGCGGCGACCTCGCAATTAAAAGTACAATTTACAGAAGCCTCCAAACTTTACACAGACGGATCGTTTACAGAGGCAGAGGCCTTGTTTACTGAAGTCGCTTATCACAGTGATGGATCCTCGATGACGCTCAGCCATTTGGCGGCTGTACAATTTAACCGAGGACTGTGCTTGATGGAACTTTCTCGGGCAGAAAGTGAAGTTTCAGCGGAGCTCGGTTTGAGCTACGCGCAACAGGCGCAGTTGGCGTTTCTGGCTGCGAAACGCTATCTACCGAACATGGAGCGTTCAGGGATACGCTTGGAATCGACGACGAACTGGGTGACAGAGTTGCAGTTTCAAATTGCCGAAGAAGCGGAAGAGTCAAATGAGATGGAGGCGCAGCTGGGGCAGTTGCTGGAGTACATACAGGCCTTGCTTGAGGCGCAGCAGGACTTGCGTCAACAAGTGGCTGACAGCGATGTGGATCGTCGCCAACCCAAGCGTGCGAAAAAAACGCCGCTAACTGCGCCGATTCAACCGCCGCCCGATGCGGGAACGAACGCATCAATTTTTGTGAAATCTGAGAGCGCATTAAAGTCTGAAGCGCTGCGGCTCTACCAGGAAATGCAGCAGCTCGATACTTTAATGACCCCTCCAGCAATCGAAGGGATGGCGCCGATGGATAGCCTATTCGCTGAGCCAGTGAAACTCATGGCAAAAGTGTCTGAGGCGATGGAGCGTGCGCGCGGCTTACTGATCAATTGGAACACCTGGCCGGCCGCATATTCCGAGCAACAAATCGCAGAGCAATTGATTGAAGAGATATTAAATCTTCTGGGTAATAATTCATCGAATGATTCGGAGGGTGATGAGTGGGATGAAATGGACGAAGAGGCTGAGTATGAGTATGCGGATGAGATGGATGAAAGTATGATGAGCTCGATGCCGATGGAGGGCGATTTCGCGGCTGGCGGTGAGATGCAGGCGCTGCCAGTGCCGAACTATTCTGCAGACGATATTTTAATGGAAGAGCAGGGCAGTATGCAGTTCCGCCAACAACAACGTGCCAAGGCGAATGCCGGAAAAGTGAAGAAAGACTACTGATGCGCACAATTATTTTTTGGATACTACCGTTGTTGCTAACTGCTTTTCTACAAGCGCAGAAGATTGAACCAGATGCGTCTGCGCTTGAAGCTTCGAAAGCAATCGCTGAGGAGATGAAGGCGCCTGTGTTAGAGTCCGTCTCCGTGCCGGTGGCGATGATCAATCAGAGCTGGTTCACCGATCGAACTGGTCTGGCAGTGATTCATTTCGATGGCGTGGTAGAGGCTCCGGAATCGTTGCCTAACGGAGTGCCTGGAGTGAGCTTTATTGATGTCGAAATACGTGAGACGCCCAACTCAGAATTGGGTAAGGCTATGGCAATTGTTAGTTTTGTTCTTCGGGAAACGGGCATTGTGACCTTCCCATCACTGGAGTTTTCTAGTGATACGAAGCGTTACCAAACTATTCCGCAGCAAATTCTGGTAGGTTCAGCCGTTCGCACAGAGGCAATTGTTGTCACGCTTAGCCCAGCAAAGCGTCAGGTGTATGTCGGCGAACCGCTGCGTGTGGATTTAACATTGCAATGCGAGTTGGAGGCGGGTCGCTTGCAGGCGCTCAATTATTATCCAACGTTCTTTAATGATTCAGCTGTTGAAATTGTGATCCCACGTTCAACAGAACCAGAAAAGCACCAAGTCGGTTTACCGATCGGTGGACGGCGTGTGGTCGCCAAGCGCACATTGATTAAAGGCTCTCCTGAGGCACTTGGCACTGTGACACTGCCACTTTATCTACGGCTGACAGAGCCGGGGGTCTATACGCTGCCAGCGACTCGTTTAGAGTGTGCCTATTTGAAGAAGGGCAGTCGGAACTTTGGTCAATATGCGGCGCATTTTAATAATAGTCTATTTGCTCCAGAGGACTCGGAGTCGCTCTACGAGCGTTTCTATGTGGAGACCGCACCGATAGAGATTATGGTCTTAGCACTGCCAGAGGAAGGGCGCTCGCCGGATTTTAGCGGACTGTTTGCGCCCGTGCATGTGGATGTCGCAGTGTCTCCGGACACCGGCAACAAGGTCGGTGCGATCATGCAGGCTGAGTTACAGGTATTTGCCGATGCACCACATGGGATGATTGAGCTGCCACGCTTGAGCCGTCAGCGCGGATTGCGTGGGCGCTTTTTGGTGGATGATGATCTAAGTCGTGTTTGGCATCCAGGTGGCACCACCTTTCGCTGCCGTCTGCGGGCATTGACGACCAACGTCGAAGCGTTTCCGTCTTTGCATATTCAGACGTTTAATCCCACAACTGGTGCGTATGTGATGCTCGTGACTGAGCCGATTGCATTGAGCGTGGCACCGCAAGATGATGGACAAGATTTTATCGACCTGAATTCGTATAAAGGCGCGGGGGTCACTTTAAGTAATCGGTCAGAAGGGATCTGGCATAATCGGAAAGCAAATAGAATGAATGATCTAATCAATACTATCGTGGTGTGCTTGGCATCATGGTTCTGGCTGTGGCTGTTACTCGGGTTAGCCGGCTTCTTACTCATGCTGCCGATTGTGCGAGAGCGTCGTCGTCGCTCACTGGATGTGAAGTATCGCGCACGCGCTGAGGCGTACGCAGCATTCCGAAAATTGGCCGAAAACGATCCTGGTAAGTGGCGAGCATTTTTACACTTCCTTGCCGTGAGCTTTGGCGCAGAAGGCGAGGCGTGGACGGTGCGGGATTCTAAGGTCGCGTTGCAAGTTATCGGAGTGTCCCCAGAGGACACTGAATCGGTGCTAGCGCTACATCGAGACGCGGATGAAGAGGACTACAGTGTACAGCATCCGGAAGCTCAGTTGAGTGCGCTCAATGCTGTGGGTAAGCGTATTCTTGGTTTGCTGGGAAAATACGTCTTAGTGCTATTACTGGGAATGAGCAGCTTACCACAAACGGCGAAGGCATCGGATTGGTCTGAAGCGGAGCAATTGTTCGAGCAGGCAATGGCTGCACAAGCAGGTAGCGATGCGGCGGCGGCATTGTATGCGGAATCTGCACTGAAGTTTCAAGCGACAGCCGAGTCTGGTGAACGTCCAGGCATGGCATGGTATAATGCGGGTAACGCATGGTTTCAGACCGGAGCGCTGGGTCGCTCGATTGCGGCCTATCGTCAGGCACGAATCTTTCGGCCCTTTGATTCAATATTAGCAGAGAATTTAAGCGCGGCACGTGCGCTGGCACTCAACGATGTGCCCGAACAATCCGCATGGTGGCAGCAGTGGCCTGCGGTTTGGCTGAAGGCGGTATTGCTCGTGCTGATCTTAATCTTCGGGGTCTGCGTGCTAGGGACACTTCGCTATCGGAGACGGGTTGGTTACATCGCCTGTTTGGCGATGCTGCTGCTTTGTTGTCTGACTGCCGGGCTTTGGCTCGTGTCCGCGCAACTTTCTGGTCGTCAAGGCGTCGTCATTGTCGATTCCGTGACAGCGCGAAAAGGTCCGAGCTATGTCTATTCTGCAGTTTTTAACGAGCCGCTGCATGATGGAGTTGAGTTGACTGTGCAAGAAAATCGCAATGAGTGGGGACTCGTGTCACTCGCTGATGGCCGAGAGTGCTGGGTTCCATTGAGCCAATTACATATAATCTACTAAACGTTTGCTTCGGGCGAATCAAGGTGCACTTAGTTTGATTGAATTGACTTTTTCAGTGGGGTAGTTGCAGCAGCTTAATAACAGCTGTGCGAGCTTTTGCGTGTCTGGCGTGCAGCCACTTGAGCAAATTCGCAGCGTCATATTAAACGCTATTATGGTCGTTCATATGTTGAGCTGACGAAGATATGTATACTGTCCCGCGTCAACCAATTCAAGAATCAGGTCCAGGCGCAAAGGATGTGCGGATCTATGATTCACAAATTCGAGATGCGGTTATCGTGGGACGAGCGGACACGTTCGAACTGCAAGTGAATCTAATCAGTCGTATAAGGTAACGACTTCAGTGCGTGATGATTATCACGGTGTTGCTAAAGAAAATATAGCAGCACCTAACATAAATTTAATCCTCATCATGGCCGCGGCAATAGTGGGGAAATACTCAGCTGCGGATTGGGAAACTTCCATAGTCGCTTTCAACTCGATGCTAAACGACACACTGATTGTCGCCTAGGGAAAGAATGTTGGTGTGTTTTGGCCGTTTAAAGAGAGTGATGAAAGACTCGCAAAGTATAGCGAACCTCAAATTGAGACAGATCCGACTGTACCAGAATTGATCTGTAAAAAGGCACGTATTAAAAAGTTGAGGCCGCATTTTTTGCTAGGCAAGAAGCATTCGCTCCCGGCCTAGCCTCTTAGCCAGTTACGCACTGTGAATGGCGTTGCCATCGACAGCAAGCGCGGCCTCTTTGATCGCTTCGCTCACGGTTGGGTGGGCATGAACAGTGCGGGCCAAGTCTTCGGCGCTGCCGCCATATTCCATGTGAGCAACTGCGGAAGCGATGAGTTCTGAAGCGCCTTTGCCAATGAGTTGAACGCCGAGAATACGATCGGTCTTTTTGTCAGCGATGACTTTAGCAAAGCCGTCAGTGGCATCAGTCGCGATGGCGCGACCATTACCTGCAAAGTTAAACTTCCCAACTTTGGTTTCGTAGCCCTGTGCCTTTGCATCGTCAGCTCCGAGGCCGACGCTGGCAATTTCGGGATCGGTGTAGATAACGTTGGGGATCACGTCGTAGTTAACGTGGCCCGCTTGTCCCGCAATGCACTCAACACAGGCGACAGCTTCTTCCTCGGCCTTGTGTGCCAGCATCGGTCCTGGAATCACGTCGCCAATGGCATAGATGCCAGTTGCAGAGGTTTGGTAATGCGCGTCGACCAAGATGCGGCTCTTGTCGTCGGTTGTGATGCCGGCCGCCTCGAGGCCAAGGCCATCGGTGAAGGGCTTGCGACCTACTGCAACGAGTACCTTGTCCACTTCGAACTCGATTACATTACCGGCTTTTTCGGCAATCAATATATGCTTACCCTTGGACTTCTTGATACCGGTGACCTTAGTCTTAAGGTGGAAATTGAGGCCTTGCTTTTTGAAAAGACGTTCAGCCATTTTAGAAACGTCTTTATCGAAGGTAGCTGCAATGACTGGGAGAAATTCGATCACGTTGACCTCAGCGCCGAGGCGCGCCCAGATCGAACCGAGTTCAAGGCCGATCGCACCCGCGCCAACCACTGCGAGTTGCTTTGGCACTTTTTCGAAGGCAATGGCTTCGGTGCTGCTGACGACGGTCTCGCCATCAAATTTAAGGAACGGCAGTTCGATTGAGGCAGAGCCTGTTGCGATGATGATATGCTTGCCTTTGAGAACAGTGTCTTCGCCAGTGGCTCGCACGCGCACTTTGCTGTCGCCTTCCAAAATACCGAGGCCTTTGAAGACTTTGATCTTGTTGCTCTTCATCAAGTGCTGAATGCCGCCGCAAAGTTGAGCGACAGTTTTGTCTTTCTTCGCCATCAACTGCTCGATATTGATCGAGAGGTTGGTCAAATCGATGCCATGTGCCGCTGCGCCATGGCCAACGAAGTGAAACATCTCGGTCGAGTGTAGTAACGCCTTGCTCGGGATACAGCCGATGTTGAGGCAAGTGCCGCCGAGCGTCTTGCTTTTCTCGATGAGTGCGGTTTTGAGGCCGAGTTGTGCGCCGCGAATGGCTGCTACGTAGCCGCCAGGACCAGAGCCGATAATGACAAGATCGAAAGTATTTTCAGACATGATATTTTAAATAGGAAGTTTAGCTGTGCCGAATTGGAACGGGTTAAAAGGTATGAAGGTGAGAGGTTCGACTGTGCCGAGTGGGAAGGTGGGGATTTTTAAAGCTGCGACTTGTCCTACTTTCACACGTTTCTACTTTTATACATGGTTACTTTTATACTCTGGCCGAGGGGCGGCTAAATGCCAAATAGTAAGCGACTCGGATCTTCTATCGCGTCCTTGATTTTGTTGAGGAAGGTGACGGCTTCCTTACCATCGATAAGTCGATGGTCATAACTTAGGGCGAGATACATCATCGGGCGAATGACGATTTCGCCATTTACGACAACCGCACGCTCAGTGATGTTGTGTAGGCCGAGGATAGCAGGCTGTGGATAGTTAATGATCGGCGTGCTCAGCATCGAACCGTAGATGCCACCATTGGAGATGGTGAATACGCCACCTTCGAGGTCGTTCATTTGGATCTTACCTTCACGGGCAGCTTTGGCATATCCGAGGATATCTTGTTCGATTTCGGCAAAGCCTTTTTGATCACAATCTCGGATGGTTGGTACCATCAGCCCTTTGTCGGTGCCAACCGCGACGCCAATGTCGTAGAAATGTTGAGTGACAACTTCGTTACCTTCAATGCGTGCGTTAACGGCGGGCACGGCTTGTAGTGCGTGAGTCACGGCCTTGGTGAAAAAGGACATGAAGCCGAGCTTAATGCCATGGCGTTCAACGAATTTTTCCTGATGCTGCTTGCGCAGCTTCATCACGCTGCTCATGTCTACTTCATTGAAAGTCGTTAGTAATGCGCACTCTTGAGTGGCAGCCACGAGACGTTCGGCGATCTTGCGGCGTAGCGGGCTCATCTTCTTGCGCGTCTCACGAGTGCCGGGATCAACGGCGACTGGTACAACCTTAGGTGTGGCAGCGACGGGCGCCGGTGCAGCAGGTGCAGCAGGTGCAGCAGGAGTGGAGGCGACTGCAAGAATATCGGACTTGGTCACGCGACCATCTTTACCAGAGCCAGCGATAATGGAGGTGTTAACACCCGTTTCCTTGGCAGCTTTACGAGCAGCGGGGGAGAGTGGATGTTGTGTGTCAGTGGCAGCTCTAGCTACGGGTGTGGCTTCGACTGGAACGGCTGCGGCCAGAGCTTCGGGAGCTGGGGCTGCTGGCGCTGCACTACCACCTGGAGCGGTGGCGCTTTCATCGATTGTGGCGACGACTTGGCCAATATCAACTTCGTCATCGGCAGCAACCTTGAGAGCGATAATACCAGCAACTTCAGCATTTGCCTCGGAGGTAATCTTGTCGGTTTCGAGCTCGTAGATCGGTTGATCTTTTTTGACGTAATCGCCATCTTTTACGTGCCAAACGGACAAGATGCCGCTGCTGATGGATTCGCCCATTGCGGGAATAGTAACTTCAGTAGCCATAATATGAGTGAGAAATTTTTAAAGGTTGAAAGTGTGAAGATCGGCTGTGCCGAGATGGAAGTGTGAAGCGTTACAGATTAGCGAATGCTTCTTTGACGAGTTTAGCTTGTTCGCGCTTGTGCAGTGCGAGTGAACCGACGGCCGGGCTAGCTGCTTCGGCGCGACCTGCGTAACGTGGCATGCACTCAATGGTTTCCATTAATCGTGGGGCGATAAATGTCCAACCACCCATATTTTTTGGCTCTTCTTGGCACCAGACGATGTCTTTAGCCTTCGGATAGTTGGCATTGATGCGCTTGAGCAGATCAGTGTTGAGTGGGTAGAATTGTTCTAGGCGAACGATTGCGGTGTCCTTGATTTTATTGGCTTCCCGATATGCAGAGAGGTCATAGTAAACCTTGCCGGAGCAGAACACGACGCGCTTCGCAGTCTTTTTGGTGACCAGCTCGTCATCGAGAATGGACCAAAATTCATTGTCGGTAAAGTTCTCGACCTTCGACACGCAGTCCTTGTGGCGCAGCAGACTCTTAGGAGCCATGATAATCAGTGGCTTCTTAAATTCGCGTTTCATCTGGCGACGCAAGACGTGAAAATACTGTGCAGGAGTCGTCAGGTTGCAGACCTGAATATTGTTCTCGGCGCAGGCTTGCAGAAAGCGCTCTAGGCGAGCGGAAGAATGCTCAGGCCCTTGGCCCTCGTATCCATGCGGGAGTAGCATGACGAGTCCGCTCAAGCGTCCCCACTTTGACTCACTGCAGGTTAGGAACTGATCAATGATGACCTGAGCGCCGTTAACGAAATCGCCAAACTGTGCCTCCCAGATAGAGAGCATTTTTGGATAGTCGAGTGAGTAACCGTAGTCAAACCCAAGCACTGCGGCCTCAGATAGCGGCGAGTTATGCACACAAAACTGCGCTTGTTCCGATTGCAGATCGAGTAGCGGTACATAGCGCTCTCGCGTTTCATTATCGTAGAGCACGGAGTGGCGGTGGCTGAACGTACCGCGTTCACTATCTTGGCCACTGAGCCGGACTGGGGTGCCGTCCATTAGCAAGCTGCCAAACGCAAGTGCTTCGCCCATGCCCCAATCGATACCGCTGTCGTTCTTGACGGCCTTCAGCTTGGTGTTGAGCTGGCGAATGATTTTCTTGTTAGCGTTGAAGCCTTCGGGAAACTGCACGAGACGCTCTGCGATGTGCTCAATCTGGGCCTGAGGCACGCGAGTATTGAAGCCCTTAAAGTTGTAAGACGGCTGCTTTTTTGCGGTCGACTCGGAGAGCAAGTCGCTCTTGAGACTTTCCTCTTTTTTAGCGATTTTGAAGGCCGCTTCGAGGCGCTTATGGTAGTCTGTTTTGATGCTGTTAATTTCTTCGGCGGTAAATTCTCCAGAAGCGATTAAACGCTCTCCAAACGCACGGCCAATCGGCTGCATGCTGGAGATTTTTTTATAGAGAGTCGGTTGGGTGAAGGCAGGTTCGTCAGATTCATTATGGCCGTGCTTACGCCAACAATACATGTCGATCACCACATCACTGCCAAAAGTTTGGCGGTAGTCAAAGGCCGCTTCAATCGCTGCGATAGTCGCGAGTGGGTCGTTGCCGTTGACGTGAAAAATCGGTGCATCCACCATCTTGGCTACATCTGTACAGTAGCGACTGGAGCGTGCTTCATCGGGTCCGGTGGTGAATCCGATCTGGTTATTTATCACAATATGAATCGTACCGCCGGTGCGGTAGCCCGGTAGTTGTGAGAAGTCGAAGACTTCGGCAACAATGCCTTGGCCCGCGATGGCCGCATCGCCATGAATCAGCAAGGGCAGTACACGCTTGCGCTCAAGGTCGCCGATGATGCGCTGACGAGCGCGGGCTTTACCTTCGACCACTGGATTGACGGCTTCCAGGTGACTGGGGTTGGCCGCTAGGCGAATATCGACAGCATGTCCTTCGCTGGTCTTACGGTTGGTTTCAAAGCCGAGGTGATACTTCACGTCGCCATCGCCATAAATCGTGTCCGGTATATACTTTTCTGAGAATTCGCGAAAGATGTATTCGAGAGATTTGCCAAGAAAGTTGGCCAAGACATTGAGGCGACCACGGTGCGCCATTCCCATCACGACTTCATCCACTTTATTTTTTCCGCAGCGCTCTAGGATGCTTTCTAAGCATGCAATGAGTGTTTCGCCGCCTTCAAGCGAAAAGCGCTTTTGGCCCACGTAACGTGTCTGCAGGAAGTTTTCAAAGTCCTCGGCCTGCATGATGGTACGAAGAATTCGGTGCTTCTCAGGCTTGGTAAAATGAGGGACGAAGCACTCCGGTTCGATGCGTGCCTGTAGCCATCGTCGGCGCGGGGTTTCTTGGATGTGAATATACTCGAAGCCGACGGTATGGCAGTATGTTTTTTGCAGACGCTGCAGCAATTCACCAGCGGCCATCTCGACGCCGCCTAAATAGTTACCGGTATAAAACTTAGTATCAAGATCCGACTCTTCCAACCCCAGACGCTCAAGTGTGAGGCGTGGGTTAAATGGCACTTCCTTGGTCAGCGGATTAAACTGGGCGATGGTATGACCAATTGAACGGTAGGCGTAGATCGCACCGATGAGGCGCGACTGTTTAATCGCAAAATTGTTCGAGCTCGCATCGCCGGACTGCGCCGCGGCAGGAGGGCGGTTACTCTGCGCAAGTTCGAAGCCTTCGAAGAAGGCGTACCATTCGGCGCTGAGCAAGTCTGGGCTGGATTGCCAAGTCTCGTAGTTTTGGTCGATCAAATCTGCGTTCCAACGACTGGCGATTGTAGAGTGCTTCATGGCTTTGGTATAGGGGATTAGTTTCCAACAAGGTAGGATTTAAGCATTAGCGACACAAATTTTAAAAGCATATAACCGTCGTTATTCGCTCAGCTAATACTGAAATAACTTGATGTCCATGTTTTATGTCTTGATGTCAAGTATAATGGCCGAAGTTGAGTCGGTTTCGTTATGGGCTTGCGCCTGAGGCGCGAGGTTAATGAGACTGTTGGAATGGATCAAAATCAGCTAAAATTGGATTTAGAATATATCACGCTAGCGCGTGATTTACCAGAGGGAGATTCCCTGCGGACTGTGCTCGCTCGGCTTGATGACTTCGCAAAAACACCTGATTTACATGATCGACTGGAACACTATTTGACCAAACGCAGCTATGCCAAAGCCTTGCTCTGGCTCGAAAATCCCGATAGCCCACATCACCCATGAGTAAACGCTCCAAAAGTAAAATCTCGACCGACGGTGCGGACCAAGCCTTCGTTAGCAACCCATTCGGAGCACTCAATACTGGTGGACTGCCGAGCGGACCGAAACCTGAACAGATGCGCCCGAAGGTTGTAGAGAAGAAGATGAAGTCCAAGGGACGCGTCGAAGTGCGCCGCGAAAAAGCAGGTCGTGGCGGCAAGACGGTGACCACGCTGCGCGAATTTCCGAGCTGCATCCCGCTCAAAGAACTAGAGGCGATGACCTTTAACTTCAAAAAGATCTGTGCCTGTGGCGGTGCTCTCAAGGGCCGCGCCATCGAATTACAAGGTGATGTCTGCGACCGGGTAATGGCCGAACTCGAAAAGCTCGGCTACAAACCAGTGCGCGCGGGTGGATGACCGCACTCGTATTTTTAAGTAGTGCGCTCAGCGTGTATCAGATTCGAAAAAAAAAGAGATTTATAATAAATGGTTCTGTTTGCTCTGCTGCCACTGTGGCCGTTTGGCGCGGTGAATTCTAAACGCGAGTATTGTCCCAACAAACCCAGCGATCTCGATGGAGGATGAGCATGTTGGTTTTCTGATAATGGGGAGTTTTCTTAGTGCGCGATTTCACGAATCCATTTTCTAATGTAATAATAGATGCGGTAATGACTTCCCGCATTTTACAATGAAAAATAATAAATCAAATCGTATCTATGACTTTTACAGGGTCGTTATAGTTGATGTGAAATATCCTAATGTCAGTGATTTCGATGCCATTGAACGTAAGATCGAGGCCGATGATGAGTTCGGCTTAATGAAAATTTTACTATCCAAGGTCGCTACCGCTCGCAGTCACATGCTTGATCGTCTAAATAAAGCGATGGGGAATGATTAGTCCTGCGAGCAAGGGACTTACTGTAACAAGGCGGGGTGATGAGGTGCTTCGCCTTTTTCGCTTAAAACTCTGCCATAGCCAAGCCAGCAATACGTCCAGTCGTCCATGCTGCTTGAAAGTTGAAGCCGCCGGTGATGCCGTCAATGTCGACGCATTCGCCTGCGAAATGCAGGCCCGGTACTTTGCGACTCTGCATTGTTTTAAAATCAATCTCTTTGAGGCGCACGCCGCCGCAGGTGACAAACTCGTCTTTGTTGGTGGTCTTACCTTGGACGCTATAACGGGCTGCGATCAGCTCGTGGATGAGTGTGGTTTCGATCGCTTTGGGAAGTTGTGACCACGGAGTGTCTTCGCTGATACCAGTGGCTTCGACGATGCGTTCCCATAGACGGCGTGGGATGGTCTCAAAGACTTTGCTCCTGACGAAGGTACGGCCTTTGTGTTTGCGAAGTTTGGCGAATTGCTCGCGCACTTGATTCTCTGTTTGGTCGCCGAGCCAGTTGATCGCAATGTCGAGATGGTAATTCCGCTCCTGCAGGCTGCGGGCTTCCCATGCGGAGAGGCGTAGGATCGCGGGGCCACTAAAGCCGCGGTGGGTGATGAGAATCGGACCGGTTTGTGTGAGTGACTTCGATTTGCGCGGAGGGGCCGTCGCAAGCGACGGCGCCACCAGAGATACACTGGCATTTTGCACCGATAGGCCGGAGAGGCCGTGGGTGCGTTTGTCGGCTACGTTGAATGCAAATAGCGAAGGCGCGAGCGGTTCGATGGAATGTCCTAGGGTTTCGAGTGCACGGGTCAGCGGTGAGGCCTTGAGCGAGCCAGTGGCGATACAGATCGCGTCCGCTTGTATTTCGGCTCCATTTGAAAGGTGAAGAGTAAAATGTGATGAGTGATGGGTGAGATTCTTCAGGCCAACCCCTTTAAGTAGTTTTACACCGGCGTTGTCGGCGACCGAGTGAAAACAATCGATGATGGTCTGCGAGTCGTCGGTATCGGGAAACATGCGCCCGTCGGCTTCCGTCTTGAGGGTAACGCCGCGCTCAGCGAACCATTGGATCGTGTCTTGCGGCTGCCAACGGTGAAAGGCGCCATGCAGCTCGCGTGAGCCGCGTGGGTAATGGCTGGCGAGCTTGGCAGGATCAAAGCAACTATGAGTGACATTACAACGGCCACCACCTGAGATTTTCACCTTGCTAAGTGTGTGCTGACTGCGCTCGTAGAGCGTAACACTCGCAGCGGGATTTGCTTCGGCGGCGGTGATTGCAGCAAAGAAACCGCCGGCGCCACCGCCAACGATGGCGATGTGTTTTTTAAAGTGTGTGGCGTCGGGCGTCGAAGTCGTCATAGCGAGCTCAAAGCATTGGCGAAGGGTGACGTAGCAGACAATCCTAGAATGAGGGGAGTTGCGGGAGTGCGGGTGCCGCTGGCAAGCTACGGTCGTTTAGCCTTCGGCCTTGGGGATTGCGGACGAGGCGGAGCTCGCAGCCAAAAAAGTCATGACAGGAACTGGAGAGGTCACCTCCGTAAGGTCCGCGCGGGCTCATTCCACCTGCTTGGCGGCCACTGCACTTAAAACAAATCGCACGACTGCTTCGTCGCTATAATGATCGGTGTTGATCACTAGATCGTAGTCGAGGGGGTCTTCAACATCACAGTCGAAATGATTCTTCATGTAGCGTTGCCGTGCATAGTCTTCTTGCTTGATGTAATACTTGGCCTCTTTGCTGGACATACCATGGACGTTGATCATCTGCTTGATGCGTTGTGGTAAGGTGCCGACAAAGCGCACGCGTGTAACATTAGATAGGCCTTCGGCGACTTTATTACCGCCGCGACCTACTATGATACAATGCCCCAAGTGAAAGAGGTGCACCATGGATTCCACCGTATGCTTAGACAAGGTCCACAGAGAAGGGTGTCGGCCGAGGATTTCATTAATCGTGCTGTCAATCTCGCTGACGGAATCCTCGGGCATAAACTTCGCGAGGCTTGTTGGCAGATCGTGATCTTTCAGAACTTTCTCGACTAGATCCTCGTCAAAACAGGTCCATGGAATGGGGTCTTGGGGTGATCCGTCGCGCAGGGCGTCTTGGATTTTCTTGCTGATACTGCGGCCACGGGCACCGAATTGGCGCGAGATGGTGATCGCAGGGGTGTGCTGTTCGGCATGGGGGCGTGCTCTTTCTTGAACCAAAGCAGCTACGTAGCTGCAGCATTCGTTGAAACTGCTGGTCTCATTCATGGCTCTGTCTTTCTATTTTTAAGAGTACGGAACGTGCAAGTCCCTAGTTTGAAAACTAGTTGAATAGTAAAACAATTGCTCCACTTTTGCAATCCAGATAGATGATTTTGGTGCAAATTAGACACGGCTTCAAGCCGTTTGGTTCGGAAGCAAACCGACTCCTAAAATAAATTCAGTCGCTACGAATGTGTGCAACAAGCGGCAGGGTGCCGCTGGTTACACACCTCTCAACCTTCCCCTGTCAACGCTTCAAATTGCTCGTAGGCTGCCATCGTATCGGTCTCAAGTTGCTCTAGGCGCTTGGCATCGCCGGCCATATCGCTGCTCTGGTCTTGGTAGTATTCTGCGGAGGCCATTTTCTCGCTTAGAGCTGCATGTTCGGCTTCGAGCTGTTTAATTTGGACAGGTAAAGTCTTGAGAGCTTCGCGCTCTTTATTGGTGAGCTTGCGTGCGGGAGCGGCGACGGGTGTCGGCTCCGTGGGCTTGGCGACGGGCGCAGGTGTTTTAGCTGCAAGTGCTTCGGCAGCTTTGCGTGTTTCGTATTGCTCCAGCCAGTCTTCACAGCCGCCGTTGTATTCAGTCACGAGGCCGTCGCCTTCGAGGGCGATGGTGCTGGTAACGACATTATCGAGAAAGCTACGGTCATGACTGACTAGCAGCAGGGTACCGTCGTAATCGAGCAGACGCTCTTCGAGTAGTTCGACGGTTTCGATGTCGAGGTCATTGGTCGGCTCATCCAGCACCAGCACGTTGGCGGGTTGCAGAAAGAGACGGGCGAGCAGCAGTCGGGCGCGTTCCCCGCCGGAAAGTTTGGTAATGGGCGAGCGCGAGGTTTCCGGTGTGAACAGGAAGTCTTGCAAGTAGGTAATAATATGGCGCGGTCGGCCATTGATCGTCACCATCTCACCCGACGGGCAGACGTTTTCGGCGACCGAGAGCTTATCATCGAGCTGTGCCCGATGTTGGTCGAAATACGCGACTTCGAGCTTAGTGCCAACCGTGACGGAGCCCTTCTGTGGCTGCAACTTTTCCAGCAGCAGGTTGAGTAGGGTGGTTTTACCGGAGCCGTTGAGTCCGACGATACCGATTTTGTCACCGCGCCAGATGACGGTCGAGAAGTCCTGGATGAGTGGCTTATTGCCCCAATCGTAGCTGACGTTATCGACTGTGAGAACCTTGCGCCCAGAAAGCTGACCTTCGTTGACGCTGAGACTCGAGGTGCCGATGATGTTACGACGTTTGGCACGCTCGACGCGCAGCTTTAGGAGTGAGCGCACACGGCCTTCATTGCGAGTGCGGCGCGCTTGGATGCCTTTACGAATCCAGACTTCTTCTTCGGCTAGTTTCTTATCAAATACGGCTTGCTGTTTGGCTTCACCTGCAAGGAGGTCGGCCTTGCGCTGAAGGTAAGTCTCGTAGTCGCAGTTCCACGAAGTGAGCTGACCGCGGTCGAGATCGATTATACGGTTGGCAACGCGACGGATAAAGGCCCGATCGTGCGAGACAAATAGCAGTGAGATGTCAGCCTTACGCAGGAATTCTTCGAGCCAACGAATGCCAGGGATATCGAGATGATTGGTCGGCTCGTCGAGCAGTAAAATGTGTGGATCAGCGGTCAGTGCGCGGGCGAGCAGGGCGCGGCGCTTGTTACCACCGGAAAGCGAGGAGAAGAGGGCATCGCCGTCAAGCTCCACACGGTTGAGAATATTTTCGACCTTGTGCTCAAGCGACCAACCGTCGGTGCGGTCGAGTTGTTCTTGCAGGTCATCCAGCCGATTCGCAATGGCATCGTCATGGTTTTCGTCGTATTCGTGCACGAGCCGGTGGTATTCCGCGACGACCTTGGCCGCTGGGCCGAGGCCATCGGCAACAATTTCAAAAACGGTACCATCCAAGTGTGGCGGCACTTCTTGGTCGAGCTTACCGATGCGTAGACCGGGGATGGCTTCGATCTCGCCTGTGTCTGGCTTAATTTCACCGTCGATGATACGTAGTAGCGTGGACTTGCCCTCACCATTACGGCCAATCAAGCAGATGCGTTCGCGTTTTTCGATAGTGATACCCGCGTCATCGAGTAGGCGTGGACCGCCAAAAGAGACAGTGAGATTTCGGTATGTAAGTAATGCCACGTTGAGTAGTGAGAGTTGAGAAGAAGACTTGAGAGCTGAGAGAGGAATAAGGATGCGATTAAGAATGGCACTAACTTAAGCGTTCGAAATACAAAAATGTATAACCTGCGCTTGTGATACGCTGCAGGTAGTAATGATAGAGACTGGATTTGCTGTAGAGTTGAGCACCCTAAAGGCATTAAAATCTCAAATACATTGATACTGCTTGGAGACTAAAATAATTGAAACCAGTTACTCAATGGCGACAACGCCGTTCGCTGCCAATGTTATTCAACATCGGATTTCGCTAATCGCCAAACAGCGACACACTATTTGGTACTGAAGCGGTAGAGAGTGGTGGAGCTAAATGGCTCATCGGGCTTGAGGAGCGCGCCGCCCATTTCAGGGAAGTTGACACTATCGGCATAATCCTGAGTTTCAAGGCAGAAGCCATTCTGAGGCCCATAGATGACCCCATCCTTACCAATTTCAGGCGCATCTACGGAAAGAAATAGTCCTGCGTAGAATTGGACCCCTGGCTCGGTGGTGAAGACTTCCATTACGCGGCCCGACCTTGCTTCGCGAACTATCGCAGCAGCCTTCGGCAGCCTGGTGCGGCCATTATTGAGGAAAAAATGTATGTCTGCGTTATAAATGTTCAACTCACGACTGCCGAGCAGCACCGGTTCGCGGTAATCGTTGAATCCATCGACTACGGGATCGCGACGGCCTTGCAGAGTGGCATCGGCATCGACCGTTGCCACGGAGTCGGCGAAAATCTGCATTTCATGGCCGAGCACGTCGCCCTGACCTGAACCTCTGAGGTTGAAATACGAGTGGTTGGTCAAGTTGAACGGCGTAGCCTTGTCGGTGGACCCCTGGTAGGCGATCTCTAGCGTGTTATCGTCGAGCAGCGCGTAGGTGACGGAGCACTCGACAGTTCCTGGAAAACCGTTGCTTCCGTCGGGGTCCGTAATCGAGAGGCACAGTTTATCGACGCCGAGGTCGTTGAAGATCTCAGCGGTCCAGACAAGTTTGTCGTAGCCATTGATCCCTCCGTGCAGACAGTTGGGACCATTGTTTGCTGCGAGTGGATACGTTTGACCGTCTAAAGTGAATTGAGCACCGGAAATACGCCCTGCAACACGACCAGTGGTGGCACCAAAATACGGATGCCCTGCAACGTAATCATCGAGTGTCTCTTTGCCTAGAACAACATCCGCGAACTTGCCTTTGCGGTCTGGGGCATTGAGTGCCACCAGTATGCCACCATAATTGGTGATCTTGGCGGATAGACCATTTTTGTTGGTAAGCGTGAAAAGACTAACTGCTTCACCTGTTGATAATGTGCCGTATGGCTGTGCTTCAATGCTCATATGGTGGAGCACGAAAGCGAATTCTAGCGGAAGAGCAACACGGGAATTTTCACTGTCCGAATCATCGCAGTCGTGGTGCTACCAACGATAAGATGACGAATGTGTGAGTGTCCGTAGGCACCCATGACGAGCAAATCGATGTGATCTTCGGCAACTGCTTCGCCAATGACTTTGTCTGGCTCGCCTTCGCGAATTTCGGTACTGACGTCGAAACCAGCATTGCTGAGTGTCTGCTTTGCTTCGTTGAGCGCTGCCTCGAGTTTGGCGTTACCCTTGCCGATACTTAGCAGGTGGCACTTCATACCTTTGAGCAAAGGATTACTGGCAGTATATTCAACGGCTTTTTTCGCGCTATTACCACCGTCGAAGGCGAGCACAAAGCTTTCCATCTTGGTGAATTCGCGGGAGGTGACGAGTACTGGATGCTTACAGCTGCGGACGACGCGCTCGAGGTTGTGCCCAATGTGGCCAGTTGCGAAATCTGCGTGATTGCCCCGCTTACCGATCACGACGAGATCTGCGTCGCACTCGTAGTTGTCGATTGAATCACTGAGGCGGCCGTGTTTTTGTTCGGCTTCGATCTCTTGCACTCCGGCTGCGTGTAGCTGCGCTGTGGCATCTTGGAGAATCGCCTCACCGTATTTGCGAGCGACTTTAGCACGTGCCGCTTCGAGTTCAACGATTTCAGCGAGCAGGGCACTCTTTGCTCCTAAGCCAATGCTACCACTGAAGTCTGCTTTGACTGGGTCTTCGTGATGTGGATTGAGCATGTGCAGCACGTGAACGGAGGCGGACATCTTGGCCGCAGCCCATGCTGTGTGATTATAAACGCTGGTCGCGTAGATGGAACCGTCAGTGCAAGCTAGTATATTGGGCATAGGATACAGAATTATGAATTAGGAATGTGGAGTGAGGAGACCAACTAGTGACCACTAGGATTATCCATTGCGCCGGGCTTGTCGTGGGTGGCAATCTTAAGGACAAGAGTTTTACTGGCTTCATTCATGCCGATAATGTTTACTTCTGTGCCTTCACGGCGAAACTTCAAGACAACTCGATCTAAAGCGCCCACAGCTGAAAGATCCCAGAAGTGCGCGTGTGTCACGTCAATGGTCACACGCTCGAGCACTTCACGGAAATCAAAGGCATCTGCAAAGCTGTCTGCTGAGACAAAAAAGAGCTGTCCGGTGACGTTGTAAGTGCGACCTTTCTTCGAGACATCCAAATCGGAGGATATCTTGAGTAAGCGTGATACCTTGTAAGCAAAGAAGAGGGCACTGAGCACAACGCCGATACCGACGCCAATCGCCAGATTGTGAGTAAAGACCACCGCTAGAACAGTCGCGATCATTACGATACTGGAGGTGAGGTGATTATCGCGAAGCCCTTTGAGTGAAGACCAGTTAAAGGTGCCGAAGGAGACCATCAACATTACAGCAACCAGCGCGGCAATTGGGATTTGATTGACGAGATCGTCCAAGACGAGAATCAGGATCAACAGGACAATGCCGGATGCGGCTGTCGACAAACGTCCACGTCCGCCAGACTTAACATTAATCACGGATTGGCCGATCATCGCACAGCCGGCCATGCCGCCGAACATACCTGCGACGAGATTCGAGATGCCTTGCCCCTTACATTCGCGATTTTTGTCACTCTCGGTGTCAGTGAAATCATCTAAGATACCCGCAGTCATCAGTGATTCGAGCAAGCCGACTACCGTCAGCGGGATCGCATAGGGTAGAATAATCATAAAAGTCTCCCAGCTTAAGGGCACATCAGGAAAGAAGAACTCAGGCAACGAACTTGGCAGCTGTCCCATTTCGCCGACTGTTTCAAGACTCTCTAGGCCCAGGGTGATCGAAACCGTGGTCAATACAATGATACAAATCAGCGGCGACGGCACAGCTGTGGTGAAGCGTGGTAATCCGTAGATAATGACCAAACCACCTGCGACCATCGCATACATGATCCAGCCTTGTCCATCGAACTCTTTAACTTGAGTAATGAAGTAGAGAATAGCGAGCGCATTGACAAACCCTGTGACCACTGACTTCGAGACGAATCGCATCAGATCCGCTAACTTAAAGACCCCGCAGAGTATCTGCAGCACCCCCGTAAGTAGCGTGGCGGCAAGTAAATACTGTACCCCATGGTTAGCGACCAATGAACCAATCAACAGCGCCATCGCACCCGTTGCCGCGGAAATCATCCCGGGGCGGCCGCCGACAAATGCGATTGTGATCGCAATACAGAAAGAAGCATAAAGTGCAACTTTTGGATCTACGCCAGCAATGATGGCAAATGCGATCGACTCTGGAATGAGCGCGAGGGCGACGACCGTGCCAGCGATCACATCGCGGCGCGGATTCGAGAACCACTCTTGGAAATATTTATTCTTAGTCATGTTCGGCTTGAAAAATAGAAACGCCAACAGGCAGATCTGTTGGCGAAGTAACAGTACACTAAGGCAAAGAGTGCACCGTTGATCAAGTAGAACTTTGATGGCTAAGGAAATTCTGGGAATCCAAATGGCATCCCTCCGATTAGATGCGCACAGACGAACATCCCATAAAAGGAAAATTAAAATCGAAAAATATCGCCAAAACGCTACAAGTTCACTTTATGAGCGGTTTCGATATTTAAGATATCCGATACACGATGATTACCGACGCACTCAGAGTTTTTGAAGATCTACCCGTTGAAGCATTTCGACGCGTGGTGGATTCTTCCTATTTACAACAAGGCCTAACATACTTTAAAACGCATGCGGTTAAGAATCTGAACTGGAACCCCGTCTCGCGTGAGTTGGTTGCGACGATTTGGGGCAGCCGTACTAAGCCTTATCGGGTGGACCTGTGGGTTGAGCAGGGGACCTTAGAGCATCGTTGTGATTGCCCAACTTGGGAGCATCGAGGACAGTGTAAGCATGTTGCTGCTGCCGCTGCCGCGGTCTATACTGCAACACACATGAAGAGCTTCGAAGGCATCAGCATGCCGGACACATACCTCCAGGAGCTTCGCCGACAGCTCGGTTACGCTTCTCTGACTGAGCCGGAAGAAACGAGTTTCGTTCCATTCGCGACTGTCAAAAGCGTCGATAACTCACTTTTATTGACGGTTCAGCCTACGACTGGAAACATTGTATTTAATATACTCGGGCAGCTTCCTGTCGGCTTCCTGACTGCCATTGCTTATATATTAGATGGAGATCCTACGAGGCGAGGAGCGGTGCGATCGTTCACTTTGCAGGATGAATATAAGCTCCCCGAATTGCTGTCTGAGGCAAAGCAGCGCAAAGTCGCAGTGTTGATCGATGTCGGACAGACTCGACAGTCGCTAAAAATCGGCGAGGGCACTTTGCAGCCGCAATATGTGCTGAACTTCGAAGACGATGAGTGTGTAGCCAAAATAATCGGCCAATCTGAGACAGGAAAGCGCATTGAGATTGTTGGCGCTCTCGGAAATACTTATTGGGGTGTCGCAGAAGACGGCACTTTGTACGACTTAGGCGATAATTCAGCGATCGAATATTATCACTTGTTCAGCACTCATGAAGACTCGCTCCGAGCTGGAGCCTTGCTGCGATTATCAATACCTCTGGGCGAATTCAACTCGAAAGCAACCGTCATGCCTTTTGAGCAAACATGGATCGCTGACGGACAAATACGCTTTGAAGGTGAAGGAGAGGTGACACCACTACTCACTGTTGAGGCAGATGAGGTGAGACTCGCGGTCAACATGCATGCGGGCCCGAACTCTCGGACTGCGGCACTTGGTTTTTCAATTGATGTTCGAGGGCATCGCATCTCACTATTGCCGCTGATTCAGCACATTCTGAAGCCCCTCCTTGAGCAGCGAGGTGATTTCTTTAATGCCAAGTCACGCGTTCGCGTGTTGATGGATACCTTGCGCCAATACGTCGCAGCAGATACGGAAGGTCGCCAGCGTGTGCGGCAGCGTGTTTCGGGTGAGATCCCAGAGTTCTTTGGTGCGTATCAAGAGAGCATCCTATTAAAGATTTTTAACGGCCTCGATAAAGTGCTGAGTGTTGAAAAAGGAGGCTATCAAGTTCTTGGGATTGATTCTGCGACTGCAGAGTGGGTGAGCTATCCAATCCCGATTCAGCGTCTAGCGATGTTGCTGTTCAGCTTCTTCGACCCAGAATCGAGGGACGACATTCGCTTGCTGGAGAAGTGCCTATTCTCTGTCGAAGGCACTGGTGCACGTGAATCGATGTTGCAGCGCGCTTCATTGCTGGCGCGCACTCTGAATGTCGATTTCAAGTATGAGAATCAGTCAGTAAGTTCCGCACCAGTTAAAGTCGAAATGATCAGCGAGCTGGAGAGCAATCGAGACATTGACTGGTTTGCACTGCACCCATCTATTCAGTGTGGTGAGCGATTATTGACCGGCGCTGAGTGGCAGCTATTGGTTAGAGGTGAGCTATTGTTGCGCGATGATGAGGGCAATTGGATCATTCCTGATTTGGGTGTCGATGAAGAGGCTAGCCTGCAATTACTGGCGGAGATGTTTTCTAAAAAAGATCGGTCAAAGTCATCCAAGCGCGCCGATGAGACTGAAGAGACGATTCATGTATCTCGCTTGGAGATGCTTGATTGGCTTTCAATGCGTCGGAGCGGGTTGAGAATTACACTGCCACCAGAGGCAGAAAAATTATTTCAAAGCCTACGCGATTTCGAGGAGCTCGATACCTTTAAGTTGCCGGTAGGGTTTAATGCCGACTTGCGCGCCTACCAAAACGAAGGCTGTGCTTGGATCGATTTCCTGTATCAGCATCGCTTCGGTGCCTGCCTCGCCGATGACATGGGGCTCGGGAAGACCGTGCAAACGATTGGTTTTATTGCGCAACGTTTGCAAGGCAATTTAGCGCAACAGAAAGGTGCCATACTTATCGTGCTGCCACCGAGTCTTGTATTCAATTGGCTAGATGAGTTTGAACGGTTCGCACCAGGCATCGTTGTCCAAGATTGTTTGTCTATAGGAATGATACATGAAGTGGCTCAAACTGCTCAAGTCATACTCACCACGTATGATCGTGTTAGAAGCGAAGTCGCGGCATTCGAAGAGTATCATTTCGACATCGTTGTATTTGATGAAGCTCACTGCTTGAAAAATGTGACTGCTGCGCGCACCAAGGCCGCAGCACGTCTGCAGCGGCGTTTTACGCTCTGTCTTACCGGCACGCCCGTGGAGAATAATATCAGCGAGTTTTATTCGGTCATGTCGACCGCAGTACCAGGTATTTTTGGTAGCTTGAAGCAGTTTAAGGAATCTTTCCGCAGAGATCCTGAACGACTATTAGGGCGTGCAAAGCCTTTTATTCTTCGCCGCACGAAGGCCAAGATACTCAAAGAATTACCGCCCAAGGAGGAGCATGAATTGTTCCTTGAAATGACGCCGTTACAGAAAGAAATGTATGCGCGGACAGTCGCTGAGGTGCGCGAAGAAGTGGCCGAGGCCTTTGAAGATCGCCCTGATCAGCAAGCCGGTATCGTCGCGTTGGCCGCCATTTTACGTCTGCGTCAAGTCTGCGTCAGCCCTGAGTTGTTAAACAAGCCACAAAAGGAGCTCGCGCCGAAATTTGCCTACATGGCCGAAAAGCTCGAAGAACTGGAGTCCGAAGGACACGCAGCACTAGTCTTTTCGCAGTTTCGTGGTGGCTTAGATGAGATGGAGAAAGTCGCCAAGATGGCAGGGGTGCGCTATTTGCGGATGGACGGTAAAACGCCGATGGCGAAGCGCAAGAAAATCGTTGAGGAATTTCAGTCAGAGAATGGCCCATCGTTCTTTTTTATCAGTCTGAAAACTGGCGGCGTCGGGTTGAATTTAACGCGTGCTAATTACGTTTTTCACGTCGATCCATGGTGGAATCCGGCAGTGGAAAATCAGGCCAGCGATCGCGCACACCGCATCGGTCAAAAACGTTCCGTTTTTGTGCAACGCCTGATTATGAAGCATACCATTGAGGAGCGCATGCTAGACCTCAAAGCCCGTAAGGCTGAGTTGTTCAGGCAATTAGTCGACGATCCACGAAGTCAGTCCTCGCATAGTGGCCTGACTCGCACCGATTTTGAGTTCCTGATCAACGGCTGAAGTTAGCCTTACAGATGCATAACAATGCTGGGGGATGCCATGGATCGACGGCCGAGTAATGTAATAGCGAGAGTCTATGCTTGGCCGTCGAAGCTCGGCAAGCAGATCCATCGTTCACTGGTGACTACAATATGAAGCAGGAAGGTAGCCTGTCGGCGGTGTGGAACCAATGTCTGTACCACGGCAACTCTAGTCAATTAGGGCAGTGAGACCAAACAGGAAGAAGAGAAACAGTAGAGTGCCGCCAACAAAAGGGAGGGAGCATCCCAGTTGTGCGGGTCTGGCATCAGACGCACCATTTGCAAGCCGCCGCGGGCACGGCGATTTTAAACGCTGAGACCGGTGGAATAGTTGTATCGTGAGATGCGCGATGTCGTGCCATAGCGACCGCGGGCGCTTCGGTGGCTGCCTTGGGTGTCAGCGCGGCAGCGCTAGGCAAGGCAGGCCGTTGATAGGCCGAAGCTGAGTGTTGTGCAGCAGCTACCTTTGGTAGCCTCACGCTGAGCATCAAACCAGGTTAGGTGTGCTTGGATGAGGTCGCGTTGACGTACCATTCTTTGAGTTGTTCAGACATAAAAAATCCCGACTCTTAAAGAGTCAGGATTTTGAAAGTGTGTCGTTTAAAAATCGCTTATGCTGCGACGACTTCTTCGATGTTAATCTTACGATGTAACTTATCGAAAGCAACTTTACCAGCTACCAATGCGAAGAGTGTGTGGTCACGGCCCATTCCGACGCCAGCGCCAGGGTGGTAACGTGTGCCGCGTTGGCGCAAGATGATGTTACCTGGGATAACAGCTTCGCCACCGAATTTCTTAACACCGAGGCGCTTTGAATTACTATCGCGACCGTTACGTGAAGTTCCTTGTCCTTTTTTATGTGACATTTTTTAAGTTCTCCTAAACTTGTTTAATTATCCGTTAATGGATTCAATCTTGATGACGGAAAGATGCTGACGGTGGCCACGGCGCTTCTTATAGCCTTGGCGACGCTTCTTTTTGAAGACGATTACCTTCTTGTCCTTCTTATTCTCGAGAATGATGGCTTTAACGATTGCACCCTCAATAAGAGGAGCTCCGAAACGAGCGTCTGCACCTTCACCGATCATGAGGACTTCATTGATGTCAATCGTGTCACCTGCTTCCGTGTCAGGGAAGGAGTTGACCTTGAGGACATCGCCTTCAGTTACAGTAAATTGGCGACCTTGTGTTTTGATAGTGGCTTTCATTGGAAAAACGGAAGAGCAAAGCGTTGTCAGGCGTTTAATCAAGGCTTTTCTGGGATATTTTCACGCTATTTTTTTGCGTAGATCGAATGGGGGCTTGCCATGCACAGCGACCTAGTCTCAATTCCGTCTCAATAAGTAATTAATGGAACCTAAAACCTCAGATCAGGAGAGCGTACGCGAAACTTTCAAGGAGTTTCTTAACAGCAAGGGCCTACGCGTCACGAATCAGCGCTTGGCCATCTTTGATGCTGCTTATGCAGATCCGGATCATTTCACCGCGGAAGATTTGCTCGACCGAGCGCGCGAAATTGACACCACCGTCTCACGCGCCACCGTCTATCGTGCATTACCGTTATTGACCGAAAGTAGCCTCATTCGGCAAGTCGATGTCGGACGCGACTACAAGTTTTACATGGCAAATAAGAATGCCACAACTTTTCAAGCGCAGGTTATTTGCTTAGATTGTGATAAAATTTTTGAAATTGATGCGCCTTTCATGGAGTGGTATGGCAAGACCGTGGCCGACAAGTTGTCGCTCGAAGTCGAGACGCAACGGCTGCAAGTTTCAGCGCATTGTACTGAATTGAAGGCGGCTGGGATCTGCGAACGCGGGGGTAAAAAGCGCTAAATGAGTGGTCGTATAATGAATAGCGACAGTTTTGATTTTGAGTTGGTTTTTTTCAAAGACCTACACAAGCGCATGCCTAAGGATGTTCGTGTCGTCGCGATACTAGCGCATCTCTACACGCAGACGGGGCAACTCGATGCGGGGTTGCGCTTGGATCGTAAACTAGCTCGCCTGTCACCTGAAGATCCAACCGTGCACTATAATCTGGCCTGTAGCCTCTCACTCAAAGGCCGCATGGCAGATGCGATCAAGGCGCTGCGGACAGCGATCACCTTTGGCTACGACGATTATGTCTGGATGTGTAACGATCCAGATCTCACCGATTTGCACGACTACGGAGCTTTTTTGAAGCTTTGTGATGAATTGGGGATTGGCTGAGGCGGGTTTTCTGAGTGAGCTTTTATCACTATGTCGACCGGACTCAATAAAGAGACTTTAAAGGGCTACATCTGGAGTCAACGCCAGCACTTGCACGGCTACATGGTCTGGCGCGTTATCAGTGTTTTGGCCATTACTCCCTTTCCTGTACTTTCGCAAAAGATTGTCGATGTGGCGATTCCTGGACGCGATATGGCGGCGGTCCGGGTGTATACATCGATCTGCTTGGCTCTCCTGTGCCTGCATTTTGTTTCTATGCGCCTTGGCGTCGGGAACTTGTCCCGCGAGTCGCAAGAGATTTTTAGCAACCTGCGCGGTTGCATTTTTCATAAGTTAAATTTCATGCATTTCGGGTTTCTGGATTCAATTCAGACGGGCCGTCTATTATCCAAATATGCCTTCGATACCAGTAATCTTGAAATGACGGTGATCCTGATCGTGACCGGAATCATACCAGAGCTTTTGCGCTCTGTGCTTATCATTGCAGCTCTGGCATGGATTAATATGTGGCTCCTCCTGATTATTGTGGTCAGTCTGCCGATTTTTGCCATTGTTCGTATTTACTATTTTAAACCGTTGGAAGACAATAATCAGGCGGTGCGTATTGCGCGCGAGAAAATGACTGGACAGGCAAACGAGTTCATTTCAGCGATCAAACTGGTCCGTGGTTACGGTCAAGAGCCCGAAGCAAAACGGCAGATGAACGAATTGAGCGTAGAGTATGGCAGTATGCGTCAGTCACAAATGCGCCTCAACCAGTCGCTTGGCTATATCTTATTTACTGTTGTTGCCGCGATTTCACTGTTTGCCCTAGGAGTGTGCGGAGGCTTGGTGATCGAAGATAAGATGTCGATGGGGGCGCTCGTTGCGCTCGTCGGAGCATTGCCAGTGTGCCTCAACCCCGTAAACACCATCACTCAATTCAGTATGCAATATTTGCTAGGAGCTGAGAGTTACCGCAGCATTAAAGAGCTCATGGATTCCGGCTATGTTGAGCAATGGCACGGTTCCCGACTGTTAGAACCGATGCAGGGGGAGATTGAGTTCAGACAAGTGACTTCTGCCTATGACAAAGAGAAGGAAGCTAGGGCAATTCAGCATTTCTCAACAAAAATCAGGGCAGGGGAGCATGTCGCGTTCGTTGGCCCCAGCGGCTCAGGAAAAAGTACCATCGTCAGCCTCATGCTTGGATTTCATGCACCTATCGAGGGTTCGATTCTAATTGATGGCGTGCCACAGAGTGATTTGGCTATTCGTGAATTCCGACAAGATTGCGCCATTGTGATGCAGGATAATCTGCTGCTGTCTGGCACGTTGTACGATAATATTCGTTTTGGTAAACCCGATGCGACCGATAATGAGGTGCGCGAGGCTGCGAGCTACGCCAACGCGCTCGACTTTATCGAGGCGCTGGAAGACGGCTTTGAGACTAAAGTGGGAGAACGCGGAGTGAGCCTCTCTGGTGGACAGCGCCAGCGCATCGCCATTGCTCGAGCGTTACTGCGTAACCCTAAAATCCTCATTTTCGATGAGGCAACCAGTGCCTTGGATTACGAAAGTGAAAAGTCGGTTCCAGGCGCGATTGATTACTTAGCGCAAGGGCGCACCACTATAACGATTGCGCACCGTTTGAGCACCATTCGTAGTGCCGATCGCATCATCGTGTTGAAGCACGGAGAGCTCATAAGCGAAGGCACGTGGGATGAATTAAAGTCGAAAGAGGGTGCGTTTAAAAATCTACTTGATGCACAATCGTAACAATAAAGTGGATACGACCATCGTCGAAGTCATCGCCATGTCTGGCTTTGATAAGGCGCTGGCCTATGCTGTGCCTTCAGTTTGTCAGGCGAACTTGGAAGTAGGATCACTAGTTCGGATTCCGTTGCGCCGCCGTAGCGAGCTAGGAGTCGTCACACGCTTCGGCACTGATCAAGAAGTGCCTCCTGGTAAACTCAAGATGTTGTTTGAAATCGTGCAACCGTATCCGGTGATGCCGCCAGACTTGATGAAGCTCTTTCGTTGGCTCCAGCAATATTACTCGGCCACACCAGAGGCGATTTTGGAAACCATGATTCCTGCCTGCATTCGCAAAGGGATGCGGGTCAAGACACGGCGCTACATTTCAGCAGCCAAAGCGCCGACTGCCGAGGAATTGACTGCACTGGAAAAACGCGCCCCAAAGCAGGCCGAGTTACTGCGCTACATACGCCAACAATCCAAGCCACTCGCACGGGCCGATGTTATCAAGCAAATGCAGCTTAGCGCATCTGCCTGCGATGCCCTCATCACTAAGGGGTTTATGCGCGAAACAGATACCGAAGAAGAGCGAATTGCCTACGAGGATGAACTGAGTGACTTCGATACGGTGGCTGAAGTGTCACGCCCAACACTGACCGACGAACAGGCCAAGTGCGTGGACGCAATTAATGGCGCGATCGATAAAGATGCCTTCAGTGTGCGTCTCCTACATGGCGTGACTGGCTCTGGTAAAACCGAGGTTTATTTAAATGCGATTGAGAAGGTCGTAGCCAGCGGCGGCGGGGTGATTTTCCTAATACCAGAAGTGGCACTCGCACCGCAAACCGTCGGTCGTGTTCGCGGACGTCTCGAAGCACGTGGGGTGCACACCGTGGTCTGGCACAGCCATCTTTCTGAAGGAGAACGCTATGATGCGTGGAAGGCACTTGCCAGTAAAGAGGGTCAAGTCGTGGTCGGCGCACGCTCGGCAGTGTTTGCGCCGGTGCAGAACCTCAAGTTGATAATCGTCGATGAAGAGCACGAGCCATCCTACAAGCAAGAAGAGTCGCCACGCTACAATGGCCGCGATGTCGCAGTTTATCGCGCTTTCTTAAATAAGGCAGTCTGCGTGCTGGGTTCGGCGACACCCTCACTAGAATCACTCTATAATGTGGAGAAGGGGAAATATGCGGTGGATCACATTTTAAACCGCGTGGACAATCGAAAACTTCCTAAAATTCACGTAGTTGATATGTGCCGCGAAACCTCTCCAGAGAAAGCCGCATCACCCCTGTCTCGTATGTTGGTGACCAAGTTGATCGATCGCTTCGAGAAGAAAGAGCAAAGCATCCTGTTTTTAAATCGTCGTGGTTTCTCAACCAGTATGTTATGCCCAGATTGTGGCTACGTTGCTGGCTGCGATCATTGCAGTATCCCGATGACCTATCACCGCACCGACAATAAGCTACGCTGTCACTTGTGCGGCGAACAAGAAGCCGCGCCCACATGCTGCCCAGAGTGCAAATCGACGAACATTCGTATGCGGGGGAAGGGGACGCAGAAGATTGAAGATATCGTGCAAAAGATCCTACCAACTGCACGAATTCATCGAATGGATGCCGACTCGATGTCGAAGAAGAATCTCTACCGAAAGATATTAAATGACTTCCGCGTTGGTAAAATTGACATTCTAGTGGGCACTCAAATGATTGCCAAAGGGCTTGATTTCCCAAACGTTACATTAGTTGGTCTCGTCGATGCTGATATGTCGTTACATATCGAGGACTTCCGCGCGGCTGAACGCACTTTCCAATTGGTCGTCCAGGTGTCAGGCCGCTCCGGGCGCGGAGATCGGGCAGGGGAGGTTGTCATCCAAACACATACACCGCACGCACCACCGATTCAATTTGCCCGCAAGTCAGACTTCGACGGCTTTCAACTCGAAGAGTTGGAGCAACGCCGCGAGTTTAACTACCCGCCATTTCGTCATCTGATTCGGCACCTGTTTCGCGGCCGCAATCCGGACAAGGTTAATTTCTACATCGATCAATGGACCAAATTAGTCGAAAAAGAGATGGGAGATAAGATCGAGATACGCGGCCCTGCACCCGCACCAATTGAAAAAATTCGTGATGAATATCGCTTTCAATTGTGGTATTTTGCGCCGAGCGCAAGTGCCATCATTGGCGAACTTGCGGCCCTACGTGAAGGCTTTAAAATGGACAAGGAAGTGATCGACTTAATGGACGTCGATCCGATGAATCTGAGTTAGTGGAGTGAGGCAGATATTCTTGTCTGTTCGTTCCAAATACAACAGGTAGGAGTGCCTGTATCACTGGGCATCACAACCTAAGCACGACCATATAACTCCAGCAGATCCTTTAAATACGCTGCACTGTTTCCCTGCAATTCATCTAATTGTTCTGGCGTATGGCGCCACTGCCAATTGCCCATGGCTGCGCCAGGTGTATTAAAGCGTGCTTCTGAGCCTAGGCTCATCAAATCTTGTAGTGGTACAATGGCCATGTGGGCGCTCGACTTAATTGCCGTACGCACCATATCCCAAGCGACTTCGTCGCCGGAGACCTTTAGGTAGCGGCGCACCTGATCGGTTGTCTTTGCTCCTTCCTTGCGATACCACCCGAGCGTCGTATCATTATCATGTGTGCCGGAGTAAGCCACCGTGTTGCGGCTGTAGTTGTGCGGCAAATACGCGTTGTCCGCCTCACCATCGAAAGCGAATTGCAAGACTGCCATGCCTGGCAGACCCGTGGCTGCGCGCAGTGCGTTGACTTCATCTGTAATCACACCGAGATCTTCCGCGACCATTTTGGCATCGGGGCAGGCGGCTTTAATCGCCTTAAATAGCTCAAGACCAGGGCATTGTGTCCACTTTCCATTACGCGCAGTGGTGTCCTTGGCCGGCACCGACCAGTAAGACTCGAAGCCGCGAAAGTGATCGAGGCGCACAATGTCATAAAATCTCAGATTCGCTTTAATCCGGTCGATCCACCATGCGAATTCCGTATCCTGATGCACTTTCCAGTCGTAGAGTGGGTTGCCCCACAACTGGCCGTCCGCGGAGAAATAGTCAGGTGGTACACCGGCAACAGCCTTGGGCTTGCCGTCCTTTCTCAATTGAAAAAGTTCGCGATTAGCCCACACATCCGAGCTATCTAGTGCGACAAATATCGGCGCATCGCCAAGGATACGAACACCTTTACTGCCTGCATAGCTGCGCAGTTTAGCCAATTGACCATAAAATATGTACTGATAAAAGATGTGTGCCTCGGCGGCTTCAGTGACTTCAATCGGTAGCTTTTGCCTACGTGCTTGATCTACATCGCGATACTCTGCAGGCCAGTCCAACCAACTGTTTCCGCCAAAATGTGACTTGAGTGCAAGAAAGAGGGCAAAGTCCTCGATCCATGCAGACTGCGCCTTGCGAAAGGCCTTGATGCATCCGTAGCCATCTAAGCGATCTGCGCCAGAGCGTTTAAAGCGATCATAGGCATGACGCAGGATCGGCCAAAATGCGCCATAGAGCGCACCATAATCGACATGATCTTTGGGCAGGGCATTCAAGGGGCCTAATTCATCCTCATGCAGTAGACCGTCTTTCACCAGTGGATCCAGATCGATAAAATATGGATTACCCGCAAACGCGGAGAAGCACTGATAGGGTGAATCACCATAACCTGTCGGGCCGAGCGGGCAAATCTGCCAAATTTGCAGCCCAGCAGCTGCCATGAAATCGATGTAGCGATGCGCGCCCGCGCCGAGATTGCCAATGCCAGTCTCTGAGGGCAAACAGCTTAGGTGCAACAAAACGCCGGAAGTTCGCTCATCGAGCCAGTTGTATAAAGGTGCAGTCATAGTGTTAGTTGCCGAACAACAAATACATAAGTGCGTGTGTAGCAATACAGTTTAATGGTATCGCATTCGACAGTTGAATTTAGATTTTACAAAGAGTAAGAATCTAGAAGTTTTAACCACTCGCTCCGTCGCTTTATTATGCCCTTGAGTGCTGCCGACGCATTTTTTCTAAATCAGTCTGATTCCCGTCGAAGCGAAACTCTTGTCGCTTGAATGACCCCGTGGAAGCGACACTCTTGTCGCTTAAATGACCACAAACCTCGCGCCGAGCGATAAAAGTGCGATCAGGGGAAATCTCATAATATGAGGGGTATAGGGTATTTGAAGCGAGAGAGGCTGCCCTTAAAAAACACAATTAGACATAATATATATTGTGCGTATAATTATCTTATCCTGTTAAGAGTGAATCTTAGCCGCTGCCAGACCTGCGACATTACCGGTCGCAAAGCATGCTTGCATGAGAAATCCGCCTGTGGGTGCTTCCCAGTCGATCATTTCGCCAGCGCAATAAACATTGGGCAGTTTCTTGAGCATGAGATTCTCATCGAGCTCGCTCCATGCCACGCCGCCGCTGGTTGAAATGACTTCATCGATTGGTCGCGCGCCAATCAGTGGAATGCGGCAGGATTTGACGGCTTCGGCCAACTGCTGCGCTGAATCCATGTCGCCATACAATTGCTGGATGATCGCACCGGCGCCTTTACTGAGTTTCCAGCGTAGCTGTGCCTCGTGGTAGAAATTCTTCCGTGCGGACTCCATTTTCTGCACTAAGCGCTCAATCGTAAAAGTTGGCTTGAAATCAATCACGACCTCTGGTGCGTCCATGCCTCGTAAGGTGCGACCGAGTGCGTAGATGGGCGCGCCTTCGAGCCCGTAGCGTGTGATCATCAATTCGCCGATTTCAAGTTCATCGCCGACGCGGACGTGAATATTATGCAACGGGCACGCTTCTGACTTTTCGCGTGTTGCATCGGTCCAATCACACTCCCATCCGCAATTAGAAGGCTTGAGCGTTTCGACCGCGATATCGTGCTGCTCGAGGATGGCTACCCATTGGCCATTGGAGCCGGTTTTCGGCCAGGACGCGCCGCCCATCGCTAAAATGACGGCGTCGAAATCTTGATTAAAGACGCCCTCTTTGCACTCTACTTCCAATTCAATTTGCTCACCCTGTTGACGTAAACCGAGCCAGCGGTTATTCATCTGAAAATCGACGCCCATCTCGCGCAGGCGCTGCACCCAGCGCCGCAGAATCGGCGCGGCCTTCTTGGTTTCAGGAAAGACTTTACCGCCGCCCGTCGCAAAGGTATTAATGCCCAGCGACAGCGCCCATTGGCCCATCGCGGTGTTATCAAAATCGGCGATGTATTTGCGCCATTGTGCGACTGGTAAATCCTTGTTACTCGAATACTGGGCGACAAACGGCTCGAATTCGGCGTTGTTGGTAATGTTCAAGCCACTTTTGCCAGCGACGAGGAACTTACGCCCGACCGATGGTTTGGCGTCAAAGACTGTGACAAAGGCGCCTTCTGCGGCTGCGACTTCGGCGGCTCGCAGGCCTGCGGGGCCTCCTCCGATAATGGCGATTGTGCGTGGTGTGCGACTCATAGGTGACAGTTGATAGGCAGCAAAAGGGAGATAGGCAAGAGACAGTGTCGAGATTATGAGCCCCCGCCCTCACTCGCTTGATCGTTCGCTTGTGATTGAGCCGAAGTGCCGAGTTATGGTGATGCCATGACTTGTCCTATGCGTAGAATTTAAACTACCCGCTTCGCTTGAGGCACAGAGGGTTAAAACCTCTGTTTGTTTAACGCACAAATTGGTAGGGAAGCCTTGCCAAGCCGTCCGTTTGCGAGGCTAAAAGCGCATCGTCATCTTGTTGCCCCTGTCCCACGAGATCCATCGACCAACAGCGCGCTCGGCGCGCACTCCCTACCCGATTCATCTCTACCTAGAGTTCGGCTCTCTGGTCTCAATCATCAGGCCTCAAGCCTCCGCCCTCAGGTCTCCCAATGCTACTCCGCGACGCCCCAGCGTTTTGTGAATGGGTAGTAGATGAAGATCGCTTTGCCGATCACCGATGTGTCCGGGACGAATCCCCAATAACGGCTGTCCAGGCTGTTGGCGGAATTGTCACCCAGTGCGACATATTTATCATCGGGGATCGCCAACGTGCGGCCTTCGGCGAGCAGCGTGTGGTTGATGTAGCCGCCATATTCGCCCTCTTTCGCCGCGTTGCGGCCAAAGGCTGCCACCTCGTCGCGGGGCTCACCATTGACGAGCAAGGCACCATCAACGATTTTGAGCGTTTCGCCACCGGCACCGCCGATGCGTTTGATGTAATACTTGTCGGTATAGTCGCCGGTCAGGCGACCGAGTTCTTCACGGATGGCATTGGTGCGAAATACAAACGGATCGCCAGCCTTGGGGCGTTTAAAGTGATAGCTGATACGATCGACGAACAGCGCATCACCGAGGGTGATGTCGAAGCGTATGATGGGATCGCCCTTCTCTACGCTCTGCCCGACATTCCAGGCAACTCCGGTCTTGCTGACGGAGGACTGAATGACCTTCGAATCTTCCGACGAAAAAGTCTCCATGAGGAGTTTGTTCATATCAAACTCGGCAGGCACTCGCAGCGTGTGTGGCTGCCCTCCGACATAGAACGTGTATTCATCCAGCGGTGTCGGCAATACGAGCCACTTGCGCCCTTTCACTCGCTCCTTATAGATCTGAACACCGTTCTGAGACTGTCCCATTGGGATCAGGATCTCGCCGCTGTTTTGCGCAAACACACTCTTATGCTTCGCGCCTAATGTGAGCTTATCGAAAAGTTTTTCGGCCACATTCGGCGAGTCATCTTCTGCCGCATACACCACTGAATTCATTCCGCTATAGGTCGGATACATCGAATTCGTGGGAATGATAAACGGCTGAAAAAAGAAGGTGCGCACACCGATCACTAGAATCGCTGCCACCAAAATGACTTCCAGATTATCACTCCAAAAAGTCTTTGGGTGAATCTTGCCGCCGATCTTACGCAGCAGTGCATCCAGCCGATCCATCGCCGCTTCAAGTGGCGCGGACTCCGCAGACTTATCTGCAATCATCGTCTCGATTTCGACGACGCTCTTTTCGAGTTCCTGCAATCGAGCTGCCGAAGTGACATCGCGGCGATAGTGGTACACCTTACTGGCTGCGTGGAGTAGATCTTTTGCCTGATTACGTAACTTTTTCATGGAATATTGGGGATTACTCACTCTCAAATCTTGAATGGTGAACGTTGCCTAACTGCCGCCATCAGAGGTCTTCAGAATCTTAATAAATGCATCCTGTGGAATCGAAACACTACCGATGTTTTTCATGCGTTTCTTACCCTCTTTTTGCTTATCGAGAAGTTTACGCTTACGAGATATATCACCGCCATAGCACTTCGCGGTCACATCCTTGCGGTAGGCACTAATAGTTTCACGAGCGACGATGTTGGAGCCAACACCTGCTTGAATCGCGATCTTGAACATCTGCTTTGGTAGGATCTCTTTGAGACGTTTGCAAAGTGCACGCCCCCTGCCCTCGCCTTTGTCAATATGGACAATTGAAGAGAAGGCATCAACTGGCTCAGCGTTGACCATGATGTCGAGGCGGCAAAGTTTCGCTCTCTGGTAGCCATTCATCTCGTAGTCCATTGAGCCATAGCCATGGGTGATGCTCTTTAGGCGATCATTGAAATCGATCAGGATTTCGTTGAGTGGAATGTTGCAGACCAGCATCACGCGCTGATTATCGATCGTCTCGGTGTGCTCGCAAATGCCGCGTTTCTCGGAAACAAGTGCCAACACATCACCAATCGATGTGCTTGGAACGTGGATCGATGCTAGGATCATTGGCTCTTCAATAAACTCGATTTCGGATACATCTGGCAGGTGCATCGGATTGTGCACTTCGAGCTGCACTAGGTCGGTCTTGGTGACTTTATAAACCACACTAGGATAGGTAGAGATCACATCCAGATCGTATTCACGGCGAATGCGCTCTTGAACGATTTCCATGTGTAGCAATCCGAGGAAGCCACAGCGGAAACCAAAGCCCAGAGCAACCGAGTTTTCGGACTGATAAACGAATGCCGCATCATTCAGGCGGAGCTTCCCCATGCTCGCCTTGAGCTTGTTGTAGTCATTGGTGTCAATCGGATACAGACCGCTAAACACCATCGGGCTGACTTTCTTGTAGCCTGGAAGCATTTCAGCAGTCGGCGCGTTAGAGTGAGTAATGGTGTCGCCGAGCTTAATCTCGGCCACGTCGCGCATGTTGGTGACGATGTAGCCAACGTCGCCCGCTTCCAACGAATCGCGCTTGAGCATGGCTGGGGAAAAACGCCCCACTTCCTTGACCTGCGCCTTACGCTTGTCGCTCATGGTCATGATCTGATCGCCCATCTTAACCGAACCAGAGAACACACGGACGTAGCAAATGACACCCTTATACGCATCATAGAGGCAATCAAAAATCAAGACACGTAGACCATCTATATCAGCCCATCTTGGTGGCGGAATGCGATGAACTGCAGCTTCCAATAAATCTTCAATGCCAAAGCCGCTCTTACCACTGGTGAGCACCGCTTCTTCCGCAGGAATCGCCAGCACATCTTCGAGTTGAACCTTGATCGCTGGCACGTCCGCACTAGGCAGATCGACTTTATTGATCACAGGAATAATCGCAAGATCCTGCTCAGTCGCCAAGTTTGCATTGGCAACCGTCTGTGCTTCAATACCTTGAGCAGCATCAATCAATAGCATCGCACCTTCGCAAGCAGCCAGACTGCGGGAGACTTCGTAGGAGAAATCCACGTGCCCTGGAGTGTCGATCAAGTTAAAAGTATAGTCTTCGCCGTTCTTGGCACGATACACCATGGTCACTGGGTGACTCTTAATGGTGATGCCGCGCTCACGCTCCAGGTCCATAGAGTCGAGCAATTGCGCCTTCATGTCCCGCATCTCAACAGTGCGTGTCAGCTCTAAGATACGGTCGGACAATGTCGTCTTGCCGTGATCGACGTGGGCGATGATACAAAAATTGCGAGTATGGGCTAGATCGGTCATGTAGTTTGAGTCTGTCTTTTAATTCTAAACCTTAATCATAATCTTTCCACTCAATGTCCACTGTGGAAGTAGAATAATGATGAAAAAGCCCCCTCACCTGCAAATTGCGAGCTTAGGAGAGGATCAATTGGATCATTTCGGGTGCGTCGCCGCGCTGGTCAAAAACTACTCGGGAAGATCACTAAATTCAGACACTGGCATAATAGTGAGCGTCTTGTCGATGCGCTTGCCGAAGCCAGCGAGCACCTTGCCTGGACCGCACTCGTAGAAATCGGACAAATTGTTTTGGGTCGCCATATTACGTAGGCAATCTTCAAAACGAACCGACGATACCACTTGGCTGACCAGTGCATCTTTGATTATTTGAGCATCGCTCACACGCTCGCCGGTGACGTTAGTGTAAACCGCGATCTCAGGAGTCTTAAAATCGAAGTCTTTGATAAACTCAGCAAACGCATCGCGCGCTGACACCATGAGCCGACTGTGATAGGCGCCAGCCACGTTAAGTGGCTTGCAGAGCTTGAAGCGGCCCTTTGAGGCTGCGACAGCTTCGAGCACTTGGGCGTTGTCGCCGGAGATGACGATTTGCCCTGGGCAGTTAAGGTTGGCGATCTCGATATCGAACTCATCGCAGAATGTTTGCACATCCTCTGGAGTGCCACCGATCACGGCTGCCATGCCTCCTTTAGTCGCGTCGCAAGCGATCTGCATCAAGCGACCACGCTCTGCCACCAGCTTAAGGCCAGTTGCGAAATCAAACACGCCCGCCGCTGCGAGTGCAGTCAGTTCACCAAGGCTCAAGCCACAGGCAGCAGTCACATTCTCGAGCTTACCCGCTTCCTTTAGTAGACTAAAAAGTGCATAGCCCTGGACGTAAAGGGCGGGTTGGCAGACCTTAGTTTCTGTCAAAGCCTCGTTAGGGCCTTCGAAGCAAAGTGTTTTGAGATCCCAACCGAGGATCTCATTGGCCTCATCGTAGAGCGCCTTAGCGATTGCAGAGTTCTCATAAAGAGAACGGCCCATGCCCACGAATTGTGCGCCTTGTCCGGAAAAAAGAAGTCCTGTTGCCATAAAGTATAAGTGTCGTGTGGTTGACTTTGTTGAAACGACAGAAACTTGGCGTCCTCGCCAGAGGAATCAATCAGAAAGCGGTCGCTGCGGTGACTATTAGAATCGTCATTTCATTTCGGCATACCCCCCGCTGTAATTAGTGAGATTGTTACACCGGCCACGACAGACCGATGTTGTCGGCCGATTCCTAGAATTCCTCAAATAGTGCCTATTAATTTTAGTGCAGTCGCCGGCAACCCTCACTTAGTAACCCGAAATAAGCGCGCTGGCTGCGGCTTGATAGACCACTTTCGAGGATCCGTTGCTCTCATGCCACCGCCCCGAGCGGTTTCATGGTGCGTGTAATAAGGCAGTCATTGAGTCCGCGCACCTCCTTGGACAAATATTCAAGCAGGTTGCCTCGATCCAAACCGTCACGCCGATCATTAATCAATACAGCGCTCTCGGTCGTGGCATGCCCTAGGGTCACGCGGTTGATCAGTCTGGATGCAGGCGACAAGTTCTCGATCAATCGTTTTTTGTAAGATCGACCATTTTTTCAAATGCAACCTGCTGTTGCCCGTTAACCAGCCAAAGGGCACGTATTGACGAATTGACGAGAAAATTGAATGTGCACCAAAGGGAGTTTATTGACTTCAAGCCGCGTATCTTGCCCAGCCAGAGAATTGGTGCAAAACCTTCGATGTTCCAGTCCTTCGCTCGCTCATGCGCCCCATCCTCAGGTCGGCGCCTGAACTTAGGCGTGCTGCAGCTCTGATGAGCCTTCGCTGTTCTTAGCGAGTCATTGCAGCCAATGCTCTATAACAAACGAGCATTTCCCTGTGGCGAATTGTCGAAACGATTTCGACAGTCACACGACCAGATCGAAACCGCTTTGCGGACTTCGCAATGACGCCAGGTAAGCTGGCACAAAAAAGGCCGAAGCGTAAACGCTTCGGCCTTTTAAAATGTGATGTAAGCCGCTTACTTGGAAAGCTTCGCTGCGCTCTCGACGAGAGCTGCAAAGGAGCTCGCCTTGAGCGCTGCACCACCGATGAGACCGCCGTCGATGTTTGGCTTAGCAAGGAGCTCATCTGCGTTTTCTGGCTTCATGGAACCACCGTAGAGGATACGCACCTTATCAGCTGCTTCTGCACCAATCAGACCGGCAAGCAGACTGCGGATTTCCGCGTGCACTTCCTCAGCCATCTCTGGTGTCGCTGTCTTACCAGTGCCGATCGCCCAAACTGGCTCGTAAGCAATGACCAGTGCGTCTGCAGCGCTTGCAGTGACTCCAACGAGTGCACCTTCGAGCTGAGTCTTGATGACTTCGTTGACCTTGCCGGCTTCACGCTCGTCTAGTGTTTCACCAATGCAAACGATTGGCTTAAGGTTTGCTGCAAGTGCGACGAGTGTCTTCTTGTTAACGATCGCGTCGGTTTCACCGAAGTATTCGCGGCGCTCTGAGTGCCCGAGTATGACGAACTTGCAGAACAGGTGGCGAAGCATCTCAGCTGAGATTTCACCAGTGTAAGCACCCGACGCTTCAAAGTGCATATTTTGCGCACCAAGAGAAACGTTGGAATCAGTTACCACCTGAGACACTGCTTCGATTGCCGTGAAGGTTGGGCAAACGCAGACAGTCACTTCGGTCTGTGGGCCAACGATGCTGACGACATCTTTTGCGAGCTCAGCACCTTCGGCCGAGTTCAAGTTCATTTTCCAGTTACCTGCGATGAGGTATTTGCGTGCTATTTTACTCATAGTATTTTTTGAATTTTATAATTTATAATTAGAAGAAATAAAAGGCAACGCTCTGTCGTTGCAGAAAAGAGGTGGAAATGGCGAATCATTTCCCCCCAATAAAATGTGTTTAGATTGTGTCGAGTGCGCTGACGCCGGGAAGCGCTTTACCCTCGAGGAATTCGAGGGATGCGCCACCGCCGGTGCTCATGAATGTGACTTGGTCGCCGTAGCCAGCCATCTTGATGGCTTTCACCGAGTCGCCGCCACCGATGATGGAGCATGCGTCGGAATCTGCGATTGTCTTAGCGACTGCGAACGTGCCCTTGTTGCAGGCTTCGATTTCGAAGATACCCATAGGTCCATTCCAGAGAACCGTCTTGGCATTCTTAACTTCAGCATTGAACAGCTCGATACTCTTCGGGCCGATGTCAACGCCTTCCCAGCCGTCTTCGATACTGCCTTCAACCACTTTGCTCTGTGCAAATGTACCTGCGCCGAAATCAAGACCTTTGACGACCATGTTATCCACTGGAAGGAGGAACTTAACGCCCTTCTCTTTAGCTTTCGCGAGTGCTGCTTTCGCAGTTGGAACGAAATCAGGCTCGCAGAGGGAATCCCCGACCGTTTGGCCCATTGCCATTTTAAATGTATAAGCCATGCCACCACCGATGATGATGGTGTCTGCTTTCTCAAGTAGTGCGTCGATCACTTTGATCTTATCGGAAACCTTAGCTCCGCCTAGGATCACTGTCAGTGGACGCTCGGGGCTGCTGGTCTTTTCGCCGAGGTAAGCGAGTTCCTTCTCGATGAGAAGGCCGCAAACGCAAGGTGAAAGGTGCTTCGCAACACCTGCAGTGGAAGCGTGTGCGCGGTGCGCGGTGCCGAATGCATCATTCACGAATGCATCAGCGAGCTTAGCGAGTGATGCGGCAAATTCTGGATCGTTGTCTGTCTCGCCTTGGTAGAAGCGAACGTTCTCAAGTAGTGCGACTTCGCCGTCACCCAGTTTCGCAACTTCGGCTTCAACTTCTGCGCCGATGCAATCTTCAATAAATGTCACAGGCTGGCCGAGTTGAGCAGCGAGTGCTTCAGCAACGGGAGCGAGTGTGTATTTCGCATTCTTCTCGCCCTTGGGGCGACCGAGGTGGCTAGAAAGAATGACCTTCGCGCCTTGAGCGACAAGGTGTTGAATCGTTGGCAGTGCGGCAACGATACGAGAATCGTCGGAAATGACGCCGTCTGTAAGTGGGACATTGAAGTCACAACGAACGAATACGCGTTTACCTGAAAGGTCGACGTCTTTAATGGATTTTGTAGCCATATTAAAAAGTAATAAGTGGTAGTGAAAGTGAGAGTAATGATTGTGCGCGGATAGCGAAACAATGATCCTTTAAACCAGAAAAATAAAAGCCCAGAAATGGGAACCAAAAAAAAGGCCGCCGCTACAGAGTATCCGTTGGATGGGAAACCTGCGCGGCGGCCAGAAATTCAAGATGCGATTAGCAAGTTCTTAGAGGAACTTGGAAACCTTCTGAACGAGCTCAACAACGCGGTTTGAGTAACCCCATTCGTTGTCATACCAAGCAACAAGCTTGAAGAATTTGTCATTAAGACCCATTCCGCTGCCGGCATCAAAGATGGAGCTAAGCTCGTCGTGGATGAAGTCAGAAGAGCAAACTTCGTCTTCAGTGTAACCAAGGATACCCTTGAGGGAACCTTCGGAAGCTTCCTTCATCTTTTCGCAGATTTCTGCGTAAGATGTGCTCTTCTCTGTCTTCACTGTAAGGTCTACAGCAGAAACAGTTGGAGTTGGAACGCGGAAAGCCATACCAGAAAGCTTACCTTGAACTGCAGGAAGCACGAGGCCAACAGCCTTCGCAGCACCTGTAGTCGAAGGGATGATGTTAAGAGCTGCTGTGCGGCCGCCCTTCATGTCCTTAGGAGAAGGACCATCAACTGTCTTCTGAGTCGCTGTGTAGGAGTGAACTGTTGTCATCAGACCTTCGACGATGCCGAAGTTTTCAAGGATGACCTTAGTCATCGGAGCCAAGCAGTTGGTAGTGCATGAGGCATTGGAGATGAGGTCGTGTTCAGCGGTGATCTCGTCGTCATTGACGCCGATTACAACAGTCTTCACGCCGTCACCCTTACCAGGAGCAGAGATGATTACCTTCTTCGCGCCCGCAGTGATGTGGCCTTGTGCCTTTTCGTCTTGAACGAAGAGACCGGTTGATTCGATTACGATATCAACACCAAGCTCTTTCCAAGGAAGCGCTGCAGGACCTTCGCGAACTGCGAGAGTCTTGATTTCGTGGCCGTTGACTACGATGATGTCGTCACCCTTAGTTTCAACTGTGCCTTTAAAACGACCCTGTGTGGTGTCGTATTTAAGTAAGTATGCGAGGTTCTCTGCAGGGACGAGGTCGTTGATTGCGACCACTTCGATCTCGCTGCCAAGAAGGCCCTTCTCGACGAGAGAACGAAATACCAAGCGACCGATGCGGCCGAAGCCATTAATTCCAATTTTTGTAGCCATTTATATATGTATGTTATTTTTCAGTTTGAGATGAGAAATTTAATGAGCAGGCACTAAGTAATGAGGTTCGCAGCATTGGCAAGAATTATCCGCTAGCATTGTGTAATCACGGAATAACCAGTGGACAATCAGTACAGAGATTAAGGATACTGAGCTAATACTGTTTAAGCAGTAAACGAGGTAAAACCGACTTTTTTCGGTAAAACCACTGCACGCGATCTTGATCAGAGTGAAACCGCTTGACAATAAAGCACTAATAGTCGTCCTTCCGGCCCTGATTCGGATGCCTGACACAGATCTAGCTGCAAGATATTGCAACAGATCTTGTTCAAGTAATAGATGCATGCTAGTTTGCTGCTGTACGTCAGATATCCGTATGCTTCATACTTATGAAAATTAAAAATTGGGACATTTTCGTGTTCATCGTCTTTTATCACCTATTACTGGTGGTACTGATTCCAGCTGCGATCGCAGCGGTAAGTTGGCCCGCTATTATATTATTTTTGATCACTTACATAATTGGCGGTATGTCGATCACTGTCGGTTACCACCGTCTCTACGCGCACAAGGCCTATACCGCCAATGCCTTTTTCGAATGGTGCGTCTTACTGGGCTCAGCGCTTTCCCTGGAAATGTCCGCGCTCAAGTGGTCACACGATCACCGGATTCACCACAACCATGTCGATACGGACAAAGACCCCTACTCGATCAATAAAGGGTTTTGGTATGCGCACGTGCTCTGGTTGTTCGACTACCAGCGCAATTACGACGCGACTCTAGTCCCAGACTTACTGAAGAACCCGCGCGTCGTCGCGCAAGATCGCTACTATGGGTTGTTTGTCGCGATAGTGAATCTTGCTGTGTTTGGTATTGGCTGTCTTTTAGTTGGGCCACTCGCTGCCTTTTACTTTGGTGTGCTTCTGCGTATCGCGATGATCCATCACAGCACCTGGTTTATCAACTCATTGTGCCACACGATTGGCTCGAAGACATATGCTCGCGAATTGAGCGCAGTGGATAACGCCCTACTCGCATTACTTACATTTGGTGAAGGTTACCACAACTATCACCACGCCTTTGCCGCTGATTATCGCAACGGCATCCGCTGGTATCACTTCGACCCTTCTAAATGGACGATCTGGCTCGCCTCCAAACTCGGCATGGCTGGCAAGCTGCGCGTTATTAATGACATCGCTTTGCAAAAGGCGCTGGTACTGAAGGATAAGCAACTGATCCTCGGACACTTGGAAGCAGAAGTAGATGCCGTCGCTGCTGATCTCAAAGCAAAGCTCGAAGACGTCTCTAGTGTATTCGAAGCCAAAGCCGCAGAGATCATGCTCAAAGCGCGCGAACTCAAACAAGCGAGTGACGACCAAAGCAAAGCCCTTCAAAAAGAAATGAAGGCGCTGCGCGCCTCCCTCAAGATCACATGGAACGAATGGATCGCGCTAACCAAACAAGCGACCAAGCAATACGACTTGGCACACTAGGCGGACGAAACACGCTCGATCATTATCAACCAAGCCCTCACGCGTACTGCGCGCCAAGTCTTCCTAGTGTTTCATCGTCGATTACTCGGACCGGCGTTGATGTGCCACATAGGTTGATTGCACCGCACAAGTGACCAAGAGATAATGAGTGAGGGGCGGCACGGCCTCATGGTAGCAGATGCATATACCGTGAATGGAGCGCCCACGCTACTAACCCACCAAACGACGGAGGCCCTTTGTTGTTGATTGAGAAATCGACTACTGCACCAACCAAAGGCCGCAACCGAGTGGCGGGATGTGGACAGTTTTGTTTCCGAGTGGGATGCGTGCTGAGACTAAGCCAGTCACTTTGAAGCGTTCATGGTCTGCGATTTGAAGCGCACTCTCAAGACAATCCACATCACATATAATATTGGCATATTCCAAATGTGGGTTCACTGCGAAAATCAACATCGGCGCATCGATACTGCGATCCGCATTATAGATTGCGACGGTCGCACTCGAGCCCTCGGCAACGAAGAACTTGAGATAACCGTCCTGCACTGCGCCATCATGGCGGAAAGCCTTCCCCAGTGCCGACAGGCGAAATGCGATCCAATTACGGAAATAGGCATGTGTGCCTGAGTAAACCAAACGACGATTGTAATCGAGCGCGTTAACGTCGCCGCGCTGATAGGTGTTTGAGATGCCGAGCTTCGAACGCATGAAGTCCTGGCCCTGCGCTAGCATTGGCACACCGAGGGAAGCAAATAACACTGCTGCCATCAAATGCGTGCGACGGCGGTCCAGTAATGTCGGATCGGTGCCATCTTGATTAGCGCGCTCGGTGATACGATCCGTCCAGCATTGGTCGTCATGCGACTCAGTGTAATTGATCGTCTGCGCCGCAAAACGACTACTCGATGGAGAACCCGCCAAGAAATACTGGATCGAATCTTGATTCCCTCCACCGCAGACGTAGTCCGCAATTGATTCACGAAAACCGTCGTTCCACGAAGCAAAACCAGTTTCTTTCAATTCATCTTGAATGTGGCCACGAAAGCTCCATGGCTCGGCTATTAAAATAATTGAAGGCTTCACCTTCTTTAACTCGACCTCGATCTCTCGCAACACCTCGATCCCAATCAGTTCAGCCAAATCAAAACGGAAACCGTCGACATCATAGGTCTCAATCAAATGTATCAAACTCTCGATAATAAGTCGGCGAGCCATTGGAGTATCGCAGCGTAAATCGTTGCCGCAGCCGCTCCAATTCATCAAGTCATTCGCCTCATCCATGTGAAAGTAGTAGCATTTATCGACAAACAGTAGATGGTTTGGCTCACCGACGTGATTATACACCACATCAATAATTACTGAGATGTCCTTGTCATGAAAGTCCTGTACTAAGCCGCGAAACTCTTCGATTTGTGAAGCCTTTTCAGGCTCTAGCGCATAGCTACTCTCTGGGGAAAAGTAGTTCACCGTCATATAGCCCCAGTGATAGTCTTCCGTCCTGAGGTTATCAAACTCTTGAATCGGCTGCAGCTCAATCGCGTTGACACCGATCTCCTGTAGATAAGAGCCCTCGGCTTTCAGCCATTTACGCAGACCGGCATAGCCTCGACGCTCTTCTGTAGTTAGTTTAATCGGCGCATGGGCTGCCAAATCGCGAACGTGTCCTTCGAGGATCACCAAATCATGCCAGCTCGGCGGTGTGTAGGGCGTTGCGACCTTCTGCATCCGCGCAGGATCGACCACGATCGCAGGGCCGCGATGCCCGAGGCATGCCTTGGCGTAGGGGTCCAGTACTGCAAAATGTTGGTCAAAGTGGGAGGTGCCATCATGACTCTCGCCGAGCACACGAAAGGAATAATAACTACCAATTAAGCTCTCATCGAAACTGATCTCCCAAGTGACGCCATCGACGCAGTGCATCTGAACTAGTGCCACATCGGACTCGTCTGCCTTTTGTCCATATGCTAATTTGACTCCACTGGCGCGTGGTGCAAATAGGCGAAAAGTGGTACGACCTTCCTCGACAATTGCCCCCAAAGGCAGATCGGTCGACGACGCGACTAAAAACTGTGTGTGCGGCAGCTCATGTGCTTCCACATGCGTGGCATCTCGCCAAAGGATTTTCTCATTGCCTTTCGGTATATATTCATCGGGCGTGCGAAAGCGGAAAATATGCTTACCGGTTTGCTTGGGATGGAACTCAAAGTTAGTCGCCCCGTCGGCACAGAACACGAAATTAGGCGCACTATCGGGCACATCTAACCAGTCACCGTTTTCCGTGACGAATTTAAATTTAAAGGACTTCCCCTTCGGGATGTGCTTAAGTGGCACGTTCACCTCATAGGTCGCACCAGCCTCATCACTCAACGGCGTCAGTTCCCACTCAGGCTTACCGATTGCTTCGCTCCATTCATTGAACTCACCGGCGAGATAGACACGAACCGTGCGATCTAACAACTGCGGGTAGCGTTTCGACTGCATTGCAAACACCCAGCTCTGCTTCTTGCGGTAGTAGCGATAATAGCGGCCAGTTTCTTCAGCGCTCAAGCGCTCTAATGCACCGACGTTGATATCCGACGGTCCCAGAGAAAGTGGAGGCAATGTAGTTGTGCCTAACCAGTCTGAAGATAGAATCACCAATCCGCAATTATCTGAGATCCAGAAAGCATGTGAGATGTTTTTGACTGTATTTGCCATAAGAATGAACTCAAAATTCAATAATATATCATTAGAGGGCAATACCCTTTCTATATTCTATGCGCTTTCGTGCTGCGATTCCCGTACTTAGAGCTCATTTTATCATTCAGAGCCAGGCAAAGTGTGAATTTCTCCTCATAAGTGCTTTGACTCGTATTGACGATACGCGCAGAGGACGTTTTGTTCAGACGATGAAAAAAATCCTGGTAGCCTTATCTGGTGGTGTTGATAGCGCCGTCGCGGCCCTTTTACTTAAACAGCAAGGCTATGAGGTGTCCGGTGCCTACATTCGCACATGGATGAATGAGGAAATGCCGTTGGCCGACTGTCCCGCACAGCAAGACATCGAAGATGCGCGCGCCGTCGCCGAGCATCTCGGCATCGATTTTGAGATCGTCAACCTCGTCAATGAATATCGCGAGCACGTCGTCCATTACCTCGTCGAAGGCTATCAGAAAGGGATCACGCCAAATCCAGACATCATGTGCAACCGTGAGATGAAGTTTGGCATTTTTCAGGACTACGCGCTCAACCACGGATTCGATACACTGGCAACTGGGCATTACGTGCGCAAACGGCAAAACGCCGACAGTCGTTTCGATCTAGTTCAAGGCATAGATGGTAATAAGGACCAGACTTACTTCCTCGCCATGCTGCAACAGAAGCAGATCGAGCACGCGATTTTCCCCGTGGGCGAACTCAATAAGCCGGCCGTGCGGGCGCTGGCTAAGCAACATCAACTCCCCAATGCGGAGAAGAAAGACAGCCAGGGCATCTGTTTCCTCGGCGATATGAATATCAACCGCTTCCTTGAATACTACATTGACGATAAGCCCGGCGACATCGTCAACGCAGATGGCAATGTGCTCGGCCAGCATCAGGGACTGCATCGTTATACTTTAGGTCAGCGACGCTGGATCGGAGTGCCATCCAACACCGACAACGAGTTCTACGTGGTGATCGGTTTCAATATGGAACGCAACGAGCTGATTATCGGCTTCGACAAACCTGAGTCCCCTGGCCTCTTCGGCCAAGAATTCGAGGTCTATGGCCTCAGCTTTGTGAATCACCCCATCACTGAGCCATGCAAATTACTAGCGAAACCGCGCTACCGAGATGCTTCACAGCAGATCACTTACACGCCGACGGGGGCCGACACCGCAACAGTCGTGTTTGATGAACCGCAGCGCGCACTCGCAGCCGGCCAAATCATCGCATTTTACGATAGCGAAACACTCTTAGGCGGTGGATTCTATCGATAAGCGATGAATCACGGCCGTTTAAATGCAACTACCCAACGCCATTGCAGTGGTCGCATCGCTCGTATTGGTCATTTCTAACTATTAAAACAGGAACTGGCATTGTTGCCATCGACTCAGCTGCGCAAACCACCCGTCACACTGCGTATTCACCGCTTGAGCGCACCTAGTGTCACCAGATGGCTGGCAGTCACAGTATAAACTGCGTGAAATTGACACAAATATGAGTCGGGTTCTGCAAGGTTTGTATACTTCCGTGTAGTATGTTGTGGTTATAAATCATGCACTTCCAGAGGGTGCTTTTATGGCAGGTGATATTGTCCCTAATTCACTGTAGTTGAACGACTTTAAATCATCATCGAGGGGTTCGTCAGACCAAATCGAATTAACTCTTCACAGCGCGCATACTTACATTTACTTATGAGTCATACTTCTTATTAAAACTATATATATGTCTCCGCAAAAACTCATTTCATGGAACGTCAACGGTCTTCGCGCAGCGATCAAGAAAGGCTTCGAGTCCTTTCTCGACAGCGAACAGCCGGATGTCATCTGCTTACAAGAAACCAAGATCTCTCAAGATCTAGTCGATGGCTTCGCATTTGTGGGGTATCCACATGCCTATTGGAATTGCGCCGATAAAAAGGGCTATTCTGGCACTGCGATTATTAGTAAGACCGCCCCACTTTCAGTTCAGATGGGGCTAGGAATTGATAAGCATGATCACGAAGGCCGCGTCATTACTGCCGAATTTGAAGACTATTTTCTCGTCACCGTCTATACGCCGAACGCGCAGAATCACGACGAGAACAAGCGCCCCAAGCGGCTCGACTACCGCACTAAAGAATGGGACGTCGATTTCCTCGCCCACTGCCAAGCACTCGAATTGCAGAAGCCAGTCATCTTTTGCGGTGATCTCAATGTGGCACATGCGGAAATCGACCTGACCAATCCGAAGCCGAATAAGAAGAACGCTGGTTTCACAGTCGAAGAACGTGCGCGCTTCGATGCGATCCTAGAGGCAGGCTTCGTTGATAGCTTCCGACAGCTTTACCCTGATGCCACCGAACGTTACAGTTGGTGGTCTTATCGCGCAGCCGCCCGCTCGCGAAATATCGGCTGGCGACTGGACTACTTTTGCGTCTCTACAACCCTGAGTTCGCAGATTGAAGATGCCCAAATATTGGATCAAATCGAAGGCTCCGACCACTGCCCAGTTGCGTTGATTTTACAATAGGTCGCAAGATGGTACCCTTTACGAATAATGTCGCCGACAGTGTTTCGCAGCTTGGCGAAGTCGCATTGATTCAACAGATCAGTCGATGGTTGGGGCCTGTCAGCCCAGCTTCGCCGCACGGTATTGGTGACGACTGCGCGGTGCTGGAGCCGGTCAACAGCGGACAACAGATATTGACCGTCGACAGCGTCAGTTATGGGCAACACTTTGATGCCAACGTTTCTCCCGAGGATGCGGGTGCCAAGTTGGTAAAACGTAACGTTAGCGACATTGCTGCGATGGGAGGCAGCCCTGGTCCGGCGGTGCTCGCCCTACTCTGTGGCCCAGACGTATGCACTCAATGGTTAGAGCGATTTTTCTTTGGAATTCGTCAGTGCTGTGAGCACTACAAAATCAGTCTCGTGGGCGGCGATGTTAGCAGCCTCGCGCGAGGTAATTTCTCCGCGGTATTGACCTTAACAGGTCAAGCGTTGAGCCCGAAGCTGCGTAGCACTGCGAAGTGTGGAGACTACATCTATGTAACTGGCACCCTTGGCGGCAGCATCTTAGGTAAGCATTATCAATTTCAACCGCGCTTAGCCGAAGGCCAATGGCTCGCACAGAATCCGCACTGTAGTGCACAAATGGATTTAACTGACGGCTTGGTGAAAGACCTGAAGTCTTTGTTGCCAACCGCTACGCATGCAGCACTCGACCTAGGCACACTACCCATTGCTCCAGCCGCTTACACGTTGGCCAAAACCTCGGGGCACAGCGCATTACAACATGCCTGCTGCGACGGCGAAGACTACGAATTGGTCGTCACATTAGACATGCAAGTAAATTGCCAGGCATTCGAAGCGCAATGGTCAGCGCAGTTCCCCGACACCGAGTTGCGGCAAATTGGCCGCATTCGCCGATCCTCTAGCGGTGGACAATTAATCGACTCAGCAACCAACACAGCCTTACCATGGTCGCATGGTTTTGAGCATTTGAGAGTTCCATGAGCAAAGCTGATTCAGATCTGCTAAAACAACTCCGACAGGGTATCGTCACGACCTGCGCCGCGGAGACCGAACGAATTGCTGGTGCGTTCGCAGTGTTGGTGCCCGAAAACCATGTACTCGCCTTTCATGGCGACCTCGGCGCGGGCAAGACCACCTTCATCCGTGGCTTAGCCCGCGCATGGAATATCATCGAGCCTGTGACGAGTCCGACTTTCAATTTATATACGCTTTACCAAGGTAGCCGCCAGCTTATGCATCTTGATGCGTATCGTTTAGCCTCTGGCGCTGATCTGGACGCACTGATGATCCACGATTTTCTCGCCCCACCATGGTGCCTGGCGGTCGAATGGCCCGAACGTATCGCCGATTGCTTACCCGACGATGCGTGGCATCTGTATCTCGATATCGATGCCGACACTGCGCACCGGATTCGTCTCGGCGTTTAAATCCTAGAGCGATTGCGTCAGATCCGCTTAACCATGGCGAAGACTTGTTTTACGACGTCCAAGGTAACAAGCTGGCCCGAAGCTCCGTGCTGCCAATTCTCTAAGGGCATCTTGTATCGTGTCCATGAGTGAATCATCCAGACCTAACTCAGCCATGTGTACCTGCACGGAATTCAACTAACATGCAGCTATTTTACGAATCGGGTTGAGTCCCTATGGCCGCCTCAACAGACGCAATCAGATAAGCCCAGCAGAGTAATCGCGGTTCTTAGAAGAAATCGTAGCGTCTTTGCAATCGTACTAAGTTGCGACTTGTTTTAAGCTACACATGCTACAACATTATCTTACCTTCATCGAATCTATCTTTATGAAATCAACATCCTCGACTACCTCACATCCAAAGCTCCACCGCCAAAGTGGTTTTAGCTTAATTGAAATCCTCATCGTGATCGCGCTGATTGCCGTGCTTGCGACGGTCGCTATCGGCAATCTCGGTGGCATTTTCAGCGGGCAACAGGATAAAGTTGCTGGTATCTTTGTAAAGCAGACACTCGACACTGCACTGGTGCCCTACCGACTTGATGTGGGCAATTATCCGACGACCGAAGAGGGCCTCGCGGCACTTATAAAGGCTCCTGCGGCTAAGGCTTCGAAATGGAGGGGCGCCTACTTGAAGGAGCTCCCGCTTGATCCTTGGGACAATCCTTATCAATACCGATACCCTGGCTCGAAGAACATCAACGCTGCCCGTGGCTATGATGCGTGGTCGTGGGGCCCGGATGGTACCGAAAGCGCGGATGATATTGGCAACTGGTAAGCAGGCAGATAAGGCATTTGGCATCAAGGGCTTCACACTGATTGAGATCGTGTTAGTCCTCGGGCTAATGGCGTTTGCCGCTGCAGTCGTGATCACCAACTTTGCCTCACTGGCCGATCGGGGCGACTCCCAAAGCAGCGAAGAAATTCTTCTAGCCGCGGTGCGCGAGGCTCGATTTACAGCTGCCAGCGAACGAATTATTAGCGAACTTCGATTTGATAAGGAAAGCGGCAGCTTTGTTATTTCCAGCGATGCGAGCAGTAGCAAAATCTTCGCGCTGGATGAAAGCTTCAAGCAAGGCGGGCCCGCCGAAATACAATTCTACTTGGTGCCCCCCTCCGAGGGTCTGGCACCGCCAGCCGATGCCAGTCGCACTCGCCTCGAAACCAATGTGGTCAAATTCGCGCCAGATCGGAGCTCCAATCCATTCGTGGTTGATATCGACACGGGTAGCGGTACGCCAACGCGACTGATATTTGACCCCTTCTCCAGTTTGTTAATCACTACAAAATGAGTCTACCTCGCACTGAACCTGGTTTCTCGCTGATCGAAGTGGTGGTTGCACTCGCACTGTTTGCGATGGCCTCTGTAGTTTTGACCTCGTCATTCGTCAACGCCCTGCTCGCTCGAGAACACGGACAAAGCAACGATCTACGCCACGCTGACATTCGTGCCGTGCGCATGCAACTACTACTGGAGCCGAATATTGACGATGCTGAAGACGGCGACCGCTACGATACACTCAACAATGGCACTGCGAATTGGGAAGCCTCGATTGAGCCGACCAACGTGATTGATTTATTCGAAGTGCAGCTAAGCATCGAGTTTAGTGAACCACAAGAGGAACAAGCAGCGACTCATACTGAATCGCTCTATCTGCTACGCCCGACTTGGTCCGAATCCGACGAACGCTCCGACTTGTTGCAGGATAAAAAAGACGAACTACAAAACTCTCGCGACTTCGACCGATTTTAATGCGCCGCCAATCCACAGTCATTAGGCATCAGCCATCAACGATCAGCCATCAGTCATCCCAGTCTGGCATGAGCCTACTCGAAGTGATTCTCGCAATTGCGGTGGCGGGCTTCGTGCTCGCAGCTGCCGTCTCAATGCTGGTCTCGATTAGCAGTATCTGGTCTGAACGATCTGAGCGATATTTCTTTGTTGATCACGTCGATGGAGTCACTGAATTCCTGAATGCCACATTGAGTAGTGCAGGTGTCGAAATCGCATTAAACGACAACAGCAATACCAGCACAAATAGCGACGCAAAAGGTGATGGCGCGGGCGTTCCACAACCAAGAATTTCGATCTCGACGGCAGGCACGGCAGGGACCAACAGCGACGCCAGCGGCGGACTGATCCGTGCGGCAGACGAACCAGTGGGATGGGCGCGGCCACCTGGATTTTCAGACAACAAAGAGCCCCTACTGAATTTTAAACTCACCACAGCACCGCCGCTGATGGTTGGCCTCGATAATGCACCGCTTCTAGGCCTCGATGCCTTTCTTTATTTTGACGATTCGGAAGGCCTCAGTCTGCTTTGGTATTCCACTTTGCAAGAGGACACTGAGGACATCAACGATCTGCGCCGCACGGTCATCAGTCCAATGGTGACTAAGATTCAGTATATTTACTGGGACGAACGATTTGAGACGTGGGAGGAAGAAGATGAACCGATGGAAGCAGACGGTAATGATCAATACTTGCTGCCCCGCTTCTTGAAACTCACTTTTGAATATAAGGATGAAACACAAGAGCGCACATTGACGATCCCAGTGCCATCTAAGAGCGCGTTAATATACTAAATGGGAAACATGACACCAGAGTCACATTTAAACGAGAAGGACGACCTCCGAATCGTCCACCGTCGAAGCGGACGATGTGCCAGCATGCCCCACTCCACTCCTAGCTCTCCAAGGGCGTCACTCGCCGGAGGCGCACTTTCACTTTCACTAGCCGGAGGCGCACTTTCACTAGCCGGAGGCGCACTCTCACTTTCACTCGCCGAAGGCGTCACTCGACCGCAAGGTCGTCACTCTTGCGCGCAGCGCAAGCAGCGTGGCAGTGTACTGGTGGCGGTGCTTGCAATTATATTAGTGATTACATTTATGGTCACACGCTTTATGAGCGAAGCGGTCGAAGACCTCGAATACCGCGCCATCTTTAACGAACCTTCGGATGTGCGCGCATTTGCCTACGGTATGCTCGAAGTTGCGCTAGCGACGGTACAAGAGGTCGCCTTGATCGACGACGGCAAACTCTACGCCGGCGAACAAGGTTGGAGCGATCCGATTAACTACGCTGGCATCATCATCCCTAATGGTTGGTCGGTAAGTATTAGCATCCGCGACGAAGGCGGGAAACTGCCGCTCAATACAATGTCCGAAGAATTACTTAACAAGCTCCTCGAACAACAATTGGACTTAGATTTCGGCACGACTCGCGAGCTTAGTAGCACTTTGAGCGATTGGATCGACGAGGACGACAAGCGACGCCTCAATGGTGCTGAATCGGATGAGTATTTGCGCAATAATCCACCGTATCGAGCCGCCAATGCACCATTACAATCTCTCGAAGAACTCCGGTTGCTCAAGGTCTGGGAGGACGAATTCTTCGACGAAGCTGGCATCCCGAATGAACTGTTCATGCAGCTCTCTGGCCTGGTTTCAGTAATGAACACCGGCTCGGTCAACCTGAATTCCGCACCTGCAGAGTTGCTCGAGCTGCTGGCCCGACAGGACGGCTGGCAAGATGACTACCTCTTTGACGGCCTTGAAGAGCCATATTTGAAAAAGCCGCCGGAGTCCGCAGGCCAAATCAGTGGCGTTGAGATCAGCTTGCTTCGCATCACCATTAACCTCAAGCGCGGTGATGTGCCCTTTACCATCAGCGCACTGGTTGAACCGAACTTCAGTGCGCAATCAGGCTCTGGCTCAACTGCATCAGGCTCAGTCCCCGGTGGGGGCTCCGAGAGCAAACCCAAGACAGGATCGGCCGAGGAGCAGGACGCCATGCAGTTACCCTTTAAAATCCTACAATTGAGCGAATACACTCAAGGCGGCCCAAAAACCCCATCTGCCCGTTATTCAGCTATGGACATTGGCGAATAAAGCGCTTCCATCTAAGTATCATTGAAAATCAGCACCCGTGAAAGACGCCGCCCCAACATTGACCCCGACTGAACCTGCCCCGGCAGAGCAAGTGCTGGTCTTACCCGGATACCTGTTTTTCATCGAAACCATCCTGGTGCCCGTCGACTTGGAGCCTGCTGAAATCCCAGATTTTATTGAGCTGAGCCTTGAATCCATTGCGCCATTTCCTATAGAGCAACTGAATTGGGGATTCCTTTATAATGAAGACGCTCCCACGATTCTCGTCTATGCGACTCACCGGGATCGTCTCAAAAATGCCGGCTACAACGATTTGCAGGCCTACGCATGGGTGTTGCCAGACTTCGCGACATTGACTGGCGCATGCTTTCCAGACCAAACGTTAGTTACACTGGAATCTGCCAACAATCTCAGTCTACTGTTATTTGATAAGGGCGTGAGCATTCCGCATATTGCGCTAGTTGCCTCACTGGCGAACGGCGACGTTGATCAGGCACTAAAAGAGCTCATGGCCAGTGCACCCGACTTACCCAAGGCTGCTGCCACGCTAAGAGTACGCACTGGCGCTATCGGACTGAGCGAGCAAGGACTAGCTAGTTTTAATCAGGAATCAGCCGACGATTCAAGTAGCGCCCTTGAATATGGTGCATGGACGACATTGGCACCCACTGAGGCACAACTCTGGCAATCGGATGTGCGCAGCGCGGATTTCAAGCTGACCGAGCGCAGCACCCGACGCCTTGGCACCCTACTGATGCGAATCACTGCTTGGGCTGCGATCTTCGCGCTGGTACTGGTCGGCATCGAGATTCTGCTACTCGCTAGCCAAGCTTGGCTCAGCACAGTTGATAAACAGATCGAAAGCCAGCGCACCGCCGTTCTTATGATCGAAGACAAACAGGCGCTAATGGTCAAATTGGAGCAAGTCGCCAAAAATGAGCTGCGCCCCATCGCCATCCTTGATGCCGCCAACAACATTCGTCTCAAACTGAAGCTCGGCATCGAATATGACAATGTCATTGTAGAAGGTGAAAACCACATCACCATTGAAGGTAAGGCGACCAGTATCAACGCGCTCAACAGCTACACCGATAGTTTGAAACAGTCCGATCAATTCACGCTCATCGCTGGCCCTGAATTATTTACCCGAGCAGGAGAGACCACCTTCAAAGTGACTCTAGCTTACACGCACATACAAGTCGTTGCTCCTGTGGAAGCAAAAGAAACTCAAGTAGCTCCCGAGAATACAACATCCACCGAGGAGGCCAAAATCTGATGCACCACAGCCTCAAACAAGCGAAGCGGCTGTTGCTGCGTATGACGGTGCGTGAGAAAACCCTGACACTCTCTTTCATTCTCGTCATACTATTCATTTGGACGGGGAATCTATTGAATCGCAGTTCAGCGTGGAACGACAACCGTAAGCAAGCTCAGGCGGATCTACAGAACCAGCAACAATGGCTCGACCGTAGCGAGCAATTCACCGTCGGTCTTGCCAATGCGCTTGAGCGAGTGGACCCCAAGAAGACCTATGCTGGATCGCAGCTCTCGGGGCGTATTGACAGTATTTTGCGCCAAGTCGCACTGTCTGGCTCGGCAGATATAGACTCCGTGCAAACCCGCGAAAGCGAGATTTTCAATGATCATGACATGCGCATGCGACTGAGCCGAATATCTATTGCGCAATTGATTCTATTCAACAATCTACTCAGTCAAGAAACTCCTTATATTAACCTCCAGAGCGTCCGCGTAACTAAGAACCGACGTAATCCCGAAGAACTGGATGTCCGCTTTAAAATAAACTCTTTCGATCTGAATGAGGCCGTGAACCAATAAGACGAATCCGCCCAGCGCTCTTTCGATCATGAATTCCATCTTTCGCACATTTCCGCTCTTTATTAGCCTGCTCCTCGCATGCGTCGCGACCAGTCACGCACAGGAAGCGTCTACGCTGACGACAGATCCGGTCGATTCGATCATTCCACTTGAGCCACAAGTTGAGAATCCGGATGAAATAATAGGCCTGATCGTGCTCAGCGATGAGACCGCGCTACAAGTGCTCGATATGCTGGAGAAGATGACTGGCAAGATCATCCTGCGCCGCCAAGATATTGCCGCGGTAAAAATCAATTTTAATTCCCGTGGCGAACTCACCAAAGGTGAAGCCGTGCTGGCCCTTGAAAGTTTGCTCAGCCTCAATTCAATCATGCTCACCGATATGGGCGGCCGCTTCATGAAGGCCGTGCCCGCCACCAGCGTGAACAGCCATGTGCCCGAAATGATTGTCGGCAGCACGCTGGGCTTGCCCGCGAGTCAACAAATCTACGCTAAACTGTTTAAGTTCGATTACTTACAGGCCGAAGTTACTAGTGGCACCGTCGTCACTCCGCTCCTGTCGCAAAACTCCAGCGTCATTGTCTTCCCCAAGTCCAACGCAATGCTGATCACCGATGCACTGATCAACTTGCAACGCATCGAGCGTATTATCGGCGAAATGGATAAGCCGCAGGAAATTCGCGAAGAGATCCAGTTCATCAAGCTGGATTACATCCAAGCCGCAGAGATGCAGCAACGCATCGAAAACTTAATTTCAGGCCCACTAAAAAATTACTTGGAAGGCACTACCAGTGTGACCGCCGACGAGCGCACCAACCAACTGATTCTGATCACCCACCCCGGTAATCTCGAAGTGATCATGAACGTCATCGAAAACGTCGATGTCGATGCCGCACCGCTCACTAGCAGCGAGGTGTTCCCGCTGCGTCAGGCCAAGGCCGAAGAAGTGGTGCCCATCATCGAAGAAATCATTTCCGGCCAAAAAGAAGGCCGCGAAGAGGATGCCAAGACGGAGATCAAAGAGAACAACAACTCCAATAAGAGTAACCAGCAGCCGATTCCTCAGCCTGCAGCCCAAGTCGCCACCCAAACGACAACGACTAGCAGCTCCAGCAATAGTTCACTGCAATTTTCAAACTTTGTCGGACTCTCTGCGGATGAGCGCACCAATTCGATCGTCGCTTACGGTACACATAGTGATCTCAAGACACTGAAAGACTTAATCGATAAAATTGATATTCCGCTCCCTCAAG
>CALKBZ010000011.1 GCA_937775295.1 uncultured Opitutales bacterium
TTGATGTAGATCCGATCGGCCTGAATCTCAGTGGTTAGGCGTATGCGTTCGCAAAGTTCGGGGGTGAGCCGTTGGGGGGCATCTTCCGGCAGCCGAATGGCGCGTAGATCGACGAAGATGGTGGGGTGCTCTGTGCCGGCCATTGTCATTTTTGAGCTGATCCAGCTAGACATAACGAAGTCTTCGGACTTTTCCGAGTAGCTCGGACACCGCTTTGGAGAGGGTCTGTAGGCAGTTGGACTTTTCCGCGTCGGTGAGCGCGAGGTTGGAGGTAAGTTGAATGAGCGGCATGATTTTGAGGAATTAGTGGTAAAGCGGATTTTTAATCTATCGATCAAATGTCGTTTGAGTAAGTTGTGGGAGCTTTTGTCTTTTTTTGTGTAAGCGACACTCTGGTCGCTTTAATTTCGGTAACCCAGCATGATGCTAAGCGACAGGAGAGTCCCTTCGATGCGACTTGCAGCGGCCGAGGGCGAGGGATACGAGTGGGCCTCTGTATGGGGGAGTACGTTTGGATGTTCTCGCCGTGGTGCGGTCTGCGCCAGCACTGCCGCTGCTATCAGGGAGACGCGCATAAAAAAGCCGCTACACGATGTGTAGCGGCTTTTGTTAAACACTTATCGAGTACATCTACTCTTCGGTTGCGTCGCCTTCTGTTGCCGCTGCTTCGGAAGCTTCGGGTGCGGTGCCTTCTGCGGGTGACTCACCTTCGATCACTTCGAGCTCCTCTTCGCCAGATTCTTCCTCGTCGGAGGCGATGACCTTGGAGATGCCGATTAGGGAATCTCTGGCTGCCAGGTTGACGAGCTTGACGCCACTGGCGGCACGGCCGGTGATGCGGACATCGCCGATCGGGCTGCGGACGGCTTGGCCCTTCTTGGTGAACATCATTATCTCGTCGGCGTCGGTGACGCTGAGAGCGCCTGCTACCTTGTCGGACTTGATCGCGATGATACCGGAACCGCCACGTGATTGCACACGGTAGTCGGAGAAGTCAGTGCGCTTGCCGAGGCCGTTGGCACCTGCGATGAGGAGCTTGGCTTCATTGTCGACGATTTCGATGGCGACGACTTTGTCTTTCTCGCCCTTGAGCTTAATGCCGCGGACGCCACGTGTGGCACGTCCTTGATCGCGCAGATCCGTTTCTGGGAAGCGGATGGACTGTGCATTGCTGGTGACGAGCATGATGTCGTCGCTGCCGTTGGTAAGGCGTGCACCGATGAGGGAGTCGCCTTCGTCGATGTTGATACCGATCAGGCCGCCTTTACGGTGGTTCTTATAATCGGAGAGCATGGTCTTCTTGGTGACACCCTTTTCGGTGGCGAGGACGATGCGTTGCTCTGATTCTTCGAAGCCATCGACGCAAATCATCGCTGCAATCTGTTCGCCCTTTTGGAGCTCGAGAATGTTGGCGAGTGCGCGCCCTTTGGCGATGCGTGAACCTTCTGGAAGGTTGTAGACCTTTTCAACATACACACGGCCATTGTTCATGAAGAACATGATGTTATCGTGTGTGGATCCGGTGAAGAGGTGTTCGACGAAGTCTTCCTCGTATTGGCCGGAGCCAATGACGCCCTTACCGCCGCGCTTCTGCGAGCGGTATTCGTGGAGGGAAGTGCGCTTCATGAAGCCCTTATGGGTGATGGTGATCATGCAGCCTTCGTTTGGAATGATGTCTTCCATGCTGAGGTCGCCATCGACTGCGAGGATCTCGGAGCGGCGTGGGTTGCCGTATTTCTCACGCATTTCTCCTAGCTCTTCCTTGATCACTTCGAGCAGGCGGTGCTCGTTGTCGACGATGTCGCGAAGGTAAGTGATGAGCTCCATGAGGGCTGCATACTCTTCTTCGATCTTGCCGCGTTCGAGGCCTGTGAGCTGGTAGAGGCGCAGTTCGAGAATCGCGTTGGTCTGCAGCTCCGAGATGTCATACGTCGCCATCAAGTTCTTCTTAGCTTCGTCGCGGTTCTTCGATGCGCGGATAATCTTAACGAAGTCGTCGAGATTATCGAGGGCGATACGGAAGCCTTCGAGGATGTGCGCGCGTGCCTCTGCTTTACGCAGTTTGAACTGCGTGCGGCGGTAGATGACTTCGCGGCGGTGATCGATGTAACAACCGATCATTTCCTTGATGTTCATCTGCTTCGGGCGACGGTTGTCGAGCGCGAGGAGGATGACACCGAACGAGCTTTCAAGGGCGGTGCTCTTGTAGAGTTGATTGATAATGACGCGAGGGATCGCACCACGTTTCAATTCGATAACGATACGTGTGGTCTCGGTGGACTCATCGCGCAAATCAGAGATGCCGTCGATCGACTTGTCGGTGATTAACTCAGCGATACGCATAACGAGTGTCGCGCGATTCACATTGTAAGGGATGGCGGAGATGATGATTTCTTCCCGTCCCTTGGTCTCGACGACTTCTGCGATACCACGTGTACGGACGATGCCACGACCAGTACGAAGGTAACTCTGGATGCCGGCAGTGCCATGCACAAAGCCACCACCTGGGAAGTCAGGGCCTGGGATAATGTCGATCAGGTCATCCAAGCTGATGTTTGGATTGTCGATGATCGCACAAGCGGCGTCGATAACTTCGCTCAAATTGTGCGGTGGGATATTGGTGGTCATGCCGACCGCAATACCCGTGGAGCCATTCATCAGAAGATTCGGCAACGCTGCTGGTAGGACGGTCGGTTCGGTGGTGCTTTCCTTATAGTTGGGGATGAAATCGACGGTATCTTCATCGATGTTCTTGAGCATCTCTTCGGCGATCGCTTCGAGCTTACACTCAGTATAACGATACGCAGCAGGGGGATCACCATCAATGGAACCGAAGTTACCTTGTGGTTTGATCAGCGGATAGCGCATGACCCAGTGTTGAGCGAGTCGGACGAGGGTGTCGTAAACGGAGCTATCACCGTGTGGGTGGTAGTTCTTTAGGACTTCACCTACCACACCGGCACACTTATCGAAGTTGCGGTTGTGGAGCAGGCCTTCACGGAGCATTGCGTAGAGGATTCGGCGCTGCACAGGTTTGAGGCCGTCGCGTGCGTCGGGCAGGGCGCGACTAACGATGACGGACATCGAGTAATCGATGTATGCGGTCTGCATAATATCGATGATCGATGTGACTTCCGCGCGATCTGCATCGTTTGGGATTTTTGCTGGTAATTCTGGTGGGAGTTCTTCGGACATGATCTAAAAGTTGGGAAGTTTGAATGTGGAAAAGTGGGAAGGTTGAAACAGCTAATAAGTTGAATGTGCTCTACTTTGTTACTTTAATACCTTCGCACCTTCGGACTCAGAATGTTTTATACGTCTAAGTATGAAACATTCAGTGCGTTGTCTTCGATGAAGGCACGGCGGGAAGGGACGTCTTCGCCCATCAGCATGGAGAAGATGCCATCAGCGACTGCGGCGTCGGCGATGTTTACCTTGAGCAGGTTACGTGTCTTCGGATCCATTGTGGTTTCGAAGAGTTGCTTCGGGTTCATTTCCCCGAGACCTTTGTATCGTTGAATACTGAGGCCGCGGCGACCGATTGTGCGGATGTTTTCGATCAGGTCGATGATCGAGCTCAGCTCAATGATGTTCTCCTTCTTTTCGTCGCCCTTGTTTTCGATCAAGTGGTAGCGTGCTTCATCGCTCTTACTGAATGTTTTTACGTCCATGCCAGCATCTGCAAGTTTGCGTAGTAACTTCGTCATCTCCGTGGATTCATAGATCTCGTGAAGAGATACGCGTTGCTGGACAGTCACGCCTGCGTCGTTCTCAACTTCGCGATTGAGGGTGTCGCTTTCGTCGGCGTCGGCGAGGCCGAATTCCATGTGGAAGGCTGAGCGCTCGTCGTCGTTACGCAGGTAGCGGAACTCTTCGACGTTTCCTGTGCGGATGCGAGCGATATAGCGCGGTAGCTCATGAGTCACATTATGATGCTGATCAAGATACGTAGCAAAGTCGCAACCGTAACGAGTCACGCCGCGCCCGACCACTTCCATACGTGACAGAATCTGGACGATTTGTTCGATCGTCTCGCTGTCGAGATCCTTTTGGTCGCGCACACGGATCAGATTGACATCCTCAGTGCCGAGTTCGAGTAGGATGCGGTTGAGCTGTGCATCGTTATCGATGTATTGTTCGCGGCGTTTGCGCTTAATTTTGTAGAGTGGCGGTTGCGCGATGTAAACGTATCCCGATTCGATCAGACCGCGCATTTGGCGGAAGATGAAGGTGAGGAGGAGGGTGAGAATGTGCGCACCGTCGACGTCCGCATCGGTCATCAAGATAATTTTGTGGTAACGAGCTTTCGATGCGTCGAATGCGCCCGGACCTTCGTGGTCACCGATACCAGTGCCCATTGCGGTGATGAGGCTGCGAATTTCGTTATTGTTGAGCACCTTATCGAGGCGAGCTTTCTCAACATTAAGTAGCTTACCGCGAATTGGGAGAATCGCTTGTGTGGCACGATCACGACCTTGCTTAGCGGAACCACCCGCCGAGTCACCTTCCACAATATAAATCTCGGAGTTGGCTGGATCCTTGGAGGAACAGTCGGCTAGTTTACCTGGAAGGCCACCGCCAGAAAGTGCGCCTTTACGGACAGTTTCGCGAGCCTTACGAGCCGCTTCACGAGCGCGAGCTGCGTGCAGAGTCTTTTCGATCAGACGTTTGGCGGTTTGTGGATGAGTCTCGAAATAGTACTTGAGTTGCTCGCCAGTAATCTTCTGGACGATGCCATCGACTTCGCTATTGGAGAGCTTGGTCTTGGTCTGACCTTCGAAGCGTGGTTCTGGTACTTTAACCGAAACAATCGCAGTCAAACCTTCACGCGTGTCGTCGCCGCTGAGGCTTGGATCTTTCTCTTTGATCAGATTGTTCTGTCTTGCGTAAGAGTTGATCACGCGGGTCAGCGCAGTGCGGAAGCCAGAGAGGTGAGTGCCACCTTCGATATTGTGAATCGAATTGGCGTAAGCATAGATTTGGTCGCTGTAGCTGTCGTTATATTGCAGCGCGATATCGACGACAATGTTGGCGTCGAGGTCGGGGTTAGGCGTCGGCGCTTCGCCGTGGATGCAGATTGGTTCTTCTTGGATGACGTTTTTGTTCTCATTGAGGAACTTGACGTATTCGGAGATGCCATCCTTGAAGATGAATGCCGTGGTCTTGTTAACGCGTTCGTCGACGAATGTGATATGAATGCCGGGATTTAGGAAGGCAAGCTCACGCAGGCGCTTGCCGAGTAGTTCGGCTTTGAAGTCGCGGGTGGTTTCGAAAATCTCCGGGTCGGGGGAAAATGCGATACGTGTGCCGTTTCGCTTGGTATCGCCGATAATTTTCATCTTCTCGGTCGTCTTACCGCGCGAGAATTCCATCTTATGCACTTTGCCATCGCGACGGACTTCGACCTCGAACCATTCGGAGACCGCATTGACGCACTTCGCGCCCACACCGTGGAGACCGCCGGACACTTGGTAGGCGCCTTTGCCGAATTTACCACCTGCGTGCAGATTGGTCATCACCAGCTCGAGCGAGGGGATGTTATACTTCGGGTGAATGTCGACAGGGATGCCGCGACCGTCGTCCTCAACGGAGCAGGAGCCGTCGTTGTGGATGCTGACGGTGATCTGCGAGCAGTAACCGGCAAGGGCTTCATCGATCGAATTATCGACGATTTCAAAAACACAGTGGTGGAGGCCACGTTCGTTGGTGTCGCCGATATACATATCGGGGCGTTTACGGACACCTTCCAGTCCCTCAAGCTTCTGGATTTTGGAAGAGTCATAGACGTCCTTAGGGGCGTCGTTGGCGACATCTTTTCGAGGCTTTTGAGGCTGTAAATCTTCAGGCTTTTCTTGTTCTGACATAAGCACTTATTTATGCTTTCGAAATAGTGCTCTGACCACTAAAAAATGACTTTTAAGTGGTTTTTTTTAATGTATCTTATCCACTTAATATTCAGTTACTTGCGGTCTTTGGGGGAGGGCTTTGTTGCGGCCGCAGAGATTCAAGTTTACTTCTTGAGTCAAGAGCCTAACTTAAGCGCTGTGAAACTTTCCCATAAGCTTGAATATGCCTGCCGTGTCTTAGCACAGTTAGCCCGCACTCATGGCCAAGAAAAATTGGCCCATATCGATGAATTGGCTGAGGCAGAAAAAATACCGGCCAACTATCTAGTGCAGATTTTGAACGAGCTGCGTAATGCGGGGCTGATTGTCAGCAAACGCGGCAAGCAGGGTGGCTATGCGCTCGCACGGGCACCTGAGCGAATCCGATTGGACGAGATCGTCACGGCGGTGGATGGTGACCTCCTCGAGCGCACATTCGACGATCAAGGGCATTCTGGTGAACGCGTCGCCAGTATTTGGAGCGATATCGGCGTTGAATTCGAGAAAAAGATCAGCAGCTACACGCTGGAAGCCTTCGTTGTGGAGGATACCAGCTCGATGTATTACATCTAATCCAGTTTATTTAAATTAGATCTAGTGAGAAGGAATGAAGGGTATCAAGGGTATGGAAGGTATGAAGGGTATGAAGGGTATGAAGGGTATGAAGGGTGAGAAGGGTGAGACGGGTGAGACGGGTGAGAAGGTATGAAGGGTATCAAGGGTATGGAAGGTGGTAAGGCCGAGGATGTGATACGGTCTATTCTTAATCATGCTCTAAATCTTGCTTTTAATCCTCCGTCTCACTCGCAGGGAATGATTAAGAGAATGAGTAAGAGTAGGATTAAGTCACGTAGGGATTGGCAGGTTTGAAAATTGTGACCTTGGCACTTTTCTACTTTCCGGCTCTCATACTCCAGAATGGCTACGCCATTTTAAAAGCTCCAGAACATTGGCACGACAAATACTGTGACGGTGAAGCAGATGATATTTAACGGTAGGCCGACTTTGGTGAAGTCGAAGAACTTGTAGCCACCGACACCATACACGTAGGTATTGGTTTGGTAACCGATGGGTGTTGCGAAGCTCGCAGAAGCGGCGATACATGCGCCGACCACGAGCGGGCGAGGGTCGATGCCGAGTGTCGTGGCGATACCGAGTGTAATTGGCACCATCAGCGCGATGGCAGCATTATTTGAGAGGAACTCGGTGAAGGTCGATGTAATGATGTAGACGAACGCGAGCATCATGACGCTCTGTAGATGCTCAGGGGCAAAGTTTTGCACCACACCAATCATATTCTCGGCGATTAACAGGCTGGCGCCGGTGGAGTCCATTGCTTGCCCGAGCGCAAGCATGCCGAAAATAATCATCAAAAGACTCCACTCGACCGAAGAATAAGCATCTTTCGATTTCATGCAGCCAGTCAGCATTAAAATTGCCACGCCTAGTGCGACGGCGGCGACGATGGGCACGATGTTGAGTGTGGCGAGTGTGACAATTGCGATGGTGATGCCGATGGCGATGGGCATTTTCGCGCGGATACTGCGAGCTGGCACGCGTGGCCGATCTAGCAGAATGATCTCGTCGCTGGAGGAGAGCGAGTTGATTGCCTTAGTCGAGCCCATCATCAGCAGAGTGTCGCCGGGTTGTAGGCGTAGGCTGTCGAGTCGGTCGCGCTGATTGTGCCCTTTGCGGTGCACGGCGACGACGACGATACGGAAGCGTTGGCGGAAGTTGATCTCGCCGAGTGTCTTACCGAGGATGGTTGCGTGTGGGCCGACCACGCCTTCGACCAGCGCACCTTCATCCGTCGCGATAGTTTCCAGGCCGGCGGATATTTCGCTGTGCAAGGCGATACCTTTGATCGAATGTGCTTCGGCAACTCCGGATGGGCGGCAGGCCAGCACCAGTCGGTCACCGACCTGGAGTTTTGTTTTTCTCGGATCGCCTGTGGTGGCTACCCCGTGGCGCACAATTTCAAGTAGGCGGATGCCGCGCCCCTTAAGCATGCCGCTTTCGAGTGCGGTCTGGCCTTTGAGTTCAGATCCAGCGCGCACGAAGGCTTCGGTCATGAACTCCTTGCGCTCTTCATCGCTGAGGATCGAAGTCAGAGTCTCGCGGTGGGGGAGTAGTTTGTCGCCAAACAGAACCAGGTAGAGCGAACCGAATGCTAGGATCGGCAGGCCGACTGCTGCGAGTTCGAACATACCAATCGGCGCATGACCAGATTCGACTAAGATACCGCTGGCGAGTAAGTTGGTGCTGGTGCCAAGTAGGGTGCAGGTGCCGCCAAAGATCGATGCGTAGGACAGCGGGATCAGTAGTTTGGAGGACGCGATCCCCATTTCTCGGGAGAGGGTGAGCACCACGGGCATCAATACAATCACGACCGGCGTGTTATTGATAAATGCAGATACTGCGGCCACACCGATGACCATGATGAAGATGAAGCTCCTGTACGGGAGTTTGACCATTCGCCTTAAATAGCCAGTGATCAGCTCAATCGCGCCAGTGCGTTCAAGGCATCCACTGACGATAAACATCGCCGCAATCGTCAGGGGTGCGGAATTACCAAAAACGCTTAATAGGTTTTCGAGTGTCGGGAGTTCTGGGCTCTTGCTGATCATGCTGACGAAAATCAGCACGCCAAATACAGTGATTGCAGTGAGGTCCGCTGGGATGCGTTCCCAGATGAAACTCGTGATCGCGAAGATCAGGAGCGCAAAAACAAATAATATTTCCCAGGTCATTTTTAATTAGCGCTTTGTGGAGTTTTTGTGGCGGCTGGTGTGGGGATAGGGTCATCCTGTTCTTCACTCTTTGCCCAAAAGTAAAAGGATATTGCAAGAATGGTAAGAGAAAATCCCATATTTACGACTTTCATTATGATACCGCCCAGAATTTGATCATTGAGCGGGTCCAGATCGATGATGCGAGGCGCCCAGGCGTAAGTTGGGTAGATTGCTTCCCCGGCGAAGGTGAGAAAGGCAAACACTGGCAGTTGGCCAACCATGAGTAAGAAGATCGCTAGCATTCGAATGCCATAGCTGCGGCGAGGCACGCGCGTCGACAGTGTCAGGTAGGGCCAAAGCATGAGTATGCCGAGTGAAAACATCGTCCAATGCTCTAAGATGTGAATACGTTTGTCGTGCAGCGCCGCTTCGTAGAGTGCGGGGATGTGCCATGCGGTATAGATGAAGGTGAACAGCAGGCCGCCGCAGGCTGGGTGGGTGAGCAGGTTCATGGTTTTGCGTAACCACTCCGGCTTGAGTAGCCAATCGATCAACCAACTTGGCGTGCCAAAGATGAATAGCACCGGGCTGAAGTAGATCAACAGCATGTGCTGTGTCATGTGTGCGCAAAACAGGAACTGTTCGCCGATCTGGTCGAGCGGCGAGCCGACTGCTAGATAGGCGATGATTAAGCCGAGGTAGAACAAGATCGCTTGGCCGCGGGGGAAGCCAGTGCCGGGGGCGATGCGTTCTCTGAGTGGCCCGATGCCGAGCGCGTAGAGCCAGCCGATCATCAAGAGTGTGATCAGGAGCAGAGGTTCGGTGTGCCAGTGGAGTTGCATGAGTTCGGTGTCTGTGTCGCAACGCGGAGTGGCGACTCAATAGCTGAGAATTATTAGGCTGAGCAGATGGCAGAAAAAAAGGACGACAAATCGCTGTCGTCCTTAGAAATCTCAACTCTGGTTTGAATCTAGAATGCAGTGATTGCCTCGTAATCGACAAAGCCAGTATCCATAATGAACATCAGCGCGACCACCGTGCCAGATGCGATTGATAGGCCTGTGACAAAAGCCAAGGTCAGGATCAGCTTGTCATACAGTAGGTGCATGAACCATGCAATCACGCTTAAAAACTTAAACAGCGAGAGAGAAACGAGTGTAACGAAAATAAAGGTGCTATTGATTGGCAGATAAACGAGCACCAATTCGATGCCAGTGATAGCGGCTAAGACCAGTGCCAAATTAATAAAGGCATGGTACTTTTTTTCTTCGCCGCTGTGGTCAGCGTTGGATTTAGAAAGTGTTTCAGACATGATGGGCGTCCTTATTTAAATGAATTCGATCAGGTAGATTACAGTAAAGATAATGATCCAGACGATATCTACAAAGTGCCAGTAAAGGCCAGCGACTTCAACATCAATGGCACTTTCGTGCGGGTCCATCTTACCTGTATAGGAGTAGAAATACATGCAGGTCAGCCAAAATAGTCCGATCGCCACGTGCACCCCGTGAGTACCAGTCAGAAAGAAGAAGGTGGAGCCAAAAGTGCCGCTCTTTAGTGTCAGGCCTTCGTGGACGAATTCAGTGAACTCAAACACTTGGCAAGCAAGGAAGATCAGTCCGAAGAAGATCACGCCGAGCGTGTTGCGGCGGAATGACTTGATGTCGCCTCTTGTGCATCGCAGACACTGCGAGTGCCATCAGGAACGAACTCATCAGCAGGATGAAGGTCGAGAAGGAGGTGAGCTCGAGACTGAAGAGGCTAGTTGGATCAAACGAATCCGGATATAACTTACGATATATCAGGTGCGTGGAGATCATGGTGCCGAAAGAACATGCAATCGGAACCAAGAAACAGCCACATGAAGAGCTTCTTGTTGTCGACCATCACGTTGTGATGGCCTGTCGTTATTGTGGGCGACGTCGCTCATTATTTTATAAAAACTTAAATGCTGTGAAAAACTGAAGGAGCGAGGCCTTAGATTTTGTCTTCCTGTCGGGTGAATGTGGTAGCCGCCTGGGCCTTCGATTGCCCAGAGAGTTGCACCGAGTGTTATGATCACTAGGCCACCGATGGCAACGTAGCCCATGTATGCCACACCAGCTTGCATCAGG
>CALKBZ010000012.1 GCA_937775295.1 uncultured Opitutales bacterium
CGCCCGTAGCCGAATCCGACTACCGCAACGCCTTTCAAATTGAGCGCGACCGCATCATCTTCTCCTATCCCTTCCGACGTCTGCAGTCGAAGACACAGGTATTCCAATCTGGCGAATACGATTTCTATCGCACGCGGCTGACACATTCGATCGAAGTGGCCAAGATCGGCCGTTCCATCTGCGAATACTTGCGCGCCAGCTCAGCTCTTCTTAACGACCGCTTCTATATCGACGCCGACCTGACCGAAGCCGTCGGCCTCGCCCACGACATGGGCCACCCGCCCTTCGGCCATATCGGCGAGCGCAAACTCAACGAGCTGATGGCCCCTAACGGTGGGTTCGAAGGCAACGGCCAAACCCTGCGCATCCTCACCGAGCTGATCTACGAACGCCCCAGCGCCACCCAAGGGATCGCCCCGACCCGCGCCTTCCTCGACGGCGTCATGAAGTACAAAGCGCTGCACCGCGAATGCATCGGCACCAAAGCCGACGGCTCGCCGGACTATCCCGACAACCACTTCATCTACGACGAGCAAGCCTGTTGGCGCAACACCATCTTTGACAGCGAGCAAGTCCCAGACGAGCTAAGTACTCCGAGAGCACTCAACTCTTTTAAAAGCATCGAATGTCAGATTATGGATTGGGCGGATGATACCGCCTACTCGCTCAACGACATCGTCGACGGCATTCACGCTCGCTACATCAACGTCGGAAGCATTACCGAATGGGCCGTAGAACAAGACCTCGACGCCACACAAACCGCATTGATCGACAAGCTCTGCCAAGTCATTCGCGAAGACCGCTACGAGTCGCACTTCGGTGCACGCATCGGTCGCTTCGTGCACGGCTGCACCCTCACGCCTCGCAGCGGCTTTCTTAGCGACCGCACTAACCGCCACGCCTGCGACCTCTCCATCGCCGCCGACGTCAAAGCCGAAAGCGCCCTTTACAAGCAGATCGCGCTCGACCTTATTTTTCGTTCGCCCCAGCTCCAACAGATCGAGTTCAAGGGCGGCCACATATTAAAAAAACTCTTCACCGCACTGTGCGAGAACTGCGCCAATGCCGATGGCAGCGGCCTACGCATCCTCCCCGTGCAAGTGCAGGAATTAATCAATCAAGAAACCACCACCACGGGCCGCCACCGCCGCCTCTGTGACTTTACCGCAGGCCTCACCGACAGCCTCGCAGTGCGGACCTACAAGCGCCTCTACGACCCCGACTTCGGCTCGATCGCGGAACTACTCTAGATCCAATAATACAGACCTGGCCGCCCGCTCTTAAAGTAATACAGACATTGCGACGCCACTCCGGCAAACCTCCGGCCAGTCTGTCCTCCCCGAAGAAAGCCAAGTAAGCATGCCTGCGCCACTGTTTAACTAATCACTCGGCCCGAGACTTCCGCGCCACCAACATTTGGCGCACAGACAAACCTCAGCGACATCGCCGTCACGTACAGGCCGAGCAACACCATGCCAAGTGAAATGCCTCCGAGCATACTATTCACCCCATGCTGCACCACCATCATGACCAGCGCCATGATTGGCATCACCACCATCACCGCGGCCGGGATCAACGCAAAACCGAAGGCGATACGACGATGCTTCAAGAACACCACAAACGTAATTAATGCGAGCGCGGCGAGCAGCTGATTGGTCGCGCCAAACAACGGCCAGATCGCTTTCCACACCGGCAACACCGAGCCGTCTGGCGCAGTAAATGTACCAAAGGCGGCAGCGCCAGGTAGTGCCAACACCAGCAGCGTGCCGAGGTAGCGACTCCCTGCCCCACGCCAATTAAATAGCTCCTCCACCAGAAAGCGGGTCAGTCGGGTGCAGGTATCGAGTGTCGTCAGCAAAAACGTGCTCACCGCCAAAGTCGCAAAAGTCAGCCCCACGTCATGGGGAATGCCGAGCGAACCAAAGAACACTGCCGAGCCACGTGCAAAGGTTGCCACCGGCCCACCTTCCATACCGCCAGACACTCCGACACAGGCCAAGGCAAACACCGCCAGCAGCCCCTCGACTAACATCGCGCCATACGACACCTTCTTCACATCGCACTCCGTTTGAATCTGCTTCGAAGTCGTACCACTACTGACGATACTGTGAAAGCCGCTGCATGCACCACACGCGACCGTGATAAACAAAAATGGCACCATGTAACTCCAGTCCTTCGGATTAAAACTGGTATAAACTGGCAACTCGAATCCACCGCCGTGAACGGCCAATCCGACCACGCCGAGCAACATGATTGCATACAAAAACGTCGCGCTCAAAAAGTCACGTGGCTGCATCAAGAGGCCGACGGGAAGAATCGCTGCGCAGTAGCAATAGATCAGCACCGCCGCCATCCAGAGCTCTTTACTCACTGTCGGAGCCGGAAACTCGACGCCAATCCACAGCCCGAGATACGTCAGCACCACAAACACGGGAATCACGATCTTATACGAAATCCCTGACTTCCGAGCCACCAGCCCAAAAGTCAGCGCCACCAAAATAAACCAACCCGACGCAGTCGCTACCGCAGGTTGGTTCACAAAGCCCGCCACCGTCAGATCGAGAAACACCACGATCACATAGACCAGTGCGAATAGAACAAAGATCAAAAACAACTTACCCGTCGTCTCGCCAATTAGATCGCGACACGTCGCCGTGATCGAGCGCCCGCGATAGCGTAGCGACATCAGAGTGCTACCAAAGTCGTGCACACCCCCCACAAAAATGGAGCCGACTATAATCCAAATCCATGTCGGCAACCACCCAAACACCGACGCCGCAATGATCGGCCCCACAATCGGCCCCGCCCCCGCAATCGACGAAAAGTGATGCCCAAACAGCACCGAGGCCCGCGTCGGCACATAATCGACTCCATCATTGATCTCACAAGCAGGCGTCTCCCGCTCAGGGTCTACCCCGCAGCGCGTTTCTAAGAAGTGACCATAAAAGCGATACGCCACCGCAAGCAGCAGCGCAGAGAGAATGAGAAGAGGTAGTAGCATAATAAGGAAGCGAAGCGCCCCACCAAAAACAGCCGACACACACTGGCAACACTTTTAACCGACTCCATCAAGTGTAGCCGCGCCACTTTAATTATGCCCTTGGGTGCTGTCGGCGCGTTCGGATCTCCGTCACACAGAATACGGCGACAGAGCGCCTTCAACTCTCAACCCTCCTATCTCAGCCCTCAAAGAAATATACCATTGACAGTATATACTATAACTAGAATATACCTACCATACACATGGAAGCCTCCGATATTTACAAGTGCATCGCCGACTCACAGCGACTCCGCATCATCAATCTCTTAAATGAGAGCCCGCTCTGTGTCTGCCATTTGCAGAAGATACTCGACGCCACTCAGGTGAAGATGTCCAAGCAGCTAGCGATCATGAAGCAGCTCGGCATCATCGAATCCAAGCGCGAAGGCACCTGGATGATTTACAGTCTGACTCGACCAGTTAATGGACTGATCCAATTCAATCTCGATTATCTTCTCGGCGGCGACTGCGACGAGTGCAACCAGCTCCAGCAAGACATCGTTGCACGGCACAAAATCGTCGACGA
>CALKBZ010000013.1 GCA_937775295.1 uncultured Opitutales bacterium
GTATTGTCTCAGAATCGCTATTGTTGTCAAATGACAGTTCAGCCACTGCAGACCACTTGCTTTCCGCAGGAGTGAAACTGAATCCGAGCTCAAACTCAGCAAGTCCACCTTCAAGATTATCTCCTCTATCGGTATCTTCGTAATAAGCGTCAATATAACCATAGGCGCTCAGATCATCAGTGAGTGGAATCTCTGCATTCGCAACAGATCCGAAAAGTGCAGCACTCGTAAGTGATGCTAGCAGTTCTTTTTTCATCTTCATAATTTTATTTGTTTGTTTGTTTGTTTTCCGCTGCATGGTTGCAGCGCATCACTATTAGCTTCCTGCATGCCAATTTTTCATTTGTGCGGCTCTTTTTTCAAAAAAAAGGACTCACTATAATTTATGATAAAAATAAACAGACTAATAAATTTGAGAGATTTAACGCACGCATTATCCATCAAATAACGTATTCATTTATCAATTACAATAAGCCTGGTGTGAGATAAAAAAACTCCGCCCAACCCTTCATACATCACGATTGCAGCGCAGACGCCGACGCACCCCACCCATACTTATTAAAACAACAATACTTAGACAAAGCCCCGCCATCAGCTACAACTTCCAACGTCACTTAGGTAAGTGCACTTCGCGCCTGCACCCCCAAAGGCCACGCACGCCAAAGTTCGCAACAGACTTATATTTGACATCTAAATCGAGAAAAATTCTTCTAAATTGACCACTATCGATAAAAAAGACCCACCCGATTAGTTCGCTAAGGCAGCCAACTCACCGCTTACTTTCGAGCTGCGAAGCCAATTCAAAACACCAAAAACGTAGCGCTAATAAAATAAATGGGCGACGCTGCGCACACTGAAGATACGCCACGAGCCTAAAGCGGGCGGCCGCAATGACTGCTCCACTCTCAGCGGCTTGTGCGCCCTGCACATCGCGGGCACCGAAATGCGCAATATATTTAAGCAATGGCAAGTCGCCCAAGCCCCTCAATAACAACCAACAGAAAGTGTAGCGCATAAAATAAAATCGGCACCTTCGCGCCCTAACGCGTATGACTCACCAAAATACAAATTGTTCGACAGGTAGTTGCGGCAGCAAGGGGCTATGCCTGGAGTCGCGCTGCTACTCGCCTATCTAGCCTATCTAGCCGGCTTCGGCCTCGCCGAATTAACTGGCAGCACACTGCTCGGCTTCCTAGTCGGCCTACCTTTATTCATCGTGCTAGTTTTAGGCCTGCCACGAAAGCGTGCCGCCGCGTGCGAACAGACAAACGACTAAGCAAATATTCAAGGTCTAGCACATGAGAACTTACCGTGTACGCTTGTCGGACGCCTTCGCCAGAGTTGCTCACAAGCCGGGCCACACCCTGGCTCGCACTCAAGGGCATAGTAGCCAGCGCGCACAGCACTTTCAAAGTTCCGCAATTACTGCTCCACTCTCGGCGGCTTGCGCGCGCGTTGCACATCGCGGGCATCGAAATGTAGGATATATTTCTGCTCAAAATAAGGATCCGTAAACGTCTCTTCTAAATTGATCACCTTGCGCGGGCGAATACCAAGCACTTCCAACTCGTCATCCATTTCGCCGCCCTTCCAGTACAGCACACCATTCGGGATCGTGTTTTTTTCGCCGCGACGCACGTTGTTCTTAATCCACATGAAAAATTCGGGCAGGTTTTTCACTGCACGGCCGGTCACGAAATCGAACTGCTTTTTAACCTCCTCCGCGCGAATCTGCTTAGCCTCAACATTTTTCAAACCAAGCTGGGCGATCAAATCCTGCACCACCGTGATCTTCTTCCCAATCGAATCGATCAAGGTGAAATGCGCCTGCGGATAGCAAATCGCCATGATAATACCAGGAAAGCCACCGCCCGTACCGACGTCCATGATTCGGGTGCCATTCATTAACTTCAAATGATTGGTAATCGCGAGACAATGCGAGAGGTGGCGATCCTCCAAGTGCTCGATATCCTTACGTGAAATCAGGTTAATCTTCTCATTCCACTCACGCAGCAGCACCGCCCAGCGCTCAAGCACAGGCCAGGACGCTTCAGGAATATTGGGAAATTGTTTTCTGAGATGATTCATATCGATCAAGCACTAGATGCTTCGGCCCGGATGTCGAGCGATTGTGCGTATCTCTAATTTGCCAACCCAACTGGAATGGCGCAGGTCACCTCATCCACCAGCAACAAAAAGCTTCATCAGTATAAAATTTAACTTAATAAAGCTTTTTGACTTCACTGTGCCGAACCTCCGAAGAGACGCACACCAGACCAATTGATTCCTGAAGTCTCGGTAAAACACACTCAAACTTCGATTATATCAGGCACTCAACTTAAACAGCGGCGCCATCACCTGACTCGTTTCGCGCTTTAATCCGGCGATCCGCGTCGAGGATGATTGCCTCGCAGCCACTGAACTTGTGGTCGTCGAGGCAAAGGCGCTTCTGCTTGCCTTCGACCTCATAGATCGCGTAGGCAATGCCCTTTTTCTCCCACAGCTTACGGTCGATCTTCACGATCGAGTCTAACTCCACGCGTTGCCCAGACGTGCCAATCACGACATCGCCCTCAGCCCGCACGCTCAACTTGTGGTTCCACAGCACCCACAACCCAAAAAACACCGAGCCAGTCATCATCACCCAGCCGATCATCCGCTGCTCACGGATCGACGCATCGGTGCGCTCCTTCGGCATGTCGCGCTTGTAGCCAGCCTCCTTCGCATGACGCTCCCACGCAATGCGCAGGTATTCATTCACCTTAGCACCGTGCGCCTTATGCTCCACGGCTTCAATCTTACCAGACGCAACCATCGCTACCTCAATTTCGACAAATTCCGCATGCCGCTCTGCACCATTCGGCCAGACAACATAACCATCCCACAGGAACCAAGCCGAAATCGTGAAAACCATAAAAAGCATAAATAGCATCCGGCGACGCCATTCCTTGGAAATTCGTGCATCAACATTCATGCATTCAAGATGCACAATTCCAGCGCTCACGCCAATAGCAATTTGAAGCCAACTTAACATAAGGCCTTAGGCTGGTATTGTGTCTTCCATCAAGACCACTTTAAATATTTCTAGTGAGCACATGAAGGCCTGACCAAAGGCCACAAAAGGCGAAGACCAAGACGGCAGCCATCAGCAAGCCGATCGTAGAATATATTTACCAATAGAACGTAAAAAAGGTCATGGCTTTGGCTGGCTCTGGCAGCTTCATGACAAGCGTAATGCGTGCATTGGAGCTCAACGAAGTGACCCTCATGACCCCGTACAATAATACACTTGATTGATACCTCTATTTGGCTGGATTTTACCAATAAGAAGAGCGAAGTCGAATTAGCGCAGCACGTGCAGGAGTTAATGGCGAGAAAGCAAGCCGCATGGTGCCCGATGATTCAACTGGAACTGCAACGGGCAGGCAAAGAATCTGCCTCCGCGCTTGCACTAATCGATCAAGTCCTGCCCTGCCCCGGAATCACCCCGGCAGTCTGGCAACTCGCCCAGCAGCTAGCGCAAGCATGCACTAGCAAAGGCAAGCCAGTCCCCAATACCGACATCCTCATCGACACCACCGCTCAACATCACGGCTGCCAGATCTTTTATAAAAACAAACATTTCGACTGGCTGGCCGAAATTAACAATGAGTGAACACCGGAAGACTCAGATTGAAATTTAAGGATGCCTGGTCGCCGGTAACATCGAACATACTATCCACATTAGAATGAGACCCGCGTTTATATTTATAATTGGACGTTCGACGCTCGACGTTCCCGCCAAACAAACTCCAGCCACTAGCTCTCTCGCCGCAATATCGCTAACGGCGGATGATTCGCGATCCCTCGACTGCTCAACATTCCGGTCACGACCGCAAGTCCGGTGACAAACGCCACCGCCCCCACGACTTCTGCGACGGGAGGATAAAAATCGACCTTAAAGACCCAAATGCCTAGAGCAGAGCTAGCGGCAAGCGCAAGGCCCACTCCGATGACTGCAGAGACAAAGCCGACCAAGGCATACTCCAACGCAAGAATCGTCCGAATCTGCCGCCCGCTCGCACCAATCGTGCGCAACAGCACGCTCTCGCGGACACGTTGATTGCGGCTGGTGGTAACAGCGTTGGCGAGAATGATCACTCCGGTAATCGCGGTGAACAGCCCCATGAATCGGATGGCGAAATTGATCCGTCCAAAGATGCTTTGCAGCGCGTCGATCACCACATTCAGATCGACTGCAGAGATATTGGGATACTCCTCAAAAAGTTCTGTCTGCAGAGCGGCCGTCGTCGCCACATCGGGCGAGCGCGCCACCGCGATCCACCACTGAGGCGCGGCTTCTAAGACACCGAGAGGGAAAGTGGCAAAAAAGTTCGGGCGAAGCTCCGTCCAATCAACCTTCCGCAGGCTGCTAACCTCGACTTCCATTGGGATGCCTTGTATGTCAAAAGTGAGTGTATCCCCAATTTGAATACCAAGGTTTTCGGCAATGTCTGCTTCCATCGAAATGGGCACCGGCTCCTTAAAGGCATCCCACTGCGCCACATACTCCCCCGCAACCAAGGTCTCAGCTGATCCCAACACGCCACGGTAACTACTGCGCCATTCGCGATTGAGTATCCATTCGTCGATCGTGTTATCAGGATCATTCTTGATCGCCGAAAGCGTGCGACCTCTGACCGCGCTGAGGCGCATGGTAACAATCGGCGCGGCTTCCATGATTTCGACCCCGCTGGCATTCAAGATCGTCGCGAGACCGTCGTACTGGTCTTGCTGCACATCAAAGAAAAGAATGTTTGGTTCGTTGCTCTGCGCCGCGATATCTGTCTGCTGCAGCAAGCCAGTCTGGATCAAGATCAGCGTGAAGATCAAAAACGTCCCCACCCCAAGACTGACACTGAGAAAGACCGTGCGATTATTAGGACGGTGTAAATTCGCCGAGGCCTGCCGCAGGAGGAAGTTCGACGGCTTGAAAAAGCGCTTCAAAATGAACTTCATTAGCAAGGCGACCAGCCAAAGCACCAAAGTCACCACGCCCAAGCCCGCGGCAAAGACTAGGCCATGCCACCAGACCTCCGTGCGACTCATACAGAATGCGGCCAACGCCGCTGCGGCGCAGCCAGCGAGACCGATGACGAACGGATCACGGCGCTTCCTGCCACTTTCAAAGTCGGCACGTATCGCTTGCAACGGGCTGATGCGCCGAAGCGGTAGCAGCGGAAACAGCCCGAAGATAAAGGCGGTGATAAACCCGTAGGCCAAGCCCGTGAAAATACTCGGCAGGTGCACCAAGAAATCTAGCTCAAAGGGCAACAGCGGTGCGAGCAGGCTCGGCAGCACTGACTGACAGAGCACGCCCAAGGCCGCACCCGCCACCGCGCCGACCAGCGCAATGCCGGCGACCTGCACCAAGAACACCCCAAAAGCGATCTGGGCATCACTGCCGAGACAACGCAGGATCGCCACCGTATCGCGTTTCTTTTGCAAATAAGCATGCACCGCACCAGCGATGCCGACACCTCCGAGCAGCAGCGCGACAAACCCGACCAAGCTCAGAAAGCGAGTCAGGTTCTCCAGAGGTTGCCCGACTTTCTCGCGCTGCTCCTCGACCGTGTCGGTGGAGAGACGAGCGCTGGCAAAACGATCGGCGAACTCAGCGACGATTTGCCCAGCCGGTTGAGCCAGTTCACTAAAGTAAACCCGGTGGAAGGCGATGCTACCTGTGCCAATCAAACCGGTTGCTTCAAGCTGCGAGAGCGGGATGTAGACGCGCGGCGCAAAAAGCCCAGCAAAGGCGGCCTCGCCCGGCACGCGTTGGAGGCTGGCGGTGATGGTAAAGTCGAGCTCCCCGAGTCGGACGCTATCGCCGACTTCCAAGCCGTATTGCACCAGTAACAGCGGATCCAGCACAATGACTGGCTCTTCTGCGAGCGCAGGGTTCTGCCCAGATGGCTCAGTCTCGAACTCCCCATAAAAGGGAAACCCACCGCCGAGGGCGCGGATTTGCACCAGCCGTGTCTGATCAGCCTTGGGGAAATAAGCCATCGAGGCGAACCGAGTCTCACGCGCTTGCGTGCCACCAATCGTGTGGATAATGAGCTCGGCTTGCTCATCAAAACTCGCTCGCGATGTAATCTCCAAATCAGCACCGAGAAGTGCCTTAGCTTGGGCATCCATCGCCTTGGTGAGATTGGCCGCAAAGGAATCGACCGCCACCATCGCGGCGACACCGAAGACAATTGAAAGCGCACACAGCAGCAAGCGATTGGGCTGATTCCGTGCATCACGCCAAGCTGTTTTAAGGATAAAACTCATACCGTTGCCGACTGCGTCGATTCAACGATCCGACCGTCGCGGAGACTGAGGATGCGGTCACACTTGGCCGCTAGGCGGGAATCGTGCGTGACGAGCACCAGCGTGGTGCCGAGTTCGTGGTTCAGATTAAAGAGCAACTCCTCGATCGTGCCGCCGTTGTTACCGTCAAGGTTCCCAGTGGGTTCGTCAGCGAACAGAATTTTGGGCTCGTTGATAAAAGCCCGCGCGAGCGCAACGCGCTGCTGCTCGCCTCCCGATAGCTGAATCGGGTAGTGATCCATGCGAGCGGCAAGGCCGACCTTGGCTAGGAGACGCTTGGCCTTGGCTTCACCGTCGCGGCCACCGAGTAGATCGATCGGCACGGAGACATTCTCAAGTGCCGTGAGGGTGGGGATCAACTGGAAATTCTGAAAGACGAAGCCGATTTGCTTCCCCCGTAATCGAGCGCGGGCGTCTTCGTCCAGGTCTTCAAGCGCTTCGCCGAGCAGACGTATACTGCCCGTAGTGGGCAAGTCGAGCCCAGCACAAAGACCGAGTAGCGTGGTTTTACCACTCCCCGATGGCCCGACAATGGCCAGGCTCTCACCCGCCGAGAGACTGAAGTGGATCTCGGTGAGCACCGTCAGCTCACTCTCGCCCGAAGGGTAGGTTTTAGATAGGCCACTGATTTCAATGGCAGGTAGATTGCTAGCTGGTGTTTGCATTTAGTCGCGCTTCGCTTTTTATTTTTAGCGATGCCTGTCAATAGTCCCCGCTTTCATTCTTTTTTCAAACACCTCGCGCAATTCTGTTGCCTGCTAAGTGCGTGCTTCACCTTACCTACGGCAAATGCCGAGGAGCCCGCAACCCAAATACTCTTCTTCGGCGATAGTCTCTCTGCGGGCTACGGCATCGCCCCCGAACTAGCCTACCCTGCCCTGATTCAAAAGAAAATTGATGCGGCAGGCATCGCCGCCGAAGTCACCGTCGGCGCAGTCAGCGGCGATACCAGCGCAGGCGGCCTGCGCCGGATCGGCTGGATGCTGCGCAAACCAGTTGATATCTTCGTGCTCGCGCTTGGAGCCAACGACGGCCTGCGTGGCACCGACACTAAAGCAAGCGCGAAGAACCTCCAAGCCACCATCGATAAAGTGAAGGCACGCTACCCCGAAGTAACGATCGTGATCGCCGGCATGCGCCTGCCTCCCAGCCTCGGCAAAGACTACACCGATGCCTTTGCCGCAATCTACCCCGCTCTCGCAGAAGCGAACGACGCCACGCTCATCCCGTTCCTGCTTGAAGGGGTCGGCGGACGCATCGATCTGAACCTCGCCGACCGCATTCATCCAAACGCTCAGGGGCATGCTATTCTGAGCGAAACAGTCTGGCAAGTGCTACGACCAACTCTTTGAGCAAAGATCAAACCCGCTGCACGGTTGCGCGACAATTATACACACTAAAGAAATCGGAAACCAATTTCGACGAAGGTCTGCGGTGCGACTGAGCTCTCCAGAGTCCGGAGATGGCGCTTTATCACCAAGCGATACTCGATCTACTGGGTAGATCTCAATCCAGTTGTAGGTTCGGAGATTTCGAAATTACACCCAGCCTGGTAGTCAGCGATGACCTCATGAATATGCACCTTCAAACCGCAGTCGTTTGCCCGCTGACAACGAGGCTGCATGGCGTTCACGTATCATCATCGATTGTACTGGTAAGCCGACTGAGATTGGCGTGGATCATATACGGACGATTAGCAAATTACGACTGAAGCAAGCAATTGATCGGCTCAATCAAGCCGAAGCGGAGCAATTGCGGCAGCTGATCGGGAAAATGTATGGCGTGGCTTTGGAAAAGAGGAAAGCGAAGGGGAAATTTCCAACTGGGCCTGTCCCTTAAAAAACCCTGCCCTTAGAAAACCAAAACATGGCCCCGACCAGATATAACATGCTAAGTATATACGCTAACAAATTGACGCAAGCGAAGGACTGCGTATTCCTCAACCAATGAATCGACACAGCGTATTGCTACCGGGATGTGTCAGTGCACTATTCGCTCTCTGCTGTCAGCTTTACGCGATCGAGAACACCAATCCATCTCCGCCGTGGCAGATGATCGTGCAGTGGGACAACGATCTGCTCACCGGCACGGACCAGGATTATACCAACGGGAGCCGGGTCGCGTTCATCCGCGAATTCGAACAGGATGCGCCCGTCGAAACTCTTCTACAAAAAGGGCTCTACGCACTCTCGGGAGCGGCAGCGAATGCACCCTTTCACAACCTGCGCTTACCCAAAGGGGGCGATCTTCGTTTCGCCGGAGGCATTGGGCTCACTCATCTGATGTTTACACCCGACAATCCGACAGCCACCTCCGCACCCCGCGGCGAACGACCCTATGCCGCTTGGCTCGGGCTAGAGCTTTCACTCCATGCCAAGACCGACGATTCTGTCAGCAGCGTCACGCTCTCACTCGGCACCACCGGCAAATACAGTCACGGCGAAGAGTCACAGGAATGGGTGCACACGCATATCTCCGGGAGCCCAATCTACCAAGGCTGGGGCAGCCAGGTGCCCGCAGAGTTCACCGCCAACCTCCACCTCGACCATAAGCGCCGCATCCGCTCCCTGGATACCACGAAAGACTGGCCGATCGAAATCGACGGCTACACCGAGTGGGGCGTCGGCCTCGGCAACCTCCGCACCGATGCCTATCTGGGCTCGCTCCTGCGCGCCGGTTGGAACTTGCCCGCCACCTATTCCACCCCCCGTGTCCAGTTAGGCAGCTACGCTCACGCGCTTTTCCGTGAGGAAGATCCTAAAGCCGCGCCCTTATCTATTCTCGGCTTCGCGGGTGTTCGCGGCTCAGCCGTGCTGCACGATATCAGTCTCGATGGCCCCGTCTTTCGCAAATTCAATACAGGCGTCGAATCGAAACCCCTGGCCGGCGAACTCCTGGTCGGACTCGGCTTACGCTACGGGCGCTGCGACCTGAGCTTTTCGCGAACCCAACGAACCGATGAGTTCACCGGGCAAAACCAAAATCAAGAATTCGGCTCAGTTATGTTTCGATTTTACTCCAATTTTTAGCATAACTGCGAAGATCCACACATAGGAGCCCAAAACAATTCCAAGCTTGCAGACATATCAAGATATAGCGATACGTTGATATCTAATCAAATGAGCACATCACTTTCCAACAAGCCACTGACCGCCAAAGGTCAACTCCTCGCCGACCTCTTTGCCGAACGCATCGTCTTCCTCGATGGTGCCATGGGCACAATGATCCAGCAATATAAGCTGGAGGAAAAAGACTTCCGCAATGAGAGCTTTGCCGGCGACAAGGGCGACTTAAAAGGCAACAACGACCTGCTCAGCATCACCCGCCCGGACATTATCGAGACCATCCACCGCCAATTCCTCGAAGCGGGCGCGGACATCATCGAGACCAATACTTTCTCCGGCACCACTATCGCTCAAGCCGACTACGGCCTAGAGCACCGTGTGCGCGATATCAACATCGAGTCCGCCAAGCTGGCTCGCCGCGTGGCCGACGCCGTATCCGCCGAACAAGGACGCCCGACTTTCGTCGCCGGCGCGATCGGACCGACTAACCGCACCTGCTCGCTCTCGCCCGACGTCAACCGTCCGGAATACCGCGCCACCAGCTACGACGAACTTTACAAAGCCTACTACGAGCAAATCGAAGATCTAGTCGCTGGCGGTGTTGATCTGCTCCTGCCAGAAACCGTTTTTGATACGCTCAATCTCAAGGCCTGCCTGCACGCCATCGAAGATTTCTTCGACACACAGGAAGAGCGCCTACCGGTGATCATTTCGGTCACTATCACCGACCTCTCCGGTCGCACGCTTTCTGGGCAGACTGTTGAAGCCTGCTGGAACTCGATTCGTCATGCCAAGCCGCTGTGCGTCGGCCTGAACTGCGCCCTAGGTGCGGACCTCATGCGTCCGTTCCTCGCGGAGCTTTCCCGCGTGGCGGACACCAACGTCCACGTGTATCCAAATGCCGGCCTGCCGAACCCATTGGCTGCGACCGGTTACGACGAGACACCGAAGCACACCGGCAGCGCTGTCGGTGGCTTTGCCAAGGACGGACTGGTCAACTTGGTCGGCGGTTGCTGCGGCACCACACCGGACCATATCGCCGCGATTATCAAAGAGGCCAGCCAATACGGCCCACGCGCTATCCCAACGGTGGTGCCTGCGCAACGCTTGAGCGGACTCGAAGCCTTCAACATTATCATGGACGAAACTCCGTTTGTGAATGTCGGCGAGCGCTCCAACGTCACTGGTTCCCCGCGTTTCAAGAAGCTGATCAAGGCCGACGACTTCACCGGCGCCCTCGCCATCGTGCTCTCGCAAGTCGAGAAAGGTGCGCAGATCATCGATATCAATTTCGACGAAGGCATGCTCGACGGCGAAGCCTGCATGACTCGCTTCCTCAACCTAGTGGCCTCCGAGCCGGACATCTGCAGGGTGCCGATCATGATCGACAGCTCCAAGTGGTCGGTCATCGAAGCCGGTCTCAAATGCGTGCAAGGCAAGTGTATCGTCAACTCGATCAGCCTTAAGGGCGGCGAAGACGAATTCCGCGAGCAAGCCAGGAAGATCATGCGCTACGGTGCGTCGACCATCGTCATGGCCTTTGACGAAAAGGGCCAAGCCGCGACACGCGACGACAAGGTCGCCATCGCCGAGCGCTCCTACAAGATCCTCACCGAAGAAGTCGGCATGGACCCGCAGGACATCATTTTCGACCTCAATATGCTCACCGTCGCCACTGGCATGGAGGAGCACAACAACTACGCCGTCGATTTCATCGAAGCCGTGGAGGAAGTCAAAAAACGCTGCCCAGGCGCCCGCACCAGCGGTGGTCTCTCCAATGTATCTTTCGCCTTCCGTGGTAACAATCCGGTGCGCGAAGCCATGCACGCCGCGTTCCTGCACCACGGCATCGCCAAGGGCCTCGACATGGCCATCGTCAACCCCGGCATGTTGATGGACTACGATAAAATCGACCCGGCCTTCAAGGTGCTGGTCGAGGACGTGTTGCTCAACCGCAGCGACGAAGCCACCGAGAAGCTGATCGATTTCGCCGAAGGCATCAAAGACGGCAGTATCACCCTCGGCACCGGCACGCCCGAAGAGCGTATCAACGCAGCCATGCTCGAAGGCATGAACATCCTGCGTGAACTCTTCGAACGCGCCACTAAGGAAAAGAATCCTGAAGTGTTGGAAGCCTTTCTCAAATCCGGTAGTGGTGCAGTGCCCGCTGCCGCGGAAAAAAAAACGGCTGAACTAAAGGACGCCTGGCGCGACGGCACCGTTGAGGAACGCCTCTCCCACTCTCTAGTCAAAGGCATCGTCGCGCACATCGACGCCGATACCGAAGAGGCGCGCCTCAAATATCCGCGCCCACTACACGTGATCGAAGGTCCGTTGATGGACGGCATGAAGGTCGTCGGCAAACTCTTTGGCGCCGGCGACATGTTCCTACCACAAGTGGTGAAGAGCGCCCGCGTTATGAAGCGTGCCGTCGCACACCTGCTGCCATTTATGGAAGCCGAAAAGGGCGATTCCACCGAGAGCTCCTCTGCAGGTAAATTCCTGATCGCCACCGTGAAAGGCGACGTGCACGACATCGGTAAGAACATCGTCGGCGTGGTGCTCGCCTGCAACAATTACGAAGTCAAAGACCTCGGTGTGATGGTCTCCTGCGATGCCATCCTCAAGGAAGCACAAGAATGGGGCGCCGACATCATCGGCCTCTCCGGCCTGATCACGCCGTCACTGGACGAGATGATTTCCAACGCCGGCGAAATGAAAAAGCGCCGCTTCACCCAGCCACTCCTCATCGGCGGCGCCACCACCAGCAAGGCACACACCGCGATCAAGATCGCCCCGCACTACGACCAACCAGTCGTCCGTGTCGGCGATGCCTCGCTGGTCACTGAAATCTGCAACAAGCTGCTCAACCCTGAAAAACGCGCCGCCTTTGCGATCGAATTAGAAATCGACAACGTCAAGCAACGCGAACGCTTCGCCCTCGCCAACTCGACCAAGGACCTCCTGCCGATCGCCGATGCCCGCGCCAAAGCCTTCCAATACGACTGGGCCAACGCCGACCTCAAAGCACCGAACAAAACCGGTGTCACCGTCAGCGACCATCTCCCACTCGATGAGCTAGTAGAGTTCTTCGACTTCTCCCCCCTCTTTTGGACTTGGGAACTCAAAGGCGTGTATCCAAAGATCTTCGATAGCAAAAAATATGGTGCCGAAGCCACCAACATTTACAACGACGCCAAAATTTTACTCGAACAAATCGTCAAAGAGAAACGCTTCCGCGCCCGCAGCGCCATCGGCCTGTGGTCCGCCAACTCGGTCGGCGACGACATCGAAGTCTACGGCGACAACGGCGAAGTGCTCGGCAAGCTCCACACCTTGCGTCAGCAGAAGAAGAAAGAGCGCAGCGACACCTACTACGCCATGTCTGATTTCGTGGCACCCAAGGAAAGCGGCCAAGTCGATGCCTGCGGTGCCTTCGTCGCCTGTATTCACGGAGTGGATGCATTTTCCAAAGAATTTGAAGACGCCGGCGACGATTACAGCTCGATCATGGTCAAAGCCATCGGCGACCGCTTCGCCGAGGCCGTCGCAGAATACACGCACCAGAAAGTCCGCAAAGACCTCTGGGGCTACGCAGCCGACGAAACACTCAGCAACGAAGAGCTGATCAAAGAAAAGTATCGCGGCATCCGCCCAGCAAGTGGTTATCCAGCTACGCCCGACCACACCGAGAAGGCCACTATTTGGGATCTCCTCGCCGCCGAAGCCAACACCGGGGCCAAGCTCACCGAAAACTTCGCCATGTATCCCGGCAGCTGCGTCAGCGGCCTCTACTTCGCCCACCCCGACGCGAAATACACCCACGTTGGCCCACTCAACAAGGATCAGTTCGAAGACTACGCTGAGCGCAAAGGCCAAAGCCTAGAAGAAACTGAACGGTGGTTGGCTCCGAATCGGGGGTATTAAACAAGAACCCACTCTGGCAACCCACAACTAAACACTGCGTAAGGCTCGATTTAGCGGGCAAAAAACCACCGAACTCCGACCACTTTGACCCCAGCGGTGCTCAACCAAGAAAGCCCTCGTCGTGAAACGAGGGCTTGGGGGAAACTTAGTGCCTAGCGAACAAGCTTTGCCATGTTGGCAAGTTTACTTATTGGGAGCAACAGCCGCCTTGTTAATCAGCTTTTGGCTCGTCGTTGCAGCATTCGCCTTCAGCTTTTGGCTCGTCATTACAGCAACCGCCTTCTTTGCCTTCATCGCCACCGCCACAGCAGCCGCCACCTTGTTGAATCTGGCCGTGTGCGATCTCTTCCTCAGTCGCCGCGCGAACTTCTTGGATCGTCACGTCGAAGTTGAGGTGCTTGCCCGCGAGCGGGTGGTTACCATCGACAGTGACATCGTCGTCTTCGACTTTAACCACACGAACCGAGACCGGGCCTTCATTGGTGTTGGCTTGAAACTGCATGCCCGCCTGAAGGTCTTCGACGCCCTGAAAACGCTCCTTCGGCACGACTTGCTCCAATGCTGGATTTACTTCGCCGTAGCCGTTTTCTGGATCGACGCGCACTGCTGCAGTCTCACCAACCAGCTTACCTGCAAGAGCGGCCTCGAGGCCTGGAATGATGTTACCATGACCGTGAAGATAGACCATTGGTTGTCCCGGCTGGGACTGGTCAATCAAAGTTCCTTCGTCATCTTTAAGAGCGTAGTCCATTGCGACTACTGTGCCATCTGCTATCTGCATAATCTGTAATATTTGTGATTTCTGCGCAATCGCGCACTAACATTAGTAGTCAATATCCACGTGCCGTCAAAAAGAAAGAGACATATTTCGCCGAACCATTGACCACTGTTGCTAACTTCAAGTACTTAAGCACGCAAACTCACTTGACGGACAGGCTGAAAATGCGGTTTCTATGGAGTCGCACGCATGCACGCACCACACTTTTGATGCCTTCCTGCTTTTCGGCCTATGCCTATTCAAGACAATTCTCTGTTCCGACGCCTTCATAAACATGCGCAAAAGCGTCTGGTATTTGATCCTGGGGTTTCACGAAATAAGCAACTGCCGGCCTACAAGCGCTACATCCAACTGGAGATGGAGATGCTGAAGCGCCACCACCAAAAGGGCGAACCGGGCCTCAAAACCTGCCAGGAACGTGCCGCGATGGTCGACGTCGTCATCGAGAACCTATTTCTCGCCGCGCTCGACCTATATACCACCGAGCACGGGCCCATCCCCTGCAAGATGGCGGTGCTCGCGACGGGCGGCTACGGGCGGCGAGAGCTCAACCCGCATAGCGATATCGACATCATGTTCCTCTATCCCGAAAAAATATCGGGCAAGAACTTTTCGAAATTCCAGGAAGTGCTCGCCGAAGAAATCCTCTATCCGCTCTGGGATTTAGGTTGGAAGGTGGGCCACGCCTCGCGCAACGCCAAAGAAGCAATCGAGGAAGCGAAAAGCGAAATCCAATCGAAGAACGCGATCCTCGAATCACGTATCATCTGCGGCTCTGATCCACTCTACATCGACATGCAGACGCGCTTTGCCAGCTACTGCAAAAAGGAGCACTCCAAAGCCTACATCCAGCAACGCCTCGCCGACGAGCGCAACCGGCACTCGAAGTTTGGCAACACAGTTTACCTCCAAGAGCCCGACATCAAAAACGGCGTCGGTGGCCTGCGCGATTATCAAAACATCCTGTGGATGGCCAATATCAAGTTTGGCTATGGCTCGTTTCGAGAGATCAACAAAGCTAAACTGCTACGTCGCCATCTGCGCGACGAAATGGTAGCCGCCTACGATTTCCTGCTGCGCACACGTACCGAACTGCACCTGCAGAACCGACGCCCAACGGACAAGCTCGACCTCGAGCAGCAGCCAACCGTGGCCGCTGGGCTCGGCTACCCACAGGAAGACATTTTCGAACGCGTCGAAGCGTTCATGAAGGATTACTACACTGCCGCTCGCACCATCTACCATACCAGCGAGCTCCTCAAAGAGCGTCTCGCACTATCCGGGGAACACGACCCCCGCAGTTCTCAGCGCATCACTTTCCGAGAAGCACTACGCGCGCACCAGCACCTCCCTCTCAAGATCGTCGACGGTTTCATCCTGCAGGATAAAATCCTGATCCATGAGTCCAAATCAGTCTTCACTGAAGATCCTCGACGCCTGATCCGCATCTTTCATCTGATGCAGCAATTCGGAGCCAAGCTGCACCCCGATCTGAAATTCCGCATCTCGCGCTCACTGCCATTGATTGATCATTCGGTAATTAACAATGCATCGGCGGCGAAAAGCTTTTGCTCCATCCTGCGCTACCCCGGAGAAGTCTATCCGATCCTAAAGCTCATGCATGAGCTTGGTGTACTCGGGCGCTATCTGCCCGAGTTTGGCCAACTCACCTGCATGGTCCAGCACGAGTATTACCACCGCTATACCGCTGATGAACACGTCCTGCGCACGATCAAGCACCTCGACGAAGTCTTCCAAAAAGACACTGCGAACGCGACCGCCTACGAAAAAGCGCTACGCAAAAACGATGACCCTCTGCTACTTTATCTGATCCTCCTCCTACACGACATCGGCAAAGCCGAAGGCGTCAAAGGGCACGACGTCAACGGGGTGCGCATCGCTCAGCCGATCCTCACACGTTTCGAAATCGGCGAAGAACAGCAGGAGCAAATCCTATTCATCATTCGGCATCACCTCGCAATGTCACGCATCTGGCAACGCTTTGACCTCGATGATCCGAAGACGGCACACTCTTTTGCCGAATTTATCGAAGATGAGGACAAACTCCGGTTCCTCTACGTCCACACCTATTGTGATGCACGCGGCACCGCCCCCACGCTCTGGAACGACTACAAAGAGACAATGCACCGGACCCTCTACAACCGCACTCTGGAGCAATTCGAAGATAAGGATGTAATCGAAAAAAAGCGCAAAGAGCGCAAAGAGACGCGCTATCGACAAATGCTCGAACGCCCGATCGAAGGCGTCGCCGACGACGAAGTCGAAGCACATTTCAATCGCCTCCCCGACAGCTATTTCACCAACAGCAAACCGGATGAGATCGAACTGCACCTGAGTATGGTTCACCAATTGCTCGCCCAGATCCAACAAGAAAAATTGACCGGATCACTCGCACCCATCATCGATTGGCGCAACGATATCGACCTCAACGTGACGGTGGTCAATGTCGTGACTTGGGACCGTGCCGGACTCTTCTACAAACTTGCTGGCGCACTCACCCTCGCCGGCGTGAATATTGTCAGCACCAAAGCCGTCTCACGCACGGACAACATCACCATCGACACCTTCTATATAATGGATCCGGAGGGTGGCATCATCTCCGACGCAAAAGCACACGACATCTTCAAGACCCACATCGATGACTCACTGATGCACGGCAGACGACTCACCGGAGAGATCGAACGCCTCGAAGCCACAGTTAAAAGTCAGAAGAAAAAGTTTCGCGGCATTCTTCCCGCTCCGATTCCACCAACGCTCGACATTTACCATGATCCTTCGCTCAACCACACCATTATCGAAGTGCAAGCGCAAGACAGGATCGGCCTTTTGTACGGGCTCGCTCGACATATTTATTCCAGAAGCTACAACATCAGTTTCGCACGCATCGCGACCGAGCGCGGCATCGCAATGGATACGTTCTACATCGAAAAGATTAACACCCGAGAAGCCATCAGCTCGAGCGATTTATCAAAATTGCGCGTAGCACTAAATGCCATCATCAACGAATAGACATTCGCGCCCCTCGAACCAACCATTACGATGAAAGCCAATAAGACCGATCGCACTGCAATCGATTCACTCTACCGAATCAGTAGCCTAGTATCGGATACCGAAGAGCCCAAAGAAGCCCTCACCCTGATCCTCCAAGAGATCATCAACGTCCTGCAACCCAGCAGTGCCTCGATCGCTTTGATCAACCCCGACACCCATCGACTCGAATTGGAAGTCTCGCATGGGCTCACCGAAGACTGGAGCGATCTGGACCTCGCCCTCGGCCAAGGCATCACTGGATGGTGTGCACTGCATGGGCGCTCTATTATCGTGCCTGATGTCAGTCAAGAGCCGCGCTACATCTCTGTCCGCTCAAGCGTTCGTTCCGAAATGGCTGTGCCGATGGAAGATCGCGGAGTCGTCATCGGGGTGGTCAACATTGATAGCGAACAACTAGGTGCCTTCGACGACCAATCGCTCAAAATTCTCACGCTCTTGACCAAGGAAGCCAGCCGTGTCGTCTCTAGGCTCTGGCTGATTCAGCAGCTCCGCGCCAAAGCGCATCAGCTCGAGTCACTCATTAATATGGGTCAAGGCCTGGTCCGCGAAACCGAGCAAGACGAAGTGCTCCGCGGCCTCGCCCGTGAAGGTCGCCAACTCATGAATTGCCACAGTTGCGCGCTGTTTCTACTCACTCCAGACCAAAAGCAACTTAAACTCCACTCCATGACTGGCCCCAACGGCCAGATCGACGCGCAAGTTAAATTCCCGATCGAGGAGAGTTCCGTTGCTGCCGCCATCCATCGACACAAACAAGTCGAGGTCGCCGACCTGCTCTTTACCGTCGAGAACGACTTCATCCACCTCGTGAAGAGCGAAGGCCTCGTCTCCATGCTCTCCACGCCGATCATCTTTAATAACGAAGTGATCGGACTGCTCAACGCCTACACCACCCACCAGCACCGCTTCAACAACGACGAGAAAAAGGTCTTCGCTACACTTGCGCGACTCGGTGCCATCGCGATCCAAAACGCTCGCCTTTATTCACGTATTTTTAGCTCTGAAGAATCGCTACGCCAAAACGAAAAACTCACTACACTCGGCATGCTCGCCGCCGAAATCGCCCACGAAATCCGAAATCCGCTGACGGTGATCAAACTCCTATTCGAATCGCTCGACCTACAGTTCGAAGCAGACGACGACCGCCAAACCGACATCACCGTGATCGGCGACAAGATCAATCAGCTCGAAGCAATCGTCAGTCGCGTACTCGACTTTGGTCGCAATCGGCAGGAAACGCACGCGCGCTACGACCTTAACAATTTGATCGAAGAGACCCTGCGACTGGTACGGCTCAAACTGCATCAGAGTAAAATCGAAATTGCCTATCAGCCACATCCACAGGTCTTGTTTATTGAAGTCAACAAAGGCCAGATTCAGCAGGTCATGCTCAATCTCATCCTCAATGCCACCCAGGTTATGCCCAAAGGCGGACGTATCCAGATTTCAAGCACAGGAGACACTCAACAAGCAGCCTTCATCATCCGTGATAACGGCCCCGGCATTCCAGAAAGCATACAGCCCGACATCTTCGAATCCTTCCTGACGAATCGCCCTGGCGGCACAGGCCTCGGCCTCTCTATCAGTAAGCGCATCCTCCGTGACCACCATGGCGACATCGAACTCGTCGAATCCTCTCCCACAGGCAGTACCTTTCGCTTCTGGCTACCGGCACATTAATTTGAAAGTAGAACGTCACACCATCTGGCCTTTTGCACTCGCCTTGGCCATCTTCATGGCATCCGGCACCAAAGATCTCGCCGCGCCCGATCTCGGCTTCGATTTCTCTTACGATAAGCTCGCACACCTGCTGGTCTTCGGCCTACTCGCCACCGCAGTGCTGCGCATCCCCCGCGTTTTCAACAGCGGTTGGCTAGGCGTCTGCATCACCATCGCCCTGATCTCACTTGTCGGTGCACTTGATGAATATCGCCAATCATTCACCGCTGGCCGTTACGTCGAACTGGACGACTGGATCGCCGACACCCTCGGTGCGATCATCGCTAGCGTGGTGTACCACAAATGGCACTACTATCGACGCTTCTTGGAGTGGCCGACTTCGGCACAAAGTCAACCAAGTGACTAATACTTAACTCCACAGCCATACGGCGTGGTCGTTGACTTCTGGATCAGCTCACCGACCATTGCACTGGCATATGCAGCCTTCACATAATTGGTGGCCGCTGCAATATCTTGGGAGTTTGCAGATTTGATACTATCAATTGCACCTTGATAAATCACAGTGCCTTCCGGATCGATCAAGAACATATGTGGCGTGGTGCGCGCGCCATAGGCACGCCCAATTTTGCCATTTGCATCCAATAGAAGTGCAGTCGAGTGAACCTTCTGCTTCGTCCGCATCAACTCCGCATTCGAGGCGGTCAAATAACCACTCTTACCTTCCGCGGAGGACAGCACTTGCAACCAGACCACATCCTTGGCTGTCATCTCTGACTGTAGCGCCTGCATCTCACCGTTCTTATAAAATTTCTTAACGAACGGACAGGTATGGTTGGTCCATTCGAGCATCACATACTTACCTTTAAAATCTGACAAGCTGTGCTCGGCACCGGTGCTATCCATAACGGTGAATTCTGGAGCCGCCGCCCCCGTTTTGACCGCTGCTTGCGAGGTCGTGAAAAATGCGAGTGATGCAATAAGGATACTAGTGATTAATTTCATGATTTGATGGGAATTATTAATTTCTAATTTTAGATTTTAAGAAGACTCATAGCACCGTTTTTGCAACTGCTTCACGCACTATTCTGTTGGTCAAGCTCTGCGGCATTACTGTGGTACTAGTGACTTTTCCATATGACACATACAGGGCATACAGCGGCAGACTCAATCGACCGAAGCGCTCCAGCCACCAGCGCAAGAAATACCACTGCCGCTTCATCAACAGGAAGCCCATGAGCTGCTTCACCAACTCCATCCACACCCATGGCTTCGGTAAGTAAGCGATCAACTCCAGAAAGACTGACAAAACAAGAAGAGCTAAGCGAGCCCAAGGCCCAACACACCAAAAAGCAGTCACCCTCGAGAAAAAATGGCGTCACGGAAAATGGCGTCACGAAAAAATGGGGTTATGTCGTTGTGTTTGTAATTGGTCGCGGAGCGGCAATCTCGCGCGGCTTGAAATTTAACGATTTTGCTGGTCGATCCATGCGTTGAGACCAACTTGCCTCATCTAAGTGTAGCGGCCGAGCGTTTCTGATAATTCGGCGAGTTCTGAGCTGATCCACCGACACCCGTCGCTGCACCGAATTGATGAGATACCAATTGCCAGTGCTACATTTGAAGGGCGCGGAGTTGGTCTGTATAAAAAAACAAAAACAACCATCAAGTGCCGCAAAAGGTTTGATGGACGACTTCGTCGGGACGAGGGGTGGCTTCCAGATCGGTGTATTCGGCGTTCTCCTCGTAAGGTTTGGCCAAGGCTGCGATGAGTCGGTTGAAGGGTGCGTAATCCTCGCGGTAGGCGCTCTGTATTGCCTCCTCAACGCGATGATTGCGAGCAATGAGGATCGGATTTGACGCACGCATTGCCGCGAGGTGCTTTGTCGGTGCTGCAAGGCGTTGCCATTGACTGAGCCACTCTGCGAAGGGTTCAGGACGAGCGAAAAGCGCCGCTAATCGTGCCGATTCATCACCTGCTGCAACTCGGGTGAGATGACGAAAGAAGAGCGTGAAATCGATTTCCTGTGCGGCCAAGAGTTGTAGCGTCTCTTGTATGAACTCGACTGGAGCTTCTGGGGGCAAGCCTAACTTCGCGCGGAAACGGGCAATATATTGATCACTGAATCGATCCGTAAAATCTGCGAGCGCTGCTTTACCCATCTCATCCGCAATGCCTGGATCCTCTGACAATAAGGGCAAGAGCGTCTCTGCCAAACGCGTCAGGTTCCAAAATGCAATGCTTGCTTGATTGCCCCAAGCATAGCGACCTTTCGTATCGATCGAACTGAATACGCACTGCGGGTGAAAGGCATCCATAAACGCACAAGGACCGTAGTCGATCGTCTCACCGCTCACGGCGGTATTGTCGGTATTCATGACACCGTGAATGAAGCCGAGCGACATCCAGTGGGCGATCAAATCGGCTTGGGCAGCGACCACCGCTTTAAGCAAGGCCTGATACGGATGCTGCTCCGAGCTTGCATGTGGATAGTGCCGGGCGATGACGTGATCCGCAAGGATGCGTAGCGCTTCGACATCTTTCAGCGCATGGAAATATTGAAAGGTGCCAACGCGGATGTGGCTCGCAGCGACGCGAGTTAATATGCCGCCGCCAACCATGCCCTCCTGTCGTAACACCGTTTCGCCCGTCGCGACGGCGGCCAGCGCACGGGTCGTGGGGACGCCGAGAGCGAACATTGCTTCGCTTACAATGTATTCTCGAATCACCGGACCTAGAGCGGATTTACCATCACCACGGCGTGAGAAAGGTGTTTGCCCAGAGCCCTTCAACTGGAGATCGAATCGTGCCCCTTGCGCATCAAGCACCTCGCCCAAGAGAATCGCGCGACCGTCTCCCAGCTGTGGGACGAATCCACCGAATTGGTGCCCGGCGTAAGCTTGAGAAATCGGCTCAGATCCTGCGGCAAGCGCATTGCCTGCTAGGACCGCGATGCCATCTGCAGACTCCAACCAGTCACTATCGATCGACAACCTTGATGCGAGCGCATGGTTGATGCGAATGAGCTTCGGCTCAGGCACCTGAGCGGGCACCTGCTTAGCGAAGAAGCGTTCAGGGAGCTGGGCGTAGGTATTGTTAAACGGTATTTCCATAGGTTCGATTAATTGATAGTGCGCGCCTGATTCAGCATTTTTGAGCGGTCGTATGACATCGATCGCACCGTGAAGCCATGCCAGTAGCCTCAATAGCCTCTGACGAACAAGCAACTACCGAGACCTAAAGCCTCTCATTTATTTTTAAAATTCTAGCGCGTTTTCGACCGCCTCGCGCACAATCCCATTGGTCAAGCTCTGCGGCAACACGGTCACTTCGCCATCCGGTGCGTACATCACATACAGCGGCACACCCGAGCGCCCGAAGCGCTCTAGCTCATCCGTAATTGCCGAATCATAGCGCGTCCAATCCGCTTCCAGTGCGACCACGCCATATTCCTCAAACAAGGCTTCGGTCGCCTCCGTCCGGGTCGCTACCTTTTTATTAACCTGACAAATTAAACACCAGCTAGCGGTAAAATCGATAAACACTGGGCGCCCTTCAGCCAACTCAGCCGCCACGCGCTCAGCAGACCACGGACTCCATTGCCCATTTGCCGCAACCGATGAACCCGACTCAAAATTATCATACGCCGTTTTAGTCTCATTGATCGCATAGACAGTTGCGAATACCAGTAGCGAGAGACTGATCACCTGCGCTATGCGCTGTGTCCGCTTCGCTTTAACTGGCACCGCCCAGCGTCCGTAAATCCACGCAGCCAAACCAGCCACCAGTAGCGCGATCAGCAACGCAATCACCGCATCGACCCCACCGAGACGTCCCGCGACCAATGCGAGAAAAACCACCGCAGCCATCAATAGAAAGCCCATGAACTGCTTCACCGACTCCATCCACACACCAGGCCGTGGCAAATAGGCGACCAACTTAGGGAAAATCGATAAGAACAAAAACGGCGACGCTAGGCCGAGCCCCATTACCCCGAAAATCAGTAAGCCTGTCGCCGCATTGGTCTGCACCGCGATCCCGCTCACCGAGGCGACCAGAGGCCCCATGCACGGCGCACCGACCACTGCCGCCAACACACCCATGCCAAACGAGCCGAGTGCATCGTTGCGCTTCGACACCTTGGTATCCGCACCCACGAGGCTCGTGCCGACTTCGAACACACCCATCAAATTCAGTGCAAATAGGAAGAACACCACCGTCAGCACCACCACGAAATTTGGGCTCTGCAATTGAAAGCCCCAACCGATCCGCTCACCCACCGAGCGCAGCGCAAGTAGCACAGCCGCCAACGCTAGAAAACTTGCCACTACACCCGCAGTATACGCACCACCATGCATCAAGGCCTGCGCCTTCGATTGCCCCGAATGCTTGAGCAACGAAAACACCTTGAGCGATAGCACCGGCAATACGCAGGGCATCACGTTGAGTATGAAGCCGCCCAAGAACGCCAACAGCAACCAGCCCGGTAGCCCGAGGTTCAACAACACACCCTCAAAACCCGTCGCAGCAGGCACTTCACCCGCCAACGACTGCGGCGGCGCCATCGCAGCTTCAGCCCCAATCGTCAGGTCGATCGCCCAGTTGCCCGACTCCGATTGCAACACACCCGCGACAGCAGCACTCGGCTTCTGCAACTGCGCCACATCGAGCGTTGCACGTAATTGCACCTGCCCCTCACCGACCGAACTAAAGGTCTGCAGGGCACTCGGATCGATCACACCAGCCTTATTCGAATAAAAGTACAAATCACTTGGGATCTCCAAGCCATCTACCTGCTCAAATATCAACACCAACCCCTGCCCTTCAATCACCGCCGACACGCTCCAAGGAGCTGTTGCTTCAGGCATTCGCTCGCGAGCCGCCTCAAATACGAGCGCATCGGCGCTGTCCTCCGCGTCAGATCCAGCAGTCAGCTCGAGGCTTAGGATCGCATCGCCCGGCATACAAAATTGCTCGCAGACCAACCACGACACCTCCGCCCGAATAGGCATTGCAGTGCCTATTTTCAAATCCTCCGCTGCTTGGATCGGCACAATCAGTGTGACCGCATCTTCATAGCCATAGTTCATTAGTCCACCCAACTCGATTCGCTCAGGCGCAGGCCACTGAATCTCTCCCGCACTCAAGCCCTCTGGCAAATCCCACTGCACCTCGACTGGCAAACCGCTCGCGCCCGGATTGATCCAGTAAATATGCCAATGCGCTTCGAGCTTAAAATCCAATGCAACATTAAAGCGTTCGCCCGGCACAATCGCTGTGCTTTCAGCAATCAGCTCCACCGTAACCGCCCCCGCAACCACTGGCGCCGCGCGCAAAAGACTGGAAGCAGTGATTAAACCGAACAAAGCAAAGAGGACAACAGGTGTTTTTATAAAGCGCAGCATCATAAGTATTTAATCAGATATGCCAGACCCTGAACTTATTCCAATCACTGTTTTTCGTCACTCAACAATTCTCACCGCCGCGAACGACAACTTTTACCTTTGCACCTTCACACCTTCACACTTTTATACCCACATCATGACTGACGAAGACCTCGGCCCAACCGGCGAAATTTGTTTCGACCTCCCCTCTCCGTATGCAGCGCACCCCTGCGGACTGCTCTATTTACCGCGCTTTATTGCCAAATGCCATAAGCAGCTCGCAGGTGAATTGCCTAAGTCCTATCAGAAAAATTTCTGCCGCGGCTTTGACCGGTTTTTGTCCATGCACTTAGATATCGATCCGAAACAGGTGCTGGCCGCAGTCGAAGCCGCCGGTGACGACGAAATCGAACTCGATTGCCTGCTGGGGGAAATCTTCCCTGACGACCTCAAGGCCGTCGAGTGGAACCGCGAAGTCACCCATAAGGGACAAACTAAAATGGGCCGCGAATTCCTCGCCGAATCGCTGACCAACATGGGCCACCCTGAAATGATCGGCGTAGTCGACAGCGTGATGGACATGATCGACTTCGACGAAGGTCGTATCTCGGGCTTTTCGGATGAGCGTCGTACGGCATGGGAAGTGGCGCTTGCCAAACAAATACCTCAGTAATCTCAGAGTTGATTCTTTTGGGGTTGACGCTATCGAAAGTGACTTTCAGTAAAGGCCCCAATCATGAGCGAACTTAATGAACAGTGCAAATCACACGGATGGGCAGACAAAATTGCGATTAGTATGGCTACCGTATGCGCGATCCACTGCCTGCTCACGCCTATCATTATCGTCTTGCTGCCGATTGTTGCGACTTCCTTTTTAGTGCATCAAAATTTCCATTTATGGATGCTGTATTTGGTCATTCCGACAACGAGTTTTGCGATCTTCATGGGTTGCCGTCAGCACAAAGATAAGTGGGTGTTTATTATCAGTGCCATTGGTCTATGCATACTCATTGCAGCCTTGATCTATGAACGCGGGCATACGCCTGCCGATGAGTTGCTTGCGGGCGCACATTGCCAGCACTGCGTACGTGAGATTGGAGAGGATGCACAACCGTTGAGCATTGCGGCATGGATCAATACCCTTGGTGGCCTATTCCTCGCAAGTGCCCACGTTCGTAATTATCGACTGTGTCGTCGCAGCGCATGTGCTCATTAGAGAGCGCTTGAGGATATTGCTGAGACCCGCCGGCTACAGCTAGCATGCAGCCCGGGCGCAGGCCCCGCACACTCCATAAACCTCTAGCAAATGAGTCACTCCAGTGTAACCTCGAGTGCTTGCCTGATCTTCGACTTCAGCCCCAACGCAGATGTCAAGCCGCTCTGCTTGGTGACAGACTCGGCAGATCAAATGGTGGTAATGCGCACCCGGCTCCGTAAGCTCAAATAACTGCGCGCCGCTTTCCATCGGGATACGTTGCAATACTTGGATCACTTCAAACGCCTCTAAATTTCGATACACGGTCACCAAGTCACTAGTAGGCAGTCCGGCCTGCTGGCGAATCTCTTCTGCCGAGACTGGCCGGCGGAATGACCCGATGCTGTTAGGATTTGGGCGCGCTTTTTAGCCATACGGGCCCCACTCTTCTTCAGTGCCTCAGTTATGCGCGTAAGTATGCTCGGATTTAACACAGCATCAATCCAATGCATCGATCGCTATCGATCAATAGTGAAACATCGCTCGTATCAAATCACCAAAAAACGCGGGGCCCTCTCGGAACCCCGCGTTGCTAAATCAACAGAATTGAATCGTTTGCTTAGAACTCCAGGCGAGCACCAATGGTGAAATTGCGGCCCGGCAGTGCAGCTTCCTCTTTAACGAAGGAAGTGTGATGACGAATCTCTTCGTCGAGTAGATTCTCAGCACGTGCGAAAAGCACTGCAGTGATCGCATCCCCTAGGTCCAACCGGTAATTCACATCTAAGTTCAATTTCAAGTAATCGTCCGTCGATGTTTCTTCCGGTCCAGTATTATCCTGCTCGAAAGCATAACGCAGCTCGACGCCGGAATCCCAGTTGCCTGTGGCCCAACTAAGGCGCGAGCCAATCCGCATCGGTGGCATCCGAGCCAGATCATCGCCCGTATCTTCGTTGGTCGCATGCACCCAATCGCCCATCAGGCTCAGCAACACACGATTGCTCTCGCTCTCAATTAGTGTATAATCCAGCTGCGCCTCAATTCCGTAAAACTGGGCATCGATGGCATCGAATTGATACGTGTGTAATTTTTCCACATCTTTATTAGAATCTTCAGGGTCAACACCAAACCCAAGTTCCCCTTCTATAATCCCATTTGCATCCGTTTCAAAGCCCAGCTCCTCAGAAAAGATATAATCATCGAAGTAGGTGTAGAACAGTGAGACTTCTGCTTGCCAGTTTTCTTGTGTAGTACGGTAGGTCAGGTCCACGCCATACGCAGTTTCCTGCTTCAAGTCGGCATCACCGAATTCATATTGGCTGGTGGCAAAATGCGGGCCCTCGGCATACAGCTCGGTCGAAGTCGGGTTGCGCTGCGAGCGTTGCAGCACCAATGACAGCGAGTTCGCCTCATCAATGTGCCAGGTTGCTCCGGCTGCGAGGCTGATCGCTAGCTCGTCGTAGTCACGCTGTTCTTTATCTTCGCTAATGTCCGTGCGCTCGATACGTCCACCAAACTCATAGTGCAAGACATCGCCGTGGATATGTTCGCTGACGAAGAGCGCCTGCGTCTTGGTTGTAGATGCGGGGGTGAAGCTTTCGGAGCCTAAAGCAGAGAAGTCCACATCTGAAAATTGGACGCCAACCACACCTTCGTCGATCACCCACCATGGAGTGTGCGCCGCCTCGGCACGCAGTTCCCAGCCTTTGCGTTCAAACACGGTATCCCCTTCGGAGTGCTCATAATCGGTGTAGCCTAGGCGCATGCGTAGGGCTTCGATCCAGTCATTCACATCGACAAGCTCCAGCTCCATATCGTAGCGCTTGCGCTCCATGTCAACCGCCACCGCCTCTTCGGCGGATGGTCGTCAGCGTCGCTGTCCTCACCCTCATGATGCCCGTGACCGGGCAAACCGTAGCGAGTTTGATAATTGGAAAAGCTGAAGCCGATACGATTCTCTTCGCTAAAGAACCAGCTAGCGCCCACTGAGTACTGCTCCATTTCGACGAAACTATTTTCGAGTGTATCGCCTTCTGCATCGTCCTCCTGCGCGTCGTCAGGAATCTCGTAATCATCCGCATCACGATCTACAGCTGTAATAGTCAGTGCCCAATCATCGTCGCCAACAGTGGCGAAACCCACTAGTGTGTCGCCATCGGAAACCGTATCGCGGCGCGCCTCCAAGGCACCTTCGTAGCCCTTCGGGTCGACTCGTTGGCGGGGCATTTCTTTACCAATGACATTCACTGCGCCGCCGATCGCGGAGCTGCCATACAGCAATGTACTTGGGCCACGCAGGACTTCAACACGTTCAGTCAGTAACGGCTCAAGCGTCACTGCATGGTCTGGGCTGGTATCGGAAACATCCATAGTATCAAGACCCGCATCCAAAATACGGACGCGCGGGCCATCAAAGCCACGCAAGATCGGGCGGCTCGCGCCGGCACCGAAGGAAGAGCTGCTCACGCCGGGTTGCCAATCGAGCACGGCACCCAGACTGCTGCCACTTTGGCGGCTAAGTTCTTGCGCAGTCACGACATTGACCGGTGCAGCATAATCTGCAATTGAGCGTAAGTTGGGACCTGCGGAGACGATGTAATCGTCGAGTTGGTAGACCGTCTTTTCGGACGATTCTGCGTTAATAATGTGGGCCGAGCCCAGTGCGATGCATGCGAGTGCACCGCTTTTAAGAAAAAAGTGATTCATTGAATTGATTGAAATTTGTTGTTTTTTTAGACGTGAGCGAACAGCGCACACGGATAACGATACCGGCAATTACCAGCACTCGGAGTATTATTTAAACAATCGTTTCAATCGGGGGAGCACGGCTACATTGCCGTATCAGAGCTGGTCCGCACCAGACGATTTCCGCAGACTGCGGCATAATAGCAATAATCGCATCAGAACGCTCTGGCAACTCAACCAAGGTCTGCAACGGCATCGCGCCCTGACCAAACAGTGCGACCGCACAAGAGTGATCGCAATCGTTCACCGGCGCATGATTATGCGAGTGATCGCTGCAAGCGTGCGATTGATCGCCTAAATCGGCATGCAACGCTTGGTGAACCTGCGGGCTGGCCAATGCAACGTTCAAGAACAAAACCAAGAGCGCAAGGCCACCCGATACATATCGGGTCAGTGCGCTACGAGACTGTTGATTTTTAAACATTGGCAGTGGCCAAAGGGCCATATGACTTAATGCAAGTCAAGTGCGTTATATATTATTTCAGAATCCGCACCAGTCTAGAATTGATATCTCACACCGACTGAATTCGCCCGAGCTGAGCGCGCACGAGCTCGGCGATCTGCTGTAGACTCGCTACTGGGGGCAGGTCCGCGAAAGGCGCGACCGCGGCAGTCGCCTTACTAAGCTCAGCCTCAAAAGTTGCGACCACCTCGTCAAAAATAGGAAAGTCGTGCAAGCGCTTGATGAAGTCAGCCGACACCGTCTGGTCGCCCACCTTGAAGCGCGCCATCAATCGGTCGCGCTCTTCCTCCGGCAACTTCTCCAGTAACAGCAGCAGCGGCAGGGTAAACTTGCCCTTGTCCAGGTCGGTGCCAAGCGTCTTGCCAATCATCGACTCATCGGCGTACAAATCCACCAGATCATCAAAAATCTGATAGGCAATACCGACATGGCGGCCGAACAATCCGGCAGCCTCACTAAAGGCTTCTGGGTAACCCGCTATTTTTGCACCTAGGCGGCAGGAGACCTCGAACAACTCGGCCGTCTTGAGCTGAATTACGCGGAAATAAAACTCGCGACTGTAGTTCACTTCCCCGCGATGATAGGTCTGCGCGATCTCACCAGCACAGACACGCGCAGTCGCTTGCGCCACTGAGCGGCAGACCTCGTTGGTATCAAAATCAGAGGCCAATTTGAGCGCATGCGAAAACAACACATCGCCAATCAATACAGCAGCTGCCGGGCCGTATTTCTTGGTCACTGTCTCTTGTCGGTGACGCGTATCCGCCTCATCCAAAATATCGTCGTGCACTAGGGTTGCGAGATGCACGAGCTCGATCACCGAGCCCAGCATAACCAGATCCTTGGCGCAGTTTTCCGCTGGCCCCTGCCAACCGCTGTAAGCCACCAACATCGGGCGCAGACGCTTGCCGCTATGACCAAACACATAGCGTACATGCTCCTGCACCTCCGGCTCCAGCTCCTGAACCTGCGACTGCAGAAAGATATCTAGATCATCTAGGTAGGATTTTACCGGTTGGTAAACATCAGAAAAACCGGCGGCGGCGATTGAATCGGCCTCGGACTGTGAGCGGGTGGTCATGACTAAATGTTGATCGTTATTGATTAAATAGTATTAGCGGTATCCAACAACGCGCATGGCGCAACCAACAACTTAAAATCAGACCAACAGTGCAAAGAGAAAACTCGGCAGATTCAAGTGGTCGGAGTGAGCGAAAAATATAGGGACATGGCTGGTTATTATGCGCCTGAGTGCCGCACTCGTTTGAGTGGTTAATTACTGAGTTTAGGATCAGCGGGCTTAGGCCGGTTCGACTTCGCAGTTTTGATGCTGCCGCTGCCTTGCAACCATTTGTTCAGCGCATCTAAGAAACCATTACGGTCATCGACATGCACATTGTGCCCCGCCTTTGGGATACTGGCTTGTTTAATATTTGGCAGCCATTCGCGCATTGCTTTGGCGTCGCCGTCTTTAACAAAATCGGACTTATCTCCAGTAATGAGCAGCGTCGGCCCCTTGAAGTTATCAAACCCGCTGAGCGAGTTCTGACGCAGCACCTGCAAGCTCGAATGCAGCACTTCGAGGTTGCACTGCCATTTTAGGCCGAACTCCCCGCGCACAAGATTCGTCATCACGAATTGACGCATGCCCCAATCTGGGATCAGCGGCTTTAACAGCTCTTCCGCTTCGCGGCGGTTCTCGATTGCGCCTGCAGGCACGCGCTTCATCGCACGAAACTCGGCATCGTGATAAGGCGGATACTTCTTCGCGGCGATATCGACGATGATCAGCTTCGCGACCACGGCCGAATAGTCGCAGGCAAACCGCATCGCAATTTTGCCGCCGAGGCTATGCCCCATCAGTGTGACGTTTTTCAGGTCATGCAGCCGAAGATAAGCCGACAGATCGGCATTAAGCTCCGACCAACGCATCGACTCCGCATGCGGCGAGCTGCCATGGTTACGCAGGTCCACGATGTGAACATCAAAGCGATCTTTCAGCGCTTTACCGATCGTCTGCCAGTTGCGCGACGCCCCAAGGAGGCCATGCAGGATGACTAATGCGGGTGCTTTAGGATTTTCGAACCGAAGAGAATTGAGCTTTATGGCTGCCATATGTCTCGCATTTGCCCACGAATGGCATGAATTGTCACGAATCATTTCCATTAAACAACGCGCAAGAGGATGAAAAGGGCCGAAATCTATCAGTTTTCTCTTTTATGCATTATTTTTAATTCGCGTTCATCCGCGTAATTAATGGGCTCTTTCCTTATAAAATATGTCCGCCGAGAAGCCTAAAAAAGTAACCCCAATGATGCAGCAATGGCACGAGATTCGTAGCCAGCTCGCTGATGATACCTTGTTGATGTTCCGCCTTGGGGACTTTTACGAAATCTTCCTACAAGATGCCGAACGTGGCGCGCAACTGCTCGGCATCACTCTGACCCACCGCCACGGCATGCCGATGGCTGGCATTCCTTTTCACGCTTCCGAGACCTACATCCAGAAGCTCCTCGATCAAGGCGTCAAAGTGGCGATCGTCGATCAAATCGAGACGCCGCAGCCCGGCAAACTGGTCAAACGCGCCCTCACTCGCATCATCACGCCTGGCACTCGCCTCGCCGACACGCAAATCGACGCCCAGCGTAACCACTTCCTACTGGCACTCTCGCTAGAGAAGAAAAAGCTGCACGCTTCTTGGCTCGATTTAACCACGGGCGAATTCTTCGTCGCCTCCGACGCACGCCCCGAGAACTTGTTCGCCGCTTTCGAGGGCATCGACCCACGCGAGATCATCGTGCCAGAAAACGCCTCCTCGAATTGGCGCAACAATCCGGACGCCGCCAAGTTCAACGAACTCTACACGTATCTGTGCGACGGTCGCGCCGTGACTAAAATCCCCGACTACCACTTTGACGAAGTCGCCGGTGCGCAATCCGTGATGGAAACCCTCGGCGTGCTCAACCTCGAAGGCTTCGGCATCGATCGCGATCACCCTGCCCTCGGTGCTGCGGGCGCGCTGGTGCACTACACGACCGAAACGCTCTGCGCCAAGCCGGAGAATCTCCGCAAGCTCAGCGAATACAGCACCGAGAAGACCTTGCTGCTCGACCCCGCGACCCTGCGTAATCTGGAAATATTTAAATCTGCCGCCAACACACGCCATGGCTCACTGCTCTCCGCGATGGACGGCAGCGTCACCGCCCCCGGCGCACGCTTACTCGAACGCTGGCTGTGCGCACCCGAGCTCAATCTGATCGAAGTGCACCGCCGGCAAGACTGCGTGGCCGAGTTCGTCGCAGGCCCCGGACTTTCTACAGAGCTACAAAAACACCTCAAAGGCATTCGCGACATCGAGCGCATCCTTGGACGCCTGCAAAACCGGTTGCGCAATCCGCGCGAACTCGGCGGCGTACGCGACACCCTCACGGCACTGCCAGCGATCTCCAGCACACTGCTCGAATTTCCCGACACACCGGTGGCTGCCATCGCCGAGCGCATCCACGACTTCGAGCCACTCTCTGAGCTGCTCAACCGCGGCCTAGCCGATGAGTTGCCGGGCAAGATCGACGACGGCGGCACGATTCGCGACGGCTTCGACCCCGAACTTGACCGCATCCGTGGCCTCACCCGCGACAGCCAGCAATGGCTCAGCGAATTCGAACTCGCCGAGCAAGCACGCACCGGCATCAAGAACCTGCGCATTCGTTTCAACGGCGCCTTTGGCTATTTCATCGAAGTGACGAAGAGCAACGTGGCACTCGTGCCCGACGACTACGTGCGCAAGCAGACCATGAAAAACGCCGAGCGCTACACCACCAGTGTGTTGAAAGAGCGCGAACGCGAGATTCTCAATGCCGAAGCAAAATCCCTCAGCTGCGAAGAAGGGCTATTTAATGGCCTAATCAAATCGATCCTCGAACACGCGAATGCACTCAAAGAGACCGCCGAAGCACTCGCAGAAATCGATGTGCTGATCGGTTGGGGCGCACTCGCCCGCGAGTGGGACTACTGCAAGCCGCAGCTCGACCACTCCGACCAGCTACGCATTGACCAAGGCCGCCACCCCGTGGTCGAGCAAATGCTGCGCACCGAACGCCTCGGCCTAGCCGGCGCACATGCCTTCGTGCCGAACGACACCAGCCTCTCCAGTTCAGGGGTTGATGCCGACACCCCACAAATCGCGCTGATCACTGGGCCCAATATGGCCGGTAAATCGACTTACATCCGCCAGATCGCCTTGATTGTGCTAATGGCACAGACTGGCGCATGGGTGCCCGCGAAGAGCTGCCAAATCGGCCTCGTCGATCGCATCTTTTCCCGTGTCGGTGCCAGCGACGAACTCGCTCGCGGCAACTCGACCTTCATGGTCGAAATGAATGAAACCGCCAACATCCTCAACAACGCCACCCCGCGCAGCCTCGTCATCCTCGACGAGATCGGCCGCGGCACCAGCACCTACGACGGCCTCTCCATCGCATGGGCGGTGATCGAGCACTTGCACCCGAAGGACGCCGACGGACCGCGCACACTTTTTGCCACGCACTATCACGAGCTCACGCAATTGGCCAAAACACAGGCCCGCCTAGAGAACTACTCGGTGGCAGTGAAGGAGTGGAACGACGAGATCATCTTCGTACGCCAAGTGATCAAGGGCGCCGCCGACCGTTCCTATGGTATCCAAGTCGCCCGTCTCGCCGGCCTGCCGGCCACAGTCATCGAGCGCGCCAAGATCATCCTCGAACGCCTCGAAGCCGACGACTCCTCGCACAATTTGCTGCGCAAGCGCATGAAGAAGGAAAAATCCGGCGAAAACACTGACCACGAAGACGATCAACTGGCGTTGTTTTAGAGAGTCCTCACCTGGCGCGTAACAACCGCGGCGGAGGCTGCCCACGTACACTGAGCGGTGGATCATAAGCCCACAATCATCGCGACTGAAACTAGCTGCTACTGGTCTCCTGCTCACTCGGCTTGCCAACCACACCGATAAAGAAATAGGCTAATGGGATCAGCGCGAAAGCGGCTAACACCAACCAGAAACTGGACCAACTACTGAGCTCATCCGTCACTTGACTTTGGTAAACCGTTTCGCAAAAGAAACTACCGACCACGCCTGCCACACTGCCGACCAACAACTGGTAGAGTGCTTGAGCCTGACCGCGCATCGTGTCCGGCACGCGCTTATCCAGAAAGATTCGCCCGGCCACCATCGTAAAAGTATAAATCGGTCCGTGCAGGGCGATCCCCAACCAAATCACCGCCAGCAGGCCCAAGTCTCCTGCCAATGCAAACAGTGCAAAACGCGTGATCCCCAACACCATCCCGACGATCAAGAACCAGCGTATACGAAAACGCCCGGCCACTAGGCTAAGAAAAAGCATCGAGCCGATTTCAACCACCTGGCCCAGCGTCATTTGAGCGGTCGGATGCAGGCTACCAAACTCCATCAACATTGTTGGCACCAACATATAAAAAGACACACAGGGAATCGCAAATAAGGCTGAAGCTAGGTAAAACACTCGCAGCTCGCGTACTTTGAGCAGCTTAAACGCAGTCAATCCCAAGGCCGCCCGCCAGCCCCGGCTCACATGGTCCGTCGGCGGCGTGGCTGGCAGTAAGAAACAGAGGAAGCCCATAAAGAGTCGAATATAGGCCGCCCATTGCCCCGTGTCTGCTGACTGATCCAGCGCGAACCAACTGACAATCCAGCCGCCCGACATCCAACCGATCGTCCCACCCATCGCATACAGCGGAAAGCTCTTGGCCGCATTCGGCAGATTCACCAGCTTAATCTTAGTGATCAGCGCAAACATTGGCCCCGAGATCAGCGCATTACAGCCTTGAAAGAACAGGTACCAGCCCGGGTGCCAGCCTTGCTCCAATGCGAAAAAACCCAGCCACAAAAAGAACGCCCCAAAGATCGCCAAAGCCCCCAACAGCTTCTCCGCATTCATCTTCCGATCAGACAGCGCACCAAACACCAATGCCGAGAGCATCGCACACAGGGGCGTCAATGCCATTGCATACGGCAACAGCCAGCGTAGGCCCTGCGCCTGCAGAATATTTGGCAATGACGGCACCCACATCCCCGGCGGGATGAACATCAAGAACATCACCACCCACATCATGTAGCGGCGGCGATTCGCGGTCATTTGCATAAGTGCTGGGAATTGCTAGCCAAGCGCCCTCAAAGCGCAAGCGGTAAAGCTAATATGGTAGAAGCGACACTCCTGTCGCTTGAGCTCAGTCTTCAATCCATCTGTAAAAAGTGACCAGAGTGTCGCTGCCAGAATAGTTTACACTTCCAATTAATAGTGAACATAATTACACATAAAATAATGAGCCTGCGCTACCTATTTATCGATTTCGACAGCTTCTATGCCTCCGTCGAACAACAGTTTCAACCCCATCTGCGCGGCAAACCCGTCGGAATCGTACCCTCGCTGGGCGTCGAAACCACTTGCTGCATCGCCGCCAGCTACGAAGCCAAAGCACGCGGCGTCAAAACAGGCACGCCGGTGCGCGAAGCCCGTTATCTCTGCCCCGGCATTCGATTTGTACAGGCCAACAACAGCCGCTACATCCAGACCCACAAACAGATACACCAGATCATCCACGAGATCATTTATGTCGATGCCGTGCTCTCGATTGACGAAATGTTTGGCCGCCTACCGCCCCACTGGCAACCGCCCGCGGTCGCGCGCGCCAAAGCCCTCGAAATCAAAGCCGCATTGAAAGCCCAAATCGGCCCCTACATCGGCGCCTCGATCGGCCTCGCACCCAACCGCTTCCTCGCCAAACTCGCCAGCAAGCTCGAAAAGCCCGACGGCCTCACCACCCTCGATTTCGACGAATTGCCCGACAAGCTTTACCGCTTCGAGCTCGAAGACATCACTGGCATCGGTCGACGTATGCAAGAGCGGCTGCGCATCGCGCGCATCACCAGCATGGAACAACTGTGCAATGCCCCGCGGCACAGATTGCACCGCATCTGGAAATCGGTCGAAGGCGACCGCATGTGGTATGCGCTGCGCGGCATCGAAATGGCGCGGCCAGCAACCACCACCCGCCAAACCATCGGCCACTCCCACGTGCTACCGCCACGTCTGCGCAGCTTTCAGGGTGCCCACGCAACGCTCCATCGTATGCTGCAAAAAGTTGTCCGCCGCCTGCGCAAAATGGACACTTTTACCGGTCACCTCGATCTACACGTTACCTTCGGCTTCGAGATTCACTGGCACGGCGCAGCACAGTGCTTCCCCACGCAAGACAATGTAACTCTAGGGAGACTTCTAAACAATCTCTGGTCACAACACCCTCACGACCTGCCGGAGCCGACTAAAGTCAGCATCACCTGCACCCATTTAACCCACGTCAACAGCCACACGCCGTCGCTCTTCCCCGAAGACAACCACCCGCGCCGCATGCAGCTACAACAGGCCATGGACGCGGTTAACCAACAGCACGGTGGTCGCAGCCTTTACTACGCCGACGCCCATCAAGCACAGCGCTGCAGCGAAGCCGCCCCGATGCGTATTGCCTTCAGCCACATCCCCGATCTGGAGCTGGAGGACGGGTAGAAGCGACACTCCTATCGCTTTATTCTGTCCCTGCGTCGATCTGCAAAGCGACAAGAGTGTCGCTTCTACACCCGCCCATAGATCTGTTCACCGAAGGCCGCGCGAGCACGATAATCGTAGAGACTCCAAGAATCGTGCCGAAAGGGAAGCAGGAAACCAGGTAGAACTCGATAGAGCTTCGCAATCCGCGCTGCTACATCACATCCAGGTCCACTAAAATCTCGCGCGGACTGGAGCCGTTTTCGGGGCCAACGATGCCACGGTCTTCAAGCACTTCCATCAGGCGAGCCGCGCGGTTGTAGCCGACACGTAAGCGACGTTGCAGCATCGAGGTGGACGCACGCTTGGTGCTGCGCAACACATCGATCGCGTCGGGCAGTAGCTCATCGGCTTCTTCGCCACCATCGACGCCGGCTGCGCCATCTTCGCCACCCGCATCGATTTGCTGCTGCACTTCTTGAGCAATTTGCGGTGGATCGTTGTTCTCCTTGAGGAATTCGACAATCGCTTCGATCTCATCATCCGAGACGAACGCACCCTGCGCACGCACCAGGCTGGAAGTACCAGGGGGGATGAAAAGCATGTCGCCTTTACCGATCAACGCCTCCGCACCGCCACCATCGAGAATCGTGCGGCTATCAATCTTGGAAGCGACTTTGAAGGAAATACGACTGGGCAAATTGGCTTTAATCACGCCGGTGACGACATTCACTGAAGGACGCTGCGTTGCGAGCACCAAGTGAATGCCAGCGGCACGCGCGAGCTGAGCGATCCGGGCGATACAGGTCTCGATATCGGCTGGCGCGACCATCATGAGGTCGGCGAGCTCGTCGATGATACAGACGATATAAGGCAGCTTTTTCTTAGGCACCTCAAAAGCATCATCATCGCGGGGCACTTCCATGTTGCTCACGGCAGCGCGCTCTTCCGGAGTCATGTCGGCATCCATGGCCTCGGCCTTGGCCTGCTCTTCCTTATCCTTCAGAAGCTTGGCGTTGAAGCCTGCAATGTTGCGGACATTGGTCTTGGCAAAGATTTGGTAGCGGTGCTCCATCTCGGCGATCAGCCACTTCAGCGCGCCCGGCACCTTTTTAGCCTCCGTCACCACGGGAATCAACATGTGCGGCAACGCATTGTACATTTGCATTTCGACCACCTTCGGATCGACCATGATAAAACGTAGGTCATCCGGCCCGGAGTGGTAGAGCAGCGATGCGATAATCGCATTAATACAGACCGTCTTACCGGAACCAGTGGAACCGGCAATCAGTACGTGCGGCATCTTAGTGAGATCCATCACCATCGGCTTACCCGTCACATCCTTACCCAGCACCACTGGGATCTCCGCATTGGCTTCCGCCCAAGCCCTGGACTCGATAATGTCGCGCATGCAGACCGCCTCGGATACCTTATTGGGGACCTCGATCCCGACCGTGCCTTTACCAGGAACTGGCGCTAAAATACGCACCGACATAGCCTGCAGGCCGAGCGCGATATTTTTGTCTAGATTGACGATCTTTTCGACGCGAACGCCCGGCGCGGGCTTCACCTCGTAGCGGGTAATCACTGGCCCAGTGTGAATCTCACCAGGAATAACTTTAACGCCGAATTCGTCGAGCGTACGCACCAGCGCTTGCATCGTGCCCGCATGGTCTTCTTCGCTAACAGCGCCCGCAACTTGCGGCTCGGCCAATAAACTGAGCGGTGGAAAAACATAGTCGCCGCGGCGCTCTGGTATACTCACGACGGCTTTTTCGGTCCTCTCTTCTGCAACCACCTTGATCATCGAGGGGTCAAACTTCGGCTTCGGTGGCTCAATAGGTTCGACCGGCGAATCGGGCTCTTCAAGCAATGGCTTGAGCGGTTTGGCCGGCGATCTCTTGTTGGCCACTGCGCGCTTTAAGCCAGCAGGTGAAGTGATCGAAGCGGGCAGCAATGACGGACGACGGTCATCCGCAACGTCCTCTTCGTCCTCAGTAAGCGCTGGTTGAGACTTTTTGCCGGCTTTGACCGCGGCGCGGTCCGCCTGGTACTGTGCCTTGGCAGCCGCCACCTCTTCTTTTGCGAGGCGCTTAGCCTCGCCGCGCTCGGCCCGCAAGGCTTTACGCTCTTCCTTCGACGCGGCTCGCTCAGCAAAGAAGCCGTTATAAGCGTTTTGCATATAATCAAGAAAACGGCCGAGGTTATCGGTAAATACAATCACCGAGCCGACCACGAACCCCATCAACAGGATCAAGAAACTGCCAAAGGGGCCGATAAATGGTTCCAAAATTACCGGCGCAATCAGCTCTCCGATGACGCCGCCAAAACCATTGGATAACTGATTCTCGAAAACACCGCCTTGAGCTTGCCCCATATCCCCCATCATTGCCGCCAGACCAGACGCACAAATCAACGAGCCCATAGCAACCAAGCCTGTTATTAAGCGCTTACGCGGATCTTGCTGAATCAAGAACCGCACGCCCATCCAAAGCAAATAGAGCGGTAACAACCAAATCGAAACACCGAAATAATGAAACCCATGAAAACCCAGAAAGCTACCGAACTGACCAACCAAATTGGTGTCTGTCGGCGGATCCGCATGATATTGGCCTGAGTTGTAATCAAACACCGCGACAAACACCAACGCTGCTAATGTAAAAAACAATAATGCCCAAACTGGCCGCGATCCAATTTTACGCGGTTGCGAAACGACTTTCTTTCGCGCGACTTTTTTCTTCGGTTTTGTGGCCATGGAATGTGTTTTAAATTCGTTGCTTTAAATCGAAAAAGAATTCGATTGGGTATCGCAATTTAGACAAACTCCTGCATAGAAGAACAAAATGCAACTCCTAGAATTTACACCTTTATACAAGGAACGCGTTTGGGGCGGTCGAGGCCTCGAAGCAAAACTTGGCCGCACGCTCCCCGATGGACAAGTCATCGGCGAAAGTTGGGAAATCGTCGATCGCCCGGACGAGCAATCCGTCGTCGCCTCCGGCACACTCGCGGGTCAAACGATCCGCGAACTGCTTGAGAGTTCCGCGGCTGACATCCTCGGCCCTGGCAGCGATCCAGCCAAGCCTTTCCCGATCCTCGTCAAATGGCTTGATTGCCAAGATCGCCTCAGCCTGCAGGTGCACCCACCCGCCGCGATCGCACCCTCGCTCGGCGGCGAGCCAAAAACCGAAAACTGGTATGTCGCCGATGCCAATGCCGATGCCTCCCTGATTGTCGGTCTGAAGAAAGGCGTCACGCGTGGACAATTTGAGACTGCCCTCGCTAACAATCAGGCCGAAGACTGTGTGCACCGCTTCCCCGTGAAGGCCGGCGACTCGATTCTAGTCGAAAGCGGACGCATGCACGCCATCGACGCGGGCAACCTGATCCTTGAGATTCAGCAAAACTCCGACACCACCTACCGCGTTTACGACTGGGGACGCGTCGGGCTGGACGGCGCACCACGGCAACTGCACATCGAGGAGTCCCTCAAATCGATCGACTTCAACGACTTTGAGCCAGACCCGTTGACCATCATACCGGGCGAACAAGTGTTGGCGGATTGCAGCGAGTTTCGCATTCGCAAGCTGGAATTACAACCCGGCGATACCGCCATCGAACTACCCGCTGGCGAACAAGCCCGCCTGATCCACATCGTCACCGGCACTGTCAAAGACGAGACTTCCGGCCAGACACTCGCAGGCGGCAGCAACACCCTGCAGCCTTTCATCACCGGCACAAAGCTCGTCGCCGAGACAGCAACCACGCTGCTGATTACTGATCAGTTTTAATCGCTAGACAAAGCCCGCTCTTTTTGCCTGAAAACTGCGTCCTTGATCTCTGCAAAGGAATCAACACACTGCCGCGCTCGATCTTGAATTAGACCTGCCTTTTAGCGGTCTGCCACAACCAACACTTTTTGAAAATGACCGACAACAATACAGACACATCCGACGAATCTAAAGAAACAACTGAAGCCGTAGCGGCTGAAATTGTCGAAGAAACTGCTGCACCAATTGAAACACCTGTAGTCGAAGCGACGCCTGTTGAAACAGCCGAAGCCGAAGCAGCGGAGATGAAATCTCGCTGGTTACGCTCAGTCGCTGATATGGAGAACTACCGCAAGCGTATCGGCCGCGAAAAGCAGGACATCATTCGCAGCGCCGCGGCCAGCGTGGTCGAATCACTCCTGCCAGTACTCGATAATATGAAGCTCGGCCTGCAGGCTGCCGAAAATCATCCCGAGGCGAAGGACGTTACCTTCGGCTTCAAGATGGTCGATGATCAGCTTAAGCGCTCCCTCAGTGAGCAAGGCCTCGAAGAGCTCATCCCAGACGGCGAAGCCTTCGACCCGAATTTCCACGAATGTATTTCACATCAGTCATCGAGTGAAGTTGAGGAAGACATCGTCATTCAAACAGTCCGTGCCGGTTATCGCCTAAATGATCGACTAATTCGCGCCGCGAGCGTGATCGTTTCCAGCGGCCCTGAAAAAGCATAACACCCTCTAGACCAACATGGCACAAGCAGATTTATACGAAACCCTCAGCGTCGCACGCGATGCGTCTGGCGATGAACTTAAGAAGGCCTACCGCAAGCTGGCAGTCAAATATCATCCAGATAAAAACCCAGGGGATGCCGCTGCAGAAGCGAAGTTTAAAGAAATTTCCTCTGCTTACGACAATCTCAAAGACCCCGATAAACGTGCAGCCTACGATCGTTACGGACACGCCGCCTTTCAAGGTGGCATGGGCGGCGGCGGTGGCGGTGGCGGCCATGATCCGTTCGATATGTTCCGCGAAGCCTTCGGTGGTCGCGGCGGCGGCGGTGGCGGTGGCGGAATCTTCGATGAATTCTTCGGTGGCGGAGGCGGCGGGCAGTCCGCTGGCGGCGGTGCGCACGGCTCCGATTTGCGCTACGATCTAGAGATCACACTCGAAGAAGCCGTCAAAGGCTGCGAGAAAGATATCCGCTATCGACGCCCGATTGAATGTAATAAATGTCACGGCGACGGCGCCGAGCCCGGCTCGAGAAAAGTGACCTGCTCGACTTGTGGTGGCGTAGGGCAAGTATCGTCCAACCGCGGATTTATTAGTTTTCGCCAAGTGTGCCCAAGCTGTCAAGGTACAGGGCAAACGATCGAGAAGCCCTGCACCAGCTGTCGTGGCGAAGGCCGTGTGATGGATACCAGCACCGTCAAGGTCCGTATTCCTGGTGGCGTTGCCACTGGTTCGAAACTTCGCTCTGCGGGTAAGGGCGAAGCAGGCCAAATGGGCGGCCAAGCCGGCGACCTCTACATCATTGTGCACGTCAAAGAACATGAGCTCTTCGAGCGCCACGATCATGATCTCTTCTGTGAAGTGCCAATCAAGTTCACCCTCGCCGCACTCGGTGGTTCGATCAACGTGCCGACCCTGTTCGGCAAGGGCTCACTCAAAATCCCAGCTGGCACACAGACTGGCACGACCTTCCGCCTGCGCGGCCAAGGCATCCCGCACCTACGTGGCAATGCCAAAGGCGATCTACTGATCCGCATGCAAGTGGAAGTGCCCACTAAGCTCACTGCAGACCAGAAAAAGAAGCTTGAGGAGTACGCCGACGCCTGTGGCGACCCCGCGAACCCGATGAGCGAATCCTTCGTCGAAAAAGCGAAGCAATTCTTCCGCTAGGCGGCTAAAGCGGGTTTACCAGTTATCGGTTCTTTAGTTTTCAGTTGATCACTAATTTAAACCGAAAACCAAACAACTTTAACTATATGGCTTATCCAATCGTAATTCTCGGCTCCGGCCGCGGCTCCAACGCTCAGGCACTTTTAAAGGCAGAAGCCAACAAGCAACTCGGCGCGGCCAAAATCGCGGCGATCATCTGCGACCACGAAGATGCCGACATTCTTGCTCTCGGGCAGAAATATCAGGTCCCCGCGATTTACATCGACCCGAAACGCTCAGGTGCGCGCTTGAGCGAAGAAGCTGAGCAAGCCTACATCGAACGCATTGCATCATTTTCGCCAAAGCTTATCGTGCTGGCGGGGTTCATGCGGATCATCGAGCGGCGCTTCATCGAAGCTTTTGATGGCAACGTCATTAACCTGCACCCTAGCCTCCTACCGAGCTTTCCTGGTATGAACGGCATTGCTCAGGCCTTCGACCACGGTGTCAAAATAACTGGCTGCACCGTGCACTGGGTCACACCCGCGCTCGATGCCGGCCCAATCATCGATCAAAAAGAGATTCGTATCGATGAGAAGGATACACTTCAGCTGCTCGAAAAGAAGGTTCACATCGTCGAGCACCAGCTGCTCCCCGACGTCGTTGCCCGCCTGAGCAAAGGTAAGATCAAGTCGCTATAAGCATCAACGTCGCTAAACGAATGATTAGCAGCACCAAATACTGGTCATTCACTGTACAAAATGACCTAGCCGTCACAAGTAAACGATAGCCACAGTAGACTCCTGTTAAACTGAAGCTGCTTTTTCGACATCGACAAAGCACCAACCACGACTCGCCCGCGACCAAAGGCACTGCTGGGCATCCGCGAGCGGCACCCCCACAATAGCCTCCTCCCACCTACCGACTGAGCACGATGCGATAGCGTGCTTTACCGCTTTCGAGGTACTCGATCGCCTGATTCACTTGATCAAATCGAAAATGCTCCGTTACTGGGTCCAACTGGTGTAATGCGGCGAAGTCCAGCATCTTGGCAATCGACGCTGGGCTACCAACTGGTGAGCCCGAGACATTAAGCTGCCCCGTGATCAAAGACATGGCTCCGAGATCGAGCGGCTCCAAGGTCGCCCCTAAAAAGTGCAGACGCCCCTTCGGCTTCAAAGTGCCTAGATAACTATTCCAATCGAGCTTCACATTCACAGTCGATAAGATCAGGTCGAAGCTACCGGCCGCCGCAGTCAACTCGTCGGCATTTCGTGAGTTCAAAATATGATGCGCGCCCATTTGCAACGCCTCTTCTCGCTTAGAATCACTGGAAGTAAAAGCTGTCACCTCGCAGCCCCATGCATTGAGAAAACCCAGCGCCATGTGCCCGAGTCCGCCAATGCCAATGACCGCGACTTTGGAGGTCGGCTTAATATCAAACTGAATCAACGGGTTGAATACCGTGATGCCTCCACAAAACAGCGGCCCCGCCTTTGCAGGATCGAGCCCATCCGGTAGTGCCACCACACTGATTGCGCTGGCACGCACCTGCTCGGCAAAGCCACCATGGCGCCCAATAATCGTGCCATTCGCCGTCAGACAAAGATTATGATCGCCCTCGAGACAGGAGCCACACGTGCAGCAATAGTCCGAGTGCCAGCCAAGCCCGACGCGCTGGCCGATCTTGAGATGCGTCACGTCCGCACCGATTGCGCCGATAGTGCCAACCACCTCGTGGCCTGGCACGAAGGGATACTGCGTTATGCCCCAATCATTATTGAGCATGCTCAAGTCACTATGGCAAATGCCGCAGTGCTCGACGTTAATTTCGACCTCGCCCGCGGCAAGCGAACCAGGGTCGTATTCAAAAGATTCAAGTTTTCCTCCTGGAGTGGTAGCGGCGTAAGCTTTGATCATAATAAATATCGTTGGTTCGGTCTGACGCGAAGTGTTGAAATCACAGAAACGCGAACAACTGTCAAAAACACTCGCTAATTTATCCAAAAGCTTGCGATTTCTGAGCGAAGCCATCATCAGCAGGTCTTTTCAACACACATTTCCATGAGCACACAATTCGAACTCCGCGCCCTTATTCCCAACGAAATGGCTGACCTTCTTGACGGCTACTTCTACGAAATCGAATCTGCCCACTGGGGTATCATGCAAAAAGAGGTCAACGATCCCTACGAAGTGTTCGGCATTTTTACCGACGCCGAGATCGCACATGCGGCTCTCGCGGAGCTGCGTATCGAGTTCCCTAAATTGCCAGAGACCTTTACCGAAACCATCATCGAAGATGCCGATTGGCAAAACGCGTATAAAGAATTCGTCAAGCCATGGAGCGATCGCCAACTGCACTGGATTCCACTCTGGGAGCGTGACAACCTCGAAACACCCGCTGGTGCCGCGGTCGTCTATCTCGATGCTGGCATGGCTTTCGGTACCGGTGCCCATGAGACGACACGCCTGTGCGCACGTCGCCTGCAAGACTATCGCGATACCAATGCAGACAAACTCGACAGCCTCGAAGTCATCGATGCAGGCTGCGGTTCAGGCGTGCTGGCGCTCTCCGCATCCACACTCGGCTTTAAAAAGATCCTCGGCTTCGACTTCGATCCCGAGGCAATCGTGGTTTGCCACAGCAACTCCGCTGAAAACCCACACATTACCAAACTTGAATTTGAAGTAGCCGATCTGGAGAAAGGCCTCAACGGCCGCCAAGCCGATCTACTCCTGGCCAACATCCAGACCGACGTGCTGATTCCACACTGCAACCCCGTCGTACACGGCGTCAAATCCGGCGGCACCCTCGCACTCAGCGGCATTTTAGTCAAAGAGCTCGACCTTGTGCGCGCCCACTACGAAGCCAAATTCGCCGAACTACGCCCCGAAGACACTATCACCGTCGATTCACGCCAGGACGGCGAATGGGGTGATCTGCGGTTTGTGTTGTCGTAACACAAGCAGATAAAGGGCCGTGGATTTCGCGCGATTCCGTGCTTGCGATATAAAACAAGACCCTCACATAATAAGTCTTAATGCAAAGTATTGGCGAACGATTTGAAGAAGCACGCAAACGCAAGGGAATTTCTCTTCGTGAGGCAGCTGAGGCCACTAAAATCCGCAGCGATTTTTTAGGGAATATCGAACAAAACAAGTTCAATTTCGATCTTCCGGAGATCTACAAGCGTGGGTTCCTCAAAAACTACGCACGCTATCTTAAGCTCGACCCCGAAAATATTCTCACGGACTACAGCGCACATTTACTGAGTAAATCCGGTAGTAATGCCAAAGGGGCCGAACTGTTCGGCAGTATGGATGTCAGAGGGACATCTACTGATGCAGAGGATAATCAACACGAGGAACCTTCCTACGGCAGGATTTCAGCGAATGCTCCGGCTAACGATACAGAGGAAGACGAGACGAACTTTGAAGACGAGAGTGATAAGATTTTTTACATCAAAGCGGGCCTAATTGCCGTCGGCACGCTCGCACTGGTCGTGGTCATATTCGGTCTAATTAAAGCGATTTTTGGCAGCGCCGATGATGCCGTAATTGAAACCCCGGAACTACGCGATCCTGCTGCGATCACCGAAGCAGTTGAAACAGTTGAAACCATTGAATCGACTGAGATCACTCTGATTGCCAGTGGTAATGTTTACGTACTCGTCAAGCAGCGTAACGACAACCAAGAGCTCTTCCGCAAAACACTCAGTAGTGGCGAAACCATCACCCTCACAAAGAGTGGTCCTGTCGACATTTTATTCACCGCAGGTGAAAATCTAGTAATCATTAATCCGGCCGGCGAAAAGCTACGTCCCAAGGGCGAAGGTACTGCAAAGATTTCGATCCCTTAAGAAGCGCTTGAACTACGCAAACAGTGGCGTGCAAGGTTACTCGCGCCTTCTGAGCACCATACTGTACACCTGCCCAGACCTAAGTTGTCAAAGGGCATGACACAAGCTCAGACGCCACTGGCGGAATCGAAGATATAACACGGCGACAAAGTGCCGTGGCTACGAGAATCAGAGAGTTACGATTAAGCAGAATAGCCTCTCGCGAAATACGCTCACAATAAAATAGCGGGATACACCCGCTCTCTACAAATCCCCCCATGCTTTGAGTGCATGGCTTTATGCCAGGAGGAAATTCCTTTAGTCGACTCCACTACCGGACGGCCTTAGTCCAACAGGCTTACCCAATACCTCGCTATACACAAAGGCAGTGCGAGCTACTGCGGGATCGCGTAAGACTGATCGAACCGAACCTGCAGGGAAGCTTCCGCGGGTCGAGCGTACCTGCTTAACTTTTGTCGTCGAACGGGCCGCTTGACGCCTGAGTGCTTCAGCACGACGCTTGGTCGCTTGGATCTGTACCAAGCGAGCCTCCAGTTGCTCATCGTATACATTGTCCGACGTATCCCAAGAAAAACGATCATCTACTTCGGACGCTTCAGGAGTCCGCTCCACATGCGGTGCAGGCTGATGCGTTTGCTGGTGCTGCTCGACGACCTGTTTATGTCGCTCACGATGCGCCGAAACCGGCTCTGGTGAAGATGTCGCAGTGCTCGCCGCCTGTCGCCGCTGCATGATCTTGCGACGAATCGCTTCCTGAACCTGGCGCTGACGCGCGGCATCATCGTCACTACCAGCAGATTCACGCGGCAAAGTCGGCGGCGCAGGCGTATCCTCATCCTTACTCTTGAAGATCTGATTCCCAAAGAGGTAGATTGCCCCAACAATGAGGCCCCCGACGACTTTTAAAATCTCTTCTAAACTTTCCATATAATCTGTAAATATGAGTGAAGTGAGGCGGCCACAACGACCGCCTCACTCATTCAGATACTCTATTTCTCTTCGTCCCCCTTGGAGATCGAATCACGCATGTCAGTGTCGGCCTTGATGTTATTTATCTTGTAGTAATCCATGACACCAAGGTTACCAGAGCGGAATGCGTCGGCCAGTGCAAGGGGCACTTCTGCCTCTGCTTCGACGACCTTCGCCTGCATCTCTTCAACCTTGGCCTTCATTTCCTGCTCCAGTGCCACCGCAGCCGCACGACGCATTTCCGCCTTCGCTTGAGCGACGTTCTTATCGGCTTCCGCTTGAGACTCTTGTAGTTTAGCGCCGATATTTTCACCCACGTCAACGTCGGCAATATCGATCGAAAGAATTTCAAATGCAGTGCCGACATCGAGACCACGAGAAAGAACCGTCTTGGAAATCATATCGGGTGATTCAAGCACCACTTTATAGGAAGCAGCGGAACCGATGGTCGTGACAATACCTTCACCCACACGAGCGATAATGGTCTCTTCGAGCGCACTACCCACGTAGTTATCTAGGTTCGAACGCACCGTCACACGGGCCCGAGCCTTCACTTGAATACCGTCTTTAGCGACACCGTCGATCGTCGTACGACCACTTCCGGAGGCGGGGCATTCGATGACCTTGGGATTGATCGAAGTGCGCACCGCTTCGAGCACGGACTTGCCGGTGCCCTTGGTCGCGAGGTCGATCGCACAGGCACGCTGCCAGTTAAGGCTGATGTTCGCCTTATCCGCCGCAATGATCGCCTGCACGGTCTGGATCACATTCCCTTCGGCAAGGTAATGCGCTTCGAGATCGTTCGCACTGATTTCGATCCCAGCTTTGACCGCGGTGATACGTGCATTCACAATCAAATAAGCGGGCACGCCACGCAGACGCATGGCGATCAGTGTGGGAAACCCGACGGCCGCGCCCGAAAGCATCGCACGCAGCCAAGTCATGAAGAAAGTCGCGATCACAATAACAAGAGCTAGGACAATCAGTCCGAGGATCGCAGCAGCGCCGAGTTGCCAACCGGCAAGCGCGAGGGGAAGGGAAAGGATTTGTGTATTCATAGTTTCTTGATGATTAATTTGAAATTGTCTTGAGCCACGACGGCAATGGCCTGATCGCACTCGATATAGCCGTCTTGGGAATAAGCTTCGAAGTTCTTCTGACCGATAGCAACCTTTCCTGACGGATTTAAGCGAGTGAGCGTAATTCCTTCCCTACCGACGATGGAGTCCTCCGCCACGGCCTCGCGCGTATGGCCGTTGATTGCGGCCTTGAGAAATAACTGTTCGCCGTACGATGTCTTCGCCAGCAGTTTAAATTCGACAAAAGCAAACAGCCCAATTGCGGCCAGCGAACCGAAAAATACGACTAAAGCGCCCATTGCCCCGTAGAGCTCGAAGCCGAACCATGTTGCCACACAAACACAGAGTGCAGCCAATACGCCCAACACGCCGCCCGGTAAAATGATCTCAAAAAAAACCAATACTAGTGCCGCTACGATAAAACCTAGGATCATACTCATGACGAAACCTCCTCTACAATCAGATCGAAATCACTGCTGCCGACCACTCGCACTGTTACACCACATTCAATCATACCTACTGAACAATGCGCCTCATAGCGCTGCCCGTCAATCTCGACACGCCCGCCGGGATGCAACGTCGTAAGCGCCACGCCTTTGCGACCTGCCTGTGGCAGCTTCGATTCGCGCTCGTCACGAATGGTCCGACCATCACCGCCCGCTGCGGTTTCCAGAACCAGATTGCGTTCCATCCAAGAGTCTTTGAAAACACGGCCTACCAGAATGATGCTGCCCAGTGCGATCGATATTCCAAAAATCAAACTCACCAGCGGCTCGGCAAACATCTCGGGCGTCAAGCCAAGCCCCTCGCCCTCGGTTGAAACTGGCCAATAGTCGACCATCGTCCACAGCAATGAACCAACCATCAACGCTAATCCAGACAGTGCAAACACCACCGTCCCGGGGAACAAGAACAACTCCACCGAAATGAGTAACACGCCCACGAGGAAGAAAAACACCGGTTCATTGCCCGCCAAACCCGCAACATAGTGACTGGCAAAGAAGATGCCCAAAAACGTCAATCCGCCGATTCCGAAGACTCCGAAGCCTGGTGTCTTAAACTCGATAAAAAGCAATAATGCGCCCAAGCCCATGATCAGCGGGGCAATCGTATTCATCCATTTTGCTATTTCCTCGGAGTAGCTGACCTCAAAGTCGCGTATCGTGTAGTTTCCCTCCCCGAAGCGGGCATCGAGCAGATCTTCGATTGATTCGAAGATCCCCTCACCCAACAGTTTATGTGGTGGATCGCCGTATTCTTTGACCGCTTCCTTTGCGGTCAAGGTGAGCAACTCGCCCACCGGCTTGATTACTTCATCGTCTATTTTTAGCTCAAATTCGGCGTCCAGCATGGCACGCACCACGTCGGAGCGATAGGGATAGTCCTCTGTCATCACACGAATGTTTGCCCGCAGATAACTCTCGATCTTTTGTTTCGCGGTCTCAGCGACATCTTCGCCCGTACCTTGAATCACCGCCGAAGCGCCCATCTTACCACGCGGCGAGAAGTAAATCTCTTGCGTGGCCGCCGCGATAAACGAACCAGCTGAGATCGCATCATCATTCACGTAGGTCGCAGTGATGCCGTCGAAACGATCCAGCATCTCCATCATTTCCAAAGTGATGTCCACCCGTCCGCCAGGAGTATCCATGTCGAGGATCACGATGCCGACGTCGTTCACAATCGCCTCCTTCAAACCACGCCGCAGAATATACAAATTAGGCGTGCCAATCGCCCCAGTAATCGGGATCACATAGGCATCAATTGGCGTCACAGTCGTCACAGTCGTCACAGTCGTTGGCGTCACGTTTTGCGCAAATAAGCCGTCCTGCGGCAAACAGAACAACGTAAGAAGTAAAAGGCATAAACGACGTGTCACCATAAAGTTTAAGAGTAAAAAATAAAAGGCAAAAAGCAAGTGCGGACGACTCTACTTATCTTTAAGTGTGCCACCTCACGCCGCGAAACAGGGCTTATCATGGACTCATTTGTCAATGAACGATCGCGGTCGTTCATCGCGCAAGGCCTCCGCGAATTGTTCCACGACAATTGTTCCACATAGTCGTACTCCACTGTCGACCTAGCCAGGTCCCTTAAAATTAGATGATTGCAATGTTCCACGTCAGTTGTTCCACGGGCCACTCAGCGCCCCCTGCGCCACTCTCTACAATCTGGCGCTAGACAAGCACGGAAAGTTCCTGCTACTCTAATCCAATGGAAACGATTGATTATAACGGCGTCACGCTGCATCGCTGGCACTGCGGACCTTCGACTTTTCTCGCACGCCCAGAGCTTGGTGCGCGACTAATGAACTGGAACCTCAACATGTCTGACGGCAGCGTACGCGATGTCATCCACTGGCCTGAAGATGCCGATTTTGAGTGCTTCGATAAGGTCCGCGGTGGCAACCCTATCCTCTTTCCATTCTCCGGTCGCAGCTATCACGCGGGTAGAATCGGCTATTGGCCCGACCGAGACGGCACAGTGCGGCGGATGCCGATGCATGGATTCTCACGCAATGGCAGATTCACACTGGTCGCGACCAACGAGGCTGGCTTCACTGCGGAACTGCAACCAACCAAAGCAGACCACGAAGCCTATCCTTATGATTATCGCTTCACCGTACGCTATGAATTTAGCGAGCTGGCACTACGAGTCACGCTGACGCTGGAGAATTTGGACAACTACCCGATCCTCTGGTCAGCTGGGCACCACTTCTACTTTGCATTGCCATGGCGCGCCGGATCAACGCGCGGCGACTACCAGTTTAAGATTCCTGCCAAAGAGTGCTACACTCACAACGGCGACGGTTCACTCGACCCAGTCAAACCCTTTGCCAAACAAGGCTCTTTTGGCAACCACGAGAACATCGACCGTATTTTCACAAAATTGCACGGCGCTACGACCACTTTCGGCCCAAGCGACGGCGGCGAAGACATTCGCATCCGTATTTCACCGGATACCGATACCGCATCGCCGGACAATGCCATACTCCTTTGGACAGAGTTCAAAGACAGCCCATTCTACTGCGTGGAGCCCTGGATGGGGCCACCAAATAGTGCCGAACATGGCAAAGGCCTGCAAACAGTGGCACCTGGCGAGCGTTCCAGCTTCACTGTTGAAGTGTCAGTTTGATCGACACGGCAGCTCTCTCGCACTGAATCCCAGCATGAAGCCAGTCGTTATCAAATGGCAGTGTGCTGGCTTTGTCCCGCGAATCAAAGATCAGAAGCACGAACGTGACTGAGTCGCCTCACGCAGAGCCAATTCACAGCCTCGTTGCATGCAAAATGATGCAGGAAAGCCACTAAAATTAATACTGGATATACGCCACCGCACCGTCAGTATGCGTCGAAAGTTTAAATTCATTTAGACACATCCGTTATGAAAATCATCATCGTTGGCGCTGGCGAAGTCGGCCACAATCTTTGCACAACACTCGCTGCCGCTGGGCACGACGTGACTCTCATCGAACGCTCTGCACAACGCTGTGAGAAGCTGGATGAAGAGCAGAACGCGCGTATCATCTCTGGCAACGGCAGTTCTGCGCGCCAATTGATCGAAGTCGATGTGGCAGAGTGCGACGCCTTTCTTGCGATGACTAGTGATGACCGCACCAACATCATTTCCTGTTCTCTAGCCAAGGGGCTGGGGGCTAAAAACACGATCGCCCGTATCCATGACGAGACCTACAGCGATAACTCGGTGATTAACTATCAACTGCACTTCGGCATCGATCTTTTGGTAAACCCAGAAGCGATCTGCGCCGTAGAACTGGCTAAAGAGATTCGTGGTGCAGGGCGCGTGGCCGTAGAAAACTTCGCCCGCGGGCAGATCGAAGTCCAGCAACAGCGTGTCGCTGCGGGCTCTCGACTGATCGGCAAGCAACTCAAGGACTTAAAATTAGACCCTCGTGTGCGTATTGGCTACATTCAACGCGACGGTAAAAGCGAGATCGCCAGCGCAGATAGCATCATGCAGGTGGACGACCTGGTCACGCACTTCGGCCATCCTGAAGCCCTGTTTGCCCTGCGCCAAAAATTTGATCCAAAAGACAAATTCGACATCTCACGAGTCGTACTCTTCGGAGCCAGCGAGACTGCGATCAATTTGATTCAGTTGCTAACCAATCCACGCTTCAAAATCCGTGTGATCGAGAAAAACCTCGAGACTTGTCGCGCATTGGCAGAGCGTTTTCCACACATTACAGTGATCCATGGTGATGCCACCTCGCTACGCCTGCTCGAAGAGGAGCAAATCGGCAGCGCCGACTATTTTGTGGGTTGCACGAAAGACGATGAGGAAAACATCCTCACTTGCATTCAGGCCTCTAAGCTCGGTGCCAAACATGTGCAACTGGTAATCAACAAGGGCGATTATGACGAGCTACTCGGCATGCTAAAGACGACACTGGCGATTGAAGTGGTCGTCTCACCACGCCGTGCCACTGCCGAATTCATGCTACGCACTTTATCGACAGAACTCATCGCTACCCTCGCCGATTTACCCAGTCAGGGAGTCCGCATACTTGAAGTGCGCATCAGTCACTCCAGTCCATGCGTCGGCCGTAGCGTCAAAGACCTGCAATTTCCACGCGGCAGCCTATTGGTCGCCTTGCAACATAAATTCAAAGCCAAGGTCCCCGCAGCAGATGATGTCATTCTTGCAGGCGATCGGGTCGTCGTCGCCGTCAACCACGAGCATGAAAAAGCACTACTTGAGCGCCTCGTCTAAACTGTGAATACCGCAATCATCTATAAGCTGCTAGGCATGGTGCTGCTGTCTCTGGCCGGAGCCTTCGGCCTCTGCATCTTGGCGGGGCTCGCCAACGGCGAGACTTTTGCCGACCAATCCTTGCAAGCCTTCGCTACCTCGATCGGGATGACTTTTGCGCTGGCCGCGCTCTTTCTTCTGCTCGGCCGCAAAGGACAAGCCAAGCTCTTTCGCCGCGAGGCACTCTGCACCATCGGGCTATCGTGGATACTCGCCACCATCGTTGGCGCGATCCCGTATCTCCTCATCGTCGAGCACTGCGATATTTCTGATGCGATCTTTGAGAGTTCATCTGGGCTCACCACCACTGGTGCGACCGCCTTCCCAAAGTTTTACGAATTCCCGCATAGTCTGTTGTTTTGGCGCTCACTCAGCCAGTGGGTCGGCGGCTTAGGGGTGGTCGTATTTTTCGTCGCGATCCTTTCCTCACTCGGTGCCGGCGCAAAAATCCTGTTTAGTAATGAGTCTTCGGGTACTTCGGCAGACTTTGATGTCGGGCGCATCCAGAGCGGCGCGTTCTACCTGATGCTCTATTACTTGGGCCTTTCAGTTGCCTGCATGGTCGCCTATGCGATGGGAGGGATGAATTGGTTCCAGGCGATCAACCACGCCATGACCACCATCGCAACGGGTGGGTTTAGCACCGAGCCCGAGAGCATGCAGCAGTTTCAGAGTCCAGCACTCGAATGGATCTCGATCGTATTTATGACGATTTCAGGTACCACCTTCGTCTTCGCCATACAACTGCTTCGCGGACGCACCAAGGGATTAGCCAAACACAATGAGATCTACTGGTTCTACGTGATACTCCTCGCGAGCACTGCTCTTCTGACGCTCTACCTGGTCGAGCTGACAGGAGAGCTCCCCGACCACAACAGTATCCGCGCAGCAGCCTTCCAAGCCGTTTCTATTATGACGACGACTGGCTATTCGACCATGGACTACGACACTTGGTTGCCCTCTGCCAAGATGTTACTGCTCATTTTGATGTTAATTGGAGGCTGTTCGGGTTCGACCAGCGGCGGAGTTAAGGTGGTGCGCGTCATAATCGCGTTACGTGCCGCGGTGCAAAGCGTAGCGCAATCCTTCCGCCCGCATGTCACCAAGCCAATGCGGATGGGTGGCCAAACGGTCAGTCAAGGGGCGATTAACAGCGTTGTCATCTTTCTAATGCTCATACTATTTTTAGTTGTCGCATCGATGCTCTTCATCGCATCCAACGAACCAGAACTCACTTTCGTGGGCTCGTTCTCAGCAGTTCAAGCGACTCTGTTTAATATTGGTCCAGGCTTCGACGCTGTCGGCCCCACCCGGAATTTCCATTTCCTAAGAGATTCCACCAAGATATTCCTTTCCCTACTGATGATCCTTGGGCGGCTTGAACTCTACGCGGTGCTCGTCCTCTTTTCTCCATCGGTGTGGAAACGTTTTTCGTAGCCGAGGAAGCGGCGTGGACTCAAATCAGTGTCGCTTAAGCGAGCGCACGGATCACAGCGACTAAGCTCAGAGGCAATGATCAAAAAAATCCTTGTCGATGGGTGCCCACAGGAGGGAAGGCGACTCGCCGACACTCCTCTTGCGGTGAATGGCTCAAACAAGCTCACCCCACCTGGGACCCGTTGCCTCTCGGATGAAACGAGCTGTCGTATCGATCGAGGCTTTGCCACTCATCGACAATAAACCAAAGAACTAGTCTTCGCCGTCTTCGCCAATCGCTTCGACTGGGCAACCTTCGAGCGCTTCCATACACAGCTCGATGCCCTCCTCGTCAGTTGAATCAGGCTGCTTATGCACAAAAGAATATCCTCCGTCTTCGTTGCGGGTGAAGAAATCCGGAGCAGTTTCGCGGCAAAGGTCACAATCGATGCATTGCTCATCAACGTAATACTTTCCTTTAACATTCTCCGGCCATTTTTCGTCTATATCTGCCATGCTGCCAAGGTCGAGAATTTCCCTTGCGAGTCAAGCGGGAAGGCAAACGAGACTCATTTGCATCAAATCAGAAGCTTCGATTGCAATCCGAGCAGAATCCCTATTGCTTATTGCACTTGTGCACACGGGAACACGCGGCTTTTAATGCGGTCTAGTGGAGCGCATAACCTTTCACGTTTAAATTACTATGCTCTACGACCGCCCGTACATGCGCCAATCTCCTGAGTCTGTCGCCGAGCAGACCAGCGCAGTGAGGATTCTCCTCATTGTGACGATCAGTATCTTTGTGCTCCAGCAAGTGCTGAATATCAGCTTTCCTGGCATCGGCGGCAGCCAAAACCTTTTTCTCTCAGACTGGTTCGCATTCAGTGCAGAAAATTTCAAAGAACTCAAAGTCTGGACCGTCTGCAGCTATGCTTTTCTACACAGTACCACGACGATTCTGCATCTCATAGGTAATATGGCTGGCCTATTTTTTATCGGTCGAATTCTTGAACCACTGCTCGGGAAGCAACAGTTTTTGATTCTTTATTTTAGTGGCGCAGTGGTCGGAGCACTTACTTACCTGATTTTTCACTTTAATGGTAACAACAGCGTCGTCGGTGCCTCAGCGGCAGTGGTCGCACTCTTAGCCTTCTTTTGCCAACGCCACCCCGAGCAGCCCGTTACGCTGCTGCTGTTCTTCGTTATTCCGTTAACTGTTAAACCAAAGTGGCTCTTTAGGGGACTCCTCGGCTACACTATTTACGCGCTAATCTTTACCGAACTGGCCGGCAATGCACACGTCGCACATTCCGCACATCTCGGCGGCTTGCTCGTCGGCGTGCTCTACTTCCGCTATGTCTACAATGGCAAATCCTCCTTTGCTGAGACTAGCAAGCGGCCAAGCATCGAAATGCCAGAATGGTTTAAGCGTCGTAAAAAAACCGCAGCGCAGACCAGTTACCAAGTGAATCGCCCGACAGAGAGCAACCATGACCTACAGAAAGAGGTCGATCGCATCTTAGATAAAATCAATGCCTCTGGCTTTGGCTCGCTCAATCATGACGAGACCGCGACGCTCGACCGAGCCAAGGATATCCTCAGTAAATAACTGCCCAACCATCATACCTTGTTCCTTTATTTGCCCAAAGGGCACCCGGCTTCAGTCACCCATTCGGGGCAAACCACAGACGGTTCGCTAACTTCGGGCTACTTTCATACTTCCCCCTACCACACGTTCCTACTTTCCCACCTTCCCACTTTCCCACTTCCCCACTTATATAATTTCGCTCCCATCAATGACTTCTATATTTACTACCATTGCCCGCCTCAGTTGCATCACACTGGTCACACTCACCCTCCAAGTCTCTGCTTACGCTGGATTTGAGCAGACCAAAGAAATGGCAGACCAAACCCGTTGGGTGATGAACACCATTAATTCCCGCCATTATCTACACGGCAAGATGGAGAAGCTCAACGGTACTGAAATCGTCGAGGCATTCACCGAATCGTTCGACCATGGGCACATATATTTCCTACGCAACGAGGTCGACAACTTCGTCTTCCGCTTCGGCGATGCGATGGAAGACTTCCTACAGAAAGGTAACCTCTACGCAGCCTTCGAAATCTACGCGGCCTATCAAAGCAACGTCCAAGCCCGCACCGACTGGGCTTACCAACGACTGACCCAAGACTTCGATTTTAGCGTCGACGAAAACTTCTCCCCCGACCGCCGCGAAGCCAAATGGCCCGCCACTGCTGCAGAGAGCAATGACCTCTGGGAGCGTCGCTTAAAGTACGAAATCCTCAACGAGTTGCTCTCACTCGCCGGCGAAGAAGAAGAACTCGAGTACGGTGAAACAAAGAATCCTGACAACGTTGAAGACCAAGAGGACGACAGCTTTGACCCGGCCAAGATTCAACGCCTCCTCGAAGACGCCGAGTTTATGGTCGAGGCGCTCGACGCTGCACGCGAGAAGATCCGCCGCCGTTACGAGCGCAATCTCACCTACATCGTCGATCGCGAAGCCGCCGAAATCCAAGAGTCCTTCATCAATGCGATGACTCAACTATTTGACCCACACTCGAGTTTCCTCTCCGCCGATACACTCGAAAGCTTCAACTCTGCCGTGCAGAACTCATTTGTTGGCATCGGCGCCCTCCTGCAAGACGACGACGGCATCTGCACTATTAAACAAATACTTCCCGGCGGCCCAGCTGAAGAATCTGGCCTGCTGCATGACGAAGATAAAATCCTCGCTGTGGCGCAGGGTAAAGACGGCGAATTTGAAGATGTCGTTGACATGCAGCTTCGCTACGTCGTGCGCAAAATTAAAGGCGAGAAAGGCAGTATCGTGCGCCTCCTCATTCGCCCTGGTTCCGCTGGCGATCCATCTGTCCGCAAAGATATCTCGATCACACGCGGCGAGGTCAAACTCACCGCCAACCTAGCATCTGCTAAGTTAATCGACATCCCCACCGCCGCTGGCGAACTCATTCCTGTTGGAGTCATCGAGCTACCCTCTTTCTATGGTAACATTGGCGCCGGCAGTACGTTGACCACCACTGCTGGCGACGTCACCGAACTACTCAAAAAGCTAAGTGCAGCAGGGGCCCAAGGCATCATTCTCGACCTTCGTATGAATGGTGGTGGCCTGCTCAGTGAAGCGGTACGCGTGGCCGGGCTCTTCATTCCCATCGGCCCTGTGGTACAAGTGCGTAATCCCGATGGCCGCACCGACGTGCTCTCCGACCGCGACCTTAACCTCGAATGGAAGGGCCCGCTGATCGTACTGACTTCACGTTTCAGCGCTTCCGCCTCCGAGATTGTCGCTGGTGCGTTGCAAGACCACGGTCGTGCGCTCATCGTCGGTAATACTTCGACACACGGTAAAGGTACTGTCCAAGAAGTTTACCACATGAACACCCGCCCCGCTTTTTCTTGGTTTCAGAATACAGCAGAGCCACAGGCTCGGCCCGTCGCTTCGAAAATCACCATTAAGCAATTCTATTTGCCTGGCGGCAGCTCCACTCAGCTGAAAGGCGTACCCTCTGACATCGCCTTGCCTTCGGTGAACGAGTTTCTACCTATCGGCGAATCCGATCTGCCACATGCTCTTGCTTGGGATGAAATACCCGAAGTCGACTGGTTCAACGACTGGAAGAAACTCCGCATTTCTAGTCCCGAAGTACCCAGATTGAAGAATACGCTCGCGCAAAACAGCACGGCGCGCCAGGCGAGCCTAGCAGAGTTTGCATTTCTTAAGGAACAGATCGAGTGGCGCAAAGCACGCTACAACGAGAAAGCGATCTCGCTCGACCTCGAACAACGTATTGCCCGCAAGATCGAAGATCGGATAGTCATCGACCGCATGGACGATGCCTACGAGACACTCCGCGAGACGAACTACGCCGAAGAAAAATTTATTCTTAAAATTGCTGAAGAACAAGATGCTCTCTCGAAGCAGAATCTGCTCGAAACAGCAGCCGTCGCATTCGCACTCGCCCCCGCCGGGACTGCCAATGACCCAACAGCGGGTGTTGTAGAAGTCGAACCCGACGACGAAGAAGAAGACAAATCAGACTTCGATATTTATTTGCGCGAAAGCGCTCGCATTATGGCCGATTGGATTGAGATTGAGACCACCGACAAAGCCGCCGTCACCGCAACCAAACCCACAGTGACTGCAGCGGCACTGTAGTTCTAGATCGTAGGCTGTGTGTAAATCGTGGCGTCGTTGCTTGCAACGACTCATTGTGGTTGAGCACAGACGCCTTATCAAGGCCGTTGCAAGCAACGACGCCACAACTGAGGTGGTCGCATCTACTTGCGCATGCTCAATTCGATGAGAAACGCTTCGCGTGCCTTATCACTGACCCAATCGTGACGAATGATGGTAAAGACTGAACCATCTCTGAGATAGACGAACGAGAGCGCATCCTTGGAACGTATCCGAAACGTGATCACTATAAACACGATGAAAAAAGTCGGTATGATCCCCCAGAACAGCAGGTTTACCGCATCACCCTGAGTCGCCCAAAACATTAGCCCTGCGAGAGCAGTTGCCATGACTAAATACGGCAATTTCCCTTCAGTTTTTTTGAGCTGCTGCCCGACGTGCGTATCGATATTTGCCAGCGCTGTGCTGCGGCTGCCGCTCTCACGTCCGAGATCCCATTCATGGTGTATGCGATCGCCCTCGACCGTCAAATGATCCCAGCGCTTACCTTTGGTCTGTTTTAGCTCCATCTTCTGGCTAATTTATCGCCTGCCATCGAAGGTATGTAAATGCTAATTGGCTCTACATCTCTTAACTCACACAGAGGCGCGGAGACCACGGAGGCTGTTCCACCGAACCGAACGCAACGGTGCGACTGGGTTGATCCTAAATTCGGCAAATGGCAAAGCCTTTTAGATTTAATACCTGAACACCCCTCCAATACTGGCAACGCAGGTCCAAAACAAGCCGCATTGGCTCAAACTTACTTGACTCAAAATTATTTGACTCAATAATACTTGAGTTATGATAGAGAATCCATTCAGAATATCAGGTATCGTCACCGGCAAATATTTCATCGATCGTGCCGATGAATGCCAGGCAGTGATTGAGACCATGCGGGGACAGGGTGAAAAGATGCTGATTTATGGAGAACGTCGCATGGGCAAATCGTCCATTCTGCTCAACGCCGCCGCACGCTTGCGCAAAGAGAAAGAGCAGGTCGTGTATGCCGACATCTCGCCCGCCACCTCCCTCACCGATGTAGCCAACATCATTCTGCATGCCTTCAACAAGGAGACTGGCGGCACTGTCAATTGGATAGAGCTACTGAGACAGATTCCGATCAGTTTCACCATTAGCTCACAAGGCATTCCATCGCTAGATGTGAGCCTCAAAAAGGAGAGTGCCGATAAGCAACTGATATGCTTATCGGCGGTATTGGATTCGCTAGATGCCTACGCCGCTAAAAAGAAACTCACCCTCATCGTCGATGAGTTTCAAAAGATGGTCGAATTCGGCGCAGAAGCGGCCGAGTGGCAATTGCGCAGTGCGATTCAACAGCATCAGCACCTCAATCATATTTACGCAGGTTCACAGACCCGGATCATCGATCAAATGTTAATGAAAGATCGGGCTTTTTACCGTTTCTTTGAGATTCTGAGCATTGGTCCCATTGACGAAACTTTCATGGGCGAGTGGATCGACGAGCGCTTCAAACAAGCCTTTGGCAAACCCTACAGCGTCGGCGCAGAGTGTATTCGTCTCGCCGGACCACGCACCCGCGACATTGTCAAACTCGCCCGTAAGAGCTTTGTCTTAGCCCAGCGCTCGCAAAAAATCGACTGCTTAGTGGCAGATGCCATCGAGCAACTCGTCGGTGAAGAGGACGACTTTCTGCGCCCTCAATGGGATCACCTTTCCAACCTTCAAAAAGACATTCTGAAAGTCGTCGCCAGCGGCGTAAAAGAAATCAGCTCACAAGCGACCATTACACGCTTCGGCCTGCCCAACAGTTCTAAGCTCGCTTACCACTTCAACACATTGGTCAAAAGTGATGTGCTTGGGAAAGACTCGGACGGCTACCACTTTGACAACCCATTTTTTAAGCACTGGGTCGTCCAGACATTGCCGGAGGCAAGAGGCCTCGGATGATAACCATTACCTCCAGGGATTCAGCGGTATCAGTGTAAGCGCTAGTAAACTGCACCCATGGCTTTTCCTCTGCAGAACGCTCGTCTGAGGAAATCTCTTCGACTCCAATGCGGAACGCACGAATGAGGTCATTGTCTGGCCACGCTGAGCCGCCAGTGCTTTAGCACGCTTGAAGAATCTATCTGGCAATTCGATTCTGGTCTTCATGCTAAAAATCTAACCCATATTCATGGGTCGTTAAACGTGAACTAATGCCAACTCTGCCCTTGATGATCTCCCACAGGTTTGTCTGAAGGCCTCGTTGTCACGGCCCTGAGGTTTGGCTTTTACTACCCGCTATCGCTGGAGGCACGGAGCAGGAATAGAGTAGAAATTATTGGCGTGACTTCAATGCTCCTTGCCTCGGTACCTACAGCAACCGTAAGGCGCGAGTGGCTGATACTTTTAAATTTGGCGACCAATCGCCTGTCGCGGTTTAAAAAGGCGCAATGTGGGAGTTAAACTGCTGAATTACACCATCGGCAGGACAGACAAGGTTGTCTGTTTCGCTACATAAAAAACGCGCCCCCTTGCGGAAGCGCGTTTTTGGAAAAATGTGTTGGAATCTACCCTTAGCGTCGACGGCCCTTGGCGAGCTTCTGTGCCAATAAGAACTGTATGTTGTCCGCTAAACGGTCAACTTCACTTGGATCGTGTCCTTCAGCTGCTGCGATACGGAGAGCTTCCTCAGCGCGTGCTTGTGCTGATTCGACTTCGGCTAGATCAATGTCCTTCACGTCAACCGCTGCTTCAGTTAGCACTGAGATGGTGTTACCGATGACCTTGGCAAAGCCATAGTCAACTGCGATGAACTCTGTGTTGCCGCCTTTAATCACCTGTAACTCACCTGCGACGATCTTAGTGACCATCGGGACGTGGCCAGTCAGGATACCTGTCTCGCCCGACTCAGTTGGCAATACGACCTGATCGGCCTCAGTGCTGAGGACGCGTTCGTCAGGTGTAATAATTTCTAGAGTAAGCATTTTTTATTCAATTAGGAATTGATAATTAGGAATTAGGAATGGGAACCAGAAAAAAATGCTCTGACTCGTAATTTGTAATTCCTAATTGAACCGCGAGCGGCTCTTAGCCTTTTTTGCTAGCTTCGATCGCCATGTCGATTCCGCCCTTCATGTAGAGGTCGTTCTCGGCAAGGTCGTCGCACTCACCATTGAGGATCATTTGGAAACCCTTAATAGTGTCTGCAGTCGAAACGTATTCACCAGGTGTGCCGGTGAAGATTTCAGCAACGTGAAATGGCTGCGAAAGGAACTTTTGCACCTTACGTGCACGGTAAACAGTTTGCTTATCTTCAGGAGATAGCTCGTCCAGACCAAGAATCGCGATGATGTCTTGAAGGTCCTTGTAGCGCTGCAGTACGTTTTGTACACCACGCGCACATTGGTAGTGCTCTTCGCCAACAATCGCTGGGTCGAGTGCGTTGGAAATTGAAGCGAGAGGATCCACCGCAGGGTAGATGCCGAGCTCAGCGATCGAACGCTCAAGCACGATGGTGGAGTCCAAGTGAGCAAAGGTGTTGGCTGGTGCAGGGTCAGTCAAATCATCCGCAGGGACGTAAACAGCTTGGAACGAAGTAATCGAACCCTTCTTAGTGGAGGTAATACGCTCCTGAAGGTTACCCATTTCCTGAGAAAGTGTTGGCTGGTAACCCACCGCAGAAGGTGAACGACCGAGTAGTGCAGACACCTCGGCACCGGCTTGAGAGAAGCGGAAGATGTTATCCACGAACAGAAGAACGTCTTGGTTCTTTTCGTCACGGAAATATTCAGCCATTGTCAGACCGGAAAGCGCGACACGCATACGTGCACCAGGAGGCTCGTTCATTTGACCGTAGACCAGAGCAACTTTCGAGTTGGTGATATCTTTTTGGTCGATAACGCCTGCATCAGACATTTCGTGGTAAAGGTCATTACCTTCACGTGAACGCTCACCCACACCGGCGAATACGGAGTAACCACCGTGCGCCTTAGCGATGTTGTTGATCAGCTCCATGATGACAACTGTCTTACCAACACCCGCACCACCGAAAGCACCAACTTTGCCACCTTTAGTGAAGGGGCAGATAAGGTCGATGACCTTGATGCCTGTCTCGAGGATCTCGGCATCAGTTGCTTGGTCGATGAGTTCTGGTGGCAGGCGGTGGATCGAGCGTCGCTCGTCTGTCGCAACAGGGCCCTTTTCGTCCACTGTATCACCAGTCACGTTGAAAATGCGGCCGAGAACGGCTTCACCTACAGGGACAGAGATTGAAGATCCAGTGCCGACGACTTCCATGCCGCGGACGAGTCCATCGGTGGATGTCATTGCAACCGCACGGACAAGACCTTCGCCCAAGTGCTGTTGCACTTCGAGTGTGAGGCTCTTCTCAACGCCGCCAATAGCGAAAGCGATTGTGATGGCGTCGTAAATTTTGGGGACGCTATCTTGCGGGAAGGAGGCGTCGACGACGGCGCCGATGACTTGGACAATTTTACCGTTTTTGCTCATGGTGATTAGAAGGTGAAAAAGTGGGAAGGTGGAAAAGTGGGAAGGTTCAACGACTAGACGGATGCGGATGCAGCGATCTCAAGAATTTCCTGAGTAATCGCAGCTTGGCGCGCCTTGTTATAGTCGAGAGTGAGATCATCGACGAGTGTCGACGCGTTATCTGTAGCTGCCTTCATGGCGACCATACGTGCGCTGTATTCTGCAGCGCGGGCTTCGAGAAGGAGCTGGTGGATGATGACCTTAACGTAAAGGTCGGGAAGTGCATCGAGTACAGCTTCCGCTGTTGGTTCAAAAACCATTTCGCGAGTGTCGCCACGTGCCTCCAGTGAAGGGAGATCGGCGACACGCTTCTTGAGCTGTTCCAATACTTCGCGCAGATCAACGATCGGCAGGAGAGACTGAATCACAGGCTCTTGCACGAGGACGTTCACAAAGCGCGGGTATACAATCTCGATGGTGTCGACTTCGCCATTCTTATACGCATCGATCAGCAGCTTCAGCATTGGGCGCAGTTCAGAGAACGTTGCTTTATCCGAAATAGTGAAGTCTGCAACGAGGTTGCGACCGGAACGTGAGATGAATTGCGTCGCCTTGCGGCCAACAGTTACAAATTTTGCATCACCTTTGACCTCATCAACAATCTTACGAAACAGATTGGTGTTGAGTGCGCCACAGAGGCCCTTGTCAGTGGAGAGAATCAGCAGGCCGCGTGTCTTGACTTCGCGCTTCTCAAAGAAGGGATGCGAAATCGTAGCACCGGATAGATCGAGCTTTTCGCCGACTGTGTCTAGCAAGTCAGCGAGGAGCAGCGCGTATGGACGGCCCGCTACAGCGGAGTCCTGAGCTCGTTTCATCTTGGAAGAAGAAACCAGCTGCATCGCACGCGTGATCTGCCGGGTATTTTTAACCGACTTGATGCGGCGGCGGATGTCGCGAAGATTGGCCATTCTATTTAATTAAGAATTAGAAGTTACGAAGGCGAACGAGCTTAAGCGGAGAACCCTGCCACCCACTCTGCGAGGGATGTCTTAAGAGCTGCTTCGGTTGCGTCGCTAATTGCTTTTTCAGTACGGATGGTGTCCATCACCTTGGCACCACGTGTTTCAAGGAAATCACGCAAGCTTGAGGTCGCTTCAACAATCTTCGCGACTTCAATCGCATCGAAGTAACCATTTTGAACGGCATAGATCAGTGAGGACTGAACTTCGACAGGAATCGGGTTGAATGCCTTCTGCTTGAAGAGCTCAACCACACGTGCACCACGCCCAAGCTGAGCCTTAGTCTTCGCGTCGAGGTCGGAACCGAACTGAGCGAACGCTGCAAGCTCACGGAACTGTGCGAGTTGAAGCTTCACCTTACCGGCAACCTTCTTGATCGCTTTGATCTGCGCTGCAGAACCCACACGAGAAACAGAGAGACCCACCGATACCGCTGGGCGGATACCTTGATTGAACAAATCAGTTTCGAGGAAGACCTGACCGTCAGTGATCGAAATCACGTTGGTAGGAATGTAAGCCGCCACGTCACCTGCCTGAGTTTCAATTATCGGCAACGCTGTAAGCGAACCGTTACCATTATCTTCATTCACACGAGCTGAGCGCTCGAGGAGGCGGGAGTGCAGGTAGAAAACATCACCAGGATACGCTTCACGACCAGATGGGCGCTTCAGGATCAAAGAAATTTGACGATAGGCAACCGCTTGCTTGGAAAGGTCATCATAGACGATGAGCGCGTCCATGCCATTATTCATGAAGAACTCACCCATCGATGCACCAGCGAACGGAGCAATGTATTGATTGGCAGGATTGTCTCCGGCAGACGCAGAAACGATAATTGTGTATTCCATCGCGCCGGCCTTTTCGAGGACAGCAATGGTGCGGGCGATGTTGGAATTCTTCTGACCGATCGCAACGTAGATGGAATAAACCGGGCGGAAGCCTTCGGGAAAGGTGCCGTCTTCGTTGCGGTGCTGATTGTTGATCTTCGCTTGATTGATGATGGTATCAATTGCGATGGTTGTCTTACCAGTGGAACGGTCACCAATGATGAGCTCACGTTGGCCACGACCAATGGGAATCATCGAATCGATTGACATGATACCAGTCTGCATTGGCTGATCAACCGACTTACGTGGGATGATGCCTGGTGCGATCTGGTCAACAGGATAGGTCTCTGTCGAGTTGATTGGGCCTTTGCCATCGATTGGATTACCAATCGCATCCACCACACGACCTAGTAGGCCCATGCCAACAGGAACGGAAAGTAGCTTACCCGTGGTGGTGGCTTCGTCGCCTTCCTTCAACTTGGAATAATCACCAAGAATAACGCAACCGACTTCGTCTTCTTCAAGATTCAAGGCGATTCCGTAAACGCCCTGACCGAAATCGATCATTTCGTTATACATGGCTCCAGACAAGCCTTCGAGCTTGGCGACACCATCTGCGATAGAGACGATTTTACCAGTGTTAGATTTGACGGCGCTGGCTTGGAAGCTAGCGATCTCGTTTTCAATTTGTTCGACTATAGAGCTCATGAGAAACTAATGGAGAGAAAGTAAGAAATATGGGAAGGTTTAAAAGTGGGAAGGAATACAGGTCAATTAACTAACATTCTCGGCGAGGCGCTGAAGGCGGCCGGCTAAGGACGCATCATACAGATCATCGCCGACGCGCACACGCACACCAGCAATCAGAGAAGTATCTTGTTTTATGACCGCAGTTACAGGGCGGCCATAAATTTTGGAATAGGTGACTTCAATCGCTTTTAATGCTTCGCCACTCAAGGCGCCTGGAGTCGACACGACGGCCGTCTGCAGAGCGATCTCGCGATGAAGATAATTCAGAAAGCTCTTGAGAACCGTAAGATGATGGCGGTGCTGAACCTGCTTGAGGCCAGCGAGGACCTCGCCAACTCTGGCTACAGTCACGACACCGTTGTCCTTAGAGAGCTCGACGAGCTTCTTGGCTAAGCGGATGATCTTTTTGTCGCGTTTCATCAGATAGAAAAACTAAGGATTAGCTAGCGGTGCCAGCCAATTCCTTGGCAGCAGAATCGGAAAAGGTTTGTTTCTCAGAATCGGAAAGATCACGAGAAAGTACCTTAGAGGAAGTCGCCACCACGAGGCGGGCAACTTCTTGACGCACATCAGAGAGCATCTTCTGGCGTTCGAGCTCAGTCGCTTCACTCGCCTTACGGATGATCGCTTCAGCTTGTGCTGCAGCTTCTTGTGTCTTCTGCTCGATCATCTCTTTGGACTGCTCACGGGATTCAGTTAGGATTTTTTGAGCATCGATCGCAGCTTGCTTAATCTTTTCGGCGCGTTCGCGCTCAGCTTCAGCGAGCTGTGTCTTCATTTCCTCAGCATACTGAAGTCCGTCAGCGATCTTCTGCTGGCGTTCGTCGAGCGTCGCAGCGATCGGTTTAACCGCAAATTTATACAAGACGAATGCAACCAAGCAGAAATTTAACATCTGCGCGATTAGAGTCGGCCATGTCACCCCGAACTTGTTGGCGATCTTCGTCAACTTGTTGCCTTCTGCTTTCGCAACTGCTTCGCTGTGTTTAAGAACGGCCTCAGCGTGCTCTGCGATTTCGTGCGCGGTAGGATGTGCACCGAGCTCAGCCACCTCGGCAACTGAATCGAGCGATGTCGCGTGAGCATCTGCAGCGGCTACGAGACCGAGCGGTAGTGAGAGTGCTAGTAGCAGAGTGATGAAAGTGGCCTTCATAGAGAAAACGGGATTGGAAAGAAAAGAGTCGGAAAGTGCCGACAGTCCGAGGACCGTCGGCAAAGACTTAGGTATCCAGATTAGCCAAGGAAGATCGCGAAGAACACGATCGCTTCAGCGAAAGCCATTGCGATAATGGACTGAACCAATACTTTGGTGGCTGCTTCTGGGTTACGACCTACAGATTCACAAGCCTTCAGACCGATGAGACCAATGCTGATCGGCACTGCAATCGCTGCTGCTGCTACGTGAATCTTACCTGTAATTTCTGCGAGGATATCGAACATAATATGTATTATTGAGTTTTGTATTTAGTGTTTTCTGCGTCGTCCACGAATTGATACATGGTCCCGAACGCTGAAAGGATTTGAAAGTTTAGTGTGCTTCTTCGTCGTGGTTGGTCATCAGACCGATATAAATTGCGACGAGCAAGGTGAAGATCAACGCCTGCACCACACCGACGAGCACTTCGTAAAAGTAAAAAGGAATCGGCACGATATATGGCGCCAGACCAGTCATACTAGTCAAAAGATTCTCACCACCGAAAACGTTGCCGAAGAGACGAAACGAAAGAGAAACCGGACGGAAAGCGATCGAAACGACTTCAATTAAGCCCACCAGCAGGAAAATTGGAACGAGCAAAATATAGATCGCTGCCGGTGTTTCCTTCTTGTCAGCCTTATTACCGAAGAGCTCCCAAATAAAGAACTTCGGACCAGCAACTTTCAGACTGATGATTAACCATGCGAGCATTGCGACCAGCGCCATACCCAAGGTAGAATTCAAATCCGCATTGGCAGGACGCATCCAATAAGTGAATTGGCCTTGGTCATTATAATGACCAAAGACTCCCACACCTGGAATCAAGCCACTCCAATTGTGAAGCAAAATGTAGATGAACAGACCGATCAGCAGCGGAAATGTCATCGGAAAAGCCTTCTTACCGACGATCGGCAGCAATAAACCACGCAGACCCTCGATCAAACTTTCAACGACCGCTTGTCCCTTACTAGGGATGAGCTTCGGAGTCCCTACGGCCCAGCGGATCAGCAAAATGAATGCGATCGAAATCGCCCATGTCGTTGCAATCGAATTTGTCAGCGGCAGACCAAAGATCTCTGTCAAATTGTAAGGAGATGCGCTAATGCCACCCTCTGCCGCTTGCAGAGATGTCATTGTTCCAGAAAGGAAGAGAAAGGTTGGTAGTATTTTGTTCAAGAAGAACTTAAAAAGAGAGTTGTTTTTTGCGACTAGAAACTACAGGAACGGCAAGTTTCATGTCGCCGCAAACTAGTCGCGTCAATAACCGAATGCTTTTTTTAGTACTGTCAATGAGCAGTATTTATAAATCCTATCACCTCACTGCGTCGTATCTAAACTTGCCCCGCGCGGCACGACAGCTAATCCTATTAAAGTTATCAGCATTCATCATGAGTAGTCCCACCAATCTTACTGACAGTATCGCACGCCTTCGCGACCGCAAAGGCGGCTCTGATATCGTTAGCGGACAACGCAAAGCACGAAAGCCACCTACGACGCGCAACAGACCCAGCCGCGAACGCCGATTCGCAACGGATTCCTTTATGTTGTTTGCCTACGCGCTGCTAGGTATAGCGACCGTCTGCCAGCTGATCCTGATCGTCTGGCTGGATATTATTTAGCTGCTACCTGGTCAATACTTCAGTTGTTGTGATCACAGCTTGCTGTCTGGAGGGAAACGCTCTGTCGATTCCGCCGAATCAACGAATGGCCTAATTCACTGCATGGAAATGACGGAGCCTTGGCTCGGAGAGTGTCGCTGCGCTCGGAACCCTCCAACATTTACATGCGTCTCATTGCCTTTGCCCGACTCAAACTAAACCCGATGCGCCACCACCGAATGGTAGCCATCCATCAATTCCTGGAAATACGTCTCCATTTCGTGCGGCCACTCTGCCGCCGTGTCGATCTCCCACTCAGGGTGCGCCTGTAAATGCTCCACAGTCCACTCGTAGTAGGGCAAATCGTCTGATCGGAAGCAGAACCGCCCGCCTAGATCCGTGCGCCGCGCCACCTCATCTAGAAATCCAGCTTGCACCATGCGACGCCGATGATGCTTCGCTTTAGGCCAAGGATCGGGAAACAATAGCACCGTCATATCAAAGCGAATCCGCTCCGGCAGGACTTCTAGAAATTCACCCAAATCGGCTTTGAAAAAATGCAGATTCTGCAGCTGGCGCTTATCCCGCTTATCGAGACCTTTGCGAATACGCCATGAGATAAGATCAATTCCCACACAGCTTTGCTCGAGGTTTTCTTCTGCGTAACTAGTGAGCCAATGCCCATGGCCACAGCCGGCTTCAAACAGGATACGATTAACTCCTTCAAAGGCAGCGCTACATTCAACCTTCAATGCGGCTTTACGCTCTGTTTGTTTTTCCAATTCTCGGGCATGCGCTGCTGAAATTTCCATAATGCCAGTTTATGCACCGCCACACTCCACAAGGTCAAGGCAGTTGAGATCCCCCGTCTGACCAAACTGTTGCGAAACCATCTGATCAGGCATTAGCGAGATGCTTACACGAGGCGGCGCAACGGAAATGGCAGAATAATGGGGTGGCAGACGTAGTTCTGACACCCATTATTCTGCCACAAACACGTCTTGATAGTTTTGCTCTGAGGATGAATAGGTTTTGCAACAGTCTGTCCCGACGGAGACTACGAAACGATGTAGCCTCGACCGTGAGATCGCGGAACACCTGAGTCCGTAGCACATACAGGGGCATTATTTCTCTAACTCCTCAATTTCATTCCCCCGTCTGCGACTGCACATAGGGCAGACTAAAATGAAACGCCGCTCCCTGCCCAGATTCACTTTCAACCGAGACGCTGCCGCCATGCTGTTGCACAATATGCTTGATGATGCTCAAGCCTAGCCCCGTGCCGCCACTCTCACGCGAACGCCCTTTATCCACACGGTAAAATCGCTCGAAAAGATGCGGGATGTCCTTCGGTGGAATGCCAGGCCCGTCATCGGTAACCGTGCACAGCACTTTACTTTTTAGTTCATCACATCGAGCAGACACAGTTAGCAGGGTGAAATCAGGCGCATAGCGGAACGCATTTTCGATTAGATTATCAAATACCTGTTGAATCCTAAAGCGATCAAAGGCAAACTCCCCTACCCGCTCATCAAAATCTAACTTCATTGTCTGCCCCTCGGCATTCAGTCGCGGCAAATATTGCTCCACAGTCTCCTCCAATAGTTGATGCAACGACTGAACTGTAGGCTGTATCTGCTCTGGCTTCGACTCCAAGCGCGATAACACCAATAAGTCCTCCACTAGTACATGCAGACGCTGTGCATTATCCACAATCTTATCCAGGAAGCGCGCACGCGTGTCCACTGGCAAGGTCACATGATCTTCCACCAGAGTTTCCGCAAAGCCCTTAATAATTGTTAAAGGAGTGCGCAACTCATGCGATACATTTGCCACAAAATCGCGACGCACCTCCTCGAGTTCCTTCAACCGCGTGATGTCATGCAGTACCAATAGGGTCGACTCTGAATTCTGCGCAGACACGCCACGCACCTCTACACATGAAACCTCAAACCAGAGGGTAGCGCCTAGACGCTCCACGCTCACCTCCTGCTGCTTCGGGCTCTGATCCACCCGATACGCATTCAAAAAATCAAGTAGCTTGGGCGAACGCAAAGCAGCCTCTAAGCGCGCCCCCTTCAATGCTCGAGCTCGCTGAAATAGGCGCTGAGCCGAATCATTCACAAATTCGATCACATGCTGGTCGTTAAAGATAATCACCGCCTCTTGGATCGACCCCAACATCGCCTCCAGCTGATTCGAGAGCCCTGATTCCACGTCGAGGTAATCACGATAGCGGTCGATTAAGTGATTTGTCTCCTTAATCAGCCCAGGCAGACCAAGCCTTTTCATCGAAGCCGAGCTTTCATTCAACAACATACATCGACTAAGGCGCACTGACTCTCGCAGCTCACCAACTGTGCGACGAATCTTGAGAACCGAAATCCAAAGCGTGATCAGTAACACGCACAGCAACGCACTTAGAAAAATAATCATTAAATATCAACGGCACGGTAACCGACTCCGCGAACAGTCTCAATCAAACGTGAATGTGCTCCCAATTTTTCTCGAACACGACGCACGTGTGTATCCACCGTCCGCGTTTCGATGTCGGTATCATAATTCCAGACATTCACCAACAAATGCTCACGCGACTGCACCCGCCCCTTTCGCTCCATTAACAATTTAAGTAAGCGAAATTCCGTGGCAGTTAGCACTACATTCTCTCCATCCACCAGTAACTGGTGCAACTCCTCATCAATCACTACACCGCTAATTTCAATCCGTTGCAACCGGGGCGCGTCTTCCTGCTTTGCATGACGCTCAATAAGCTTACCCGACCTAAGGACTAACTCCTTAATGCTGAACGGCTTAGAGATGTAATCATCAGCCCCCGACTCCAATCCCTGGACACGATCCTCCACTTCACCCTTAGCTGTCAGAAAGATAATCGGCACATCCTTCAGCAATGGATCTGCTCGAGCAATTCTACAGAGCTGTAAACCACTTAATTCAGCCATCATTATATCAAGAATCATCAAGTCCGGCTGAAAGTCCCTCGCCGCGCTAACGAACAACAGTGGATCATTCAATTCCTGACAACGGTAGCCCGCCTGCTCCAAGTTATACTTTAATAACTCTGTGACATCAGGCTCATCATCGACGACTAAGATACGCTGTGTTTTAAGTGTGTGCATACTGTGAAATCAAGAATAATGTACAACAAGCGCTTACAATCGAGAAGCAACTACGGATCTTTAGGCACTTATACATTTTGCTAGAACGAAAATAAGTCGCTCTGCGTCAACGCATAAACACTCAGAAAGAAAAGACTCAGCCGATTTTACCCCGCCGTCACACAACTGTCACTACCACGACACAAAGACACGCTCGATCCACGCTTCCCGCACCGCACATTCTTATGCCCTGTTTAGGGACAAGGCTGTTGAAAATGAGGGAATGTGAGCGACCCGCCCACAGCCATCCTGCATGGCTACAAAGGAGGGCGAGTCGCCCGCCCTCCTATAAAGCAAGCGACAGACGACTGAGAAAATGAACCATGGACCGCAAAAGGAGTGTGAGCGACCCGCCCACATTCATACTGCATGGCTACAAAGGAGGGCAAGTCGCCCGCCCTCCTATAAAGTAAGCGACAGACGACCGAGAAAATGAACCATGGACCGCAAAAGGAGTGTAGGCGACCCGCCCACATTCATACTGCATGGCTACAAAGGAGGGCGAGTCGCCCGCCCTCCTATAAAGCAAGCGACAGGCGACTGAGAAAATGAACCATGGACCGCAAAAGGAGTGTGGGCGACCCGCCCACATTCATACTGCATGGCTACAAAGGAGGGCGAGTCGCCCGCCCTCCTATAAAGTAAGCGACAGGCGACTGAGAAAATGAACCATGGACCGCAAAAGGAGTGTGGGCGACCCGCCCACATTCATGCTGTATGGCTGCAAAGGAGGGCGAGTCGCCCGCCCTCCTTTCGCATTAATCGACGAAGGCCGCTTTTGAGGGAAGCCTGCTTCGAGGATTACACGCTCCATCTATGATGCAACGATCACTCCCCCTCTCCCAAGCTCGCCTTCTCGTAAAAAGCAGCTAACCGCTAGACCTTTTTCTTGTTCGCTCGACGCGCCTCTAGATGCACCATCAGGATGCTGATATCGACAGGATTCACGCCACTGATGCGATTGGCCTGCCCCAGCGTGCGCGGCAGAATCTCGATCAACTTTTGCAGGCTTTCACTGCGCAGGCCTTTGACGTTGGCATACATAAAGTCGTCCGGTATGCGGATGTGGTCGATGTGCTTCATCTTCTCAATCTGCTTCCTTTCACGTTCAAGATAACCCTTGAAAACAACACGGTAGTGCACCTCTGCACGCACCTCCTTAGATTCAGCTTTCAACTCTTGCGGGAAATCATCCTGTGAATGAGAGCGGCGCAAGTGAAGCGCATAGCTCTCCCCTGCCCTGCGCTCGTCTTCCAGTCGCTGGGTCCACTCAGCGACCTTAGCTGCTTTCGCCGAAATTCTCGCTAGTCGCTTACTACCAACGAGTTGCAATCGAGAAGAATGCTCCAACAAGCGTATCTCGGCGCTCGGATGATTAAACAATAGTCGGTGCTCGGCACGACTGGAAAACATCCGATATGGCTCTTTGGTTCCCTTGGTGACTAGATCATCGATGAGTACGCCCAAATACGCCTCGTGGCGCTTGAGCACTAATGGCTCACTGCCACGTAACTTCTGCACTGCATTCACGCCCGCAATAAGGCCCTGACCTGCCGCCTCTTCATAGCCAGAGGTACCGTTGATCTGGCCCGCAAAGAATAGGTTCTCCACCTTCTTTGACTCGAGCGTGGGGAAAAGCTGTGTCGGTGGCGCGAAGTCATACTCGACCGCATACGCCGGGCGTAGCATGTGAACCTTCTCTAGGCCGTCGATACTACGCAGCATGTCCAACTGAACACCAAAAGGTAAACTGGTTGAGAGCCCATTGATATACCATTCGTTGGTATTACGACCTTCTGGCTCAAGAAATAGCATATGCCGTTCCTTGTCAGCAAAGCGGACGAACTTATCTTCAATACTTGGGCAGTAGCGCGGCCCAGTTCCCTCAATTTGACCCGAGTACATTGGTGATAAATGGAGATTATCCGTCACCACCTGACGCGTCTTAGCTCCCGTGTAAGTCATCCAGCAAGACACTTGGTCCTTGCCCGGCATCCACCCCAGCTTGCGCTGCCCTGGATGTTCCACGTGGAACAATTCATGCTCCGACTCACGGCCGTCGTGCTCAGTGTGTTCCACGTGGAACACATTATCCATCCCGCGGGTATCGTAAAAAGCAAACAACGTAGGCTCAGGATCGCCCTGCTGCTCTTCTAGTTGGCTAAAATCGATACTGCTGCCCAGAATACGCGCAGGTGTGCCAGTTTTTAGACGCTCGAGCTGGATTCCGGCCTCAAGAAAAGATCCCGAGAGCCCCTCTGCAGAGACATCCCCCATACGCCCGCCCTTATTAGTATTCTTGCCCACGTGCATCAGGCCACGAAGAAACGTACCTGTTGTCACCACGACCGTCTTGGCGTAGAAATCGACATCGAGGTTTGTTCGCACACCAACTACTCGATCACCTTCATAAATAAGTCCCTGTACCATCGCCTGAAAAAGATCGAGGTTAGCCTGCAACTCGAGCACGTGCTTCATGCGGTACTGATACGCCTTCTTATCGCACTGCGCTCGTGGCGCCTGCACCGCAGGACCCTTAGAAGCATTCAATAAACGAAACTGTATCGCAGTGGTATCAGCATTGATTGCCATCTCCCCGCCAAGCGCATCGATCTCACGCACCATATGACCCTTAGCCTGACCACCAATCGCGGGATTACAGCTCATTTGGGCGACAGTATCTAAATTTCCCGTCAGCATCAAGACATCTGCACCCAGACGCGCAGCGGCTAAGGCGGCTTCACAGCCCGCATGGCCTGCACCGCAGACAATCACATCGTAGGGCTGTTTCGGCCCGAATTTTAATCCACCACTCATTTTCCGATACAAAACTGTTTAAATAGACTGTCGAGCATACGATCATTATCCACTTTGCCTACCACCTTACCTATAGACTCCACCGCAGCACGAAGATCTGAAGCGATTAACTCAGATAAATCATCATCCTTCATTTTCTGAGCAGCTAACTCTAGCGAATCACAAGCCTCACCCAGCGCGTTCGCATGACGCGCATTGACAACCACACCATCGGTCGCATTCGGCTGCTGGATTGCCGACTCAATCGAATCTATCCAGAGCTCACGAAACGGTTGCAGCCCCTCGCCGGCTTGCAACGAGAGGCGTGCATGCTGAAATTCGGCCATAAAATCGTGATGCTCCGAGGCATTTGGTAGATCGATTTTGTTCTCGATCACGATTGTATTCTTAGGAGTCATACGAGCCAACAGAGATTCAGGCAGGGCAGGGGAGGGCAATGCGGAATCAAGCATCAACAAAAAGAAGTCTGCGGTTTCGGCCTGTTCGATCGTATGATTAATGCCAATTTGCTCAATCGCATCACCGGCCTCATGCAGCCCCGCTGTATCCAGTATCTCGATACGCCAGGGCCCCACCATCAAAAATGCTGAGATATAGTCGCGAGTCGTGCCTGGTATATCGCTGACGATCGACCGATCCGATCCAGTCAGTGCATTGATCAAACTACTCTTACCCACATTTGGCTCACCAATAATCAGCGTCTTAACTCCCTCGTGCAATAATGACGTATAGCGCTGTGTATTAATTAGTTCCAAAACCTCATTAATCAGCTTTCGCAGCTCTGAAGCAGGTCCGACCTGATCCTCGCTAGGCAAATCTTCTTCGGGGAAGTCAATATATGCTTCGAGATGCGCCATTACGCTCAAAAGCCGATCCGTCAACTCACTCATCTTACGGCCAACTGAACCATGCAACTGACGCTGCGCCACCTCGATACTACGATCCGAGCGCGCTCGAATCAGATCTGAAACCGCCTCAGCCTGACTCAAATCCATCTTTCCATTTAGGAAGGCAGTGCGAGTAAACTCGCCCGGTTCTGCGGATCGGCAGCCCCGAGACATGAGATCAGCCAAGATCTTCTGCACGATCAATGGGTTTCCATGTGGAGAGATTTCGAGCATCGCTTCACCCGTGAAAGACTTACCCAACTCGAAGTACGTGAAGACACAGTCATCAATAATTGCACCAGCGACATCGTGGTAAGTACCGAAATGAGCATAGCGTGGCGTTAGTGCTAGCTCACGGCCTAAAATTTGAGCCGAGAGGTCCGAACAAGCGGGACCACTCAAGCGAATCACCGCAATGGCTGATTCGCCAGCCGGAGTTGAAAGAGCAACTATTGTATCAGTAGCAGGCATAGTGCCGCAAAGTTCGTCACATATGCCGTGGCGTCAAGTACACATCTAAAGCGCTTTATTTAACGATGAATGTGAAATAATCTGGAGTAAGGCCCATAGAGTGAAAAATAAACCCACTTCTGGAGGCTTAATATCACAAAAAAACACCCGCTAGCCCGCATATGTACTGAGTTTCGCTGTAATTTTTGAAAGTCATGTTTTGAACACAATCACAGGTACCGGCAGCAGACTTTAATTTTATGCTACTAGTTGTTAAAGAGCGACTTGTGCATTAACTACAAGCATTGTGTAATACCCAAGTCGCCGCGCCACATGGACACTGTAAAATCTGAATGTTGTAGCTCAGTGGCTGGTTAACGACGTATGCGGTTTAACAAATTGCATCATAACCAAACCGCTTAGTTTGAAACATATAAAATAGCTCAAACTTAGTTTACTTACTTATACTGAAGATAGCTTCAATGGCCTGAAACAATTTTCAGACAAGTGGTTTAGATATTATTATAGAATTCTTCAGAATCCACGCCGTTACCCGTTAAAGGGACAACATTCGTGACTTAATAATTGAAACTAAAATGATGACGACTGACCATTGATTACTTATAGACTCGATCGCGCGCAGTGTGAGTAGATGACGCATCAAGAAACTGATACGATCGACAATTTGACAGTGCGTGGCCGAAGTGGAATCGAAAAAATATGAACTCGTTTATAATTAACGCCCGATTGTAATCGCACATTCTCTAATAAGTAGGTGACACCACTATCTGAGTTCGAATGGAAATTGCGCTCAAGAATTAGATTCACCAACAATGTCACAAGGAAGCTGCTACAATTATGCCATAGTATCTGCGCGATGGCCTTTATGCGCCAAGTGTCATCTTCGTAAAGCGTAACGCCCTGCGCCTACCATGTGCTGAAGTATTTATCAAACTGAGCATGCAGTAGCGCGGTACACTTGGAAGTCGGACGGCGACGATAACACTTAAGTTGATAAAACAGACATGTTTGCATAAGCTGCGCAGGTAATGCATAATACGTGCACTGACGAATAAACCCAATTGGACCGATACTTAAATAAGTCGATACAAGTAAAATTGCCAACTAGCTGAGCAAGCTGACGACATAAACGCATAAATACACGTCTGCAGTACACTAAACGACCTGTTACGATCCGGCGAAGTCGATATACAGCATCGCAAAGCACAAGCCTAGGAGGAGGGGAGGGTGCTGCTACTCGAGAGCCTTGGCTGAATAGCGAACACCCTTCTATCAGTATTAGACTTACGCTGAACGAAATTAGCAGCGTGCCCCATTCGTTTTCCTAAGAGCTATACTAATCGGATTCCGCTGTTTCACCAGTGAGTGATTCACCAGCACGAACGTGGACTTTAGACATAATAAGTTCGGTCAATTCCTTAGCTAGTCCTGGATTATCCTTAATATGTTGCTTCGCAGCTTCACGCCCTTGACCAATCATCTCACCTTTATACGAAATCCATGAGCCCTTCTTTTCCAGCATCTTATGCTCGACACCTAAATCAACCAAAGAACCTGAGTGGGAAATACCTTCGTCATACATGATATCGAACTCCGTCTCCGTGAACGGGGGTGCGACCTTATTTTTGACCATCTTGATACGTGTCCGGTTACCGACCACTTTACCCGACGATTCCTTAATTTGACCAATTCGGCGAATATCCATACGAACCGAAGAAAAGAACTTAAGGGCACGGCCACCAGGCTGAGTTTCTGGGCTGCCAAACATGACTCCAATCTTCTCGCGAATCTGATTGGTAAAGAGAACCACGCATTGTGATTTACTGATACACGCAGTGAGACGACGCATCGCTTGACTCATCATACGTGCTTGAAGGCCGACGGTTGTGTCTCCCATCTGACCATCCAACTCGTGTTTTGAAACTAGAGCTGCAACCGAGTCAATTACGATAATATCGACTGCACCTGAACGAATCAATGTTTCAGTAATATTTAGTGCGTCTTCACCACTCTCAGGTTGCGAGACCATCAAATTTTCAAGATCCACACCTAACACCTTCGCATAGCGTGGGTCCAGTGCGTGTTCCACATCAACAAACACGGCGTTACCGCCTACCTTCTGGGCTTGTGCGATGATGCTCAAACAAAACGTGGTTTTACCAGAACTTTCTGGACCGTAGATTTCACAGACACGTCCACGAGGGAGGCCGCCAATCCCTGTGGCTAGGTCAATGGCAATCGATCCAGTCGAAATGACATCAATCTCCATTTTTGTTGCCTCACCTAGTCGCATGATCGCGCCGTTGCCGAATTGCTTATTGATGCCAGAAATTGCTAGGTCCAAGTTCTTGCGATCAGCTTCTGGGTTGCGTACGATTTTTTTAATTTGTGCTTTTGCGGCCATATCGGTGGTGAGTTAATTGTTATGTGTTGATTTATTAATTAAACTGAGCAGGACTTTAACTATGGCAAGTTTAAATGATAATTTGTTCACTAGATTTGTGGACCATGCAGGTTTGCAGCAATTCGAATGCGACCAGCAGATTCAATGGTGTGCATTGAAACTCTTCATGGTAGGCATTGGCATTACATGCCTTTTTTTCAAAGATAGCACTGTTACAAAGCCCACCGCCGCTAGTGCCTGTCGGCGCTATTTATGCATTGCTTACCAACCTTTAAAGCGATGCCTTCAAATATCCTGCATATCTCTTGAGGCACTAGCTTTAAACAGTCGGCCTACCTTGCGATATTGGAAACACCATTCGACACTAATGACTTATAGAGAATGTGCCGCTGGTATCAGTTACATAGTGCGTCGGCACATGCTGCGCGACAATTGCGACCAATTCCATTCCAACTACACGACTCATCTCACCCACTAGATTCCGACTTAAAAGCAGTCAGTCGTTAAAGATCAGCCCTATATGCGACTCGCATTGCTACAAGCTAAGTAGCTAGAGACACCATTTATATCCACGATTTCAATCATACCATGCCAACTAATAAACCAAACCTACCAGTGCCCGATGGGGTGCGCTATGCTCGTTGGGCAGGGCATGCACTTGGATTTATTTTAATCTGTACAGCTGTTGTCTCGGTGATACGAGGGCTAGACGGGGCTTTCAGTAGCATCAAAGCCAGCTACTTCGTATTATATGGTATCGTGCTAAATTTGCCGTTCATAAGGATCTCAGATGCTCGGTGGAAATTGGTCTATGGCCTGCTAGTTTTTTCCTCGATCGCTTTTGTGTTCATGATGGTAGCTTCGGTTATGTTTAGCTACATGGATGCGGCAGATCGCGGCGAACGCCTCGGTGTCCCAGGGCTTGAGGGCAGTTTGATCTTTCTGGCGCTCATGCAAGTTCCCGCGGTCCTCTTTCAACGTAGACCTGACTTAATTGACTAAATGACCGCACGCTACAAACACGTCATCTGGGATTGGAACGGCACGCTGCTCAACGACATAGAGCTTTGTGTCGATGTACTCAACGGACTACTTGCCAAACGGGGCAGGTCACCACTTTCAGAGCAAGACTATCGCAATAATTTTGGTTTTCCTGTGGTTCACTTTTACGATTACCTAGGCTTCGATACTGATAAAGATAGCTTTGATCGAATCAGCCGTGAATTTATTGACGACTACCAAGCACGCTGCTTTGAGGAGTGTAAATTACACATTGAGGCAGCGCAGGTTCTCACTGATTTAGCGCAACTAGGGATGAGCCATTCAGTGCTTTCGGCCGCTAAACAAGACGCACTCAACGAAAGCATACACCACTTTGGTATCCGAGATCACTTTCTGGGCCTAATGGGGGCAGATAATATCTATGCCCAAGGTAAGGTAGCACAAGGCCATCACTGGATTGAGCAACTCCACTGGCAGCCAGATGAGATCGTCTTGATCGGTGATACCTTGCACGACTTTGAGGTAGCCGAAGCCATTGGCACGCATTGTATCCTGATGACGCACGGGCACCACACCACCGAACGGCTAGCCAGCTCAGGTGCTCCAGTGGTGCATTCGTTGCGGGAGCTAGTGCAGCTACTACGATCTACCTGATGCCTGCCCGTTCGGATATTGATCGGCTTCGGTCGACGCGCCTCATGCGGTAATTAATATAATTAGGATAGGTATTAAAAAAATACGATTGCCAAAAATCACTTTAGAAAGTGCGCTAGCCTTCATATTGAAATACGGCTGCCCGCAAGCGCCGAACCAATCGACACACTCCAACGCGTCTTTGACGAACCCCACTCCGGGCGTTCTCCGTGAACAGAGCCACTTTCATCATTTTATGGACATTGCAATTGTCACTGGAGCTGAAACTCCACTCGGACTTCGCTTGATCGAAGATCTTATCCGCCAAGGGTGCCGCGTACACGGGATCGGCAACAACTTTTCACACGTCACTTTCGCAGACAAGCATTTCATTGCCCATGCGATTGACCTGAGCGATCTCGAAGCAGTCGCACGCACGGCAGAGACCATCCTCGAACAGGAAAAGGCGATTCACATCCTAATCCATGCGATCGATGTGACGCCAGGTGCTCCCTTTGAGCATCTACCCGTGGGTAACCTCGAAGCCATTCTAAAGGTCGGACTACTCGGGCCTGTCATGCTCACACGCATGGCTCTGCCCAACCTGCTACGCTTCCGCGGCCAACTGATTAACATCATTCCCGCCAACAAGAGCGGCCACATTGCCAGCGCAGTCAACGCCCTCATCGAAGGTGGCCTGCGTGAGATGAACAACGCACTGTTTGATCAGGCGCGCGATGCCGGTCTACGCGTGACCAACCTAATCCTTCGCCAGAACACAGTGACGGATGATACGACCTATGCAGACAAACACCTGCAAACTCGAATCGATCCTGAACATGTCGCCCGCACCGTCGAACAGCTTCTCAATCCGAACGAGCCCAACGTCCCCAACGAAATTACACTGTATCCGCGCCTCAGCGGCGCCGCCGAAGAAGTACTGCCGAAGACTGCCCTACCAATCGATCCATACAATGCGGTCGTGCTACCTCCACAGAAATATTGCCCACCAGAGCAGGAGGCTATCCTCACCAAAGAACCGGAACAAATCGAACGCACCATACCTTATACGGACGAGGAAATAGAAGAGAAAATCGCCTCGGCCATTGAGGACTACGAATCTCAGCCTGAACGCCACGAAGAGCCCAAGCGGAATAAAAAGAATAAACGTAACGACCGTGAGCCAAAACAGTCTCGCGCTGAACCAAAGCAACAGTCCGACCAGCCAAAACAGTCTCGCACTGAATCAGGGCAACCGTCCGACCTGCCGAAACAAGACATATCAACAGACGGCGAACAGTCGGACCAGCCGAAATCGCGTCGTGGCCGTCGCCGTGGCGGACGCAACCGTAATAAGAATCGCGAACAACCAGAGGACAACAGCTCAACACGCAACGATGAGCGCAGCCGGTCAGACTCGAAGGAAAATACATCACCAGTTGGCGACAAGAATATATCCGTAGAATCTACAAAGGACAAAATGCCTGTGAAGACGCCACGTCCTGGACGTAATCGCAGCCGCAAATCTGTTGTTAAACCTGATGAAAAATACCCAGCTTACGAGCAGTCTAGTACTCCGGTAGCAGAACACTCCAAAGCCAGTTCTCCACAACCCAAAAAAGATTCATTTCAACCCCGAGAAGTCGTGCTTGCAGCACCCATTCCTACACAGGAGAAAAAGGCAGCCAAGCCTAAGAAAAAAGCACCGGCCAAACCACAGCAGCAACTGGAATTAGTATCCCACAAGCCTGCAGTGAAGAAAAAAGTGGCAAAGAAGGCTGCTAAAAAGGTGACTAGAGAAGTCGTAGCCAAAAAAGTGGCGACCAAAAAAGCAGTGAAAAAAGTCCCTACAAAAAAGACGATCACTAAGAAAGCTACCAAAAAGACTGCAGCAAAAAAGGCGACTAAGAAGGCGGTTAAAAAGACCGCGAGAAAAGCCGAATAGAGTAGGGGACTTGCGGGTTACCATTCAAAGCCAACTGCGTTGAGAAACGCACTGGCTATAATGTTATGCCCAATGGCATTGGGATGCACGCGGTCAGCACAAAGCTGCAATGTATGATTTTGCAACAGCCATGCATTAAATGCAGCCTGCACATCAACAAAGCGTAGCTCATTGCGTTCAGCAACCGCGCGAGCCGCCGCTCCGTAGCGGTCCATCAACTCGCGCATAGGCTCCTTGACGTTCGTCTCTAGGAAGAAAGGAGACATCACGATCATACCTTGTACCTGAGGCAACGTGCGCTCGACTAAGCCCTGTAACTTTTCGCTGTAGGCTGGCAACAACACTTGCTCCACGAGTGGTTTATCGAACTGACGCCAGACATCATTGGTCCCGATCATCACCGACACCCAATCTGGTTGATGTGCTAATACATCTACATCCCAACGCGCTTCTAAGTCCGTCACACGGTTGCCCGAGATGCCCGTATTCAAATAACGAAGCTTAGCCTCAGGATGATGCGCGGCCAATAAGGCCTGCACTTGAGCCACATAGCCAGCGCCAAGGTCCGTGCCACCTGATTCACGATCACGGCCACAATCAGTGATTGAATCGCCGACAAAGAGTAGGGTAGTTGGTTTGGTAAACAGCATATTATTTCTAAGAATTATGTTTCACTACTAACAATACGCTTAAACGGGCCAGTTGCCATTCTCAATACGTGTCGATGAGCATCGATTGAAAGTCGCTTCCGTCATTTCATAAGCCCACGCCTGACCGAGACTGACGCCGTCCTCGTTAAAGTAATCGACGCGCACCCTCACATATTCATTAAGCTTATTGGGTCGATTTGACTTAAATCCCTCCAGTACATCAAGCTGCATAAAGTATTCTGGCCGCAAAAATGACAGCACATAGCCCTGCACCCACTCGTCGCCACGAAGAAAAACGCCCGGATACCCGACATGCAGATCATACAATGCACCCCGAATTTGTGCGGGCCGTACTTCGTTAACTTTGCCCTCGCAATAATGCGGCCAGTAATGCCCTCCTGGTTTTAAAGTGCCATAAACGAAAACTATATCATCTGACTGCGGCATACGTAAATTATTCGCGATGGGTTTAGCCTCTTTTTTCTTTATAAAAGGGGCTTTGTATTCCACTAAACCCTTTGAAAATTACAATAAATTCCGGGGTCTAAATGGAATCCAATGCGACTGCAACGCCATGCAAAATAGCTGCTATTCGTACGGCGTCATGCACGTTGTCTTCATTCATGCCATCCTTTTTGACAGCAGCTTCGTGTGCTTTGAGACACATTTCGCAGCCTGCCAGAGCAGCTGGACCAATCGAAAATAGTTCGAAGTTGACCTTAGTCGTCGCCACTTGCTGCATCCGCATCATACGAAGATTAGCCGGGCGCTGATTATAGGCTTCTGTATTCATCAGGTGACGGAAACGATAATAGATAGTATTCATCCCCATGATAGAAGCGGCGCCACGCGCATCTTCCAGTGTTGCTGGGTTGACCCCCGCCGATTTAGCATCTGCCAAAACCGCAGCGGTCAATTCCGGATGACGGATGTAGTAAGCGGAGGCCAACGCAGTCCCCCAAGTTTGCTCCGAATCCAAAGATTCACCTTCCAATACACGTTTCAAATTGATCCGTAGATCCTTGGCCTCAGTTGGCAAAGCCGTCAGCAATTCAATTATTTTTTCCATTAGTATTATACATTAAGGGTGGCATCACCTTTATTCCAGTTACATGGGCATAGCTCATCCGATTGAATAGCATCCAATATCCGGATAATTTCCTTCACATTACGGCCAACGCTCAGGTTATTTACAGCCGCGTATTGGATCACATCATTAGGATCTACAATAAAAGTAGCACGCAGACAGACGCTTTCCTCTGGATCGAGAATACCCAAATCATGAGCCAACTTAGGTGCCGCTATCAGCGGAATCTTGAGATCCCGTAGGTCTTCGTGGCTATTACGCCAAGCCATATGGCAGAATTCGTTGTCCGCACTGCCGCCTACAACGATCGCATCACGATCCTCAAATTCTTCCGCATTCTTGCTAAATTCAACAATTTCGGTGGGACAGACAAAAGTGAAGTCCTTCGGGTAAAAGAAGAAAACCTTCCACTTGCCATCGAAGCTCTCATTGCTGTACGTCGTTAGATCGTCGTTAGTCAGTCCATTACAGGCCTGTACTTTAAATTGAGGGAATTTATCGCCTACAGTATTCATGATATCTCGTTAATTTGTGTTCGCATTAATAAAAGAGCAGCAAAGTCGATAGGGACTCGCTTTAAGTCAAGTCAGACCATGCTTTTTTGAGCCACGCTGTGATTGATCACAGAAATATAGCTGCCTTAGGTTTGAGCCTCATTCTAAGCTATTGTTGCGAGTTCTTCGTTTACAAAGGCGGTGGACTGCACATTCTCCGCACTCCTCATGAACCGGGTCTATATTAAAACCTACGGGTGCCAAATGAATGAACGAGATTCCGAAGCGGTCGCCGCGATGCTTCGGGGGAAGGGCTATGCCTTAGTCGACAACGAAAGAGACGCCGACGTGGTTCTACTCAATACTTGTAGCGTGCGCGATCAGGCCGAACAAAAAGCAATTGGCAAGGCTGGCCACCTTGCAAAGCGTAAGCGTAAAGACCCTAATTTCATCATCGGCGTGATGGGCTGTATGGCTCAAAACCGTGGTGGCGCGCTGCTTGATAGTTTGCCAGATCTAGACCTCATTATTGGCACTCAGAAATTCCACCGCGTGCCCGATCATTTGACTAATATAATCGCTACGATGCAGGGACAGGGTCCACGCCCCGCCTCTATTGTTGACCTTGAAGAAGAAGCAGACTCGCAAAATACAATCAAATCGCACACCAGTGAGACGCGCCAAGTCACAGCGTTTGTCAGCATCATGCAAGGCTGTAACATGAAGTGCTCGTATTGCATCGTACCAAAAACACGTGGCGTCGAACGCGGTCGACCAATGGACGAAATCATTGATGAGATCGAAAAGCTGGCTGCCAATGGCACGCGCGAGGTAACGCTTCTTGGCCAAATTGTGAATCAGTACGGGATAAGAGAATTCCCATTCGTGGACAAGAAGAGCCCATTCGTTCAATTACTGGAACGTGTTCATGAAATTGCAGGCATAGATCGTATCCGTTTTACCAGCCCACACCCAGTCGGTTTCAAACAAGATTTGATCGACTGCTACGCGCGTCTGCCCAAACTGGTCGAGTATATCCACTTTCCGATGCAAAGTGGAAGCAATCGTATTCTCAAAGCGATGCGGCGTCCGTACAGCATCGAAAAGTTCAAGAGCATCATCGCCGAACTGCGTAAAGTGCGCCCAGACATGTATATTTCGACGGACATCATTGTGGGCTTCCCTGGTGAAACTGACGAAGACTTCGAGCTGACTCGTCAAGCTTTTGAAGAGGTTGGCTTCGATATGGCCTATTTATTTAAATACAGTGTTCGTCCAGGCACCACAGCCGAACCACTCGGCGACCCGATCACTAAAGAGCAAAAAGAAGAACGGAATCAGATTTTGCTCGAAATTCTTAGAAAAAGTTCACTCGCCCGGAACGAAACTCTCATTGGTCAAAACGAAAATGTTCTGTTCGAAGGCCCCGCTAAGAAAGGTGAAGATATGTTTGTTGGCCGCACCCCGGGCAATCGCGTAGTCATCGTCAAAGCCAGCCCGCGCTTAATAGGCCAGATCGTGCCAGTTCGTTTCACTCGTGTCACAGCTAGTACACTTTTCGGTGAACTTGTACTCGAAGGTGTGGAAACGGAAGTAAATCAGGCAACGGCTGTTAACGTTTAAACAGCCTAACTGCTAAGTTTCCTTTACTAGGACAGTTAGCCACCTTCTTTGAGTGCAGAGAAATAATTGCGAGTCTGAGAGTGGTCGACCGTTTGCTCAGCTGCATCGCGTTCTAAATTAGATTGTGCTACATAGGCAGTGAGACCGCCGCTTTCGTTCACTAAAATATGGTACCATGGTTGTTCACGTGTCGGCTTTGTTTTATTTGCCAAATACCATTTATCGCCGGCCGCACACTGCGTGTCGTATGCTACGACTATACCATGATAGTGGTAGAGTCTATGTTTTACCTCGGCGCCGATTTTAAAATCGACTTGAGAAACCTGATTACCTTCAAACTCTGAAATGACCAACAGCATATTTGAAGGCTAGCCAAATCTCAACAAAACTCAACTTTCTACCTCAAACGCTTCAAGAATTGATTCGATTGATCGTATCGATTTTTTTGGGAAAAAACTGTTAATCTTATGAATCACTTGTTGAATTAATCCATCTGGGCACGATGCACCACCTGTTAACAAAATACACTTTGGCTTAGACAGAGCATCAAGAAAAGGCCGAATTACTTCATTTTCTGTGGATGTCTGGGTCGGATGGCATTGAAAGATATAGTGCCGTATTTCGTTCAATGTCAGAATATTAGCTTCGGACTGGATATAATGCGCATCTTCACCAAAACGCTGCTCACACACACGGTAAAGATGGAAGGTATTTGAGCTGTTTTTACCGCCCACAACCAACGCTGCATCGATCGGCTGTTCAACCGCTTTATGAAGTGCATCTTGATTTACCTGGGTTGCATAACAGAGCGTATCACCTTTACCTTTGGACCATAAATGTTCAGCTACCTGCGCTTCACCATAGTACTGTTTCATGAACTCCCGTAGAAATTCAATAATAGTGAGCGTCTCGTTGCGAAGTAAGGTGGTTTGGTTGACCACTGCCAACTTTTGAAGATCTTTTTCTAGATCGAAACCTTTCGAATATAATCCTTTAAAAGTGTCTTCAAACAGTCGCTTTCTCTCAACACCTTTTGCCTTAATCACTTCAGTCAAAAGTCTGGCGTGCTCAATATTGCGAATCATCAAAGCTGGCCCATGACTCGAACTATTCGAAAAAGTAGCCTTGGTTTCTTCGTGCTCCGACTTGCCGTGAATGATGACCGTGAAGCCTTCTTTGGCATAGCGTCGCGCGGCCTTCCAAACCTTCTCTACCAACATACAAGTTGCGTCATTCTCTCGAATGCTAAGCCCTCGACGTAACAGCCGTACTTTATCCTCATTGGTAGCGCCAAATGCTGGAATGATGACAACATCGTCCGTAGTTAATTGATTCCAAATTGTATTAGGGCTTTCTGCATCTGACGCTACACTTCCATCCAAACAGAGGGGTAAGCCCTTGTCCGTTTGCAAATAACGAATCCCGCGCGCCAGCAAGTCCTCATTTACAAAGGGATTATGAATCAATTCACTGAGCATAAAAACCCGCTTCGTTGGATTGGCTGCGACCGTTTCGTAGGCACGCTCAATCGCGTTTTGAACACCGAGACAAAATCCGAAATGGCTAGGGATCACATAACTCACCGCTCCAAAATCCAGTACTGCTGGTGTACTAGCAGTTCTTTCTTTCGTGCGTCGCACCGCTTTAATTGCACGGCAAAGTTTACTTTGGTATAATTCTTCCGATTGCTGATCTACGTAAATTGCACGATTTCGCTCTTTCGCAGTTCGAAATCGATAGATGTATTCGATTTCGGTCGAATCTAAGTATGGTATTCGATGCAAATCAGGCTCGATCGTCTGTAAAACTTCCTCTAGAAATGGTGAGACATTCAGCTGACCATTTGCGGACTTTAGCTTAATTTCGTCTAGGCTGTAATAATGCCCGTACTCAATGACTACATCACTTTGCAGTGCGCAATAAATTAACAATGATTGATCCACTGTCGTTTGCTGGCTCAATAAATACGCTTTACCAGCGATACCAGTCACTGGTTTTACACAGTCCTCAGTAAACACACACGCTTCTCCAGCTTTACTTGTATATGCTGGTTCAGCACATTGCTTGGCATTAATACGCACCAATAAACGATTACGTTGATCAAATACGAGTAAGACTAAGAGTGATTCTACTGATTTTTCCATAAAATTAAGTTGTTTATCATCAACTACTTCCAATGGAAAATCATTGGTTTCTCAATTTCTGAATTTAAACTGTGATGCACTGGACAATTTTTTGCCGCTATTTGCACATGCCACTTTTGATCATCATTCAGCGCAATTGGTAACCATATCTCGGTTGTTAATTTAGCAATACGCCGAGGTGAACTCGGCGTCATCTCTTTTTGTACCTCAATCCGCATACCATTTAAATCCAAGCCTAGCGCCTCCATCTGCATGCCAATAATTGTCGCAATACAAGAGCCTAAGGCAGAAGCACACAAATCGGTTGGCGAAAAACTTTCTCCCTTACCATTATTATCGACTGGGGCATCCGTTTTAAACGTCTTACCGGACAACTCGTGTTCTAGCTGACAACGCAGCTCACCTTCATAGTTAATTTTTACTTTTACCATTTCTAAAGTACAGTGGTTAAATACGTAGCCTAGGTCAACTTTACGCGGTAGCTAGATGAAATGTATTCTGCGATTGCACAGCGGGTGATCCGTTCTAACCTAGGGTTCTTTTACAAAGTGTAAGCCACCCATACTTAATTATGTTTCAGGTCAATTTTAGTGAACAAAGCATGCACGAGCTTAACCAGCTTGAAACTCGCTCACAAATGCTCCTCATTGAGGTTGTAAGTGGTTTATCACAAGAGCAGCTGGATCATCCTAATGATGAGCTTGGCTGTTTTAATCGTAATGGTAAAACCTACTATCGAGTACGAGCAGGAGAATTTCGCATTTATTTTGAACAAGATAAGGATGGTTTATTTGCCCACTATATTCTTCACAAAAACACTCTTTCAGATTTCATATTTCGGTTCAAAATGCCTGTATCAGAAGAGTTTATGGTCGAACAGCACGATTCCTTCTGGAAGTATCTCGAGTCGATTCGTCATAAAGATGATAAATCTGAATAACCCATCGCGTCTCAATGAAAGATTCTGAAATACCGCCCAGCCATCAATATGCTGATTCTGATGAGGCCAGCCATATTTATTTACTTCCCAATAGCCTAACGGCAGGAAATCTCTTTTTTGGCTTTTTAGCCATTATGCGCTGCATTGAGGCGAACTACGCGACTGATCCAGCTATCATTAATGGCCATTTTGTCCAAGCGGTGTGGTTTATCTTCTTCGGTGTAGTCTGCGATGCTTTTGACGGCCGCGTCGCGCGCATGGGTGGCCGCGAATCACTGTTTGGCATCGAGTTCGATTCCATCGCCGATGTTATATCGTTTGGGGTCGCACCAGCGATGATGATGATCTTTTTGATCCTAAAACCGACGGAGCAATATGATGGTGTCTTACCAGTGAGCCAATTGATCGGTTTTATTTATTTACTCTGTGCCGCTGTGCGCTTGGCTCGTTTTAATGTTTTAACTCATCCTATGTTAACTCAGTCAGAACGCTTAAAAGGCACCAAGGACTTTATTGGCCTACCCGTGCCAGCTGCCGCTGCAATGGTCGCCTCACTAGTGCTGGTTTACATTAGTTTCGAAAAGTATGGCTATGAAATGCATGGTTTTGAGCTGCTGATGCCACCATTGATGCTAGCGGTCGCCTTTTTGATGATCAGTAACATACCCTATCCAAGCTTTAAAGAAATCGATTGGCAGACCAGCACGCGCTTACAGACCTTTATTTTATTCATCTTTAGTCTAGGAATCGCCTTCGTCTTCAAAGAGCTTTTCTTCGCAATCTTTTTCTTCAGTTACATCATGTTTGGCCCGATTCGGTACTTTTTCCGTATCTACCGTGCTAAAAAGCGCTTAAAAGAGGTCAACTTATCCTCTGGTGAATAACTCGTTAATAACTGTGAAAACATTGTGGAATAAAAATAAATCCAACTATTTGTCCACCTTTCTACCGAACACTTGACCGCACTATTCACAGCAAAAATAGCCGCTAAAGGCTTAATCAATAATTACTTGTTGAGTTATTATAGCTCATCCACACATATATTAAGAATAAGAGATTTATATATTAAAAAAGAGACTAATATATAAGCATTGCCAGTAACTCCAAATTCCCAAAAATTTAAGCCATGAAGTTCAAGATCAACCAGGATCATTTTAGCAACGGCCTCCAACAGGTTCTCAATGTCGTCGGTGCACGAGCCACCATGCCCATCCTCAGCAATGTGCTGATCGAAGCAGAAGAGGGGCACATTTCGTTAACGACAACTAACCTCGATCTCGGTATACGCTGCCGAATTAAGGCAGACGTTTCTGAGCCTGGTGGCCTCACGCTGCCCGTGCGTAAATTGGCGACCATCATTCGCGAATTGCCTCAAAACGAAATTTTCATCGAAACCAATGAAAACAATCAGGCTAAAATCACCTCCGGAGGCTCAAATTTCAAAATAATGGGTATCAGCACGGAGGAATTTCCACCACTACCTACATTTGAAAACCGCCATGTTTTCGAACTACCTCAGGCTGAAATTGTAGGCATGTTAAAAAGTGTTTCTTATGGTCAATCAACTGATGAAAATCGCTACATTTTAAACGGTGTATATTTCAACTTTGCAGATGAAAAGCTTACTCTTGTCGCTACTGATGGGCGACGCCTCGCGTTAACCGCCCTCGATACAGAAATTAGCGAAGACAACGCAGGTAGTCTCATTCTTCCCGCTAAAACAGTTGCTGAGCTTGAGCGTTTGATGGGCAAGGGGGAGAAGGTCAAAATCGCTTTCAATGATCGTCAAGCGGCTTTTGAAATCAGTATTGATGATTCCAGTGATACTGGTTTGGTTGACCACTTATACCTAGTTTCGAAGATCGTTGAAGGAAACTACCCAAACTATCGACAAGTCATTCCAAAGGAGACTGAGCACCGCGTTAAAATCGAACGCGAACTCATGTTAGAGTGTGTACACCGTGCTGCCTTAGTCACATCCGATAAGAGCAATTCTGTGAAGCTTAAAGCCAGCAAGAACCTCTTGGAAATTTCTGGTTCAAGTGCTGAATATGGGGAATCGCATGAATCAATGGCCATTGCTTATGACGGACCTGAAGTTCAAGTCGCATTTAATCCTCAATTTCTTATCGAGCCATTGAAAGCATTGACTAAGGATGAAGTATTCTTCGAGTTCAAAGATGAGCTCAGTCCTGGGCTCTTTAAGACGCTCGATAACTTTATCTGTGTGGTTATGCCTCTGCGCCTAAATTAATTTTTAGGCCAACAGATTACCGCTGTTAATATCATTTATCGCCGAGCGAGTGAGCTATTGTCTCCCTCGCTCGTTTGCGTTTAAAGTACAGACGAAAATGGAACAAGCGCCGTCATCCTGCATCATAATGCTACAGGATAATCTATTTATTAAAATAAAACATGTTTGGTATCACACAATCGACCCTCCAGATTATTCTTTTTGGAGTCGCAATCCTAGCGGTTTTATTGTCTCATATAGGCTTACGTAAGGGGATTCCAATCTTCATGGTATTGGGTCGTTGGTTACGTTGGATACTGTTTGCTGGTCTATTTTCGTATTTCCTCAAAAATTTAGAAATCTCATTCCGACCGGATTGGGTACACTTTATTACAGGAATAACACTTTGGTTCGTATTAGAAACAGGCTATTATTGGGTAGCGATTAAAGCGCTTAGTCGTAGTGATATGCCCTTATTTCCTAGTTTCAAAATTAATGCCGACGGCGACGAATGGCCTGCTGATCCATTATTAATCGAAGTAAGGCAATGGCTCCGAACTGCCCAATTTACTCGTCTCAGTGCATTAAAAGCAGAACTATTTGAAGGGACTTTTTTACGTGCGTCGATTTATGAAAGTGCTGATAAACTGATACGGCTACAGATATTATTCATCCCCAAACGCAAGGGTGGGGCGTCTGCCTGCTATACCCTAAGCACCAATGGTAAAAACGAGTGTCGGCTTGTTACGGATAATTTGTTTCTACCCTCTGGCGGTTATTATCCTAACTCCTGGAATATTGTGCGTAAGCCATTAATCGGTTCACTTCAACGATTACTTAAATTACACCGTTTACGGCTGATCAAAAGTACTCTGAAGCAAATTCCTTTTAATGATAAACCACTTGAGGAGTTGAATGACCAGCAGCGTATTTTAGAGCGTCTTAATTTTGAAAATGGATTTTTGAACCCACGCCAATTTCAAGAAGAGGTGGGGAAAATATCATATAATGGCCGTTATCGCTTGTGGAAAGAAATGTGGTTGCTCGCTTATTTGGGTAAGTCAGTCTGCTGAATTTATAGTGTATAAAACAGCGGCATTGCATAATAACTAAATAATGAGCTAGTTCCTATTTTACCATTTATAATTGAGAAGACTATTGCTGAATAAGAGGGACAAGACACAACAGAGCCTAAAGATTGACGCCATGAAGAAGACATTTCTAATAAACGATCCAAAAAATACGCCTGCGCGTGTAATCGAATCAATTAAATCAGAGCTCCGAAAATATGTGAAACGTGAGCGTAAAAAGAAACTCCCCGAGGATGTGGATTTTTGGGATTTTGACTGCAAAGTGGGTGAAACCGCGGAAAAAGCGCTACCTCTGCATGTGGCCGAAATTAATCAAGCGCTCGATCATGCGCTGGTAGATGACTGGCAAACAGTGTATTTCGAAATCATCGCAAAACCAGGCATACGAACTCACAAGCCCAAGGAGTCCACCAGCGAGCTGTAATCGCCCGTAGCAATCGATAACGTTCAAAGCGTGATTGAACGTAAAAGGCCACGGACGCATCGCCTCTGGGCTTGTTATACCCTAGCCCGAGTTTAAAGTGGAAGCTACTGCGCTGATACCTGTTAGAATTCTCGAGCAATTAATAAGGTAATAAAAAAAGCCTCCCAGTAGTGGGAGGCCTTTTTGTTACAAAAGTTACTATGTTCTCTACATTTCCAGCTGAGGGCGGTCTGCCTTAGGCCAGTCGATGTGGTAGAACTTGCCACGCGGCTCATCAGTGCGCTCGTAAGTGTGTGCGCCAAAGAAGTCGCGTTGTGCTTGCAGCAAATTTTGCGGCAAGCGAGCAGTGCGATAACCATCGTAGTATGAAAGCGCAGAGCTGAAGGTTGGAATAGCGACACCATGCTTGGCTGCAAGTGCCACCACCTTGCGCCAGCTGGCTTGTGCTTTGTTGATCGCACCCGTAAAGTAGGGATCCAGCAGCAAGTTAGCCAGTTCAGGATCACGAGCGAAAGCCTCAGTGATCTTTTGCAGGAAAGCCGCACGAATAATGCAACCACCGCGGAAAATCTGTGATATCTCACCAAAGTTAAGCTCCCAGTTGTATTCCTTCTGCGCCTCACGCATCAGCTGGAAGCCCTGAGCGTAAGAGCAAATTTTCGACGCATAGAGAGCTTCACGAATCGCTTCGACCATCTCGGCCTTATCACCACTGAATGCTTCGGCTTTTGGCCCACTCAAAATCTTGGAAGCAGCGACACGCTCATCCTTAACTGCCGAAATACACCGTGCAAATACGGCCTCGGCTACCGTCGGAGCAGGTGTACCCATGTCGAGTGCATTAACTGATGTCCACTTACCAGTGCCCTTTTGGCCAGCTGTATCGAGCACGACATCGACGAACGGCTTACCAGTTACAGGGTCTGTTTGCTTAAGAATGTCGGCAGTAATTTCGATTAGGAACGAGTCAAGATCACCTTTGTTCCAATCACTGAAAATGTCGCCCATCTCGGCTGGGTTGAGACCAAGCACATTTTGCATCAGATCGTAGGCTTCGCATATCATCTGCATATCGCCATATTCGATACCATTGTGTACCATCTTTACATAGTGACCAGCGCCATCAGGGCCAATATAAGCGGTGCAGCTGAAGCCACCTTCGACCGGCTTGCCCGGCTCAGCGCCTTCGATTGGTTTGCCTGTATCTGGGTCAACCTTCGCAGCGATCGCCTTCCAGATAGGCTCGAGGTGCGACCACGCTTCTTTAGAACCACCTGGCATGAGTGAGGGACCGAAACGAGCGCCTTCTTCACCTCCCGAAACACCCGATCCGATGAAGCGCAGACCCTTAGCAGTGAGTTCCTTCTCACGGCGAATGGTGTCGTCCCACTTGGCGTTGCCACCATCAATGATGATGTCGCCTTCTTCCATGAGTTCTGCTAGGCCTTCGATTACTTTGTCGGTGGCCCAACCAGCTTGCACGAGGATAATGACCTTACGTGGACGCTTAAGCGATGCGACGAAACCTGCAAGTGTTTCACAACCTTCAAGACCACCTGGTGTGTCTGGGTTAGCCGCAACAAAGTTTTCCATCTTGGACGTCGTCCGGTTGTAGACAGAAATCTTAAAACCATGGTCGGCGATGTTAAGAGCCAAATTTTGGCCCATGATTGCGAGGCCGATGAGGCCGATTTCGGATGTAGCTTCTGACATAATTGTTTATGAGTTAAAAAATAGTGAGGAAATTTACTCGGCGCGCTGAGGCAAGGCTAGAGTCCGATCTGCTCTTGAATAATGATCATTTATGGCATGAGACGAATAGCAACAGCCACAGTACTGAAATTCGCCGTGTGACGAAAATTGTAAAATAAGGAAACTAATTGCAAAAATGCGCAATTCGGGCCGGCTTATTTTTGGTGCATCGTCCTTTACCGGAAAAGGAGTGTGTGCGACTCGCACACGGTATCCATACATTTCATAATGAGGGCGGGTCGCCCTCACTCCTTTCTGGTAGTCGCACAGCTCAATTAAATCAGTCGCAATACCATTAATGCCTTCCCCGCGAATCAACGATGAACCTTATTTTTTGGTGTATCGTCATTTACCAAAAAGGAGTGTGTGCGACTCGCGCACGGTATCTACACATTCCATAATGAGGGCGGGTCGCCCTCACTCCTTTCAAATAGTCGCACGGCACAATTAAATCAGTCGCAATACCATTAATGCCTTCCCCGCGAATCGACCAACAATCTTATTTCTTCGAACAATTAGCTTCTAGCCACTGAGTAAGTTGATCATCGCTCAGTCGACAGTCGGCTAAAGCGATGATCTGCAGTGCGGCTTCTTCTTCGCTGGCTTCGAAACGATAGCCATTACTCTCAAGGAAAAGCTGGCAGGTCATTAGTCCAGTGCGTTTGTTGCCGTCCATGAAGGGATGACTTTTTATAATACCTGATGCGTAAGTTGCAGCTAGTTGAAAAAGCGTCGCCTGTTCGTAGTGAAGCTGCTGCTTGGGCCTGTCGAGGGAAGCATCCAACTTCCCTTCGTCACGCATGCCATCTGAACCTCCGAAGTGGGCAATCAACATAGAGTGAAAGGCTAGGCACTCTTCTTTCGCAATCCAATTTGGTTCGTTCATTTTGCCAACTCTCGAAACGTATTGCGGTAGCGTTTCATAAGATCCTCAGCCAGACGAATTTTTTCATCAAATCCGGGCTTTTCGGGATTCATATTCAGCGTATTGTTGGGTGCTTCGGTCAAATAAACGGTGGCACCTTCTTCAACTTTGAGTGCTTGAAGGGCTTCTTTAGGTAGCACGATGCCGTAGGAGTTGCCGATTTTGCGAATTTTGGTTTTAATGGGCATAGTTATAACATATGTTATAATTACCGTTTTGCAAGCACGCAAGACCCAAGCCGGATCGCTCCGACTACGCTTGGCATTGTAAACCGCAAGAGGGCTGAACAGTACTTAAAGGCCGAGGGCGAACAGTCCGCCGATTAAACCTGCAACGCCGCCAAAAATCACATGGCCGACTAAGTGGAGCAGTCCTTGTTCTAGGGTGGCTTTACGATATGCCTTGATGGGGTGGCGTTCGCTGGCGATAAACATCAAGCAATAGCTCATGGTGAGTCCATGGAAAAAACCAAAACCGAGGCCCAGAAAGACCGCAGATGGAAAGTTTAATGAATTCATCGCGTTCATTAATAAGAAATATAAAATTCCAAAAACAATACCTGCGATACTGTGAATGAGAGTGCCGAGCGTTGCCGCGTTATCGATCTTTCCGGTAAAAAAGCTACCCAAGGCTACGACCATATCCACTCGTTGACTGTAAGCGTGACTAACGGTACGCATGAACAAATTCATGACAATAGAACCAATTAAGCCACAGGTGGCTCCTAAAATTATAACAGTCAAAATACTCATAATGTTTACATATACTACTGTAGCACAGCTTTTCGATGGTTAAAGTAATTAGAGTTAAAAAACATTCAACCGGCTACATAATTCGCGCGATCAACCCGATAGCTACGAACCGCGCGGCATTTTAATCGACTTGCCGTTTGTCTTAATCGCAGCAATTACTGCGGCACTTATCCATACCGGAACGGATACATGACTGGGCACACATCTTTGAAATGCAGCCGTGTCCAAGCGCGTGCTGGTCGTCGTCGCCAGCCGATAAAGGACGGTCGGCTGGCGCCGAGTTTGTGGGCCGCGGCGTCCTTATTCGTGCTGCTATTATTGACCGAAGGCGCGCAGCTGGTTCTGCCCAACAGGGTTCCATCGTTGGCAGATATCGCTTGGGGGACGCTTGGCATCGTCGTCGGCGTCGCTGGCAGTCTCTGTCTGCGTGCGGTTGTGCAGCGCCGCGGATTGGAGCTCGAGCGCGAAGGATCCTGAGCGCTGGCAGCGCTAGATTTAATCCCTCGCCAGCCCTCCGTGGTTGACCTTGCAGCGACTTTCGCGAATTGATTTATACACCCACTACATTTTGTGGGCTTACATACAAAAATATGTCAAAAATTCCTGATATTGCTCCATTCCGTGCCAAGCTTGACTCCTTGGACGCTCAAATCGCTGAACCCAACTTCTATTCCGACCAACGTCGTGCGGCTGAAGTGGGCCGCGAGCATCAGCGTGTCAGCAACCTGATCGAAAAATTCGAAGCCTTCAATGCCGCTTATAAAGCGATCGCAGAAAATGAGGCGATGATTGCGGACAAGGAGACCGAGGAAGAAATTCGCGAAATGGCGGAAGAAGAACTGGTCGAGCTTCGCGCTCAGATCGAGACCTTGGAAAACGATGTGTTGCGCGCGATGATTCCACCAGATCCGACCGATAGCCGTAATTCGGTGATGGAAATCCGTGGTGGCGCGGGCGGTGATGAAGCCAACATTTTCGCCGGTGATCTGTTCCGTATGTATAGTCGTTACGCCGAGCGGCGTGGTTGGAAGGTGGAAGTGATGAGCACCAGCTTGGCCGATACCGGTGGCTATCGTGAAATAATTTTCAATATGACGGGAGAAGATGCCTACAAGTATCTGAAATTTGAAAGTGGTGTGCACCGCGTGCAGCGTGTGCCCGTGACCGAGACGCAAGGGCGCATCCATACTTCGACTGCCACGGTGGCCGTGCTACCCGAGGCGGAAGAGGTGGATATCGAGATTCGCACTCAGGATTTGGACATCGCGACGATGCGTGCTTCTGGCGCAGGTGGTCAGCACGTTAATACGACTGACTCTGCGGTAATGATGACGCACATACCGACTGGGGTGACTGTCTATTGTGCCGACGAGCGTTCGCAGATTAAGAATCGTGCCAAGGCGTTAACCGTCATGCGCTCGCGCTTGCTCAAGGCGAAAGAGGACGAGGAACATGCGAAATATGCCGCCGAACGTAAGGGCCAGATAGGCACTGGCGACCGTTCCGAGCGCATTCGCACTTATAACTATCCGCAAGGTCGTCTCACGGACCATCGCATTGGTCTGAGTCTGTCGTTGCCGTCCGTCATTGATGGAGATCTTGAGGATCTGATCGATGGTCTACAGAATTTTGATTATGATGCTCGTATTCAAAATCTACTGAAGGCGCAGGTAGAGAGCTGAGGGAGCTGAGGGCTGAGATTCGAGAGACTTGAGGACTGAGAGCTAAAGTTGAAAGTGAAGAAAAATGACTTCGAAACATTCTGTCTGTAATATGCGAAATCGTTTGTTTGTGGCGTCGTTGCTTGCAACGGCCAGCAGTTGGATCAGGCCAATTACCTAAGAGGCCGTTGCAAGCAACGACGCCACAGTTTAATGTAAATCTACTTTTCTAAAAACGTATTATGGCACTGTTAACGATTCGCGAAATTAAAGAGCGCACGGAGGCTTTCTTCTTGTCGAAGGGCGTGGCCAACGCGCGGCTTGATGCCGATACATTGATCGCTTACTCGCTTGGTATTAAGCGACTGGAGCTCTATCTCGATCTCGATCGCCCGCTGACCGAGACACAGCTCGTCGCCCTGCGCCCTCTAGTCAAGCGCCGGGCAGATCGTGAGCCGTTGCAATACATTGTCGGCACCGTGGACTTTTGCGACATGGAGCTGAAGGTGGATCGCCGTGCGTTGATCCCACGCTACGAAACCGAGGAATTGGTTGAGCTTGTTAATGAGACATTATCGGAAGAGCCGAATACAGTATTAGACCTAGGAACAGGGTCTGGTGCGTTAGCTCTAGCGTTAGCAAAGAAGTATCCTAAGGCGTCGGTCGATGCAGTTGATGTGAGTGTTGAAGCGCTTTCGCTGGCAAAAGAGAATGCGGTCGCTCTAGAGCTAGATGCTCGGGTGAGGTATCATGAAGGGAGTTGGTTTAGTCCTTTGGGACTAGGTGAGCAACGTTACGACCTAATCGTCTCAAATCCACCGTATTTAACCGAAGAAGAAATGGCGACTGCCGAGCCGGAAGTCGTCGCGCACGAGCCGCACAGTGCGCTGGTTTCTGGCGCGGATGGCCTCGACGATTTACGCCTCATTTTTGAAGACGCCGCGAGTCACATGAAGCTCGGCGGGTTGTTGGCACTGGAGACTGGCATCGCACAGACCGAGGCTTTGGACGCATTGGCTGCAGCAGCGGGGCTGCAAGGTGAGTGCATGAAGGATTTGAGTGGGCGTCCGCGCTTTTATTTCGCGCGGAAGGTACGAGAGTCACTCTTAGCGTAAAGCCTAGTGATTACAAGGGAGCCAGTCGCTACGGCCGAAGAATTAATCTTAACGAGGAGTTTGCCCCGCAATCCTGTAAGTGCCCTACGTTTGCCGCTCAAATGCCACTGCTAAGCCCATCAGGGTGAGGTCTTCGACGAACACACTTTTCTGTGCCCAGTCTTTGGTGAGATTGGCAATGCTGCCACCAGTGGAGAGTACGATGGGCTCAGCTTCACCGCGTATTTTGAGTTCTGCTAGGACGCGGGCGAGGAGCGCGTCGACCATTCCGGAAAAGCCGACAGCGACGCCTAGTCTCATTGCGTGTACAGTGGATTTACCAATCGCACCCTCGACGTTAAGCAAGTCAGCTTCGTTGAGTTCGGGTAAGAGTGCCGTTTGCTCATGCAGATAGCGGGTCATTACGGCGAGACCGGGGGCGATGATGCCGCCTTCGTAGCCTGCGCTGGTAATAATGTCGAAGGTTACTGCGGTGCCCATATCGAGAATAATGGCGGGTACGCCGTGATATTCCTGCACGGCGATGGCATTCGCTATCCGATCCTGCCCGATCTCTTCGGGTGTTGGATACGCCAACTCGAGGCCGCGACAAGTTTTGTGCGTGAGGTGAAAAATGGGCAGATTGAACCGACTCACACTGGCTTGCAGGTGGGCGTTAATATTCGGGACCACGGAGCAAAAAGAGATGCCGTTGACGCCCTTAAGCAGCGGTTCGATCAGTGTAGCAAAGGCTTTGGACTCGCAGCCGCGAAAGCCTGCGGTAGGAAAATGTCCAGTGTGAATGACGGTTTGGCGATCTACGATTCCGTAGTGGGAGCTGGTGTTGCCAACATCGATGCAGAGTAAATTCATTGTTATATTCGTAGTGCACGAGCTTGCTCACGCCTGATTATTCTTGGGCTTGTGTAGGTACGAGCAAGCTCGCACACCACATCAGAGGTCATTTACTTCTTTAACGTTACATCACCAGCCCGCACTGGGATCGTACTGCCGTCGGGTTGTGTCAGCAGCAGTGCGCCGGATGCGTCGATCCCGCTGGCGATACCAGAGATTGCTTTACCACCTTGAAGTGTGGTCACTGGTTTACCGCTGAGTGAGCTAAGGGGTGCCCACGCGTCGGCGAGTTTTTCGGTTGTTTTGTTATGGATACAGGCCTCGTAGGCGTGGTTGATCGCTTGCAGCACGCGGGTAGCAACTATGTTGATAGGTATTTCTTGGCCGTGGATCGCGTAGAGGCTGGTAGCTATACCGCGCAGCTCTTTCGGGAATTTACATGGGTTGCTGTTTAAGTTAATGCCGATGCCAAAGACGATGCTGCGCAAGCTGTCGGAATCCATTTTCGCCTCCGTGAGCATGCCAGCGAATTTTCGGCCTTCGCAGTGTAGATCGTTGGGCCATTTGATCTGCAGCTTGGTTTTGGGAGTGAAGGGTTGTAGTGCGCGGCAAATAGTAATGCCGGCCCAGAGGGTGAAGTGTTGGAGCTGTTGTGGCGGGATGTTGGGCTCAAATAAGACCGAAAGATACAAGTTATCTGCCGAAGCGCTATACCAGTCGCGACCGAGGCGTCCACGGCCTTTGGTTTGACAACTGGAGGCGATGGCAAATGGGCTGTTACGGCCGTAGCTAAATTGTCGCTCTGCTTCGCTGTTAGTGCTGTCGATCACTGGGAAATAAAGCACGTCGAGTGCTGCCGCGGCGTCTTGCAAATAGTAACGAATTAACGCGGGATGCAACACTTCGGGCTCGTGTGTGAGTCGGTAGCCGCGGTTGCGCACCGCTTCAAAGGTAAAGCCTTGGTCGCGTAATTTCTCTAGTTTGCCGTGAATGGCAGGCCGAGAAATACCTAGCTGCTCGGCGAGCAGGCTGCCGGAAACAAACTCGTCACGCGCATCGAGTAGTGCCTTGAGAATGACGAACTCATCCTCGGTGCTCTTTGATTCTTTGTAATCTGTATCAGTGCTCATGCTATTGAGTGAGGGTAGTGACAGTGAGGGGTGATAGTTGTGAACAGTCTTTGTCTACTTAATCTTAATCATCACTTTCACTACTATAGCCAATCGAGGCCGATGTCCTTCCAATGGCTTTGATGCACCGGGGCTCCAGTGGAGATGAAGTCGAGCCCGAGTGTGCCAAGGCTCGCTAAAGTATCGAGTTGGATGCCGCCACTGGCTTCGCTGCATGCGCGGTCGCCGATCAGTTCGATGGCGGCTTTGAGATCATCCTTACTGAAGTTATCGAGTAGGACGATGTCGGCGCCGGCCTCAAGCACGGGAGGGATTTGCTCAAGTGTATCGACTTCGACTTCGATCGCGAGGCCTTCGCAGGCGCTGCGGGCGAGGCTAACCGTTGTGGTGAGTCGGTCAGCGCTGGTGGCTCCGGCCACGGCGAGGTGGTTGTCCTTGAGCATCACACGGTCGAATAAGCCGATGCGGTGGTTGTAGCCGCCACCACATGCGAAGGCATATTTTTGCAGCACGCGGTAGCCGGGCAACGTCTTGCGTGTATCGAGTAGTACGGTGTCGCTCTGACTGAGTGCATCGGCGTAGGCACGTGTTTCGGTGGCGATGCCGGCCAAGTGCTGGAGAAAGTTGAGAATGATGCGCTCGGCTTGCAGCAGTGGAGCGGAGGGGCCGGTGAGTATGCCGAGTGAGTCGCCGCCGGCGACTCGTCCACCGTCTTGCACCTGTGCTTCGAAGCTGCAGCCTTCGCCATACGAGTTCAGTGCGAGTTGCACCAGGCCAAGGCCGCAGACGATCATCGGTTCGCGGGCGGTGAGTTGGGCAGTGCCGATTGCGCCCTCGGGCATCAGGGCAGTGGTCACATCGCCGAGTCGCTCGGGGCGTACCGCGAGCCCCGCGCCAGCGAGGTCTTCGATCTTTGCGAGGCCTACGAGTTGGCGTAGATAATCTGGATCGAGGTCAGACCAGCTGAGTTGTTTGCGAAAGTCGGCTTGTGTGTATCTACGTGCGGTGGACATGTCTGAATTATTCGAAAGATTGAAAGTCGGAGACTCTTTGGTTACTGCGCTCAAACACAATACGCTTTCTCAATTTGCTATGTATCGGAGTGCCGCGGACGCCAATACCTGCACTGATACCACGAGTGCCGACGCCGACGGAGTTGGAAATATTATAGTTGGGCTTCAGTTTATGGTATTCCCAGATGTAGCGCGTACCGTTGGAGCGGGTGTCGGGCTTGATGTGGCTAGGGTCGCCGAGGGCGATGCGCACTTGATCTTCATCAAAGCCGACTGCGATCTGACCGCTGCGGATGAGTCGTTTTTCAGCGACGGTGTAGCTGTTGAACTGTGCCCCACTCGCATTGATACGTTGGGTGGTCGTCGAACAGCCGCTAATTAAAGCGATAAAGAGCGCGCAGAGCAGTGGAGATATTTTCATGATGGGTGGATGTTGAAGAGATACAGTGCCTGTATGAAGTGAATCATCCTATTGTGTGGATGCGTTCGCTCCAGCTTAATCCTAGATTGTTCCGTCAGAAACCATGGAACAGAGACATCGTCATTCTGGCGTAACGAAGAATCCGACAACTCTCTGGCCTCTGATTTCTGCCTTCTGTTCTCTGATGACCCGCTCCAGTCTAATGTTTTGGGTGAAAACACACTCGCAGTTTGGCGTGCTTTGACTATCTCAGTGATTATGGTTTTGGAAATCTGTTTTATAGTAGTGCTCTCAATTGGAGTGGCGGCCTTGTTTTGGTTCATGGTTCGGCAGTCATCAGAGAAAATTGTGCGTCAATATCGCAAGATAGCGCAGCAACTAAAGGTTGATTTGACCGAGCCAACGCCACAGCTCGCGGGGTTTATTCGCGCGGAGCCATTTGTACATGGCGTGTATCGTCAACGAGAGATTTCGATCTCTGTGCCGGGCAAAGGATTACAAAACACACGTCAGATTGAGACGATTATAAAAGTCAAAGTCGACGACGAGTCATTTACATGGCAAATCACCGCGACGGGTTTGCTGGGGGGCTTTCGTCAACGTGACAGTGGCTCGAAGCAACCTTGGTTGAGCGGCGACTCATCGTTTGATTCTGCGATCGACGTGCGTACCAATGATGATGTTCAATTCGCGCGTATTTTCTACAGCGATCGCCGTGCGCTCATTGCCAAATTTTTGAAAGGTTCGAAGGGCACCATTGCATTGCGCGGTGGCGTGCTGTCTTTCTCTGAATTCGGTCTAATCGCGGATGATGCCAAGCGTGAGCGCTTTCTTGAGATTGCTGAGCTGCTGTGTGATTTGGCCGAGGTGGTGGAAGGTCGATAAGTTTCGCGTCGCTTGAATCCTCTGCTGATTCGATTAAACTGTTCGGTTCAATCAAATGAATCAAAGAGCTAGGAGACTTGATGCATTCAGTTTTAGCTAAAATGATCTAATAAACCACAGCGCTCGCGCGTTCCTGCTATGATGAAATCAATACGACTCCAATTCTTTACTGTTTGTCTCGCGACTCTAGCATCCGCGCAGCCAGCGATCACTGTCTATAACGAAAACTTCGGCGTGGTGCGCGATACCGTGTCGCTCGATCTGAATGCGGGTCTCAGTGATGTCAGCTACAGTGGCGTGACCGCGCAACTCGAGCCCGAGTCGGTGATTTTACGTGATCCCAGCGGCGCGGTCGCGCTCAGTGTGGTCGAGCAGAGCTATCGTGGTGATCCAGTCGATCAGCAACGATTGCTGCAAATGTTCGAGGGCCAGTCAATTCGGTTTCTAAAGGTGGTGGACGGCAAAGAGGTGATCGAGTCGGGTAAAATTATCCGTGCGCCTTCGATGATTATGACCAAGAATCAATACGGCAATCCGCAGCAAAAGCACTTGGAGCCGATTATTCAAGTTGATGGCGAGCTGCAGACGCGGCTCCCAGGTGTGCCGCTCTTCCCCAGTCTTGGTGATGATTCGGTGCTGCAGCCAACGCTGTCATGGAAACTACATTCTGACAGAAAAGCAGCCTTTGACGCCCAGCTCAGCTATTTGACCAATGGCATTTCGTGGAAGTCCGACTACAATCTAGTATTGCCCGAAAAGGGCGACGCGGTGACGCTCACGGGCTGGGTTTCGATTGAGAATAACACCGGCAAGACCTTTGAAGACGCAAAAATTAAATTGATCGCGGGCGATGTAAATAAGGTTGAACCACCACAGCAACTGCGTCGCGAAAAAGTCTACGCGATGGCGATGGCAGATAGCGCTGGAGGCGCGCCACAAGTCGAAGAAAAGAAGTTCGACGAGTTTCACATGTATTCACTGCCGCTGACGACGACACTGCGAGATCGTGAAACCAAACAGGTGGAATTCGTCCGTGGTGAAAACGTACAAACCACGAAGCTCTATGTCTATGAGGGACTGAAGGCGAGCTACCGCGGCGGGATGAATCTTAATCAAAATTACGGCCAAAATGGGCAGCCAGACGTAGCGATTTACCGTGAACTTGAGAACTCAAAAGAAAACGGGCTAGGCGTGCCACTACCTGCAGGGCGTATGCGTTTTTATCGGATGGATGACGACGGTCAGCTCGAATTTACCGGCGAAAACACGATCGATCACACGCCAAAAAACGAGACCATCCGCGTCTATCTAGGCAACGCCTTCGACATCGTCGGCGAGCGCAAGCGCACGAATTTCTACAAGCACCCGAGTCAGGATTTAATCCGCGAGACGTTTGAGATCGAGATCCGCAACCGCAGTGAAGAGACCGTGACCGTGAAAGTGGTGGAGCCGCTGTTTCGCTGGTCGAATTGGAAGATCCAAAAGCCAAGCCAAGTGTTTGAGAAGACCGATGCGCAAACCATTGATTTTCCGGTCACAGTGGATCCAGATGGCACGCAGACGGTGACTTATACAGTCGAGTATACTTGGTAGCGGCTTGGTGTTCTTATTGAAGCCAGGATCATACAATGGGAGGAAATCGCGAGATCAACCCGCTCGCTACGATGTTCGCTTCTGGCTCTTGTGAGGGACGACCTCCGTGTCGCCCGGGACCGCTGCGATATTTGTTTCTGGCATTTGGGAGGGATGACCTCCGTGTCGTCCGGGACCGCTGCGGGAGTGGCTTCTGGGCATTTGGGAGAGATGACCTCCGTGTCGTCCGGGACCGCTGCGGGAGTGGCTTCTGGGCATTTGGGAGGGATGACCTCCGTGTCGTCCGGTACCGCTGCGGGAGTGGCTTCTGGGCATTTGGGAGGGATGACCTCCGTGTCGTCCGGGGCCGCTGGGATATTCGCTTCTTGCTCTTGGGAGGGACGACCTCCGTGTCGTCCGGTACCGCTACGGGAGTGGCTGGCATGACTAACCGCCGACAGGGAATCTTGGATTTTAATGTTATTTCTAAACTGCTGGCGGTCGACACGGAGGTCGACCCTCCCCCAACAGAATCGCCGCCACATTAGGCACAGAGTGGTATTCCCTCGGTAAATGACGATGAACCTTTTTTTGTAGCGACTGGCTTTACGCCAGGATTCTCAGGGCAGTCCTGTGTGGGCGGTGGCTTTGCGGGCACTGTGATCTCGCGCAGAGGCGCTGAGGCGCTGAGTTTTTTCGGCCATGGCCTTTAGGCTCTGCGGATCTTGGGAGGGATGACCTTTGTGTCGTCCGGTACCGCTGCGATATTCGCTTCTGGCTCTTGGGAGGGACGACCTCCGTGTCGTCCGGTACCGCTACGGGAGTGGCTGGCATGACTAACCGCCGACAGGGAATCTTGGATTTTAATGTTATTTCTAAACTGCTGGCGGTCGACACGGAGGTCGACCCTCCCCCAACAGAATCGCCGCCACATTAGGCACAGAGTGGTATTCCCTCGGTAAATGACGATGAACCTTTTTTTGTAGCGACTGGCTTTACGCCAGGATTCTCAGGGCAGTCCTGTGTGGGCGGTGGCTTTGCGGGCACTGTGATCTCGCGCAGAGGCGCTGAGGCGCTGAGTTTTTTCGGCCATGGCCTTTAGGCTCTGCGGATCTTGGGAGGGATGACCTCTGTGTCGTCCGGTACCGCTGCGATATTCGCTTCTGGTCCTTGGGAGGGACGACCTCCGTGTCGTCCGGTACCGCTACGGGAGTGGCTGGCATGACTAACCGCCGACAGGGAATCTTGGATTTTAATGTTATTTCTAAAGCAGTTGCGGTCGACACGGAGGTCGACCCTCCCCAACAGAATCGGCCAACCCCAACAGATTAGCCCAACCCCGACGGAATCGCGAGATCGACCCGCTCGCTACGATATTTGCGTTGCTGCCGTACATGTTGTAGCGACTGGCTGTATGCCAGGACCATATCAACTATCTTGAAAGCGGGCCTACTACGCCCGCTGCGCTTTTTCGTCGAAGTAGATCTTTTGTAGCGCAAGGAAGTCTTCGCCACGTGATCCGCTCAGAATCGTATGGTCGTAGAGTTCGTGTTGCTGCATTTCGGCGGTGGCGACTTGCATGCGGCGCTGGATCTCGTCTTCGGCGTCCGTCGCACGGCCACGCAGGCGTTGCTCCAGCTCTTCCAGTGTGCGGGGCATGATAAAGACAGTGACGACGTGGCCCTTGAGCAGTGGGTCGGTCAGCGCGGTTTGGCGCATTTGCGCGGCGCCTTGCACGTCGATGTTGAGCAGCAGATCGGTGCCGATCGCGAGTTTGTCCTGCACCTCGCTCTTGAGCGTGCCGTAGATATTGCCGTGCACGTGGGCGTATTCGTAGAAATGCTCGGTTTTGATTTTTTCTTCGAAAGTTGCGTGGTCGAAGAAGTAATAGTCGACGTGGTCTGTTTCACCTGCGCGTGGCTGGCGGGTGGTGGAGGTCACGACGCGCCAAAGCTCGGGCACTTCAGCGAGCATACGGTCGCAGAGTGTGGTTTTGCCACTACCGGCGGGGCCGGAAACAATGATCAGTAAGCCAGTCTGGGAAACGTTGATGTCCACGGTATTTAATATGTGAATGCAACGCCGATTAGCAACAGTCCGTAAGCAACAAAGGCGCCGCCGAAGAGTTTAGGACGGCGCTCTGTTTTGTAGAGCCATTCAAAGAAGTCGCGCAGTTTATAGGGATTTGCGCCGAGGATCAGTGACACAACAATGGCGACATACACAAAAGTGACTAAAAATAGGCGTGCTTGCGGCAGTTGCATGTAAGCGGCGTCTAGTAGCACGCCGGCCGTCATGAGGATGAGCGCTGCCAAGCCGCGCACGGCGAGAAAGTCGGGTACGTAGTAGAATGAGCCGAGCGCAGTGACGAGAAAGATGATAAATAAGATGTTTTTATATTGCCCGAAATCGGCAGGGCCTAAGTGCAGCACTTTGTAGAGGAACCATGCGGCGGCGGCGCCGAGCAAGACAAAGGCGGCTACCTGCGAACGCGGAAAGGCCTGGGTGCTCTTGGCAGTTTTCATGCCGTGCCAAAAATAGTGACCGCCGAAGACGAGAAGGATGATTCCAGTGTAAAGTGTGGCTTGAAAAAGTGTCATGGTAAAAGGGCTGATCACTAATATGTGATCGTTGCTAGGTAATGGGTAATGGCTGTGGCGGCAGGTTAAAGCAAAAAAAAACCAGACGGGATTTGTCAGACTGTAAATCAGTGGGCAATAAAGGTGTATGGATTTAAAACTCGCAGGTTCAGTGCACTCGATCGATTTGATCGTATTTGATTGTGATGGGGTGCTACTCGATACGGTAGCAGCGAAGATTGAGGCCTTTCGCCGTTGGGTGCCAGCAGCGCATGCCGAGCAGCGTGAAGCCTTTATGGCGATTGTCATGGCCGGCTTTGGTCAGAGCCGTACTTTTCATATCGAGCGTTTTTACCGCGAGCTGCTGCATCAACAGCCAGATCAAGTATTTTTAGATGCCGAGGTCGCGCGCTTTACCGATATTTGTGAGCCTTTGTGCGCTGAAGCAGCGTGGCGCACGGGTTCGCGTGAGTTTGTGCGGGCCTGCTATGCTGCGGAGATCCCGCGCTATGTGTTGTCTGGCGTGCCGCAGGCGCCTCTAGAGCAGCTGTTGGCTTCGGCGGGCGGCACAGATTTATTCGACGTGATCATTGGCTCGCCACCGGGAAAGCCCGAAAGTATGGCGCGTATTCTTGCTGAGACTGATATGCCTGCGCATCGCACGCTATTTATTGGCGATGCAAATGCCGATCACGTTGCGGCGCTACATGTGGGCGCGCATTTTGTTTATTTCCCATCCGAGGCACAGCGGCCCGAGGCAGCGGTTGCGACTGAGGTCAGTGACCTGCGACAACTATTAGTTGAAACGGAATAAAGCGTGTTAGCCCATGGATTTTTAATTCCAGGTGCAAGGGATCTTGCGGAATGATGCATTGCCCGTTTTCTGCGGGTGACGAATTCTGAGCACTGCTTAGTTCTACTTTCCGCCTGATAGAGTTTTTGTTTGGGGCGATTTTACAGTGATCGCAGGGGCGCCGTTTTTGTGTGCAGCTGTAGGGGCTGTTCGCATGACTGGCAGTTATAGGAGTGTGGGCGACCCGCCCACGTTGAGACGTTGTTGATGCAAACGAGGGCGAGTCGGCGTCAATCAGTTTTGGCTACTGATCGCTGCCTTTTGGCTACTCATTTTTACTGACTCAACCGAGTAGCCTTGGTCTCTCAGTAATTTCAGGATGCCATCTTCGCCCGCCGCATGCGCGACGCCGACCAGTACAAATTCGATCTCAGGACTTTTCAGGAAGGCGGTGATTTGTGGAATCCAACGGAGGTTGCGGTCGGCTAGTATCGTCGCGTAGAGTTCCGAATAGTTCTGCATGTCTGAGATAAACAGCGCTTCGATCTCTGCGAGATCACCCCCTCGCCATGCGCCGATGAGTTGGTCAAACAACTCTTTCACGTGCGCAAGGTCTTCGAGTCCGTAGCGCACCAGCTCATCTTCCATACCATCGCCCATTGTGGTGATTAGGTCGATTTGAAATTCGGGCGTCTCCAGAGATCGTACCGGCTTGTTATCTTTTAATCCAAGCGCATGATAATGCATATCGACCCCTTGCTGTGAGACGCCTGCTTTGCTGAGTTCTTGCATCATGAGCATCATCATCACCACCCCAGGTTTGATACTGCTGAGCTTGTCGATTGGTAAACCACTTTTTAAACCCTGCGCTGCGAGTGCCTGATACGTCTCTGCGGAAAGCACGCTTTTCAGGTTAAGTCCATCTGTGTAGCTCGCTTTGGCCAATAGTTGCATCGCAAATGCGGGATCTTGCGCGGCAGCCGGATCGATTTCGAACACCAGTGTGTCTGAGACGGCATAGGCTGAGTCGAACTCTGTCGGTAGTGGGTAATCGGTGGGGCGCAAGACATGGCATGTCCCGCCGATGTAGAGGAATTGCTCGCCCTTGGAGATTTTCCAGACCGAGCTCTCGGCTAGAAGAAAACTGGGGAGGAGGACAAGAATTAGTGCAATCGTTTGTAACATGGTGTAAGTATGGATAGCTGCGCGTTAATTTTCAAGAGTTAGTGTGGTCTCTGTCGTGAGTCGGGAGGGGCCGAGCGAGTGCCTACAGTTTGATGCGTGGGGAACTGGCTTTACGCTAGGAATTGGCTCGCCCCCAAAGACATAACAACGGGATAAACCCGCTCGCTACACAGATCGGAGTCTCCGCCCGCATCTTTTGTCGCGAATTGGCGACAATTCGCGCGGAGGTCGAAAGCGGGCGAAGGACTGAAGATCAAATTTCAAGCCTCCCTTCGCAGGTCTCACTGGACGGGCCGCTTATACCAAAATCCGCAGAGCCTGCGGGAGCGCACTGCAATCGGCAACAGCATCATAAAAAAGACCAAGCTGAGCATTTTTGGGCCACTATACCAGTGTAACTTGCGCGCCGATGTGCGTGCGGCGGGTTGAGTGATAATGTCAAAGCTCAAGCCATGTGCTCGGCCCCATTTGCGCAGTAGCCTTGATAGCCGCACTTCCTCGCTGGCATAGAGTTTTTGATCAAACCCGCGGACGGCCTCAAACGCATCGCGTCGGCAAAAGAAAAAGCTTCCCGCGGCGGTGCGGGTGAAGGTTGAAATCCGCCTCCATGTGGCGATCCCTAAGCGGCCAAGCACTCCGATTTGTTGAGTGTTTTCAAATTCGATGATGGCGCCACCACCGCAGCTGCCAGTTGCGAGTTGACGCAATGCTTCGGCCAAGAGTTCGGCGGAGATGCGCGTGTCGGCATCGACAAAAATCAGCTGCTTCCCACGGCTGGCTTGCGCGCCAGTATTGCGCGCGCGAGCGATTTGATTGATCGGCTCGAACACCACTAGATCAGTGCCTGCCGCAGTGGCTATGGCAGTGGTGCCGTCGGTGGAGTTGTTATCGACTACGATACATTCGCCAGTGAGTCGCTGCGCGAGCATCGCCGTGTGAATTGCGCGGAGGGTCGCAGGTAGCTCCGCCTCCTCATTGTAGGCGGGGATGATGATCGAGTAGTCTGGCGGTGTCGGCATGCCAGCAAGATGGTTGAAGGCCACCAAAAATGCAACGTGTTGACGAGAAATCCTGACGGGTCGTTTGGGCATCGGGACGATACCCCATCTGTCGATCGGAAATAGTGGAGAGATCACGTCCCCGTGGTCCAACTTGCTAGCGTCGGCCAGCGGCTCGTGCCGGTAGTGGGGCGGCGTTGCTCATGGAGGTGTTCACCATGATCGGGTGCTTTGCGGCCACGGCTTGGTAAGCGGATTGCAGGGCAAGCCAAACGGCGGCGGCCTCACCCCATACGACGGTCGACATCGTGCCAGTGTCGCGATCAATGCCTGTTGCATCCAGCGCGTCGACGTAAGCGTGCACCGCTTCGCGCACTTGGCCGTCGAGAGCGTAAACGGAGACTTGAACAGAGATGATCGGGTCGGTTTTTGGCAGTGGCAGTGGAGCTTGTGTCATGATTTCTAGCTGAAGGATTGCGTCGTGCGCTGTCACTCCTTGTTTTAGATGTAGCTGTGGAACAATTCACGTGGAACATTGTAATTCCTTTGTGAGTCAGTGTTTTTTCGCACTCTTTAGTTATTTGGACCTCCGTGGAACATTGAGCGTGGAACATTTATTTTTTTCGCACTCGTATGGGAGGGACCACGCGGAGGTGGTCCCTCGCTTCGTGGAGTGAACCGGGGAGGGACGAGTAACATGCCCTGCAGGGTGCTCCGCCTCGTCCGCGGATGGCTGAGTCGTTTCGCTCTACGTGTGGATGCGCAGGCACAAAAAAGCCCGCGATGACTCGCGGGCTTTTGTTTAAATGAGCAATGAGCACTCTGGCTGCTGTTTACTGGTCGCTGTCCGTAAACTACACCAGCATTGTGGCAGGCGCTTCAAGGATTGCCTTGAGGGCTTGCAGATACTGTGCGCCGACTGCGCCGTCGATGGTGCGGTGGTCGCCTGAGAGGCCGATCTTCATGACTTGGCCAACGACGATCTCGTCGTTCTCATTCACCACTGGCTTCTTGATGGTCGCGCCGATACTGAGAATTGCAGCGTTGTTCGGGTTGATGATGCCGTAGAAGTCGGAGATGCCGAACATGCCGAGGTTAGTCACCGTCAAGGTGGAGCCGCTCATTTCGTTTGGAGTGAGTTTCTTGCCGCGTGCCTTCTTAATCAGAACCTTTGCTTCTGCGCCGATTTCGCGCAGACCTTTGGTCTCGGCGTTACGGATCACCGGAGTGACGAGGCCGTCGTCAATCGCGACGCCGAATGCGAGATGCACGTTGGCGTGTTGCTTGATGGTGTCACCTTCCCAAGAGCGATTGATCGCAGGGACGCGGCGCGCCGCTTCAGCGGCGGCCTTTAGAGTGAGGTCGTTGACGGAGAACTTTGCGCCACCTTGTTCAGGTGGAAGGTTCGCCAGGTTCGCGTTGAGCTCTGCGCGAAGCTTGGCAAGTGGAGCGCCATTGACTTCGATCTGTAGGTAAAAGTGCGGTGCCTGTGTCTTGGATGCGACGAGTGCCTTACCGATGCTCTTACGCATGTTGGAAACTGGGATCACTAACTCTTCGAGTGTCGCAGCGGGTGCCGCGGCTGGAGCGCTGGCAGCGGCAGCAGGAGCTGCGGCGACTGGCTTTGCGTTGAGCACGTCCTCCTTAACGATACGTCCACCCGGGCCGGAGCCATGGATGGTTGCGAGGTCGAGGCCCTTTTCGGCTGCGATTTTCTTGGCCAGTGGAGAGGCTTTGATGCGTCCGCCGGTGCTTGCGACTGGAGCTGCGACTGGTGCTGGTGCTGGTGCTGGAGCTGCAACGACTGGTTCGGGAGCGGCGGCTGTTGTTTCGGCTACAGGTGCTGGTGCAGCGGGTGCTTCAGCCTTTGCTGGTGCAGCGCTTTTGGCAGCTGGTGCTTCTTCGCCAGCTTCGCCGATCGCAGCGATGGGATCGCCGACCACGACTTCGTCACCCTCGCCACAGTAGCGCTTGAGCAGGATGCCGTCGTCGAAGCATTCGACTTCCATCGTTGCTTTGTCGGTTTCAATTTCAGCGATCATGTCACCGTTGCTGATAGAATCGCCAACGTTTTTGAGCCAGCGGACCAGCGTGCCCACCGTCATGGTGTCGCTGAGTTTGGGCATATCAATTAGAGTAGCCATAGTATTGAATTAGTAATTAAGATGAAGGTCCGCCGGAAATGGCGAAGCAATGAGGAACAAAAAATGAATGGCGAATCAAGAACAGTATGCTATTTCTAACTTCTAATTCGTAATTTCTGAAGGTTACGCCATCAGCTTCAGAGCGGCAGCGATGATACGCTCTTCGTTCGGGATCTGCCAGTCTTCGAGGGGCTTGGCGTAAACCTGCGGTGCGTCGATGGAGGATACACGATAAACGGGTGCATCAAGGTAATCGAAGGCTTTGAACTGAATCAAGTGCGAGATCTGAGCGTCGACACCGCAGTATGGTTTGTTCTCTTCGACGAGTAGCGCGCGGCCAGTCTTCTTGACTGAGTTGAGAATCGTCTCTTCGTCCAGTGGACGGATGGAGCGCAAGTCCACGACTTCGACGCTGATTCCATGCGTCTCTTCCATGGTCTTGGCAGCCTGTAATGAGAACATGGCGCAGCGGCCATGCGAGATGATGGTCATGTCGTCGCCTTCTTTGAGGATATTGGCGACGCCTAGCTCGATGATGTATTCTTCTTCCGGAACTTCCCACTTTTCTCCGTAGAGCAGGGTGTTTTCCATCACGAAGACGGGGTCATTGTCGCGAATCGCCGCTTTCATGAGTCCCTTGGCATCGTAGGCATTGGATGGGCAGACGACTTTTAGCCCGGGGTGGTTGGCCACCATGTTTTCCAAGGTGTGCGAGTGAGTCGCGCCGACGTTGCCGCCGCCATTGGCTGGGCCGCGGACGACGATCGGCACATTCATCAAACCGCCGGACATGTAGCGGCAAAAGGATGCATTATTGAAGAGTTGGTCAATCGCAACATAGCTGAACGACATGAACATCATCTCGATGACTGGTCGGATGCCGAGCATGGAGGCGCCGATGGCTAGGCCCGAGAAGGCAGCTTCAGAGATCGGTGTATCGATCACGCGCTTGTCGCCGTGCTTGGCCCAGAGCCCTTCGGTGACCTTGTAGGCGCCGTTGTATTCGGCGACTTCTTCGCCCATGATGCAGACGTTTTCGTCACGTTGGAGCTCTTCGTCGAGTGCTTGCTTTATAGCTTCGCGGTAAGTGATAAGTGGCATTATATAAAAGGAGTTAGAAGTTAGAAGTTGGAAGGCTGATGTCAGTATTCCTAATTTCTAATTCTCAATTGGTTTCTAGTCGTTGAAGAAGTAAGTGCCCTTGAGCTTATTATCAGCGTCGTTGTCCACTTCCCAGTAGACATCGGTTTGGATTTCTTCACGCGGTGCGTAAGGGCTGTCTTCGGCGAATTTCGCTGAAGCTTCGGCTTCGTCCTTCTTTTCTTGGTCAATCTTCTTGGCGAGCGCTTCCGTTAAAGTGCCATCGGCGAGCAGTTGAGATTTAATCCGGTTGATTGGATCTTTGGTGCGCTTGTAGTCTTCGATTTCTTCCTTGGTGCGGTATTTCTCGTGGTTGGCGTCCGCCACGGAGTGTCCACGATAGCGATAAGTGCGAATTTCGAGCAGGAACGGTTTCATCTCTTCACGGGCACGCTTCATCGCACGGTCGGCGGCTTCCCGAACTTCAAAGACGTCGTGGCCGTCGCAGACTTCCCAAGCGATGTCGAAGCCATCCGCACGGTGTGCGAGGTTTTCTCCCGCAGAGGAGCGTTTGAGGCTGGTGCCCATCGAGTAGCCGTTGTTTTCGATGACGAACACAACGGGAATATTCCAGAGCGAAACAAGGTTGAGCGTCTCCATGAAGGAACCTTGATTAACGGCGCCGTCACCGAGGAAAGTTACCGCACAGCCTTTAAGCCCCTTATATTTTAGTGCAAACGCGAGTCCGGCACCGAGTGGTGTCTGACCAGCGACGATTCCGTGACCGCCCCAGTAGTGCTTGTCTGGGGCGAAAAAGTGCATCGAACCACCTTTGCCCTTCGAGCAGCCGGTGTATTTGCCATACATTTCAGCCATACACTCATTCATCGACATCCCGACCGCTAGCGCGTGGCCGTGGTCGCGATAGGCGGTGATGATGTGGTCGTTCTCTTCCATAAGGGAAACGATCCCAGAGGCGATCGCTTCTTGACCAATATAGAGGTGTAGGAACCCTCCAATCTTGCCTTGATTGTAGGCGCGTAGCGAGCGTTCCTCAAAGCGGCGAATCCCTACAATCATGCGGTAGAGTTCGAGCTTATCTTCTTTGGTAAGCTGCTTGTTAATCGGTGCATCCAAGAAGTTTTGAGGCTTCTTAGTCGTTGTTGCAGATTTTTTTTTGGTAGTAGCCATAATAGCGGAGCAAACGAAATTTGCATAAATCACATCGATGACAAGTAAATTGAGGCGTTCAGACCATAGGACTGTGTTATCGGGTCGCTTAGTAGAAACACTGATCTCAGCTTTGCGGTCTATTTCCTGAGCAGCCGATCGCGCAGTTGCAAGGAGATCGGCTGCTCGCCGAGCCAGATTTGTAGGTAGTATTGGGCAAATTCCTTGCCAGCAATGGTGATCAACTGCTTGCCGTTGATTGCAAAGGTGGTGCCGCTGCCGGCAATATAGGTTAGCGATGAGATGTCTCCGCTGTGAACGGATCGGTAAGTCGCGTGTAGTTGCTCTGTGTCGGCCATGATTCGCGATCGGGCCTCGGCGCTGAGGTTTTTGACGAGCATGTGATCCGCCGACTTTAGAATCTTTGCCTTAGAGATGCTGCGTAAATAGCGGAATTCGAGGCGAAATGAGCAATTGCGCGTCAACACCTCATCTGCGGTCGCGCCGGCTTCTGTGAACAGGGCCGCATCGTAAAGCTTGAAGAATATTTTGTGGGTGACGCGGTGCTCTCCCATTTTTGGATAACTCACCCCTTCGATGGTTGATGATCCGGCAAACACACCAGCTCGCACGGAACTGATTGGGAGCAGCGCAACGATCAAAAGGAGGATTCGCCGGCACATAATTACATCTTCGGTTTGGGCACAATGGTCGAGATGCCGCCATCGATCGTAAATACCTGACCTGTTACAAAGCGGGCGTTATCAGAGAGCAGCCATTCAGCGAGACTCGCAATGTCATCTGGGCGAGCGATGTCACCGAGTGGGTGCATCCGTTTTGATATCTCCAACATCTTTGGGTTACTGGTCATCGGACCTGCGAGCGGCGTGTCGGTCAGGCTGGGGGCGATCGCATTGATACGCAGACCGCGCGGTGCGTAGGTAGCTGCGGCAGAGCGGACCATGGCTTCGATGCCACCCTTTGCAGCGGCGATCGCTTCGTGGTTGGCGATCCCGACTTGCGCGGCAGCCGTACTAAAGAACAGGCAGCTGCCACGGCTTTGTCGACTCATATGCTTGGTCGCTGCCCGTAGTGCGTAAAATGCGCTACTGAGGTTGGTCAGGACGGTGTGGTGCCAATCCTCGGTGGAGGTGAGGTGCGCAGGCTTGAGGAAAATCGACCCAATCGCATGTGCGTAGGCATCGATTTGGCCGTGGGTTGCGATGATCTGTTCAAAGCAGGTGCTGAGCGCTTCTGGGTCGGTTGCGTCGCAGATGTGAGTTTCGATCTCTGGATGCCGGGCGCGTAGTGCTTCGAGTCCCTGCGCATTACGGGCAAATCCGATGACGCGATCACCAGTGCCGGAGAGCTGCTCAGCCAATGAGGAGCCAATGCCACCACTAATGCCGCCGATGACCACGGTTTTTTGTTCGGTTGTATTCATAGTTACTAGTCGTTATAGAGCTGAATACATTACTATTAATTATTATCCAATTCGACAAATAGTCCTACTCTGTGAGTAAAATCGCTCACTACGTTAGTAGCGACTGGCTTTATGCTGGGAGTCTGATCGGCAACCCATAACCCGTGGCGTCTGCGCTTGCGTAGGCCAATTTGTGAGCTTCCATTACTTCTGGCCGCCGCAAGCGACGACACTACGTGGCAACTTTCGCAATTGCAGCTGCTGATCAGCTTCTGCGCGTTTCTAGCTTGAAAGCCACCAGCAGAGCCACACCTTTGGCTACTTTCCCATTTTTCCTGTCATGTCTGAAATCGCAAAAGCTTACGAACCCAAAGAAGTCGAACAACGCTGGTATACCAACTGGCTCGAAGCGGGATGCTTTAAAGCGGTCGCTGATTCGGCGAAGGAGCCATATGCGATCATGATTCCGCCGCCGAATGTCACTGGCATGCTGCACATGGGCCACGTGTTGGATAACACTTTGCAGGACATCTTCGTGCGCCGGGCGCGTCTCGAAGGCAAGGCAGTGCTCTGGCAACCAGGTACCGACCACGCGGGCATTGCCACTCAGACCAAGGTTGAGAAGCAGCTCCGCGCGGAGACTGGGCAAACGAAATACGACCTCGGCCGTGAGGGCTTCCTCGAGAAAGTCTGGGACTTCCGTGAGGAATCCGGCGGCGTCATTTTAAACCAATTGCAAAAGCTTGGCGCATCCTGCGACTGGGATCGCACCAGCTTCACTCTCGATGAGGACTACTCGAAGGCCGTGCTCACCGCATTCGTGTCTTTCTATAAGCGTGGTTACGTCTATCGTGGCAAGCGCATGGTCAACTGGTGCCCTGCCACGCATACCGCGATTTCCGACGAAGAGGTGAACATGAAGCCGCAGAGTGGCTTCTTTTATAAAATGCGCTACGAGCTGGTGCAGCCAGACGGCGAACGCACGCATCTCGAAATTTCCACCACACGCCCCGAAACCCTCATGGGCGACACTGCGGTCGCGGTGCATCCAGAGGACGAGCGTTACAAGCACTTGATTGGCAAGACGATATGGCGGCCGTTCCCGAAGGCAGAAATTCCGATTGTTGGCGACGAATATGTTGACCGCGAGTTTGGCACCGGTTGCCTCAAAGTCACGCCCGCGCACGATAAGAATGACTTCGAGATCGGCCAGCGTCACGGCCTTGAAACGATCGAAGTGATCGACCACGAAGGTAAGCTCAATGCCCTTGCAGGCGCGGAGTTCGACGGCATGGACCGATTCAAGGCGCGTAAAGTGGCTGCGCAAAAGCTCGATGACATGGGCCTACTGATCGCGCGTGAGCCCTACGAAAACACCGTCGGCTTCTCAGAGCGTGGCGATGTGCCGATCGAGCCGCGCCTCTCGGAGCAATGGTTCCTCAAATACCCGAAGGTCGAAGAGGCCAAGAGGGCGGTCGAAAATGGCACGATCAAATTTCACCCAGATCGCTGGAAGAAGACTTACCTGCACTGGCTCAATGGCATTCAAGACTGGTGCATCAGCCGCCAACTCTGGTGGGGCCATCGCATTCCGGTCTGGTATAAAAAGGGGGCAGATCGCTCGGAGCTCGATTTTGACAATCCTGCGCATGTGCATGTGTCGGTCGAAGGCCCATCTGACCCTGAGAACTGGCAGCAAGAAGACGACGTGCTCGACACCTGGGCCTCGTCGTATCTGTGGCCGATGGCGAATCTGGGTTGGCCGAAGCCAACTGCAGAGCAGCAGAAGGAGCTCGATTTCTGGTATCCGACATCCGTGCTGGTGACTGGCTTCGATATTATTTTCTTCTGGGTAGCCCGCATGATTATGGCAGGTATCGAGCTGTATGGCGACGATGCCAAGGACCTGTCCGATGAAGAACTCGCTAAGCGTATCCCGTTTAAGAACGTGTTCATTCACGGCCTCATTCGCGATGAAAAGGGCCGCAAAATGTCGAAATCACTCGGCAATTCGCCTGATCCTCTCGATTTGATCGAGAAATACGGCGCCGATGGTTTGCGCTTTGGTATTTGTAACATCGCCCCGTCGGGTTCGGATATTCTGTTCAATGAGGAGCGTATCCAGATCGGTCGTAATTTCTCCAACAAGCTGTGGAATGCTTCGCGCTTCCGTCAAATGTCCGGGCCGATGGCGGACAATTCCAGCTTAGCAGCGATTCTGAGTCGGATCGACACCAGCTCTGTGCGACGATTACGATCATTGGATTCTGGCGCGCCTGACCGAAGTGACTGCCGAGATTGAGAAGTGCTTTGGCCACTACGAAATTGCACCACTGACGCACTTGATCTACGCCTTTTTCTGGGGCGACTTCTGCGATTGGTATGTGGAAGCCTCCAAGGGCAAGCTCCGTGGTGACGAAGCCTTGCGCGACAACTGTCTCGCGATTCAGGATCTGGTGATTCGCCAAGTGCTGCAGCTCGCCAATCCGGTGATTCCGCACATTACCGAAGAGCTCTGGAAGGGGCTCGGCTACGATGCCTCGGTGGCGTATATTCAAAACACCAAGCTCACTTCGGCGGCAGATCTCGAAGCCGCACTCTCTGCGGACACGTCTGCGGCGGCGCGTGTGGTCAGCTTGCAGGAATTGATTACCCAGGCGCGTGCGCTCAAGTCACAGTATAATTTGGCCAACAAGCGCGACGTCGCGGTACTGTATGCTGCCGAAGGTGATGCGATCAAAGTGATCGCGGATAACGCCAGCTTGGTGCAAACCCTAGCTGGGATTGTGCTCACCGCAGTCGATGGCGCACAGCCAGATGGCTTGCCCGCAGCGGTCACGCCACTTGGCACGCTGTATCTTGATTTGAGCAGCTCGATTGATGTCGAAGCCGAAAAGGCGCGCCTCAGTAAGGAGCTCGGTAAGCTCAACCAGCTCGTCGCGGCGGGCGAAGGCAAGTTGAAGAACTCCAAATTTGTCGACAGTGCCCCAGCGAAGATTGTTGAAGGCGCGCGCAAGCAACTCGCCGAGACCACCGAGAAGCGCGACGAAACCAAGCGCATCTTAGCGAGCCTGTAATTTGTCGCACCGTCCCAGCTAATTCCTGGCATAAAGCCAGTCGCTACGCACACACTGCGCGGGAGGGACGACCGCCGCGTCGTCCGCATTTCCACCCCGCGATTGTCGCACCGTCCCAGCTAATTCCTGGCATAAAGCCAGTCGCTACGCACACACTGCGCGGGAGGGACGACCGCCGCGTCGTCCGCATTTCCACCCCGCGATTGTCGCACTGTCCCTGCTAATTCCTGGCATAAAGCCAGTCGCTACGCACACACTGCGCGGGAGGGACGACCTCCGCGTCGTCCGCATTTCCACCCCGCGATTGTCGCACCGTCCCTGCTAATTCCTGGCATAAAGCCAGTCGCTACCAACGCAGCGAGCTAGTTTACTCATGGAGAAGGACTATTCGTCGAATCGAATGCGCATCGATCGAATTCAATGCTTGGTTGGTGGAGGGCAACGCTCCGTCGTTGCCACCTATTTAGCCCGCATTCGAACCTGACGCATCGCAATGGCGCAGCATTGTCCTCCACCAACCAAGCGCAAATAGCTGCAAAATGGTATAATCGAGGCGCGGTAAATGTAGCCTCGATAGTCGAAGGGGCGCAACGTGAGATCGAGGCGCGAACGACTCGGGGCAGTCTCCCCACTCATTTCCCTGACTTCCGTCGCCTGTTTTCTGGCGACGGATCGCTCCTGCCACTCAACTCACCCGCCCAAAGAAAAACCCCAGCGTGAGCTGGGGTTTTTGAAAGTGTGCTGATAAACGGTTTTACTGTTCGGGTGTGTTCGGACTTGTAATCACCGTGTCGTCGTCTTCTGGGGTAACTACTGGGTCGTCGTCTTCTGTGTCGACAACGTCGGGTGTGGCTTCTGACTCTGAAGTCGCCGCTTCTGTTGTGCCTTTCTCGACTGCTCCCTCGACTGCGCTCTCCTCAACTCCTGCTTCGGTGGCAGCTTCAGTCGCGCCAGTGGAAACTGCTTCTGCTGCTGCACCTACATCGCCGCCTTCGGCTGTAGTCGCATCGGTCGCACCGGTGGTCGCACCTGATGATACCGCTGCAATCGCAGCGACCGTCGATGTGTCGCCATCGCTTGAAGTCGCTCCGATCGCACCTGTAGTCGCGCCACTTGTGGCCGCTTTAACTGCTGCGATTGTGTCGTTACCAGAGGTGGCTTCAACCGCTGCAGTCGTTGCTCCGTTGGCCGCTGCTGTAATGGCTTCAGTGGCCGATGTGTCGCCATCGCTTGAAGTCGCTTCGATCGCACCTGAAGTCGCGCCGTTGGCGGCTGCTGTAATGGCTGCGGTTGTGTCAGCTGAATTATCGCCTTCAGTCGCTTCGATCGCACCTGAAGTCGCGCCGTTGGCTGCTGCTGTAATGACTTCAGTGGTCGATGCTGCACTGTCGTCTGAAGTGGCTTCAATCGCGCCTTGAACGACACCGCTTGCTGCTGCTGCAATCATTGCAGTGTCGCCGCCAGATGCTTCTACGGCTGCGCTGACGACTGCGGAAGCAACGCTTGTAATTGCGGAACTTGCTGCGTCCGCGCTAATTGCAGGGATTGCTTGAATTTGCACTGTAAATGCACTCATCACCGCCGCTGCGATGATTTGCGTTTTCGCTGCTGTTAGAGTCGGCACTAAACCGTAGGCGCCAGTCATGACTGAATCGATCGCGGCTTGCACGGCAACCGGGTCACTCAGGTCCAAGCTTTGATCGGCGAGCGCCGTTACGACGAGTCCATCGACGCTCGTTTGCAGTACCGTGGTATCTTGAGCTGAAAGCACTGAACTAAAGCAGCAGACTAAGCAAATTAGAAGTGCGCGAGTAAGATTCTGTTTGATTTTCATGATTTAAGGTATTTTAAAATACTAAGTATCAATGAATTGGTGAGGAATGTCTATCACGATTTTTATTTATTTTTCGGCCCTCATGTGATTTCCCCAAATTTTTTTTGTATGACTCTATTTCGTCCATGTATCGATCTCCATGCGGGTAAGGTAAAGCAAATCGTCGGCGGCACCCTGAGTGACGACGGCGCCGGCTTGCAGACAAATTTTGAGAGTGATCGTCCCGCAGGTTATTACGGAGATCTTTATCGCCAAGATGCGTTAACCGGTGGGCATGTGATCAAGCTTGGGCCGGATAACGATCGCGCCGCGCGTGAGGCATTGGCGGTGTATCCGCGTGGCTTGCAGGTCGGCGGCGGTATTCGTGGCGAGAATGCAGCCAGCTGGCTAGAGGCGGGAGCGAGCCATGTGATTGTTACGTCGTGGCTATTTGACGACGAAGGTCATTTTCGGGCGGAGCGCTTGGATGCGCTGGTAGCGGAGGTCGGTAAAGAGCGGCTCGTCTTGGACCTGAGTTGCCGCTCGGATGGGGCGGGCTGGGTCGTCGCGATGAATCGCTGGCAAACACCGACCGATCTCACTGTGAACCCCGCAACACTCCGCCAGCTGGCGCATTCCTGTGATGAATTTCTGATCCACGCTGCCGACGTTGAGGGCAAGTGCGAGGGGATTGATACCCGCTTGGTGGAGTTTCTCGGCGCACATGTGACCATCCCGGTGACCTATGCCGGCGGGGTACATGCCTACAGTGACCTGCAAACCGTGAACGATCTGAGTGGAGGCAAGGTCGATCTGACCATCGGTAGCGCACTCGATCTTTTTGGAGGCAATCAGGTATGCTATGCCGACTGTGTCACGTGGAATCGTGAGCGTGGGGGTGTTCGTTGAACCTAGAAAGAGTAGTCAGAATCCAGAAGACAGCACCCAAGGGCATAATAAAGATCAGAGTTGAACAGCAATCACGACGAGTTTCCAGCGATCTCTGCGCCTTGTGAGAACGAAAAATGAAAAATGAATAGGCATACGTATAAGTCTCGCGCAGAGGCGCAGGGGAGCAGAGGTTAAAATGATGGATGAAAAAACAATAGAAACTAACTCAAACCTACCTACGACTGACTGGGAATAAGCTTGGATATTGACTCAATTTTGGAGGCGAAGTGATGAAGGCCGACATCACACGCTGCGTGAACGGCCTGTCCGAATAAGTCTCTGCGCCCCTGCGCCTCTGCGCGAACACGGCAAGTCGCGTGGTTTTTTTAGATTGTCCTGAATGGCACTGTCAGTAACGGTCGTTCGGGAAGCTGACAGAGTAAATAGAATGATCTCGCGCAGAGGCGCAGAGGCGCTGAGCTTTTTGCAATGGAAGAGCATTTTTAGGAGAAGATGTCTCTTGATGAATGTGTTCACTCTGCGCCCCTGCGCCTCTGCGCGAAAACGGCAAGTCGCATGGTTTTTTTGGATTGTCCTGAATGGCACTGTCGGTAGCGGTCGTTCGGGAAGCTGACAGAGTAAATAGAATGATCTCGCGCAGAGGCGCAGAGGCGCTGAGCTTTTTGCAATGGAAGAGCATTTTTAGGGGAAGATGTCTCTTGATAAATGTGTTCACTCTGCGCCCCTGCGCCTCTGCGCGAAAACGGCAAGTCGCATGGTTTTTTTGGATTGTCCTGAATGGCACTGTCGGTAGCGGTCGTTCGGGAAGCTGACAGAGTAAATAGAATGATCTCGCGCAGAGGCGCAGAGGCGCTGAGCTTTTTGCAATGGAAGAGCATTTTTAGGGGAAGATGTCTCTTGATAATTGTGTTCACTCTGCGCCCCTGCGCCTCTGCGCGAAAACGGCAAGTCGCATGGTTTTTTTGGATTGTCCTGAATGGCACTGTCGGTAGCGGTCGTTCGGGAAGCTGACAGAGTAAATAGAATGATCTCGCGCAGAGGCGCAGAGGCGCTGAGCTTTTTGCAATGGAAGAGCATTTTTAGGGGAAGATGTCTCTTGATAATTGTGTTCACTCTGCGCCCCTGCGCCTCTGCGCGAACACGGCAAGTCGCATGGTTTTTTTGGATTGTCCTGAATGGCACTGTCGGTAGCGGTCGTTCGGGAAGCTGACAGAGTAAATAGAATGATCTCGCGCAGAGGCGCAGAGGCGCTGAGCTTTTTGCAATGGAAGAGCATTTTTAGGGGAAGATGTCTCTTGATAATTGTGTTCACTCTGCGCCCCTGCGCCTCTGCGCGAAAACGGCAAGTCGCATGGTTTTTTTGGATTGTCCTGAATGGCACTGTCAGTAACGGTCGTTCGGGAAGCTCACAGAGTAAATAGAATGATCTCGCGCAGAGGCGCAGAGGCGCTGAGCTTTTTGCTATGAAAGAGCATTTTTAGGAGAAGATGTCTCTTGATGAATGTGTTCACTCTGCGCCCCTGCGCCTCTGCGCGAAAACGGCAAGTCGCATGGTTTTTTTGGATTGTCCTGAATGGCACTGTCAGTAACGGTCGTTCGGGAAGCTCACAGAGTAAATAGAATGATCTCGCGCAGAGGCGCAGAGGCGCGGAGCTTTTTGTGATGGTCGAAAATACAATAGGGACACGGCTGATAGAAGCCGCGATCGAAGTTCATCGGGAGCTAGGCCCCGGACTTCTAGAATCCGTCTACGAAGCGGCTCTAGCCTACGAGTTAGAGCAGCGTGGCCTACAGGTCGCGCGGCAAGTCCCCGTTTCCCTTAACTATAAAGGTATTCATTTTGATGAAGGTTTTCGAGCAGATCTGATTATCGAAAATAAAGTCATCGCAGAGCTCAAGTCTGTCGAGCAGGTCACACCCGCATACAAAAAACAAACACAGAGCTACCTCCGGCTTACAGGCAACAAACTCGGATATTTATTAAACTTTGGAGGCGAAGTGATGAAAACAGGAATCACACGCTGCGTGAACGGCCTGCCCGAATAAGTCCCTGAACACTGCTTGAGACCCCTGCGGCCCTGAGGTCTGCCGTAAATGGCGTAGCAGCATGACAGAGCATGTTTTCACAAAATATGATGCGCGCCAGTATGGTTGCTTTTAATTGCATAGCCCCACAGTGCGATCAGGGAGCTAGTCAGCTACCAACCAACAGCTTGCAACTGTTAACCGGCAGCCAACAACTAGCAACTGCCGCCAACGTCCAACGTCCAATTGCAGCTTCGGGGCTCGCACTTTAAAGTTGGCAAATGTTAAATGACCAGCCATAAAAGTTGAGTTTAATGGATTCTTGCTGTCCCAAGCATCCCTATAACTTTTCCCTCCTTTGATCATGGATCTCCTTAATATTGGTTTCGCTATACTACTTATCAAAATGGTGATCTGCGTCCTTCCCGGTGTGCTCGGTATTTTCTTTATTGCGAGCTCGGAGGAGACCAAGCGCAGTATGCGCAGCACGCTGTGTAATCAGCTCTTTGGAATCAGTAATGCAATTCCATTTTCGAAATTTAAAAGTTTTTTGCATATTTCAGGTGCGATTTTGCTGCTTCTGAGCTCAGTCGCGACTTACTTGATTCTATTGCGAGGATTCTTCGAAGCGGCTTGATCGAACTCCATGGCCTCTGTCGTGAGATGGGGGTGCAGTTTGTCCCGCAGATTGCATTGGCCGAAACCAGTTCCCGGCTTCGCTACACACTTTTCTGCAGCGAATCGGCATCGAGTGATGCGCTCTCAGTGCGCGGCCTCTGTTTGCTAGTCTCTGGCATTTGTTTCAGTCCAGTGACTGTCCCAGTCGCCATTCTCAGTTTAACCGCACCTGGCCTCTGTCCACTACCACTCGGCACAGACGGTTCACTCCTCACTATCACCTGGCCTCTGATTACTGGCATCTGGTCTCTGGCATCTGGTTTAACCGCAGCCTGGTCTCTGTTTACTGATCCCCTAGCACCTGCCTTCTGATTACTGGCCTCTGGTCTCTGACTTCCGGTCTCTGGCATTTGTTTCACTCCTCACGCCTCACTACCACTATCACCTGCCCTCTGATTACTGGCATCTGGTCTCTGACTTCTGGTTTAACCGCACTTGGCCTCTGTCCACTACCACTCGGCGCAGACGATTCACTCTCACTACCACTATAAATATCACTATCACTACCACTCGGCGCACCGCGCAGTCTCGTTTGTTTTGTTCAAAAAAACTTGAACAAAACCGGGTCCTCTTATTTGCTAGTACTTTTTTCTCCTCTTATGGAAGCTCAGCGCATCGATGCCACCCCTTCGCCCACAGGCTTATCGCCGTGGGAAAGTTCGACAATCGAAGTTTTTATTCGTGCCGCCAGTTTGATCGGCCTACCGCGCTCGGTAGGGGAAATTTATGGGTGCTTGTTTTGTGCCCCGTCCCCGCAGACCTTTGATGCGTTGGCTGCGCGGCTAGGCATTAGTCGAGGTTCGGTCAGTCAAGGTCTGAAGCTTTTACGCCAACTCGGCGCGGTTAAGGTGCAGTATGTGGCAGGCAGTCGAAAGGATCATTATCACCCCGAGCTTTCTATGAAGCGCTTGGTGCATGGCTTTGTGCGCGATCAATTTACGCCGCATTTAGAGTCAGGCGGCGGGCGTCTGGACGCAATTGCGGCACTGATCGAATCCGAAGCCGATCCAGCAGTGCGGATGCACGCCGCCCAGCGGATCAATACCTTGCGCACTTGGCAGGGGCGCATGCAAAAACTCATGCCGATTGTCATGGCCGCACTGGGCGGCGCCAACTTTTTCAGCAAGTCCAATGATACTCAGCAAGACATTATCTGATTTAGGATGCTGACGGCTGGAAGCACGTGGGCTCGGTGGTTGATCGAGGAACTGCTGAAGCCGCTACAGCGGGCTGCGACGATTGCCGAGGTTTTTGCAGCGAGCGGGTTGATCTCGCGAGAAAGATTATCCGCCACCGCCGCGGGCATTTCGGACCGCAGTCCAAGAATGAACCCGCTCGCTACAGATTCGGCACTGCGCGCGCAGTTCTGGAATATTTAAAGCCAAGCCCGTGGCATTTACATTGCTATGTTCGTAAGATCTTTGCCATGTAGTTAGAGAGTGTTTTTTCTTGTGACATATTTTATTCTATTTGGCTGCTTTGTCTCCTGGTTCGTGATCCACGGCTTGTTGGCGGCGGGTTTTGGTCAAGGTGGCGCTGTCGACCCGCAGCACCACCATACCCATGTGGGCGTGATCCCGCGGATCGGCGGCGTCGGGATTGCCGCAGGTTTTGGGCTGACCTATCTGCTTTGCTTCTTTCTGCTCAACCCCGATGATAATAAGACGCTGCTGCACTTTGCGGTGGTGGGGGGTGCCTTCGGTGCGTTTCTACTCGGTTTTATCGACGACTTTCGGCCGCTCGGTGCCAAGCTGAAGCTGCTGGGGCAGATTCTGATTGCGGTGGTCGCTTATAATTGCGGGCTATCGATTGATGGCTTTATGATTCCGTTCACGGAAACGATGGTTGATCACCAGCTTATCAGCTTTGTGCTGACCATCGCTTGGTTCGTGGCAATCATGAATTTGATCAATCTGATCGATGGGCTAGATGGGCTCGCTGGTGGCGTCGGGCTGATGCTCATGGCTTTGCTGGTCTATTTAGGCTTCGAGCGCGGGATTATGTTTTCGTCGGTTTTGGCGCTGGGGATGGTCGGCGCGATTTTGGGTTTCTTGTTTCATAACTTCCCGCCAGCCAAGTGCTACATGGGTGATTCCGGCGCGTACATGATCGGCTATGTGATCGCCGCGCTGTCCTTGTTGAATGCTGAAAAAGGCGCCGTGCTCGCTGCTTTGATTGCGCCGGCGTTGGCGTTGGCATTACCGATTGTCGATGTGGTCTTCGCGATGGCGCGTAGAGCCATTCAAGGGCTGCCGCTGTTTCGCCCTGATCAGGGACACATTCATCACCGGCTGATCAGAACTGGGCTCTCGCGGCGCAATACTGTCATGGTTCTGTATGCGATTTCCTTGTTCGCACTGGTCGGTGGGGTACTAGTCGTCGCCGATCGTGGGCGTTATTTGCCGCTCCTCCTAGGTTTTGCGTTCGTCATCATCATATTTGCCCTGCGCGGGCAAAAAATTTCTGCCGCCAGTGTTCAAATCTTACTGGCTAATTCGTTGCAATCACGCCAAGACACCCGCAATGCGTTGCATTTAAAGAATTGGCTCGTAGTCGAAGCGGAACGAGCCGATAGCGCCATCCATCTGTGGTCGGACTTTCGCTTTGTGTTAAAGAAGATGGGATTTTGCCGAGCCGAATTAACGATGGGCGAGGAGACGCGCCACTTTTATGTGCCAAATACGGCGCATGAGGATGTAGATCTCCTGTGGCAGGAATCGCATCAGTCCCATGGCGAGGTCAGCGTCACCCTGGTGCTTTACGCAGAAAAAAACGACTTTACAGAAGGCCAATTTTTTCTCGCTGTCGATATTGCAGCGGAGGCCTTGAGCAGTGCCCGTAGCAAGTGGAAAGAGACCAACGGTAGCACGATGGCATTTGATTCGATTGCCACAGAAGCCACTGATTATAAACGCCAAAAAGCCAGGAATCTTTACCGGCCGACGTATTAAGGGCTGCGGGCTGAGACTTGCACCCAAGGGCATAATAAAGAGCTGAGAGTCGATTCGGTGCGGCCACGTCGCCCGCTTCGGGAACAGCGACCCCAGAACGACGCATTTTTGTTCCTTAAGCCGCCCTAAGGGCACCCGCTGCACTCACCCTCCATTACGTATTGGGCATACCGTAGACGGTTTACCATCTACGCACTATTGTGCTTCGCCAGATATCCAATCTCCTAAACCGCATCATTCACTTTGTTCATTTTTTCTTGAACAAAGCTACTGGATGCGCCATACACACTGTCTTAGTGCTAAGGCATTCTCCTGATGGAGCCCTTCTCAATTCTAGCCGATCCGGCAACCAATTCGTCGCGTTTTCCCGCCTGACCAATGGCGGAAGCGCGCCAAGTGACTGGATTTTATTCAGCAACGGGAGGGACGACCTCCGCATTCTACCCCGCGGGAGGGACGACCTCCGCGTCGTCCGCCTCAGTGCTCACCCTCACTCGCCAAAGGCGCCACTACCACTCCGGCGCAGCCGGTTCTCCACCTCTTCTGGCATCTGAGTTCTGTCCCCTGACCTCGGTCAAGTTTTCCTCTTTCCGCCTGCCACTTTCCAAATTTCTGCCCCCTCAGGTCTCAAGTCTCCGCCTTCTGCCTTGATTATGCCCTTGGGTGCTGTCTTCTGACCACTGAAATCACTCCGCCGGTTCCTGCTTGTCATTTCACAGTCATCATCTAGTTTGAATGCATGAAAAAACTTACGGAGATTCGCCACACTTTAGCTGACAATTACGAGCAGCTGCAGGCATCGCATGTGGCCAACCTGTGGTTGTTCGGTTCCGCTGCACGGCAGGAGGCTGAAGTTCATGATTTGGACTTTATGGTGGAATTTTCTAAGCCTCCTGGATTATTGGACTACATGGACTTAAAGTTCTTTTTAGAAGAGACGTTTGGCTTGCCAGTTGATTTGCATACCCGTCGCTCTTGTCCTCAACGTTTCTACGATCGTATTCGAAGCGACTTAAAACATGTCGCGTGATCCAACATTACGCCTGCAAGACATCTTGGAGTCGATTGACGGAGTGCGAGAAGCACGAAGATGGTGAATCGGAACGATTTGCCCGGAACGTAGTGGAGGGTGACTTAAGCGGGTGCCCTTGGGCAGCTGAAGGAACAATCGGGTGCCCTCAGGGCAGAGGAGTAAACAATAGTAGGTGAGGCTGCCAAGCATTTACCTGATACATTGACGGAGCAACATCCGGATATTCCATGGCGAGCCATATGTGGCTTCCGCGATGTGTTGGCGCACAGCTACTTTCGGACTGAAGATTCCATCATCTGGGATGCCGCAACGCTGGGTGCGCAACAATTAAAGCCAGTTGTAGAAGCACTGTTAAAATAGGCGCAACTGCCCCCATCAGTTCCCCAAAGGGCACCCAGCTTTGCTGGTCACTCTCATTACGGCGCAGCCGTCACTCGCCGAAGGCAGATCACTCGCTAAAAGCGTCACTACCACTATCACTACGGCGCAGCCGTCACTCCGGCGCAGCCGGTTCTCCACCCAGGCACGCGAAGTCCTCGGCTGGGAGCCAAAGGTTCAACTCGAAGCGGGCCTAAAGAAAACCATCAAATATTTCGCACAGTCGCTGTAGCGGCGTTTGTCCCCGTAGAAGCGACACTCTTGTCGCTTAAATAATCGGGCTGTTGGATGAACAAAGCGACAAGAGTGTCGCTTCCACCTTAACACCTTCGAACCTTCCCACACCAGCAACGCTGGCCCTTCCCACACCAGCTCTGCTGGTTCCCATTTATGAGTAAAATTTTGCTCACAGGCTGTGCCGGCTTCATCGGCAGCAAAAGAGATCGCGTGCGCGCAGCGTTTTACGCGACGCGACACACTCGACCGTCTCCTTGCTGACGGGCGCGACGTCATCGGCGTCGATTACCTCGACCCGTTCTACGACCGCGCTCTCAAAACCGCGAACATTGAATAGCATTGCGCTCTGTAGCTCTACTTTATCTTTATATTTTGCGTTTGACCCCTTTTTCTCCCCTAGAAAAGAGCTTAACTTAAAATGCTAAAGGGTAGCGGCGACTGTCCCTAGTCGCCATCGCCTCCTTCTTTCCACTTTCCTACTCCAGCCACGCTGGCACACCTGTCTCCAGATTGGTTGTTGATCTATAAAATTGAGGAAAACACATTGATTTTAGTGCGCACGGGGTCGCACAGCGAACTGTTCCGCTTAGCGTTGTAGCACGCGCTTCTATGCGAAGTTATTATACTCGAAGAGTGCATCGAGCGTGCCTTCAAAGGATAGCATCGATTGTCCCCAGTCGCCATCGGAGTCTGACATCCGGCCTCTGGCTACTGCTCCCACCTTAATACTTTAACACTTTTCCACTCCGGCCTTGCCGGTTCTCCCGCTCCGTCCGCCTTTCTCCCCGTAAGTATTTCCCTAACAGCAGCCTCCCGCGATTTTATCTTGTGCCTTAAAGAGAGCTTGGTAACTTATTATTTAATGAAAGGTAAACAGTCATTAAAATCCAAACTACCTTCGGCAAAAGTTCCAAGGAAGCGTGTGAAACGGACAGTGACTTCAAAACCTGTTTTGCCGGAGTGGGTCATTGGGGCGTATGACGGGCCAGAAGATCGGAAATTGTCGCTGAAAGAAGGGTATTCTATTTGAAGTTGAGACCAATTGCAGATACTGGCTTTTTAGTGGGGCTTTTAAATCCGCATGACCAGCACCATAACTGGGCGAAATCGTGCGCCCTAGAAAATACGGCTGGTTTTGTTACATGCGAGGCAGTGATTTCTGAAACGATCTATCTTGTTCGCAAAAGCACCAAGGCAAAGGGGGCGGTGATTGCTATGATCGAGTCAGGATGGTTGAATGTTTTGCCAGTTCTCCCTGAACTGCGTGTTGGTGTCATTCGTATTCTTGAAACCTACCATCCGCAGGCCGATTATGCAGATGCTTGTGTCGTTGCGCTGCACGAGCAATACGGAAGCAAAGTATTTACAACTGATAAGCGTGATTTTATTGTTTACCGCACACGTGCAAGGAAAGCGGTCGATGCGGTTTTTGCAGATTAAACTTTTCCATTTTTATACTATCCCACCTTCACCCCCGTGCTGTAAAAGCATGATAAATTGAACTGCCCCCATCAGTTCCCCAAAGGGCACCCAGCTTTGCTGGTCACTCTCATTACGGCGCAGTCGTCACTCGCCGAAGGCAGATCACTCGCTAAAGGCGTCACTACCACTATCACTACGGCGCAGCCGTCACTCCAGCGCAGCCGGACATCACCCTGGCCAAAGCAGTCCTTGGCTGGGAGCCAAAGGTTCAGCTCGAAGCCGGCTTAAAGAAAACCATCGAATATTTCGCGCACTCGCTGTAGCGGCGTTTGTCCCCGTAGAAGCGACACTCTTGTCGCTTAAATAATCAAGCTGTTGGATGAACAAAGCGACAAGAGTGTCGCTTCCACCTTCCAACCTTTACACACCAGCTTCGCTGGTTCCTTCAT
>CALKBZ010000014.1 GCA_937775295.1 uncultured Opitutales bacterium
AGAGCAGCGTGGCCTACAGGTCGCGCGGCAAGTTCCCGTGTTCCTTAACTATAAAGGTATTCATTTTGATGAAGGTTTTCGAGCAGACTTGATTATCGAAGATAAAGTCATCGCAGAACTCAAGTCTGTCGAGCAGGTCACACCTGCATACAAAAAACAAACACAGACCTACCTTCGGCTTACAGGCAACAAACTCGGATATTTATTAAACTTTGGAGGCGATGTAATGAAAACAGGAATCACACGCTGCGTAAACGGCCTTCCGGAATAAGACTCTGCGCCTCTGCGCGAAAACTACGTCGTGTGGGGGGTTGTGCGGTTAACTGGCGTGGGCACTGTAATCTCGCGCAGAGCTTTTTGCGATGAAAGAGCTTTTTAGAGGAAGATGTCTCTTGCTGATTGTGTTCACTCTGCGCCCCTGCGCCTCTGCGCGAAAACTACGTCGTGCTGGGGGTCGTGCGGTCAACTGGCGTAGGCACTGTGATCTCGCGCAGAGGCGCAGAGCTTTTTGCGATGAAAGAGCATTTTTAGAGGAAGATGTCTCATGCTGATTGTGTTCACTCTGCGCCCCTGCGCCTCTGCGCGAAAACAGCAATTCGTATGGATTTTATTAAGGACTGTCTGTAGCGGTCGTTCGGGAGGCTTGCAGAGCAAAGAGAATTATTTCGCGCAGAGCTTTTTACTATGGATGAGCTTTGGGTTGTTGGTTGAAATTGGTAGTTAATCACTTCCTCAAATTCACAGCCACCCATTCGAGCATGCTGTGGGCCGAGGCGCGCGCGGTTTCGATGGGAATACCACCAGAGTTTTTGACGAATTCGGTTTCTTCCGGTTCGAAGGTGCGGATAAAGACCTTGGTCGGGTATTCTTTAAGGTAATCGAGTGCGATTTTTGAGTCGCGGGTGCGTCGCATTGAGCAAATCACGACTTTGGCTCCGGCGCAGTTCGCTTGTTTTAATATGCGCTGATTGGAGCCGTCGCCTTGGATGCAGTGCACATCGTCGGCAATCAGCTTGCGGATGACGGCGGCATCGTCGTCGATCACAATAACGGGAATGCCGTGCTCTTTAAATGCTTGTAGTGTTTGGTGACCGGCGCGTCCGTAGCCGAGTAATACGGCGTGGTTCTGTAATGTTGCACAGTCCAGTTCGCCGCGGCGATAGCGGGGATGAAGTTTCATCAGTGACCATGCGATCTTTTCGCGCGATATCAGCGGGGTGAGTGTCATCGTGCTGACGGTGATCAGCGTAATCATGGAAAACAATTCGCCGCTGATTTGCCCCGAAGCCATGCCGGTGAGGGCGAGCACGAGTGAAAACTCACTGGTCTGTGAGAGGAGGATGCCCGCCTCGATCGAGGCGCGTGTCGAATAACCCACGTATTCACCTATAATTGAAACGAGCCCGACGGTGACCACGATCAATACGATGATGAAGATCAAGCTGTGCCAGAGCATGTCGCCTTGTGGCAGTGTGAGCGCGGCGCCAACGCTGATAAAGAACAGTGCGAGGAAGAAACTCGAAAGTGAGCCAAGCATGCCGCGCACCAGTCCGTTCATCGGAAAGGCGGAGATAGAGAATCCGGCAAAGAATGCGCCAACAAGAAAGGGGAGCTTGAGTAGATAAGCGAGTCCGCAAAATATGAATAGGATACCGAGTGCACCGAGCATCAATTCTTCGTCGTCGAGTTTGAGGCGACGTGTGATCCAAGGCACAAACCAGCGGTGGATACCGACCGCCACGCAACCGAGCCCAATCGCGCGGGTGAGTCCGAAGAAGCTCTCGAGAAGTCCGTCGGGAGCCTTGAGCAGTGCCACCATAATCAGGATGATGAACAGATCTTGTACCAACAGCACGCCGATCACTAGTCGGCCGTAGGGCTCGAACATCTGGCGACGGCGTTGCAAGTGACTCACCACCACCAAGGTCGAGCTTGCTGAGAGCCCGCAACCTAGGTAGAGCGCGGTGGTTAGATCATAGCCGAGGGCGAAGGCGGTGAGCACACCTGCTAAGCCGAGAATCAGGAATTGAACCGTCGCCACGGTGATGATCGCGCGTGTACGGCCGAGCATGCGGCGCGGACTCAGATCGACGCCTGCCGTGAAAACGAGCACCGCGATGCCGAGCTCCATCATATTACTGAGAAGGTCTTCGGGCACTGCGATCTGCCAAAAAAGGGCGAGTTCGTGCAGGCCGGCACCGACGAATATCAACAGCGGGATCGGCGGCAGACGTAGTAACTTTGCCAATCCGAAGGCGATCGCAGCTGCGACGAGAAGTATACCGACGCCGGTCATGACTTGAAAATCCTCTCCTGCTGCATGAGTTGGCGTTGCAGTAAGATGCCGTCGGCAGCGGGCATCATCAGGTAAGTCGTGTCGAGATCGAGCAGGTCATTGACCACCGATAGGTCGAACGCATGGATCGCGCAGGGCACGCTGGCCGAGCGGCAGCGGTAGGCGAGCAAATGGTTGGTATCTTCGATTTGCAGAGCCGATATCACCAGTCGCGCTTCGCGTAGGCCGACTTCTTCGACTACAGATTGATATTCGACATTGCCGATTAAGGTGTCGGCGTCACCGAGCCCTTCAAGTTTCTTTGGGTCAGTGTCGATGGCGAGCACACGTTCGTTACGCAGTGTCAGTTGCTGGACGATTTCACGGCCGAGCGCATTCATGCCGACCACGATGATATGATCCTTGCGGTGGCGCAGTATCTCACTGTCGGCCTCCTGCTTTGCGCGCATTAACTTTAAGATCCCCGTGCGGGCGATGGCTGCATAGAGTGCTTCACTGTGAATGATAAGATAAGAGGAAAGTGCGATCGTGGTCATGCCGACGAGACCGCCCAGTGCGACGATGTCGGGCCCGATTAGTCCAGTAGTGGCACCTAGTGCCAGCAGGATGAACGCGAACTCACTGACCTGCCCGGAGGCAATCGCGGTTTGAAAAGCGGTGTATTCGCTAAAGCGCATACGAGCCAAGATATTGAACACGATGATCGGTTTGATCAATAAGACGAAAGCGCTGAGCCCCAAGGCTGTGGGCCAGATCGCAGCAAAGCTGCTGAGCTCCATTTTAATCCCAAGCGTCACCAGAAAGATCGCGATGAAGAAAGTCATCAGTGGGTGCAGGCGGCGGTGTAGGTCTTCGTTGATCGGTAATTGGGCGATGGCGATCCCAGCTAGGAAGGCGCCAATTTCCACTGATAGGTGAAATTGATGTGCGAGAATCACCACGAGAAAGCACCAGCAGAGCGCCCAAATGAATACCGTATCGGGAGAGCGCGCAGCCCATGCGAACGGTTTTGGCAACAGATAGCGTGCTGCAATGAGCGTGAGAATGAGCAGCACGGCCATCCCGCCAAAGGCCTTGCCGAGATTGATCAGCAGCTCGATTGGTGCGAGTGGTTCCGAATTGCCGAAACCGGTGAGCACGGTCAATGCCGCGATCACCACGATGTCTTGTGCGAGAAAGAGTGCGACCGAGATGCGTGCGTACAGCCGGTTCATCACGCCCTTTTGATCCAGCAGTTTGATCACCACGACGGTGCTACTGAAGGTGACCGTGCCGCCGAGGAAGATCGCTTCAATCGGGCCGAAGCCCATGAAATGAGCGACCAGCATGCCGCCAGTGGCAGTGAGTAGCACTTGTATGCTGCCGAGAACTAGTGCGACGCGACCAAGGTCTTTGACTTTTTTAAAACTCAGTTCCAAGCCGACCAGGAACAGCAGCAGGGCAATGCCGAGTTCTGAAATAAGCTCCAGCGAATGGTCCAGTTCGACGAGGTGCAGCACTGGCCCAAGGACTATACCGGCGAGGATGTAGCCCACGATGGTGGGCATGCGGATGAGCTTGCCGATAAATGCAAAAGTGGCCGCGGTGATGACAATGAACCCTAGATTGAGGAGTAGCTGTAGATCGTTGGCAGGCATCTTTATTTACCCAAACCTGCTGTAGGGCGCTTGGCAATCTCGGAGCCGAATAAGATGTTGTAATAATTATTTTGGTAGCGCGAGCGGAACGAGCATTCGTTGGTTGCTACTTGGGAGGGATGGCCTCTGCGCCGTCCGCTGGGGTAGATCACCGAACCGCTGAACGGACGAGGCGGAGCTCGTCGCTCCATGTGTAGGGAGGGATGGCCTCC
>CALKBZ010000015.1 GCA_937775295.1 uncultured Opitutales bacterium
GCGTTGAGCTGCGTGTAGAGGCCAAGGCCAAAGCGATCCTCACAGGCTCAGGCCTGCCACTCGTGGATGCCACACCTGAAGATTTCGGCACTGAATATTCCGACCTAATCATCTCAATCGCAGTGGTTGCAGACACTAAGGCCGCCATCGAGTTGATCAATGCCAACGGCTCCGGCCACAGCGATGCAATCATTACCGAAGACGCCGATGCCGCACGTCTCTTCCTTGCCGGTGTCGATGCATCCACCGTCTATCACAATGCTTCAACGCGCTTCACTGATGGCTTCGAATTCGGCCTCGGTGCGGAGATTGGTATTTCAACCGATCGCCTACATGCCCGCGGCCCCATGGGACTCAACGAGCTGTGCACTTATAAATTCGTGATCCACGGACAAGGCGAAATCAGGTAATTCCTCTGTTAGTGACACAGACATTACTGTCTTTCCTGAAAGTGATACAGACATTGCTACGGCAGAGATCTGTCCTGTCGATCCGGCCAGAGTTGTCACCGCATCCCAAAAAACAGGGTTGGAATGCCAATATCACCTAGTTCCGCTATACCCTTGGATTAATAAACGGGCTGCTCGGCTTCGACTCGTCCTCGGCCATTTTCTGTTCTGTTTTCAAGCGTAGTTGCCCGCAGGCTGCATTGATATCGTGGCCCTTTTCGCGCCGAATTGTCACCGAGACACCGCCCTTACGCAGCACATCGACAAACGCATCCTGACGACGCACACTCGGGCGCTGCCACTCCAGTCCCTCAACTTTGTTGTAAGGGATGCAATTCACGTGTGCGTGTAGATCACGCGCGATTTTGGTTAACGCCTTGGCCTGATCGAGGCTGTCATTGACGTCCTTGATCATAATAAACTCCAGCGTCAACATCCGGCCATGCTTCTCTTGAAAGGCCTTCACCGCCGGCAACAGCTCTTCCAACGGATACTTCTTATTGATCGGCATGATCTGGTCACGCACCTCATTGGTCGCTCCGTGCAGCGAAATCGCCAGTCGCACAGGCACACTTTCGTTTGCCAGCTTCAGAATTTGTGGCGCGAGGCCTGAAGTCGAAACCGTGATACGACGGGCACCGAAATTGAGGCCCCAATCTGCATTCAAAATCTTAATGGTCTGTATCAATGTATCATAGTTCGCTAGCGGTTCACCCATCCCCATGAACACAATGTTATCAAACGAAGCGATCTCTTTCTTGGCCCGCGTGGTATGCGCATCCTCACGACGACAAATATGCATTAGCTGCGAAACCACCTCCGCTGCCATCAAATTACGCCGAAAGCCAGCAAGCCCCGAAGCGCAAAACTTACAACCATAGGCGCAGCCAACCTGAATCGACACACATACAGTCTTGCGCGAACTCTCCTGCCCCACTCCCGTCTGCGGCGCACGGATCAACACCGTCTCGATCAAGGACTTGTCTTCCAGCTCCAGCAATAGCTTCTGAGTAACATCGTCCGAGCGCTTATCAATCAACGATGAGGTCGGATATAAAATATAGTGAGTATCCAGCCACGCGCGAAAGGCCTTCGGTAAGTTGCTCATCGCATCCCACTGATCGACGCGCTTCTTGTAGAGCCACTCCATGACCTGCTTCGCACGAAAGCCGGGAAAGCCCGCCGCTTCGACGCTCACTTTGAGGCTTTCTAGAGTTTCGCCAAATAGGCTCGGTTTTGCAGGTGTAAATTTCACGAGCGCGAAAGTGCACGGATTTCTAAGAATCTCCACCGAAATCTGACCGCTAAAGTTTCGAGGTTGCAAAAATAACAAAAAACCACAAGGTAAGTGAACGCATGAGCACTTCATATCAGAAAAATCGCCGTATTAAAGACATGGTTGCCAGCGAGCGACCACAAGAGCGGCTGGCCAAGCACGGCGCCAAAGCACTCAGTGACAGTGAAATTCTCGCGATGATTTTACGCAGCGGTCCGGCCGGCATTGATGTGCTTACCATGTCCAGCGATCTACTCACGACCGCAGGCTCACTCACCCACCTACTGCGCTGGACGGCTGCCGACTTCCAACAAATTAAGGGAATCGGCACCGTTAAATCACTCCAATTGATGGCAGTCATGGATTTCGCACGCCGTATTTTACAAGAAGACGATTCGGTCGAAACAATTTTCGATACACCCGAAGTCGTGGCAAACCACTTTCGCACGCTGATCGCAGGCGAAGAGGTCGAGCATTTTTGGACACTCTGCCTAGACCGCAAAAATCGCCTAATTCAACGCATCGAAGTGACCGTGGGTACGGCGTCTTCGTGTCTCGTGCACCCCAGAGAAGTATTTAAGGAAGCGATCCGACTCAGCGCCTCTGCTATCCTCGTCGCTCACAACCACCCTAGTGGTGATCCCGCCCCGAGCCGTGCCGATATACAAGTGACTCGCCAACTACGCGAAGCCGCCAAAATCATTGGCATCGACCTACTCGATCACATTATCCTCGGTCAAAAGAGCAAAGACCCGCAAGGCCTCGGCCTCTATAGCTTCAACGAAGCAGGCTTGATCTAGCCAGAAACCTCAGGCTTTTGCACCGCCCAGAAACGGCAATCGTCAGAAAAGGCCGCCACTTCCGGTGACTCGTGCGCGAGTTGCGAGCGCATCACAGTGGCCTCGACTCGAAAACCGACCCGCGCAAGCACCGCCTCCATTTCCGGCACAGAGGGCACGTGCATATAGTGAACACCATCGCCTGTGGCTTCCGTGCGGTCACCGAAATCATCCAAGTCAGCCGATTGCTCAGCCTCTTCCCAGCGTTGCTGTTCTTGAATCCAGAAGCTGCCATGCGGTGAGCGTTCGCGATCATGCGAGGTAAACACAAACCAAGCGCCTGGCCGAATAACTCGATAAATTTCACTCAGCGCCTGCTCGCGTTGCGCGGCCTGTGGAATCTGCATCAGCCCGTTAAACCCAAAAATAGCGCCATCAAAGGCGTTGTCATCAAATTCTAAAGCCGTGGCATCGCAGACGCGCAGCGGGATATTGTATTCCAACAAGGTGGATAGATGGCGCGCGCGCTTGATCATCTCACGAGAATAATCGGTCGCCATAATATTGATGTAGCCCAACTCATGGAGTCCAAGGGCAATCCGCCCAACCCCGCAGCCTAGCTCGAGCAAGGAATCGCTGGGCTCAAAGACGCGAGTAAATATCTTTTCCTCAGATTGCCACAGGCCCAAACGTTCCGCTGCCTTTGCGTAGTGTTCCACCACAGATTCAGAATCAAAATATTTAAGCACAGTTTCTCGATCCATCCATAAAACAAACGACGCACATGCAGCCCTTGGCAATTCTTATCTAGAGCACGGCCCGATAAATGCACACAATTAGGGTCATCTCTGTCTTGCCACCGACACCGTAATCTCCAAAGTGCACGCTTACTTTACGACATGGTCGCTTTACTCAAAACCCTCATTCTACTGATCATTGCCACCGCATTGGCCCTCACGGCGCTGTTGGTGCCAGCACAGATACGCTCTGTTGATCCGACAATCATCGAGCTCGCAGGTGCTAACAGCAGCTCAGTTGAAGACAAGATTTGGGAGGAAATTAATGCCGCCTATGTCGGCCCAGCACAACGATTCGCTGCAGCGACAGGCAGTCAAGACCCCGCCCAACAGGCACAGATTCAACAGCTATTAGACAACAATCCAAACTTTGCCAGCAGCGGTGGCCCTGACCGCGACTTTGAAGATATACTCAAGCGTAGTGTCACTCAGCGTAAAAGTCGCGCCGTCATCCCTCAACTACTGCCGCGCAGCGAACGCGCCTCACTCACCGAATCACTCTCCATTTCGCGTAATCGCAACGTCACCGCACTGCTAAGCATTCGCGATATCGCAGGCCTATCACGCCTCCACCCCGCCAGTCATGCAGCAGGTGCTCCCTATGATGCAGGCGTGCTGACACTCGCGCTACTGATCGAAGCTGGCCATTTCCAACCCAGCCTCGCCCAGCAAATAGGCAATCTTGCAACTTTGGCCGCAGGCTATAATCCAGAGGCCACGATCGCCTGCGAAGACCTAGTCATCGGCACCCTCTCGCTTGGCCGTCAGCTCGACTACACCTCATTGGTCAGTCTCGCCGAATTGACCGAAACACTCGGCGATTGGTCGCAAATGGCCGCTCTCTTTCGCGCACAGCCAGATCGAATTGCCGAAAACTACACCGCGCTGCGATTCTCAGAATCTCCCGACACGCTGTATCGCTACCTCGCCGAGCAAACCGAAACTGGTAATCAAGACCTAGACTTCGCATTACGCCATGGCCCTGGAGCCGTCAGCCACTTAATCCATTCCGAGCAACCGCTCTATCAAACTAGCTCAATACCCGGCACTGTCCTAAGCTTACTGGCGCCCTTGCGTCCACAGAGTTTCGTCGAGATCACACTGCGCAACAATACACTCGGGCAAGCCCTCAAATTTGCCCTGCTCTTCCTCGCTGGTTTAGCGTTCGCCTTCGCCATGGGCAGTGCATGGCGCAGCAGTTTGGGCAATACAAACACGGTATCGCGCAGCAACCCGATGGTCATGGCACGCGATATACTCATCAGCTTCGTCGTCGTCCTCACCATCTGGACCTTCTTCGAGCCCGACATCCTTAAATCTCAAGAATCTGTTTCCAACACTGGGCCACGCATCGAATTTGCCGTAGCCGACACACTTCAATCCATCAAATCACCCGTCAAAGCCATGCAAGAGATTAACCAAGTCACACTCCTCGTCCTCGCGCTGTTCTTTATTATACAGCTCGTGATCTACTCGTTCTGCCTGATCAAGATCAAAGAAGTCGGCAAACAACCACTCAGCCCAGACATGAAGCTGAAGCTACTCGACAACGAAGAGAACTTGTTCGACTTCGGCCTCTATGTCGGTCTCGGCGGCACCGTGTTGTCCTTGATCCTCGTCGCAGTCGGCATCGTCGAAGCCAGTCTTATGGCTGCCTATGCGTCCACCTTGTTCGGTATCCTCTTCACGGCGATCCTGAAGGTGATGCACCTACGCCCCTACCGCCGTCAACTGATTCTCAGTGCGGGCGCTGCTTAAGCACCATCCACTTTAATCACACAAACCAGCTGTAAGCGGTATACAGGTGCGAAAGTAAAAAAGCATGCAGATCGCTAACGTTCCCAGGTTCCCAAGTCCCAACCTTCCCACCTCCCCACCTTCCCACGTTTTTAACGTTCCCACCTTCCCACGTTTCAATTTCCCACTCCGCCCACTATGAACAAAACGTTGATGCTAATTATTTGTGACTTCCTGCTCCTGAGTATGTTGGCGCTCGCACGCTTCGATACGCCCGAAGAGCGCCCCGAAGTGACACTCGATGTCACCGCCACCTCCGCCACCGCCGAGGCCGAGCTGATTAGTCTGCTCGAAGAGTCGCTACAGTCCGAACTAGAGTCCCGCTCCGGCCTAAGCGAAAATCTCATTGAAACACGACAAGACCTCGAAGAACAGGCGCTCAATCTCGCAGAACGCGAAGCCGCACTCGCTGCCACTCAGAAAAGCTTACAAGAAAAAGCAGCTGAAGCCGCGCAACTCACCGTCGCCAAAGCGAACATTGAAGCCGAACAAGCCAAGCTGACTGCAGAAAAAGCCCAAGCCGAAGCGGATCGCCAAGCCCTTGCACTGAAATTTGAATCCACTCGCACCGAGCTCGAGAGCGCACAGACTGAGCGCACCGAACTCACTCAGACTCTCGGCCAACTCAAACAAGAAACATCAGCCTCTAAAGAACGGCTCACACAAGCAGAGAAAGATCTAATCACCCGCGAAATGGCCCTCGCTCAACGCGAAGCCGAGCTCAAAGCCGCTCAAGCCGAGACCAAAAGGCTAAACCAAGAGCGCGAGTCACTGAACAACCAACTAGCAGTCGCCAAGGCTGAGCGCAGCCTACTGGAGCAAAACCTAATTAGCGAAAAACAAGATAAAGCGCTCCTTCAGGAAGAGAAAGCACAGGCACAGGCACATGCGTCACGACTCACTGAAAACGTCTCCCAACTCGGCCAAGGCGTCTCCCAACTGGCCCAGAACTCCGAAGAAATCATTCAAGAGATGGATGCGAGCCGGCCACGCACGATGAGCGAAATCTTCACACGCTTTCAAAACAACCGTGCCACGATTCACTTTACCTCTTCAGAAAAGCCGCGCATTGGCAGTCCCTCGACGCAACACTACGAAAGTAAAAGTATCCTAATTGCAGATACGGAAGGCACTTACCTCGTCACGCATACCGCAGACACACCTTTTGCCTTCTTCAAGAACCCTGACAGCCTCCTCAGCGTGCAACTAGAAGTCACACTCGCGGGCCGCACCTTCCCGATTAATCAAATCGCATTTCTCAGCGCCGATCCTCGACTGATCTACATCCCTCTACCGAAACGCATGGTCGAGGCTTCAGGCCTAGAAACTTTCGATCTAGCACTACAACCAGAACGCTGGGAAGAAGCAGTCCTCGTTAAAAACGACGAAAGTAATTTTGGCCGCACAGGCTTTCGCCGCCTTACCAGCAGTGAGCGCTTCCTCAAGATGGAGCGCCCTGCCCTCGGCGAACTGTTTGCCGATTTCGCATCCTCACGCGGTGATCTAGCCTTCAGTAAGAACAGTCAATTCATCGGCGTACTAACCGACTCGACACACGCGGTTGTAATCGATGCGTTCCTCGCCAGTGCGATTGGCAACTTAGGCCCCAACTTTAACAAAGAAGCAAGCGCCACCACGATCCGACGCTTAAAAGACCGCCTCCGCCAGCTGCCGGATGAGGTGCAGTAGCTGCTAGTTGAATGCTATGTGCGATGTGCTATGGGCAACTTCGCTCAACGAACAGCTTTCAAAAACAACCACTTTCCGCCCCCACCCTCACTTTTACTCCGTGCGCAGCACCGTTCAGAGTCCTTCAAATTGATTTTTACCCACGCATGCATGTCGCATATTGGTTAAAGTGATTATTCTCCCCTTTAAGCTCGTTTTTATTAGAAATATCAATCGCGCCGAAAAGCACAAACAAGCGGAATATATTTACCAGAAACACAGCACCATAAGTGCAGAAAACCGCTCATTTAGTGACCGATACGTCATTCACTTGCCATAAAAAAAGCAGAGAAGCTAACTATTTAGTATACATCTTTGAGGCTCGCCCCATGCGCTTAATTATCCGACTTATCAAAATCACTTCTCACCCCAAATGCATGTCGCATATCTGATAGGTGATTTCAAGATACGTTTTTACAATTATACATACGACATACAAAGCCCCCCGACGAAACCCACACATCAAAAAAGATTCCGCTTAATTCGCTGACTAACAACACTTAAGAAACTATCCACGAACCCGACACCCACGCATATTTGACGAATCACCCTCAAATATATGCACCTTAAAAGTCACACATACTCTACGTTAGGTAAGAAAAAATGAAAAACACAACGAAAGCACTTGGAGTCCTTATAGTGGCTCCAGTAGCCGTTGGCATTATCCTTAGGAGCACAACTGACATTAAAATCAGCGAGCCATTCCTCTGGGTGTGGGATAGAGTCAAAGAAGTCGGACTCTCCCTTGTTCACCCCGTAGAACTTCCACTTTTCGTCATCCTGATACTCATCTTTTTGAGCGGGATTTTGATTCTCATCGCTGCATCGAAAATAAGAAAAGAAAACAGTGAACCATCCTTTCGTGATTATACTGAAGATCGTTTCGACGGAATGGTGTGGCGGTGGAATTACCAAGTGAACGGAACGATATGCAATATGGGATGCTACTGCCCTCAATGCGACAATCAGTTGGTTTATACAGAACATAGTGTTTTATCTTACTCCGATGTTACTCACACCTCTTTTCAATGCGAAGATTGCGGATTCTCTGTTCCCAAGATTCAGGGAGATCGGGACTATATTTATTCTCGTATTCGGCGATTGATCGACAAAAACGTCCGCAATGAACACTATAAGGCAGTGCTAGAGCAACAGAAACCACAATCCGCAACCACCTAACCAGTCGAGCGAGGCAATGTATTTCGCTGGCGCTCATACATCCCTCCTCTCTACGATATACAGAAAAAAGGAACCCAGAGTTTTTCACCACCCGCTGCGCTAGAGGACACCGAGAGCACAGAGAAGGAAATACAAATGAGTAGCTCTGTGCTCTCGGTGTCCTTTATTATGCCCTTGGGTGCTAATGACCGCAGGGAATGGGTGGTTAAAAAATTCAGTTGAAATGATGTTGAACGAATCCAGATTCTAACCATCTTGAACTAATCAAATTGAATTTAAAAATGAACACTGAAGCTATGGGACAGATTGAGTGCACTAGGACACCCGAGGGTATATCCAGGCGAGCTGCTCAATTCCGTTCGTAACTCACTACATGAGCACTCTTGAAGTTAGCTAAGAAAATGAAATACAAAGCCCCAGTAACACTTTTAGGCTTCTTAGCGATTGGCTATGTTAGTTTTCTGATCGGAGTAAAAACGACAGATGACAGGTTAAAAAAAAGCATGACCAAAGCAGCCCATTCGCTTGGGCATAAGGTTACAGAAGAAGAAATGTTGAAGCTTTCCGTTAGGATGACTTACCTAGTCAATGAGCTAGACATTCAAGGACTCCTAAATGAACAGGACACCAAAGAAGCAGCGTTGATGATGATCGTTTACAGGCTCCTGAAAGAAGAGAAAGCAGAAGAGGCCTTAGAGCTTTCAAAGGCTATGATGAAGGTCTACCTTTTGAGAGAAGATGAAGATGTGAATCTCGAGCTTCAAAAGAAGATTAGGCAGTTGCTAGAATCGAACTCGACGACCAAGTTTGAGCGAACCAGTCGGTCGTCTCAATTCCTTTCGCGCTCCGCGCTTCAGTCTTGAGACACCTCTACGATATACAGAAATGAGTAATCCATACCAAAACGCATATTCGTTTTTTGCTAACGACTACCCGCGGACACTATTTCCCCCTCACTACGAATAAAATAATCCTTGAACATGGATCGCAGCAAATCGGCGATTTCATATATCAAAAGATTTCACATTCTGAGACGGCGCAATACAGCTTCCTCCCACAAGAGAGAGCTTATGCAGCCAAGCACCGTAACCACCTTAGAAGGACAGTGAAACTCGACCCAATTGCCGAGTTTTTCATTTACGAAATAGTGTATCGACACAGATCGAAGTTTAGAGCGGATGTATTCTCAAATCGCCAGAACTTTGGATTCCGCTTCAACCAAGGAGCACCAATCAGTGCCTCAGAGGGGTATTTGGATTTCAAGTCAACGGTTCAGTCTGCTAGTCAGAAATATAGGTTTTCAGCACGTTTCGATATTTCATCCTATTTCAATTCAATATACCATCATGATCTCAGTAGATGGTTCTCTGAAATAGCAAATCAAGAAGAAGATACTGCTATATTTGGGAAATTTTTAAGGCAGATTAATTCAGGCAGATCAATCGATTGCCTGACGCAAGGAATAATGCCTACCAAAATCCTCGGGGCAAACTACCTGAAGTTCGTTGATAACTATCCACGAATTGAATCAGAAGTATATTTACGCTTCATGGATGATTTTTATTTATTTTCGAATGACGAAAATAAGCTAAATAGAGATTTCATTTTAATCCAACGCCTTCTCGGTGAAAAAGGATTATCCATTAATCCTGCTAAAACTGAAATCGGCGAAACCGCAGATGGTTCGATTGATACGAAGGTAGATGCGATTCGCTCTGGGTTATTGAGACGGAGACGCCGAATTATACGGTCTGAATACTTCGACGACATAGATGACGACGATGACACTGAAGATGAAGCACTAAATCCAAAGGAAGAGCACTACCTACTTTCCTTGTTAAATGAGTCAGACATTGAAGAAGAGGATGCGGAACTAGTGCTTTCATTTTTCAGAGAGAAAGGCGATTACCTGCTCGACTATCTCAAAAAAGTTCTATGGATGTTTCCGTATCTGGCCAAAAATGTTTACGTGTTCTGCAACTACATCACAGACAAAGAGGAATTGCTAAACATACTGATTGAGTTTGTCGAAAATGTAGCAGTCACAACAGAATATCCATTGTTTTGGATTGGTAAGATCACAGAAGACTATTTACTTGATGTTGCTGGAACCGAACGATTGATAACTGCATTATATGAGCATCCTAGCGGAACTAAAATCTCAAAGGCAAAGCTACTCGAAATCAGAGATTCCCGCTACGGATTGAGAGAACTTAGAGAAGAAAACTTAAGAAGTGGTAGCTCTGACTGGTTAAGTTGGAGCAGTGCAGTTGGCTCTATTGCTGAACCCAAAGCCTCTCGGAATCACATACTCGGCTACTTTGCTAACTGCAGTGAGATCAACCGAATATTTGCAGACATCATCAAAGAAATTGAATAGGTATAACCCTGAAGTTACCTATTAGCGCAGCCTAATAGGTAAGCGTCCGAGGGAGATCCTCTGATAATTCTATCGACAACTATCAATGTTGATCGATTACGATCCGTTTCTACCGATATGGGTCGAGTTCTACAGAGCTTCTTTCCAATTGGATGGAAGGAGCGGATCGAGATCATCCTGGTTGCTCATCGTGGGTAATCGATGAAGCAGATCGGTCATGTATGCAAGCGGATCAATGCCATGTCGTTCACATGAGACGATGATCGAGTAGATGATGGCAGAGCGCTGCCCGGCATCTGGGGAGCCAATGAACAGGAAGTTCTTTTTGCCGACCGCGGAGGGGCGTATTGCGTTTTCGATTAGATTGTTATCGAGTCGGACTTGTCCGTGTTGGCGGATTCGTAACAGCGCTGTCCATTGCCCAAGTAAATACGTGCAGGCTTTTCCGAGCCTGGATTTAGGCCGCGCTCTTAGATGGAGTATTTGCACCACTTTCTCGATACGGCTTAAAACTTGAGTGCTTTGCGCTAGACGTCGTGTGGCTCGAAGCTTCGGGCTGTGGCGCTTGTCATCGTATTGATACTCGTCTCGATATAAGTGTCCGATCAAGCCGTGCACCATGCGCACGGCCTGCGGTGATTCCGATTCGGCCTCGACGAACTTGCGCCGCGCATGCGCCCAGCAGGCGACACGCTCCACGTGCTCATTCTTCTTAGCAAATCTTTCATAGGCACCATATCCGTCCGACTGCAGGACGCCTTGAAAACCATCAAGCAGGCTGGTGGCCTCATCATACCCACGACCAAGCCGCCAGTCGAAGACAACATCGCTTCCTGGTTTACCGATTACCCATAGATAACCTTGGGTTGTTTTACCTTTTTTCTGATCCGGGTCCATGAAGCGCACTGGAGTTTCGTCCGCTTGCAAATAGTCCCCTTCGAGTAGCTTCGCTCGCATGCGACCATAAATTGGATTGAACCAATCCGCGACCGCCTCAATCCAATCAGCCATAGTCTTGCGCGAAAGCTGTGCGCCCCAATGCGCAGACATCTTTTCCTGTCGATAGAGCGGGATATGGTAAAGGTATTTGCCCAGTGCAATATATGCGAGCAGCTCTGCGGAGGCGTAGCTGTTGTCGATGGGACGCTTCAATGCCGGAGCAATTGTCGGTGGTCGCGAACGATCCAGTTTGTGACGGAACTTACCGCGCACGATCGCACGCTTCCATAGCTTCGGCGGCGTGATCTTCACCTCAAAGGTCACTTCTTCGCCGATCCGCTCATAGGCCTCTGGATCTGCTTTGACTGCATCTGGGATTAACTCGGTTGTTTCGAGAACGGGTAAGTTTTTAAAGCGCTCTGCCGGTAGGTCGCGCTTGCGCGGCTTGGCGCGTTCGTAGCTGATCGTTTCTTTCTTGGGGGCCGATGCATCCGGTTGCGCGGCCTCTTCGCCGAGCTTTAGGCGCGTCTGCAACGCGTCGAGCGTCTCGCTCTTGCCAGTGCCAAACAGATTGCGTTTAAACCACTCAACCTGGGCACGTAGGTCGGCGACTTCATCACGAAGGGCATTTCGTTCCGCCTCCGTCTCAGTCAATCGATCCATTATTTGCGCCGGTGCCATGATGGCACGTATCCATAAATTAGATACAGTTACGGGCAAACATTTTATCGCTCATACCATGCTTTTTTACAGCCCTGCTTCAGGTCGATTCCTTCCAGCAACATCCCCAAAGACTGCGGAGTGAGCGAGAGCTTCCGATCGTCGCTGCCCGTTGGCCACGTAAAGCGACCTTTCTCCAGGCGCTTGGCGAATACCCATACGCCACTGCCGTCCCAGTAAAGGATCTTGATTCGATCACGCCGCTTGTTCGCAAACACGAACAAGGCACCACTGAACGGATCTTCCTTGAGGCGCTCACTCGCTTCGGTCCAGAGCCCGTTAAAACTCTTGCGCATGTCCACGGGGCCCACGGCAAGGTAGACCTTCGTTTGATTTGGAAAACTAAACATAGATTATGCCCTCAATAAGCGAATCAGTTCAGCCAGTTCACTGGCCTGCGTCCCGCGTAGAACAGTCCCGTCGGGCAAACTTACCTCTAAGCTTGAGCTCAATGATTCAGCAGGGCTACTCAGGCTCAGTTCGTGAAACTTCGGTTCCAACTGAGAACTGATCAAAGCACCGCCGCTCTTACGTCGGCGGCCTAGCCATGAGACCAGCGTTCCGAACTTCAGACCTTCGCGGCGGCAATAAGCAGCCTGAGTTAACCCGCTTTGATCATAGCGATCCAAAATCGAGGACCACTCTGCTGCACCACGGATACGACGCCCCTGACGATCAGACTTGCCCGACTCCACACATACCTCTGTTTCAATTGATTCCATCCACAAAGAATACCACGCTGCTGCATTATGGATAGGAGGTCGTCACTCGGACGCTTACCATGTGGGCGACTC